>DASSLR010000085.1:0-12434 GCA_035689345.1 Candidatus Dormiibacterota bacterium
GCTCGCGCGATCTCCCGCTTGGCGTCGCGCTCGGCGATAGCCTGGCGCTTGTCGTACTGGCGCTTGCCCCGCGCCAGGCCGATCTCGACCTTCGCGCGATTGCGCACGAAATAAACCCGCAGCGGGATGAGCGTGTAGCCCTTCTGGCGCACCTTGCCGATCAGGCTCGCTATCTGCTTGCGGTGCAGCAGCAGCTTGCGCGGCCTCACCGGCTCGTGGTTCATCAGGTTGGCCTGCACGTACGGCGAGATGTGCACGTTCTCCAGCCACGCCTCGTGGCCGTCGATGCGCACGTAGCCGTCGCGCAGGTTGCACCGGCCCTCGCGGATCGACTTGACCTCCGTGCCCGCCAGCACCAGGCCGCACTCGTACTTCTCGTCGATGAAGTAGTCGTGATACGCGCGCCGGTTGACGGCCTTGTCGCGCTCGCGCTCGCCGTCCTTGTCGCGTTCAGGCATCCCCGAGCACCTGCTTCGCCGGCGCCGGCCTCTTGCCGGGAAGCTGCACCACGTCGGGCACGTAGCGCTCGCCGTCGACGTGTCCGCTCAACACCTTCACGCGGCCGCGCCTGGTCGGCAGCGTGGCGCCTGGCCACGGCTGCAGCGCGCGCACGCGCCGGTCGATCTCCGTTGCTCCCATCTCCCACTCGAGCTCACCGTCCTGCCGCGTCAGCCGTGGCGCGAGCGTCGCCTCGGCGTCATCCTGCGTCACCGGCTGCAGCTCGGCCCGTCGCGCGATGGTCGCTGTGAGCAGGTCCGCACCCAGCTCCGCGAGCCGGGCGGTCAGCGTGGGAGCGTCCTCGCCTGGCGCGATGGCGACGGACTCCGCGGCGAGGATTGGCCCGTGGTCGAGCTGCTCGTCCATCTGCATGATCGTCACCCCGGTCGTGGCATCCCCCGCCATGATCGCGCGCGCCACCGGCGCGGCCCCGCGCCATCGCGGGAGCAGCGACGCGTGCACGTTCCAGACCCCATGGCGCGGAATCTCGAGCACGGCCTTCGGAACGATCTGGCCATAGGCGATCACGACTATCAGGTCCGGCGCCAGCGCGCGCAGCCGGTCGACCAGTGCGGGATCCTTGATCCTTTCCGGTTGCTCGACCTCGAGGCCGACCTTCTGTGCCACGGTCTTTACCGGCGGCGGCGTCACCTTCATGCGGTGACCCGGCCGGTCCGGCTGAGTGATCACCAGCGGCACGTCGTGGCCGTCGGCCAGCAGTCTCACCAGCGAGGGCACGGCGAACGCGGCCGTGCCGATGAAGACGATCTTCAGGAAGTCGGACCTAACCCGAAGCGGCGGCGACGGCGGCTTCCTGCTCGTCCGCCTCGAGCTCCTCGACGCGCCGCAGGGTGTCGAGGTTGGTCAGGCGGTCGATGAAGAGGACGCCGTCGAGGTGGTCGAGCTCGTGCTGGAAGGCGCGCGCGGTGAAGCCGCTCGACTTGATGCGCACCTCTTTGCCGCGGCGGTTGCGGCCCTTGACGACGACAGTCTCGTGGCGCGCGACCTCGCCCACCCATCCGGGATAGCTGAGGCACCCTTCGTACCCGACCTGCACACCGTCGTGCTTGACGATCTCCGGGTTGACGAGCGCCCAGATCTGGTTGTCGTCGCCCTTGACCACGCACACGCGCAGCGGCACTCCGATCTGCGGGGCGGCGAGGCCGGCGCCGGGCGCTGCCAGCATGGTCTCGGCCAGGTCGTCGATGAGGCGCTGAATCGAGGTGTCGACGCGCGACACCTTCTTCGCCTTCTCGCGAAGCACCGGCTGATCGAAATTCAAGATCGGGCGGACGGCCACGTTTCCGATTCTACCCAGAGGCTTTCGGATCTACGCCAGCCAGCGGCCTCCCCGCATGACCTCCCGGCCCCCGATATCGTCGTAACCGCGGAACGCCTGGACGCGGTTCGGGTGCAGGCGGAAGAAGTGCCAGCCCTCCCCTGTCTCGCGCGGGTCCCAGCCCATCACCTCGACCCAGCGCCGTGCCACGTCCTCCGCGCCGGCGGCCGGCATCGACTCGACCAGGTCGGCGTGGATGACCACCGCGTCGTCCGGAGTGCCGGCGAGCAGCGCCGCCACGCGGCTCTCCCGAAGGTTCTGAGCCGTGCGGCTCGTGCCGGCGGTGGTCACGAGCAGGTCGACGCCGTCCCACAGCGCCGAGACGCCGATGGCGTGCGGCCGGCCCTCGTGCGCCGTCGTCAGCCACATGTGGCCGTGACGCTCGAGCACCGCGAGCACGTCGCGTTTCCGTTCTTCAGCTCCGCGCATCATCAGGTGACAGGGTCCACGTCAAAGCTCCAGCCCTTGCCCCGCGGCGCGAGGTGGCGCGCGCGCTCGAGTCCGTCGCCCTTCAGTGTGACCTGCCAGCGATATTCGCCGCGCAGCCGGTGGATGAATGCGGGCGATGGACCCATGACGCGAATGCCGTCAACACCGTCTTTGAGTAGCCCGCTCGCGATCGCGTCCGCGGCCTCACGCGCGTCCGCCGCGGCGCGCGCGTCGTCGGCGTCCGTGCGCGTCAGCACGGCGAGATCCGCGAACGGCGGGAAGTGGAAGGCCTTCCGCGACGGCAGCTCGGCCGCGTAGAAGCCCTCGTAATCGCCCGCCGCCGCGCAGCGCAGGCTGTAGTGCTCGGGGTTGCTCGTCTGCACGACCACGTGTGCCGGGCGGCCGTCGCGACCCGCGCGCCCCGCCACCTGCACCACGAGCGAGAACGTGTTCTCGGCCGACCGGTAGTCGGGGAAGTGCAGCGGAAGGTCGGCGTCGACCACGCCGACGCACGTCACAGCCGGCAGGTCCAGGCCGCGCGTGACGAGCTGCGTGCCCACGAGGATGTCGGCGCGGCGCTCGCGGAACGCTTCCCAGATCTCGAAGTAGGCGTCCGGCCCGCGCGCGACGTCGCTGTCGAGGCGGAGCACCCGTGCGCGCGGCCACAGCTTCTTGACCATCGACTCGAGGCGCTGCGTGCCCATGCCCAGGCCGCGGATGTGCCGGCTGCCGCAGTAAGGGCATGACTGCGGCATGGCTCGCGAGTAGCCGCAGTAGTGACAGACCAACCCGTCGATCTCCGCATGCTGCACCAGCGAGACAGAGCACCCGAGGCACTGCACCGACCGCCCGCACTCGCGGCACATCACGTAGGTCGAAAGCCCGCGGCGGTTCAGGTAGAGGATCACCTGCTCCTCGTTCTCGAGGGTCCTGTCCACCACCTCCAGCAGCCGGCGCGAGAGCGGTTGGCGGTTGCCCGACGTGAGCTCGTCACGCATGTCCACGAGCTCGACCGGGGCGTCCTCGCCGCGCACGCGCTTGCGCATGTGCGCGAGCGCCAGCTCGCCCTCGACGGCGGCATGGTAAGTGGACACGCTCGGGGTCGCCGACCCCGCCACGAGCTTCGCGCCGGTGACGCCGGCCAGCCTGCGCGCCACCCAGCCCGTTTCGTACCGCGGCGTCCGGTCCTGCTTGTAGGCCGCCGAGCCCTCCTCGTCGAGGACGATCAGGCCGAGCTTCGGGATCGGCGCGAAGACGGCGGAGCGGCTGCCCAGCACCACCATGGCCTCTCCGCGCCGAGCGCGCCACCACTGCTGCGCGCGCTCGAGCTCGGTGAGCTGGCTGTGGAGGATCGCGATCGGCGCCTGCAGCCGCGCGCGCACTCGCTCGACGAGCTGCGGCGTGAGCGATATCTCGGGCACCAGCAGGAGCACGCGCAGCTCTTGTGCCAGGGCCCGCTGCGCCGCGGCCAGGTACACCTCGGTCTTGCCGCTGGCGATGACGCCGTGCAGAAGCGTCGCCGCGCCGGCCTCGATCACCTCGAGCGCCGCGCCCTGCTCAGAGGTCAGCTGTGGCGCCGGCTCGTGGCGGGCGGGTCCGAGCGCCAGCTCGAGGAGCCTGCTGTGGCGCCTCTGCCGGGTCGACGGCGCGGAGCCGATCGAGCCGCTCGCCCTGACTCGCGGCGGCAGCATCGCCCGCACGCACTCGATGATCGGCACCCAGTAGTGGTCGGCGACGAGGCGCGCCAACTCGACCTGGTGCGGCAGCAGCAGCGGGTCGCCACGCGCGTCGAGGATCGCTTTGACCTCGACGCCCGGGTCCTCGGTCCCCAGCGAGACGACGAACCCGTACGTGTTGCGCCGGCCGAAGGGCACGGTCACGCGGTGGCCCGGCACCACGTCGATGCCGTCGGGCACCGCGTAGCTGTACGTCTGCCGGTCGAGGGCGCGCGCCGCCTCGACCGCCACCTCAGCGAAGAGCATTGCTACTTGAGCTTAGGCAGTACCAGGTCGAGGATCCGGTCGGCCATCACGCGCTTGGTCGTGCGCTCCAGCACCTGGCGCGTGCCGTCGGCGAACAGCATCACGCCCTCGTTGTAGTCGCTGCCGAAGCCGATGTCCTTGCGCGAGATGTCGTTGGCGACGATCGCCTGCAACCGCTTGCGCTTGAGCTTCTCCTGCGCGTGGGCGTCGACCTCCGAGCTCTCCGCGGCGAAGCCGACGATGAAGACGCCGCTCGCCACGGGATCCTCTGCCAGCGCCGCCACCAGGTCGCCCACCGGCTCGAGCTCGAGGTTGAGCTTCGGCGTCTCCTCGCGGCGGATCTTGCCGGTCGCGGTCGTCGTCGGACGGAAATCCGCCACCGCGGCGGCCATCACGAGCAGGTCGGCGCCGCGGACGTCCTTGCGCAGCTGGTCGAGCATCTGCTGCGCCGTCTCGACGTGATGCACGTCGACGCCGCGGTGATCCTCGTGCGCGGCGGCGGACACGAGCGTCACGCGGGCGCCGCGATCCGCGGCCGCAGCGGCGATGGCGAAGCCCATCTTGCCGCTCGAGTAGTTGCTGATGAAGCGCACCGGATCGATGGGCTCGCGCGTGGCGCCAGCCGTCACGATCACGTGCCGGCCCGCGAAGTCGTAGCGCGACCGCGCCGCCGCGGCCATCGCGCCCAGCAGCGCGGGAGTTCCGGCAAGCCGTCCCGCGCCCGTGTGCCCGCTCGCCAGCCGGCCCGATTCCGGCTCGACGACGGTGATGCCGCGCGCGCGCAGCACCGCGAGGTTCTCCTGCACCGCAGGCTTCGCCCACATCGCGTCGTTCATCGCCGGGGCGATCACCACCGGGCAGCGGGCCGCAAGCAGGGTCGCCGTGACGATGTCGTCCGACTGGCCGCGCGCGGCCCGCGCGATGACGTTCGCCGTCGCCGGCGCGAGGAGGATAAGCTGCGCCCAATCGCCGAGGAACACGTGAGGCTCGGGCGTGTCGGAGCCGGGCCACGTCGACGTGAGCACCGGGTGCCCGGTCACGCCCTGGAACGTGGGCGGGCCGACGAACCTGGCGGCCGATGAGGTCATGGCCACGCGCACCTCGCTCCCGGCCTGGGTCAGCGCCGAGGCCAGGTCGGCCAGCTTGTAGGCCGCGATCCCGCCGGCGACGAGCAGCGCGATGCGCAGGCCGCGAAGCTCGTCCGGGACGGGCGTCGGATCGAGAGGCATGGACCTAAGTGTGGCGCGCGCGCACCGACCGAATGATGCTGAGCACCTCGTCCACGGCGCGTTCGAGGTCGTCATTGACGACGACGTGGTCGTAGTGGGTTGCGTACTTCATCTCCGTCTCGGCGATCATCTGGCGCGCCGATCGCTCCTCGGCGCTTTCGGTGTGGCGCTTGGCGGTGCGCCTGACGAGCTCGGCCATCGACGGTGGAGTCAGAAAGATGAACGTGGCGTCGGGCAGGCGCCTGCGGACCTGCTGCGCGCCCTTCACGTCGATCTTCAGGATCGCGTCGTTGCCTGCGGCCCGCAGCGCTGTGACCCGGTCGCGCGACGTGCCGTACTGATTGCCGTCGTACGACGCGTGCTCCAGCATCTCGTCGCCTGCGACCAGGCGGTCGAACTTGTCGCGTGTGACGAACGAGTAGTCGACCCCGTCCTTCTCGCCGGCGCGCGGCTGGCGCGTCGTGAACGAGACCGAGCGGCGCAGGTTGGGATCCTTCGCGAGCAGCCTGTCGATGAGCGCGTCCTTGCCCACGCCCGAGGGGCCGGAGATGACGAACACGAGGCCGCGGCTCGCGCTCATTCGAGGGACGACCAGAAATCGGTGAAGTCGGCCGGCGGCGGCGCCTCGAAGCTCAACTCGTCCCCCGAGCTCGGGTGGCGGAGGCGCAACCGCCACGCGTGCAGCATCGGCCGGCCAGGCTCGTCCGCCCGGCGGCCGCCGTAATCCGGGTCGCCGGCCACCGGATGGCCGAACGCCGCGAGGTGGACGCGGATCTGGTGGGTGCGCCCGGTGTCGAGGTCACAGCGCACGAGTGTATAAGCCCGTTTTCGCTCCACGACCTCGTACCTCGTCCGCGCGAAGCGGCCGCCCTTCACCACGGCCATGCGCTTGCGCTCGCGAGGGTGCCGGCCGATGGGACCCTCCAGCTCCCCCGCCTTCTCCTTGATCACGCCCCGCGCGATCGCGAGGTACGTGCGGCTGAGGGTGCGATCCCCGAGCTGGGCGGCCAGCGCGCGGTGGGCGGCGTCGTTGCGCGCCACCACGATCAGTCCGGAGGTGCCCTTGTCGAGCCGGTGGACGATGCCCGGCCTTTCCTCCCCGCCCGCGGCGGACCAGCCGCCGCCCAGGCCCAGCAGCGCGTTGACGAGCGTGCCGGAGATGTGGCCTGGCGCGGGATGCACGACCATGCCCGCCGGCTTGTCGATCACCAACAGGTCGGCATCCTCGTGGACCACTCGCAGCGGCAACGACTCCGCCCCGGCGCGCGCCGGGTGCGGCTCGGGCAGCGCGAACTCCACCACGTCGCCGGCGGCCACGCGGTCCGACGCCCGGCCCTCGCGGCCGTTGAGGAGCACCCTCCCGTCCTTTATCAGGTGGGAGGCGGCCGAGCGGCTCAGCGTCGTCGTGTGCTCGGCGAGGAAGCGGTCGAGCCGGGCGGCGGGCGACGCCGCGATCAGCCGTTGCGTGGCTTGCGTTGCAGCAGGTACCCCGCAGCCAGGAGCACCACACCCACGCTGACCGCCGAGTCCGCGACGTTGAACACCGGCCAGAAATGCACCGCGACGAAGTCGGTGACGGTGCCGAAGATCACGCGGTCGAAGCCGTTGCCGATGGTCCCGCCGAGCACGAGACCGAGCACCAGGTTGACCGGCAGCGAGTCGCGGTGCGAGAACACGTACACGACGAGGCCGACCGCCACCAGCAGCGAGGCCAGCAGAAACACGATCGCGAACGCCGGGGCCAGGCCGAAGGCCGCGCCCGAGTTGTGGATGTTGGTGATCCACACCAGGTGGTCGATCGCCGGAAATTCGGTGCCGTAGGGAACCGTCGCCGTGACGAGGTCCTTGGTCACGCGGTCGGCGATGAAGACCAGCGCCGCCACGGCGAGGAAGCCAATCCGACCCGCGGTGACGGTCAGGCTCGCTTGAGGCCTATCCAGACGAATTCTCCTTCCACCCTGCGCTCATCGCCTTCGAAACCAGCCTCGCGGCCAGGCAGAAGGTCGAGGGCGAGTGTCTCGCGCTTGATGTAATCCCCATGCTTCTCGATGGCGCGCGCCAGCATACCGCCCGCCTCGAAGCGCGCGTGGACGCGATCCTCGACGTTGAACCCGAGCTGCCGCCGCAGGTCGTTGCCCATGCGCACGAGCTCGCGCGCCAGGCCCTCGAGCTTCAGGTCCTCGGTGATGTCGGTGTCGAGCTTCACCTCGGGCGCCTTGAACCGAAGCGACTTCACGTTCAGCTCGTCGCGGATGATGGCCGCGATCTCCTCGGGCAGCGCTTCACCGGGCACGTCCATCGCTCGCAGCGGCTGCCGGACCTTGATGCGCGCGGCGTCGCGCGCTGCGTTGCCGGCCTCGACGATCCGGCGCGCGGCGGCCATCTGCTCTTCGAGGTTGGGGTCGAACGCCGAGGCGTCGACGCTCGGGTAATCCGCGAGGTGCACGCTGCGACCGCCCGACAGGTTGCGGTGAATCGCATCCGAGATGAACGGCGTGAACGGCGCCAGCAGCTGCGACACCGTGGTCAGCGTCGTGTGCAGCGTCTGGTACGCCGACTGCTTGTCGGCGTCGGACTGCGACTTCCAGAAGCGGTTGCGCGAGCGCCGTATGTACCACTTGGAGAGGTCGTCGACGAAGGCCGCGATCGGACGCGCCGCACCGGTGACGTCGTAGTCGGCGAGCTTCGAGTCGACGGTTTTCACGAGGCCCGCCAGGCGGGACAGCAGCCAGCGGTCGAGCACGGGTCGGCCCGCGAGTGGCACCGCCGGTTGCCCGGGATCGAAACCGTCGACAACCGCGTAGTTGACGTGAAACGCGTAGCAGTTCCACAGCGGGAGCAGGAACTGCTGCACCGTCTCCTTCAGCGTGTCGGCGCTGGTCCTGTAGTTCTCGCCCACCGGCGCGGCGGTGTAGAAGTACCAGCGCACGGCGTCGGAACCGAACGTGTCGAAGAGGTAGTTCGGGTCGAGCACGTTGCCGCGCGATTTCGAGTGCTTCTGGCCCTTCGGATCGACGACCAGGCCGAGACAGATCACGTTGCGGTAGGCGTTCTGCTTGAACAGGAGCGTCGAGATCGCCAGCAGCGAGTAGAACCAGCCGCGAGTCTGGTCCAGCGCCTCGCTGATGAAGTCGGCGGGGAACGTCTCCTCGAAGAGCTTGGTGTCGTGGCGCGGGTGGCCCCGCTGCGCGAAGGGCATGGCGCCGGAGTCGAACCAGCAGTCCAGCACCTCGGGCACGCGCCGCATCACTCCGCCGCAGTTCTCGCACGGGATGGTGACCGCGTCGATGTACGGGCGATGCAGGTCGAAATCTTCCTTCAGGCCCAGCTCGGCCGCGGAGCTGACGCACTTCTGCTGCTTGCACTGCTCGCACACCCAGAACGGCAGCGGCGTGCCCCAGTAGCGCGAGCGCGAGATCGCCCAGTCGACGTTGTTCTCGAGCCAGTCGCCCATGCGTCCGGTCTTCACATGCTCCGGGACCCAGTTGGTGTTCATGTTGTTGAAGAGCAGCTCGGCCTTGTGCTTGGTCGTCTGCACGTACCACGAATCGAGCGCGTAGTAGATGAGGGACGTGCGGCAGCGCCAGCACTCGGGATAGGTGTGCAGGATCGTCTCCGACTTGTAGAGAAGGCCGCGCTCCTTGAGGTCGTGCTGGATCAGCGAGTCCGCGTCCTTGACGCCGATGCCAGCGAACTTCTCGACGTACGGGAAGAAGCGCCCGCTCAGGTCCACCGTGTGCGAGAACGGGATGCCGAACGAGAGGCACAGGCGCAGGTCGTCGACGCCGTAAAGGGCCGACGTGTGGACGACGCCGGTGCCCTCCTCGGTGGAGACGAAGTCGGCGGGCACCACGTACTGGGCGCGCCCCTCCTTCGGCACCGAATAGGGGTAGACGGGCTCGTAGTCGAGATCGACGAGGGCCCTTCCCTTCATCTTCTCGGCGACCTCGAACGGTCCGTCCAGGACGCCGGTCCGCGCCTCGGCGAGGATCAGGAACTCGTCGCCCTGTTTCACCTTGACGTAATCGATGTCGTTGTCGACCGCCAGCGCGACGTTGCCCGGCAGCGTCCATGGCGTCGTCGTCCACGCGAGGATCGAGGTCTTGGGATCCTTCTTGAGCCGGAACCGCACGTAGATGGACGGATCGGGAACGTTGTCCTTGTAGCCGAGTGAAAGCTCGTGGCTGGACAGCGGCGTCGCGCAGCGCGGGCAGTACGGCGCGACGCGAAAGCCCTTGTACACGAGACCCTGCTTCCACATCTCGCTCAGCGCCCACCACACCGACTGGATGTAGTCGGAGGTCAGAGTCCAGTACGCGTTGTCGTAGTCCAGCCAGAACGCCATGCGCTGGCTGAAGGCGACCCACTCGTCGACGTACCTGTAGACGCTCTCCCGGCACAGCTGGTTGAAACGTTCGACGCCGATCTCGTTTTCGATGTCGAACTTGCCCGAGATGTGCAGCTCCTTTTCGACCTCGAGCTCGACCGGCAGGCCATGCGTGTCCCAGCCGGCCTTCCTTTCCACGTAGAAGCCCTTCATCGTCTTGTAGCGACCGAACAGATCCTTGAAAGAGCGCGCGAGGATGTGATGCGTGCCGGGCCGGCCATTGGCGGTGGGCGGGCCCTCGTAGAACACGAATCGAGGACGGTCTTCGCGCAGCTTCAGCGACTGGTCGAAGGTCTTCTCGTCACGCCACTTCGCCTGCAGGTCCCTCTCGAGCGCGGGGAAGCTGACCTTCTGGTCGACCCTCTCGAACCGGGTTTTTGCGGTCTTGCTCTTGGCCATCTCGTTTCTTCCAGACGCGCGCGCTATCACTCGCTTCGGTCTGGGACGAGCCGGCTGGCCCGCGGTACCACCCAGATTCCCAGGGCACCCTCACCCTTGCCCTCTCCCGGTGGGAGAGGCGAGTTCACCCCGGACACTCTTTGGGTTGCGGCTCGGGAGTGATCTCGGACTCCAGGCTCGGCCGCCCGGCTCTCAGCTGTGCCGGGCTCTCTGTCGACCGAGCAGGCCGGGCCTACCCGTCTCCGTCTCCGCCGCTACTACTGCTCGAAATTCTACCTAGCCGATGCTGCGGACGGCGGCGATCACGAAGAGGATCACCATCGTCACCACCAGTGGCGACAGGTCGAAGCCCGACACCGGGGGAACCCACCTGCGCACCGGCGCGAGCATCGGCTCCGTGACACGGAAGATGACGCGCTGCCACTCGCTTTTCGGATACGGGCTGAGCCACGACAGCGCGACCCGGATGAAAACGAGGATGAGGAGCGCGTAGAGCGCGAGCGTCAGGACGCTTGTGATCAGAAACATCGATTCATCGCTCGGGCCGCGGGCCGAAGAGCACCTGGCCCAAGCGTAGCATCGTGCTTCCGGCCTTCACGGCGGCCTCGAAGTCGCCGCTCATGCCCATCGACAGCGTTGGCAGCGCCCGGCCGATCTTCTCCTGCGCCTGGTCGCGAAGGTGGCGCAGCTCGGTGAAGGCTTCGGTCGGATCGCCATGCGACGGGCCCATGGCCATCAGCCCGCGCAGCTCGAGGTGTTTCGCGACTTCGCCTGCGAGCGCGACCGCTTCCTCGGGGGCGATGCCGGTCTTCTGCGGCTCGCGGGCGACGTTCACCTCGACGAGCACCCTTTGCGTGCTGTCGATGCGGGCGATGTGCTCGGCGAGGCGCGCGGAATCCACCGACTGGATGAGCTGAAAGCGCCCCGCGGCCAGCTTCGCCTTGTTCGTTTGCAGGTGACCGATGAGGTGCCACTCGGCGCCGTCGACCTCGGCCATCTTCGTCAGGGCTTCGTGCACGCGGTTCTCGCCGAGGGCGGTGAGGCCCGCAGCTATCGCTGCGCGGCACACGTCGGGGCCGAAGCCTTTGGTCACCGCGACGATCGTGATCTCGTCCGGGTTCCCACCGGCGCGGGCGATCCTTTCGCGCACCGCTTTGAGGTTCTCTTCGACGCTCACCTTTGATGATGGATCGCGACGATGGCGCCGAAACGCGCGCCGTCATGGTCGCGGCGGTGCGACGGGAGGTAGTCGGTCTCCTTGGTGCACAGGTCGAGCGCGTAGACGTCGCGCACGCCGGCGTCCTGAAGCTGCGCGCGGTTCGCCGCGGCGAGATCGAGAAGAAAGGCGTCTCTTGTCGGACGGACGAAGCGGGGGTCGAATCGACCGGCGACGTCAGCACCCACCTCGTAGCACAGACCGCAGATGCCTGGGCCGATTCCGGCCTGGATGGCCTCGGGGCGGGTGCCGAACTCCTTCTGCATCGCCTTGACGGCGGCGCGCGCCACGCCGGCTTCGGTGCCGCGCCAGCCGGCGTGGACGAGCCCCGCGGCCTGGCGCTCGAGGTCGTAGAGAACGATCGGGTAGCAGTCGGCGTAGGTGGCGAAGAGGGCGATTCCCGGCTGATCGGTGATGAGGGCGTCGACGTTTTCGACGACCGGTTGGGGTTGGTCGACCCGTGCGACCTCGGCGCCGTGCACGGCGCCGGCGACGGTGAGTGAGGCTTCGTCCAGGCCCAGCTCGGTCAGGAAACGGCGGCGGGACTCGCGTGCCTGGTCGGGGTCTTTGGCGTGGGTCAGGCCCACCGAGCCGAGCTGCAGGGTCGAGAAGCCGTGGGTCAGGTTGTCGCCGGCAAGGCCTGGGACGTGGATGACAGAGGGCACGTCTGGAGAGGTTAGAGGACGGACTGTGAAGAGGGCGTTGGCGGGCTGGAAGGCAGCTGAGTTGAATTTGGGTTGTTAATTTGGCTTGACAACTCGAACTAATGTTCGTATACTCTTCTCATGATCGCGGCGACCGATTCGGAGCGGCCCGTCACCGACACTCGTACACCGCGCGAGGTCGCTGCCGAGATGGCGCTCGTGCGCCACGAGATCGACATGCTCGAGCTCTGCTTCTCGAGCCTGGCCGCCAGGTTTGCCGCTAGCGAGGTCTACGAAGAGGACGGCTCTGC
>DASSLR010000086.1:0-31348 GCA_035689345.1 Candidatus Dormiibacterota bacterium
TGCGCGCCGCCACCTGCGAGGCGATCTCGATGAAGGCCTTCGCGCCGGCCGACTCAGGCCGGGAGATCACTACCGGCGTGCCGGCGTCGGCGTCCTCGCGGATCGATTCTTCGAGCGGGATCGCGCCGAGGAAAGGAACGCCCAACCGCTGCGCCGCGGACTCTGCGCCGCCGTGGCTGAATATCTCGTGCCGGTGCCCGCAGCTCGGGCACACGTACCAGCTCATGTTCTCGATCAGGCCCAGCGGCGTCACGTTGAGACGGCGAAACATCATCAGCGCCTTGACCGCGATGTCGGTGGCCACGTCCTGCGGCGTGCACACGATGGCGACGCCCGTCAGAGGCACCGCCTGCGCCAGCGTGAGCGAGGCGTCACCCGTGCCGGGAGGGAGATCGATGACGAGGTAATCGAGGCGGCCCCAGTCGACCTGGACCATCATCGCCTCGATGGCCTTGCCGACCATGGGCCCGCGGTAGATCGTGGGCTGGTCGCCGGGATAGATCTGCCCGAACGACATCACCTTCAAGCCGTGGGCGTCGATCGGTTTGAGCTGGCCGTTCGCGCCCTGCTCGGGCGCCACGCGCGATGCCGTCATCGCCGGCACCGACGGACCGTAGATGTCCGCGTCCAGCAGCCCGACCTCGGCTCCCGCCTTGCGCAGCGCCGCGGCCAGGTTCACGGCCACGGTCGACTTGCCCACGCCGCCTTTGCCGGACGCCACCGCGATCGTCTGCTTGACACCCGGAAGGATCTCCGACGGCTTCGGGCGCATGAACGCCGGCCGCACGTTCGCGGTCATGCGCACGTCGACGCCGGTGACTCCGGCAAGAGCGCCGACAGCGTCCTGGGCCTGCGACTTGAAGCGATCACGCACGGGGCATGCCGGCGTCGTGAGCTCGAACGTGAAGCTGACGCGGCCGGCCGGGTCGACGGCGAGCTCCTTGATCATGCCGAGGCTCACCACGTCGCGGCCGAGGTCCGGGTCCTGGATCGTCGAGAGCGCGTCGAGCACCTGTTGCGTCGTGGGCGCCGTCATCGCATGGCATGTTACGGGGAACGTGAGTGCCGCCACGCGCGCCGAGTTCCTCGCCCATCAGGCCGCCTGCCGGCGCTGCACCGTGTGCGCGGACCAGGGGATCATCGCCGAGGCGACACCGACCTTTTCCGGCGAGTGGGGCGCGAAGTTCCTGCTCGTCGGCCAGGCACCCGGGCCGGCGGAGCGCGAGTCCCGGCGGCCGTTTTCGGGACGGGCGGGGAAAGAGCTGGACCGCTGGATGCTCCGCGCCGGCTTCGAGTCGGCCGAGGAATTTCGCCACGAGACCTACATCGCCGCGCTCATGCGCTGCTTTCCAGGCCGCAACAAGCGCGGCACGGGAGACCTGCGACCGCCGCGTGCCGGAATCGCCAACTGCGCGCACTGGCTCGACGCCGAGCTGCGCATGCTGCGGCCGCGGGTCGTCATCCTCGTCGGCCAGCTCGCCATCGTGCGTTTTCTCGGCCCGGGTGCGTTGGAGTCTCGCGTGGGCAAGAAGTTCGGTGAGCGGCCGGTGATGGTGCCGCTGCCGCATCCCTCAGGACAGAGCCGCTGGCTCAACGACGCGGAAAATCGCGAACGCCTCGCCCGCGCGCTGGCGCTCATCTCACAATTGCGCAGGAGGCTCGCATGAAGTACGTGCTCGTCTTTTATGGAGGAGGGATGCCGGAAACGCCGGCGGCGCAGGCGCGCGTGCTCAAGCAGTGGAGTCGCTGGTACGACAACCTGGGCAAGGCCGTCGTCGACGCGGGCCTGCCGTTCTCCGGACGCGTGAACAAGATTCGCGATGACGGCACGACCGCCAAAGGTCCGATCGGCCAGCGTGCGACGGGCTATGCGATCCTCGACGCGAAAGACCTGGACAAGGCGACGAGGCTCGCCCGGGGCTGCCCGATCCTCAAGAGCGGCGGCAGCGTCGCGGTCTACGAAACCGCTTCCATGATGTAGTGCCGTTCTTTTTCGCCGAGCGCGAGGGCGACCGCGCGCTCGTTCGCGGCGCGGACGCGTCCCACCTCGCTCGCTCGCTGCGCGCGCGGCCTGGCGAGGAGATCCAGGTGGTCGACGTCGAAGGCTCACTGCTCACCGTTCGTGTCGAGACCGTCAGCACGTCACTGATTTCGGGACGGATCGTCGCCGCCGAGGATCACCGGCCCGAGCCCACGCGCAATGTGGTCGTGGCGATCGCGCATCTGCCCGCGGCGTCGCTCGACGCGGTCCTTTCGCGCTGCACCGAGGTGGGAGCGTCTGGGTTTCACATCGTGCAGGCCGACCGCAGCGTCGCGCGCGGCGCGAAACCGGAGAGATGGCAGACGATCGTTCGCGAAGCCGCAATGCTGGCCGGGCGCCTTCGCGTGCCGGGCGTGGCCGGGCCGTCGCCGCTGGCAGAGGTGGTGCGTGAGCAGGTCAACCCGGTGATGCTCGTGCGCGGCGCGAAGACCGCACTGAGCGCGATGCCACGCGAGGACGAGGTCACGCTGCTCATCGGGCCCGAGGGCGGCTGGACGGAGCGCGAGCTGGCGCTCGTGCCGGTGCACGCGAGCCTAGGCCCACGCAACCTCCGTGCCGAAACCGCGGCGCTCGTGGCCACGACGATCGCCGTGGGCGTCTAGCGCTTCAGCGATCGATAGGTTCGGACCTCGCCGACGATCGCGAAGACGGACAGTACGAGGAAGAGCGCAACCATGAAGCCGGCCAGGACCGCGCCGTAGATGGTCCAGGCGGTCAAGCCTACGCCCACGGTCGCCAAACCGATGGCGTCGATCAAGGTCGCGTAGACCGTCAAGCCGAGGCGAGTCGCGGCGTAGCCAGGCGCAAGTGATCCCAGCGACTGCGAAGTCACGCGTCTGATAACCGCCTCGCGCTTGAGCTCCACGGCGATCCCAGCCAGAACGATGAGGATCCCGATGGGAACGAGAAACGCCACGAGGGGCATCTTGGCACGAGCACCTACGATTTCATCCGTGCCTGCCGACAGCAAGCTCGTCCGGAACTTCTGCATCATCGCCCACATCGACCACGGGAAGTCCACCCTGGCCGACCGCCTGCTGGAGTTCACCGGCTCGATCAGCCAGCGCGAGATGCAGGACCAGGTCCTCGACACCATGGACCTGGAGCGCGAGCGCGGAATCACAATCAAGCTGCAGGCCGTCCGCATGCAGTACCCGGCGAGCGACGGCAAGACCTACGAGCTGAACCTGATCGACACGCCCGGTCATGTCGACTTCGCGTATGAGGTCTCGCGCTCGCTCGCCGCGTGCGAGGGCGCGATCCTCGTCGTCGACGCCGCGCAGGGCATCGAGGCGCAGACCCTGGCCAACCTCTACCAGGCGGTCGAGGCGGGACTGCGCATCGTCCCGGTGGTCAACAAGATCGACCTCGACGCCGCCCAGCCCGAGATGGTGGCCGAGGAGATCGTGGACGTCACGGGTCTCCCGCGTTCCGAGGTCATTTTCGCGTCGGCGAAGCTCGGCGTCGGCACCGAGGAGATCCTCGAGGCGGTCATCGCCCGCGTGCCACCGCCGCGCGGCGACGCCAACGCGCCGCTGCGCGCGCTCATCTTCGACTCGCACTACGACACGTACCGCGGCGTCATCACCTACGTGCGCGTGGTCGATGGCGAGATCCTGCCGCGCACAAAGATCCGGATGATGAATACCGGCAAGGTCCACGAGGTCGACGAGGTGGGGTGGTTCGCGCCGCGTCCGCGTCCGGCGGAGAAGCTCACGGCCGGTGAGGTGGGCTACGTGACGGCAGCGATCAAGAACGTCATCGACGCGCGCGTGGGCGACACGGTGACGACCTCCGAGCACGGCGCGAAGACGCCGTTGCCCGGCTACCGGCAGGTGAAGCCGATGGTGTTCGCGGGTCTGTTTCCGACCGACTCCGACCAGTTCGCCGACCTGAAGGAAGCCCTGGAGAAGCTGCAGCTCAACGACGCGGCGCTCTCGTACGAGCCCGAGAACTCCGCCGCGCTGGGCTTCGGCTTTCGCTGCGGGTTCCTCGGCCTGCTCCACCTCGAGATCGTGCAGGAGCGATTGGAGCGCGAGTTCGAGCTCGACCTCATCACCACCGCGCCCACGGTCGAGTACGAGGTCAAGCTCCGCCGCGGCGGGACCGTGCACGTCGACAACCCCGCGCTGCTCCCCGAACCGACCGCCATCGAAACCATCGCCGAGCCTTTCGTCAAGCTCTCGATCATCGTGCCGTCGGTCTATGTCGGCGCCATGATGGAGCTCTGCCAGGACCGTCGCGGCGCCTTCAAGCATCTCGAGCACCGGCCCGGCGACCGCATCGTCCTCGAGTACGAGATTCCGCTCGGCGAGATCATCCACGACTTCTACGACCAGCTGAAGTCACGGTCCAAGGGCTACGCGTCGATGGACTACGAGATGATCGGGTTTCGCGAAGGCGAGCTCGTCAAGCTCGACGTCCTCGTGTCAGGCGAGCCGGTCGATGCCCTTTCGTTGATCGCGCATCGCAGCAAGGCGCAGGCGCAGGGCCGCCGCCTGGTCGAGAAGCTCAAGACCATCATCCCGCGCCAGCTCTACGAGGTGCCGCTGCAAGCCGCTATTGGCGGGAAGGTCATCGCCCGCGAGACGATTCCAGCGATGCGCAAGGACGTCCTGGCCAAATGCTATGGCGGCGACGTGACTCGAAAGCGCAAACTCCTCGAGAAGCAGAAAGAAGGTAAAAGGCGCATGAAGCGCGTCGGTTCGGTCGAGATTCCTCAGGAGGCTTTCATGGCGGTGCTGAAGCTTGACTAGAAAGGCGGTGGCGGGCATGGTCCTGCTCGCGCTGCTGGCCGTCGCCGGCTGCACGCGCCCTAACTCGAGCGGCAGCACCGGCAGGGCGACGCCCATCCAGGTGTTCACCGCCGGGCCGTCCGTCACGGACATTCGCAGCCTGCTGGGCGACGATCAGTGGTGGCCCGGAACGCCGACGTTCGGTGTGCGGCCCCTCGACCTCGAGCTGACGCCCGAAGACGTGCACTTCACGATCACCCAGCGATACTCACGAATCGGCTCGGGCGACACCATGAGCGTGCAGTACGCCGAGTACGCGTCCGTGTCCAGGGCCACCGCATTCGTGAACAACCTGCAGACCTCGCTCGGGACGAACGTCGCCACCACACCCAAGGTGGGTGACCAGGTCCTCTACACGGGTCAGAAGCTGCCGACGGCCACGGCGCTGTACGAGACGGACGTCCTCGTCCGGCTCGGGCAGATCGTCGTCGCGGCGGCGATCAAGCAGGGAACGGGGTTCGTCGCCAACGACGAGCTGACGAAGATCGCCGCCAAGATCGTCAGCCGATTGAAGGATGTGCTGGCGAACAAGGTGCGTCCCAGCCCGCTTCCCTCCGGAGACGACGGCCTTCTGCCTGCAGCCGGCACCGACCTCACGATGGTCGGCGTCGCCAGGCTTCCGATCGAAGTCGTCGCCGACATGCTGAACGCCGCCTCCCCTGAGCAATTCACGTCATCGCTTACATCGCTCGGTGTATCTGATTTCCTGTTCGGCGACTACGCGCTGAATGCAGACCTCCACATGGAGGTCCGGACCGCGACGATCACCTTCTCCAGTGCTTCGAACGCTGGGAACTGGATCGACTCGTTCGTCGGCAAGAGCAACCTCGACGCCAACGGCGTCTTCCTCAATTACCTCGACGCGCTGAAGCAGTACATCCTGATCTTCATCGCCGGCACTCACGTCGGACTGGCATTCTGCAAGTCGACGCTCGACACCGAGGCCGCCTCGCGGGCGTGCGAGGTGCCGATGGAGCGGATGGTCGGGCCCTGGCTGACGCGCCTCGCCTAGGCGGCGACCTCAGGCCTTACTCGCCTTCTGTTCCTGCGTCTCTAGAAACCAGTGCCACTGGCGTTCGAGGCCTTCGCGCAGCGACGTGCCCGGCTCCCAGCCGAGCTGCATTCGCGCCCGTGTGATGGAAGCGCCGGCGCGCCGGTGGTCGAACGGCTGGCGCTCGACATGCCGGCGCGTCAGCTGCATACCCGCGACCTCGGCCAGCAGGTCGAGCGCGCGGTTGACCGAGACACTGCTTCCGCCTCCGACGTTGAACAGATCGCCCGGGGCGCCGCGCTCCGCCGCCCGCACGGTCACATCGACGGCGTCGGTGACGTAGGTGAAGTCTCGCGTCTGCTCGCCGTCTCCATGGACCTCGAAGACGCGGCCTTCGTACATGGCCTGCATCGCCTTGGCGAGCATCAGGTCGGGCCGCATGCGCGGGCCGTACACGGAGAAAAATCGGAGACGCACCACCGGCACGCGGTAGTTCTTCCAGTACACGTAGGCAAGGTGCTCGCCCGCGAGCTTGGTCACGCCGTACTGCGACAGCGGGGCCGGCACGGTGGTCTCAGCGGTCGGGAACGTTTCGGCGTCGCCGTAGACCGATGCGGAGCCGCCGTACACGAACGACTTGAGCTTCATGTCCTTGACCGCCTCCAGAAGGTGGTGGGTGGCGATCACGTTCTCGCGCAGGTAGGACTCGAACTGCATCGGCGCGGTCCGCACGCCCGGCCGGCCGGCGAGGTGGTACACGGTCTCGGCGCCGTCCAGCGCCGAGCTCAGGTCGTCCTGCGAGAGGTCGAGCGACTCGAAGCGGAAGCGACTGTGCGTGCGCGCCTGGCCGACGTTGCGCTCTTTGGCTGAGCGCGCGTAGTAGTCGGTGAAGCCGTCGATGCCGACGACCTCGTGGCCGTCGCTCAGCAATCGCTCCACGAGGTGCGAGCCGATGAACCCAGCGGCGCCGGTGACGACGACCTTCAAAGGATGGCCATTCTAGGCGGGCCGTATTCTCTGAAGCCCATGGGGCGATTCGAAGCCTGGCTCGCCGACTCCGGGCTCGGCATCACGGTCAGGCAGTTCCCGCAGGGCACGCGCACCGCGCCGGACGCCGCGCGTGCCGTGGGTTGCGACGTCGGGCAGATCGTCAAGTCGCTCGTATTCATGGCCGGCGGATCCCCGGTGGTGGCGCTCGTGAGCGGAAGCAACCGCCTGGACGAGGGGCGCCTGGGCTCTGTGGCCGGCGAGCCCGTGACCAAGGCGGACGCCGAGGTCGCGCGCAACGCGACCGGATACGCCATCGGCGGCGTGCCGCCTTTCGGCCATGCGACCGACGTCCGCGTGTACATGGATCGCGACCTGCTTGCCTGGCCGGTCGTCTGGGCGGCCGCCGGCCGTCCGGACTCGGTGTTCGAGATTCAGCCCGAGCGTCTCAGGGAATTGAGTAAGGCGGAGGTGCTGGACCTCAAGACCCAATGAGCTCGATCCTCGTTTTCTGTCGCGACTGCGGCAAGCAGGTGCCCAGCTCGGAGACCAGGGACCAGCTTTGCCTCGACTGTCGCGTGGGCCGCGCGGTGGCGCCGCTGCGCGACGAGCACGCCAGGCTGTGGCGCAAACGCGAGCGCTACAACGCGTCCGGAGGCAACGTGCAGCAGATCGCCCGGCAGATCGCGCGCACGGAGGACCGGATCTCCCAGCGCATCCACGAGATGGTCCCCAACGAGAAGCGCGCCCATGAGCTCCTGGCGCGCGAGCTCGAAGCCGCGCGAGGCCAGCGCTACAGCATCAAGCGGCTATGAGCCCCGCGCCGATCCGCAACCTGTACGTCCATATTCCCTTCTGCCGGCACAAGTGCGGCTACTGCGACTTCAACGCGTACGCGGGCATGGACCGGCTGATGCCCGACTACGTGGCCGCGCTGGAGCAGGAGCTCGCGTCGATCCGCGAGGCTTGGGACTTCGAGCCGCTTGAAACCGTCTACCTCGGCGGCGGGACGCCGAGCCTGCTGCCCGCCGAGCTGATGACGAAGCTGCTGCGCTTCATTCACGCGACGTTCGAAGTTCGCGCCGACGCAGAGGTGACGTTGGAAGCGAACCCCGGAAGCACCGACGAAGGGCGGCTGGCCGCCTGGATGGAAGCGGGTGTGAACCGGCTCAGCCTCGGTGTTCAAGGCTTCGACGGCCGCGCGCTGGCGGTGCTCGAGCGCCGGACCGACGCGGCGCAGGCGGAGCATGCCTTCGGGCTCGCGCGGGCGGCCGGGTTCCGCAACATCAACATCGACCTCATCTATGCGGTGCCCCATCAGTCGCTCGCTTCCTGGATGGAAACCCTGAGGCGCGGGATCGCTATGGCGCCCGAGCACATATCGACCTACTGCCTGACCTTCGAAGAGGGGACTCTCCTCTTTCGCCGCCGCGCCGAAGGCAAGGTGCCGGAGGTCGAGCCGGACATCGCGTGGGACCAGCTTGACGCCGCGTGCGCAGAGCTCGGCGGCGCGGGATTCGTGAGGTACGAGGTGTCCAACTGGTCGCGTCCCGGTTTCGAGTCGCGACACAACCTTGCGTACTGGCGCTGCCGGCCGGTCTACGGCGCGGGCGCCGGCGCCCATTCATACGTCACTGCGGGCGGGACCGCATGGCGGTGCTGGAACGTGGCCCGCCCGAAGGACTACATCGCGGCCACACGCAAGACACTCGAGTGCGAGGAGCTCGACGAGCGCAAGGCTCGGGCCGAGGCACTGATGCTCGGACTGCGCACGGCGGAGGGCGTCGAGCCACCGGCCGGGTTCGACGCCGAGCTGGCCGGCCTGGAACACGCCGGTCTGATCGAGCGGTCGAACGGGAGGGTCACACCGACCCGCCGCGGCATGGACCTGCACAACCAGATCGCCCTGGCGGTACTCTGAATCGCCCATGGAGTCTCGAAAGCAGGCGATCCTGCGGGCGGTCGTGCACGAGTTCACGAGCAGCGCGGTGCCGGTCGGGTCGCAGGCGCTGCAGAGCCGCTACTTCGTGAACCTGTCCTCGGCCACCATCCGCAGCGAGCTCGCGGAGCTGGCGGAAAGTGGCTACCTGGCGCAACCCCACACCTCCGCGGGCCGTATCCCCACGGACCACGGCTACCGCTACTTCGTGGATTTCCTCATGGACCTGGAGGCGGTGCCCGAATCGGTTCGGACGTACATCAAGGACGAGATCGTCAGGGCTCCCGCGGATGTGCAGGGCCTGGTTGAACGCGTCGCGATGACGGCCGCGGCGGTCACGCAGAACGCGGCGGTGGCGAGTGCGCCGCAGGGCTCCCAGGCGCGCGTCAAGCACGTCGACGTCGTGAGCCTGGAGCCGACCGAGGTCCTGCTCATCCTGTTGCTCGAGGGCAACCTGCTGCGCCAGCAGGTGCTCCACGTCTCGCAGCCCGCGACACAGGTCGCGCTCACGCAGCTCGCGGCGAAGCTGAACCAGGCTCTCGCCGGCCGCCTCAGCGAAGAGGTTCGCCGCCACTACGACGGCGTGGAGCTCGGGTTGGAAAAGGAGGTCGTCGGCAGCATCGTGGCGGCGCTCGACCAGTACGAGAAGGGCGCCGAGAACCTGATCGTCCACGACGGCGTGCGCAACCTGGTGCGACAGCCGGAGTTTGCCGAGTCGTCTCGCTTGCATCAGGTGCTCGAGGTGCTCGAGGAGACGCGCTACCTGACTGTGCTTCTGCGCGAGCTGATCGGCGAGTCCGACCTGCAGATCGTCATCGGCTCGGAGAACACGTCCGCGCAGCTCCAGGGATGCGCGGTGGTGCTCACCAACTACGGTCCGTCGCACCGGCTCAAGGGAGTGCTCGGGGTGATCGGGCCGACGCGCATGGCGTACAGCCAGACGGTCGCCCGGCTGCGCGCGGTCGCGCACGCGGCCAGCGAGCGCATGGCAGAGGTGGGGGTCTGACAGGCCCCTCCTAACCTCCCCACTCCGTGGGGAGGGACCCCGCGACGCTAGTCGCGCGTCAGGTGCTGGGCGGGGTCGACGCCCTCCAGTCTCAGGTCGGACTCCAGCATCTCGCGCACCAGCCCGTCGAAGGTGGACGCCGGCTTCCAGCCGAGCACCCGCCTCGCCTTCGAAGCATCGCCACGAAGCTCGTGCACGTCGGCCGGCCGCATGTAGGCCTCGTCCACGACGACGTACTTCCGCCAGTCGAGCGCCACCATCGTGAAGGCCGCGGTCACGAAGTCGCGCACCGACCGCATCTCGCCCGTCGCGATGACGTAGTCGTCCGCCTTGTCCTGTTGCAGCATCAACCACATCGCCTCGACGTAGTCGCGGGCGTGACCCCAGTCCCTCTTGGCATCCATGTTGCCGAGCCGCAGCTTGTCGGCCCGGCCGGCCAGTATCTGCGCGATGCCGCGGGTGACCTTGCGCGTGACGAAGTTCTCGCCGCGGCGCGGCGATTCGTGATTGAACAGGATGCCGCTGCAGGCGAACAGATTGTGGGCCTCGCGGTAGTTCACCGTCATCCAGTGCGCATAGAGCTTGGCCACCGCGTATGGGCTCCGAGGGTGAAAAGGCGTGGTCTCGCTCTGCGGCGCGGGGGAGAGCCCAAACATCTCTGATGTCGACGCCTGATAGAAGCGCGTCGCCAGCCCCATCGTGCGGATCGCCTCGAGCAGCCGGGTCGTGCCGAGCCCGTCCGCGTCGCCGGTGTATTCCGGCTGGTCGAACGAGATGCCCACGTGACTCTGCGCCGCGAGGTTGTAGATCTCGTCCGGCCGGACCGTTTTGACGAGCCGGTTCAAGCCGCCGGAGTCAGTCATGTCGCCGTAGTGAAGGAGGAACTTCGAGCCCTCGGGATGGCTCGGATTGGCGTGCTGCAGGTGGTCGATGCGCCCGCGGTTCATGGTCGACGAGCGGCGCACGACGCCATGCACCTCGTAGCCTTTGGCCAGAAGGAATTCAGCCAGATACGAACCGTCCTGTCCCGTGATGCCCGTGATGAGCGCCGTTTTGGCCATGACTTCCCAGAAGTCTATGGTTTGGCTCCCGTCACCCGTTTGGTAAGAAGGCCGCAGTGATGACGACGCGCAGGCACCCGCCCGAGCACCCGGAAGGCGAGGAGAGATCGCCGATCGAGGCACGTCTCGAAGCCCGCATCGCGCAGCAGCAGGCCGCGGCGAAGACCGCCGAGCATGACAAGCTCGAGGCCGAGCTGGCCGAGGCCCGCCAGAAGTACCTCCGGCTCGCGGCCGACTTCGAGAACTTCAAGAAGCGAACGCGGCAGGACCAGCTCGACACCATCCAGCACGCGTCGTCCGAGCTGATCGGACGGCTGCTGCCGGTGCTCGACGACCTGCGCAGCGCGCTCGAGCATCAGCCCGAGGGAGTCGACGAGGCCTGGGCGAAAGGCATCGAGCTGAGCGTGCGCAAGCTGGAAGAGGTGATGTCGACGCACGGCCTGGAGCCGATCGCCTCAGTCGGTTCGCGCTTCGACCCGAGGTACCACGAGGCCATCGGCCACGTCGAGTCGGACGAGCACCCGGAGGACACCGTGGTGTCCGAGCTCCGGCGCGGGTACCGCATTCGCGATCGCGTGGTCCGGCCGTCGCTGGTGAGGGTGTCGCGCAAGCCGGAGTTGCCTTCGGCGGGCGTGGCTCACAGGCCGAGCTCCTGACGGGCGCCTGACTTGGCCGTCAAGCGGGACTACTACGAGGTCCTCGGGGTGGGACGCCAGGCCTCGGCCGACGAGCTCAAGCGCGCGTTCCGCAAGATCGCCATGGAGTCTCACCCTGACCGCAATCCGGGCGACGCCGACGCCGCGACGCGTTTCAAAGAGGCGAGCGAGGCGTACACCGTCCTTTCCGACCCGAGCCGCCGGCGCAGCTACGACCTGTTTGGGCACGCGGGAGACTTCGGCGCCGGCCCGGCGGTCGACTTCTCAGACATGCCCTTCGCCGACCTCTTCGAGACGTTCTTCGGTGGCGGCGTCGGCAGCCGCGCGCGTCGGGCGCGATCCAACCGAGGGGACGACCTTCGGTACGACCTGACCATCACGTTCGAGGAGGCGTTCACCGGCGTCGAGAAGCAGATCGACGTGCCGCGGCTCGTCACGTGCGACGCGTGCGCCGGGTCCGGCGCGCAGCCCGGCACCGGAGCCGAGACCTGTGCGACTTGCGGCGGCGCGGGGCAGCTGAGGCGCGCGCAGCAGTCGATCTTCGGCTCGGTCGTCACGGCGACCACGTGCCCGACGTGCGGCGGCGCGGGCCGGGTCCTGCGGAGCCCGTGCGGCGCCTGCGCCGGCCAGGGCCGGGTCCAGCGGACGCGCAAGCTGGCGGTCCGCATTCCCGCGGGCGTCGACACCGGCTCGCAGATCCGGCTCTCCGGCGAAGGCGAGGCGGGCCTCCGCGGCGGCCAGCCAGGCGACCTGTACGTGGTGCTGAGGGTCAAGCCGCACCCCGAGCTGGCCAGGCGCGAGAACGACACGATCTACGAGCTGCGCGTCAACTTCGTGCAGGCGGCGCTGGGCGACCAGATCCAGGTGCCCACCCTCGACGGCCCCGTCGAGATCGCGATCCCGCCAGGCACGCAGTACGGCCAGACCTTCCGGCTGGCCCGGCGGGGGATGCCGGACGTCCGCTCGGGCCGCCGCGGCGACCAGTACGTCCTGATCCAGATCGTCGTCCCGAAGGACCTGAGCGCCGAGCAGAAGGCGCTGCTGCGGAAGGTCGGCGGCCTGACCGGCAAGCCGGAGAAGGTCGCCAAGGGCTTTTTCGAGCGCCTGCGCGACGCCATCAGCCTCGACTGAAGCCGAGGACGGCATAACACGTGTATGGATTCGGTAGTTACTTAGTTGGGTATCAAGATTCCCGAGCGCGAAGAGGGAGTAAGTGGCTAGAACAATTGATCTGGAACTGACCCGGGCCGAGGTCGAGGTCCGCGAGCTGGAGGCCCGCCTGAGGGTGGTGCCCATGAACGACAGCCAGCTTTCCGACGCCCTGAGGACGGCCCTCGCCGCCAAGAAGGAGCGCCTGGACAAGCTCCGCGCCCTTCACGCCGCCGGCGCCCGGCCCAAGCCGGTCGAGGCCGAGCCGGAGAGCACGGTCGTGGCCGACGCCGCTCTCAGCCGGAAGATCCCGACCCACGGCGGCCACCGCACGCCCCTGAAGCGCACCGTGCCGCAGCGACCGAAAGCTGCCAGCAAGCCCGCAGCCAAGGCCGGCGCAAAGAGCAAGACCCGCAAGTAGTCGGCCCCACCGGGCCCTCCCGTCTATCGTGTGCGCAACATGAAGGCGGCCGCGTCGCTGGCACGGGCGGTTCCCGATCCGCTGTTCGGCCAGAAGCGCACGGCCGCCCAGGGCTCGCTGTCTCCTTTCGCCGGCCGGTCGCGCGCCCTCCTGGTGCTAATCAACGCTGTGGCGCTGCTCGCGATCGTGGGGGCGATCGCCTTCCGTATCGCCACCTCCGGCCCGCCCGCCCCCATCCTCGAGCAGGAGGCCGCGATCATCGCGGTCGGTCTCGTCTACGCCACCTCGGCCGTCTGGATCCGGAGCATGCCCTGGGGCGGCGCGCTCCCGGTCCGTTTGCTCCTGGTGTTCGTCAACGTCGCCCTGGTTGTGGCGGCGCTCGGCCTCGCCGGGCCATGGCTGCAGGGCGAGCTTCCACCGCTGGCGGTGGCGGCGTTCGCGGCGCTCCTCCTCTACTGGGACTCCGGCTACGGGGGCGGGCAGATCGGCTACGTCCTGCTGATCGCGGCCGCCGGCCTCGGCCTTCTCTGGGTCGACGCCGTGGCCACGCTGATGGTCCCCGTCGGCACCGTGATCGTCTGGACGCTGGTGCTGCTGGGGCTGGTGCTTTTCGCCTACGTCACCCGGCACGTGGTGGATCGCAACCTGGTGACGCAGGCCGGCCGGCAGGGAAGCCTTCTCGCCGCGGTCAGCGACCTGGGCGAGGGGCTCGTGATCACCGAGGACGGCAGGTTCGTCACCGGCAACGAGGCCTACATCCACCTGACCGGCTACTCGGCTGAGGAGCTGACGGCGCTGCCGTCGCTGATCGACCTGGCGCCGGCCGAGGAGCGCGAGCACCTGACGGAGCAGCTGGCGCGGCGGCTGGGCGGCGGTGAGGTCCCGGTGCACTACGAGTCGGCCCTGATCACCAAGGACGGGCGCAGGATCCAGGTCGAGACGTCGATCCGGCCGCTGGCGGCGGAGGGAACGCACCGCCTGCTCGCCGTGGTGCGCGACGTGACGGACCGGCACCGCTCGGAGGAGGCGGAGCGCGAGAGCGAGGTGCGATTCCGCACGCTGTTCGAGCAATCGCAGGCGGGCATGGCCTTCGCCGATCTCAACGGCCGGCTCACGTCGACCAACGAGGCCTTCCGCCAGCTGGTCGGCTACAGCGAACAGGAGCTGCGCGGCGTGTCGGTGCTGGAGCTCACTCACCCCGAGGACCTGCGCGCCAGCGAGGACGCGCTCCGGCGAGTGCTCGCCGGCGAGGCGCCGGGGTATCGCATCGACAAGCGTTTCGTGCGCAAGGACGGCCAGGCGGTCTGGGTCGACGTCGCGGCCAGGTTGGTGCGTGACGGCGAGGGCAAGGCCGTGTACCTGCAGACAGTCGCCGTCGACATCCGCGACCGCATGCGGGGCGAGGTGCTGCAGTCGGCCAGGTTCGCCGTAACGCAGGCGCTGGTCACCTCGCCCGGCTGGGACAAGGCCGCCCCGCACGTGCTCGAAGGGCTCTGTCGCGCCCTCGACTGGGAGCTCGGCGAGTACTGGGAGGTCGACGCCCAGCGGGACTCGATGCACTTCGTCGTCTCGTGGAAGCGGCCGGGCCGCGACACGTCCGCCTACGAGGCGACGGCGAGCCAGTTCAGCTACCGGCGGGGCGAGGGTCTGGCCGGCCGGGTGTGGGAGGAGAGCCGGCCGGTCTCGGTCACCGACCTGGCCAGGGATCCATCGCCGCGATCGGCGGCCGCGCTCAGCGTCGGCCTGCACGGCCTGGTCGGGTTTCCGGTGCGCAGCGGCCGGCGGGTGGTGGGCATGATCGCCCTCGCCACCTGGGCGCCGCGCGAGCTGGACGAAGGCCTGCTCGCCGTGATGAACGACATCGGCACGCAGATCGGCGAGTTCGTCGAGCGCAAGCGGGCCGAGGTGGCGCTGCAGGAGAGCGAGAAGCGCATGCGCTCCGTGCTGGACAACGTGTCCGACGGCCTGGTCACGCTCGACCCAGCGGGCGTCATCGAGTCGGTAAACCCGGCGGTGAGCCGGCTGTTCGGCTACGAGGAGCGGGAGCTCGTCGGCCAGAAGGTCGACGCGCTCATCGCCACGACGCATCGCGGCTCGTTCATGAACTACGTCGAGCGCCGGCTCACGCAGGATCTGCCGGCTTCAGGCGCGCTCGAGACCATGGGCAAGCGCAAGAACGCGAGCCTGTTCCCGCTCGAGTTTCTGGTCAGCTCGATGCAGGTTGGTGCGCGCCGCCTGTTCATCGCGACGGTCCGCGACATCTCCGAGCGCAAGGCGCACACGGACGCGCTCGAATACCAGGCGCTGCACGACGCGCTGACCGGACTGCCGAACCGCACGCTCTTCGGCGACCGGCTACGGCAGGCGCTGCTCGGGGCACGCCGCAACCAGACGATGTTCGGTGTGCTGCTCCTCGACCTCGATCGCTTCAAGGACATCAACGACGCCCTCGGCCACGACCGCGGCGACGCCCTTCTCCAGGAGGTCGCGTCGCGGCTGAAGGGCGTCCTGCGTGCGACCGACACCATCGCCCGCCTGGGCGGAGACGAGTTCGCCGTCGTCAGCACCGACGCGAAGCACCCCGACAACGTCGTGGCGGCGGCGCGCAAGATCCTGGCCTCGCTCGAAGGCACCTTCACCATCGGCGACCACACGGTCGAGACCGGCGCCTCGATCGGGATCGCGATGTATCCGATTCACGGCGATGACCCGGGCACGCTGCTGCGCCGGGCGGACGTGGCCATGTACGTGGCCAAGCGTTCCGGTGGAGGCTTTGCCGTCTACTCGCCCGAGCACGAGGCCCAGACGCTGCGCCACTCCGGGCTCGCCGGCGACCTTCGCCGCTCGATGACGCAGGGCGAGCTCGTCCTCCACTACCAGCCCATAGTCACCCTGCCCGCGCACACGACCTACGCGCTCGAGGCGCTGGTGCGGTGGAACCATCCGCGCGAGGGGATGCTGCCGCCCGACCGGTTCATCTCCGTGGCCGAGGAGACGAACGTGATCCGGCCGCTGACGAGCTGGGTGCTGGACACCGCCCTCGCGCAGCTGTCGGTGTGGGTCGCCACCGGCCAGGACATCTCGGTTGCGGTCAACGTGTCACCCCGCTGCCTCGAGGACCACTCCATCGTCGAGGACGTCGGCCGGGCGCTCGCCACCTCGAAGGTGGAGCCGCGCCGTCTCACCCTGGAGATCAGCGAGGGCGCCGCGATGTCCGCGCCCGCTGCCAAGGCGATGGAGCGGCTGGCCGAGATGGGGGTGCGGCTCTCGCTCGACGACTTCGGCACCGGCTACTCGTCGCTCATCTACCTGAAGCGGCTGCCCGTGCACGAGATCAAGGTCGACCGCTCGTTCGTCAAAACGCTGCCGGGCGACCCGGACGCCACCGCCATCGTCAGGGCCGCCGTCGGGCTGGGCCACAGCCTGGGGCTACGGGTGATCGCGGAGGGCGTCGAGGACGCCGAGGTCGAAGCCATGCTCGTCGATCTCGGGGTCGACGCCGCCCAGGGCTTCTTCATCGCTCGGCCGGTGCCCGAAGGCGAGATGACGTCGCTGCTGGAGTCGAGCCGGCAGGAACCTCCGGCCCTCCCTCCGGATGGAGGGAGGGCTCAAGGGAGGGGTGAAGGCGATTCGCTAAATGACACTTTAGCTCACGCTTAACGGCCCGAGCGCCCGTTTATGGGCGATCTGTAGGCGGGTGCGGACCGGGCAGAAGGCTCCGCCGGCCATAAAAAAACTCGGGCCGGGCGATTTCTCGACACCGGCACCGAGCTTGGCTGCGGGGGGTGAGGTTCTATGGAATGAGGACTGGGGCACACCGAAATCCCCGCCTCGCAAATGTCAGTCTAGGACCGGAATCCAGCCTGCAACAGGATTTTTTCTGTTCTATTTCAAAGACAAACCTGCGACGTCACTCTCGGAATGCCAAGGGTTCGACTTACAAACCCGATCCCGTCGTGCTAATGATTCGTTGCCACAGCGCCGCAATTGCACAAGACGATCCGACCGCGGGAGGCTGTCAAACGTCCGGGCCTGAGCCCGGCGTTGCTTCAACGCACTCTTTCGAGGTGCACTGAGGACAGTCCCGCCGGAGCCGTCGACCGCCGCTCCTGATGGGACGTCTCGGATCGGCTTTAGGCCTTGCCGGAGGCGCCGCCTTGGTGGCGTGCGGCCTGGTGGTTATCGACCTGGCCCCCTTCGGCCCGGCCTGGTCGCGCCCGGCCGGCCTCGGGCTCGCCGTCGTCGGGTTCGCCCTGGCGGCCTCGACGGTGGTCAGGCTCCGGCGGGGACCGGAGCCGGAGCAGGTGTTCTGGTCGGCGCTCCTGGACGCCGTCCTCCTGCTGGCGGCCGTCGCCGCCGTGCTGCCCGTGCTTGCCATCGTGCGCGGCTTCGTCGAGCTCATCACGCAAGCCCACGTGCACAGCACGCGTGATGCCATCGCGTACGCCCTGGCGTTCACCGGCCTGCTCCTGGGCGGAGTCTTCTTCGCCTACGCGGTCAAGTACTACCTGAGCACCGGCATCGTTCTGCTGTCGGCCCTGTTGCCCTCCGGTGGGCGCCGCAACGGCAACGGCCATGACCAGAACGGCGGGGGGCGCCAGCACGCGTCGGGGCTGAGCGGCATCAGCCGGGGCCGCGGCAACGGCAACGGGAATGGCAACGGGAACGGCCACGCGAACGGCAACGCGAACGGCAACGGCAACGGCTACCACATTGACCTGGGCTACCACCCGTTCGTCTCTGTCCAGGTCGCCGCCTACAACGAGAAGCGCGTCATCGAGCGCCTGCTGACCTCGCTCGACCAGCTCGACTACCCGGCTTACGAGGTGGTGGTCGTGGACGACTCGACCGACGAATCGGTGCAGATCCTGCAGCGGTGGGTGGGCAGGCCGAAGTTCAAGATCCTGCACCGGACCAGCCGTAGCGGTTTCAAAGGCGGCGCGCTGCGCGAGGCGCTGAAGGTGATGGATCCGCGCACCGAATACGTGGTCGTGTTCGACGCGGACTCGATGCCGTTTCCCGACTCGATCGACCGCTTCCTTCCTTATTTCTATGAGAAGGCCGGTGCGGGCGGCGCGCCGCGCCGGCGCGACGAGGTCGCCGCTGTCCAGAGCTACCAGTGGCACGTCCTCAACAAGTCGGAGAGCTGGCTGACCGAGGCCGTGCGCGCCGAATACGCAGGCAGCTACATGATCGAGCGGCCGTTCCAGGACGCGGTCGGCGCGCTGAAGATGGTCGCGGGCACCGCGTACATGATCCGCGCGGACGTCCTGCGCCAGGTCGGATGGGGCACGAGCCTCACCGAGGACTGGGAGCTCACGCTCAAGCTGTACGCGCGCGGCTACAAAGTGGCATACACGCCGTGGGCGGAAACCCCGGCCGAGTGCGTGGCCACGTTCTCACGCCTGGCGCGCCAGCGCATGCGCTGGGCCGAAGGCCACACGCACAACGTGCGCAACTGGTTCTGGCCCATCATGCTGTCGCCTTACCTCACGCCGATCGAGAAGCTCGAGTTCGCGTTCGACGCCACGTACTATCTCCAGGCGGCGCTGTTCGTCGTGGGCTCGGTCAGCTGGCTGATCTCCGACGTGGTCATGCAGACGCACGTGCCCGGCTGGACCGCCGTCCTCGGCTGGTCGCTTCTCTTCTCCAACATCTTCGCGCTGCCGTTGATGAACCTCGGCGGCCTGATCCTCGAGGAGGCGCCGGGGCGCGACCTGCAGGGCGTCCTCGGTGCGCTGGTGCTGTCGTTTGCGCTCGTCCCGTTCCAGGGCTGGGCCGCGCTCAAAGGCCTGCTCCGCAAAGAGGAAGGCCCGTGGTTCCGCACGCCGAAGACCGGCCGCATCACCGACGAGGTCCACCACCTGCGCCGCCTGCGCATGCTCCGGCAGTGGCTGCTCGGTCCCCGCGCCACGCGCCTGCGCCCGGTGCCACCGGCACCCGTCAACTGGATCTCGCCCGCGCCGCGGCGGAGGACCGGGTGGATCGTGGCGGCCGGCATGGCGGTCGCCATCGCCGCGCTCGTGTGGGGCTCGACGCGTGCGCCCGTCAGCCAGGCGGCCGGCAACCCTCTCTACCTGCACGGATCCGGCACCGCGCCGTGCGCCGCCTCGACCGTCGACCAGACCGCGGGAACGCGCACGACCGCCTGCTCCATCCAATCGCAGTCGGGCGGCGTCATCACCACCTGGGCCTGGACGAACCTGCCGGCCCAGTCGATCACGGCCGGCACGTGGAGCTTCACGATGTACTGGACCGGCGGCAACGGCAACACGCTCGACTCGGTGAGCATCAGCGCCGGCGTGGTGTCGGGGTCGAGCTGCGCGCTGTTCGTGCCGAGCGTCCCGAACGCGGGGACCACGTGGACGGCGACGTATGGCGGCAGCGGCGCGAACACCACGAGCCCGTTCACGGTGAGCACCAGCGGCGCCCAGGCGGCGCTGTCGATTCCAGCCGGTGGGTCGCTGTGCGTGCAGGTGACCCTGATTCACTCGACCGGAGGCAAGCCGTCGTTGGTTTACGACGGCGTGACCGGCACGGCCGACACGCACCTCACTCCGCCCAGCGTCGTGGTGCCGGAGTCGCTGCTGCCGTTCGCGGGCCTTGCCCTGGCGATCCCGCTGGTAACGGGACGCCGGCGCTTGCGGTCGCTAGCACAATGGGTGACCCGATGAGACGGCCCGAACGCGATGCGCTGAACATGACGCTCGTCGCGCTCGCGTGCGCGCTGTTCATGGTGCTGCCGCTGATCACCACATTCGACGACCTCCTCACGGCGTGGGCGCTGCAGCTCGGCGCCAACAACCCGCTGCAGGCGATCGTGCCGGTGGAGTCGCGCATGGTGGTCGGGCTGCTGAACGCCGTCGGCATCCACTCGGCGGCGGCGGGCAGTCACCTGGTCGTCTGGGACCGCGCCGGCGCGATGCACGTGCTGCTCATCTCGTGGAACTGCATCGGCTGGCAGAGCCTGATCCTGCTCGGCGTCAGCTTCTTCTCCGGACTCCGAGGGCATCACCCGCTCGAGGCGCGCTTGCAGGTGGTCGTGATCGGTGTCGCGGGCACGATGCTGCTGAACCTGCTGCGCGTGGCTGCGGTCGCGGCCCTGGCCGCGACGTGGGGCCAGACCGAGGCCGTGCTCTTTCACGATTACGGCGGCACGCTGCTCGTGGTCGGCTGGCTTTTCGCCTTCTGGCTCTTCGTCCAGCGCTGGATTCTGCCTCCTGACGCGTCGGAAGTGCCGGAGCTCGCGACAACGTGAACCGCTGGGTAAGACTCGGACTGCAGACGGCCTTCGGGCTGGCGCTGCTTTTCCTGTGGGTCCGCACCGTCTCGCTGTCTGACGTGGTTGCGCACATGCGCGTCCAGCGCTGGTGGGTGCTGCCGCTGATGATCGTGATCTTCCTCGTCACCAGCGTCATCCGCGCCCGCCGGTGGCAGTGGCTGCTTCGCTCGCTCGCGCCTGTGGGTATGGTGCGCGCGTTCGCGATGAACGCGGCCGGCGGACTCCTCAACTACGTGCTGCCCATCCGCTCCGGCGATGCCGCGCGCGCGTGGTGGCTCTGGCGCCGGCACCGCGTGCCCGCCGGCTCGGCGCTCGCGACGATCGTGATCGACAAGGCGTGCGACCTCGCGGGCGTCGCCCTGGTGCTGGCGGTGCTCGAGGTCATCGCGCTCACCGGGGCGGTGGCCGCGCCGCGCGGCCTGCTGGGCGCGACCGCGCTCGCGGTCGGACTGCTGGCGGCGGTCCTGGGCACGGCGCTGCTCGGCCCGCGCGCCGCCCGATCGGCGCTCGCGCGCCGCGTGCTGCCCGCGCGTGTCTCCTCCGCCATCGCGGGCCAGGCGTTTGCCTTCCGGGCCGGAGCGCGCGGCCTGTGGACCCCCGCGCTCGCCACGCGACTGGCAGGCCTGACCGCGCTGGCGCTGGTGCTCGACGCTTTCAACTTCACGCTTCTTTTCGCCGCGGTCGGCATCGACGTCCCGACCTGGAAGGCGATGGCAGCGTATCCGGCGCTGCTCCTGAGCTTTGCCGTGCCCGCCGGGCCGGGCTACCTCGGCAACCTCGAAGTCGCGGGCTCGCTCGTCCTCGGTGGCGGCCTCGGCCTGGCCTCGGCCGTCGCCGCCGGAGCGATCGTCGTCTATCACGCGGTCACCGCCGGCTACGCACTCGTGATGGGGCTGCTCGGCTTCCTCCTGGTCGGCGGACGGCGCAAGGCGAAGGCGGGCGGACCTCGCCGCATCGCCGTGTTCCACTGCGGTTTCACGTACTCGGGCGGCGGCGAGCGCATCGTGATCGAAGAGGTGCTAGGCCTGCGCCGGCGGGGGTACCAGGTGGACTGCTACGCGCCGACCGTCGACGCTTCGCGCTGCTATCCGGACCTGCTCGAAGAGGTCGACGTGCACACCTTCCTGCCGCAGCTGCCGCGATGGTTCCCGTTCCGTGAGGCCGTGCAGATGGCGGCGACGTCGCTGCTCATGCCTCTGTACGCGTGGCGGTTCCGCGGCGTCGACGCGATCGTCGGCTGCAACCAGCCGAGCGCGTGGATCGCGTGGTGGGCGGCTCGCCTGATCGACGTGCCCTACGCGGTCTACCTGAACCAGCCGAACCGCCTTGTGTACCCGCGCAACATCGATCGTCAGACCGGCTGGGTCGCGAACGCCGACTACCGCCTGCTCGCGGCGATCGTCCTGCGCGCCACCAGGTTCGTGGCGTGGGCAGATCGGCGCTCGGTGCAGGAGGCCGACCAGCTGCTGGTCAACGGCAGGTACATCGGCGACATCATCCGCGGCATCTACAAGCGCGACGCCGTCGACTGCCCGGCGGGCTGCCACGTGGTCAGCTCCGGGTACCCGGTGCCGATGGCCTCGCGATTCAGCGGCGGCCTCACCATCAACGGCTACCCGATCCGGCGGCCGTACGTGCTGCTGACAAACCGCCACTACCCACAGAAGCGGTTCGACCTCGCGATCCGGGCGATGGCCCTCGTGCGCGAGAAGCATCCGCGCGCGCAGCTGATCATTCCCGGGCCGGCGACGGCGCACACGGCGGAGCTGCAGGCGCTGGTCAAGGAGCTCGGTCTGACGGACGCGGCCCTGTTCCTGGGCACGATCACCGAGGACGAGCTGCAGCGCCTGTACGAGGGCGCAGCCGTGTACGTGTATCCCGCCCCGGAGGAGGACTTCGGCATGGGCGTCATCGAGTCGATGGCGAAGGGCGTTCCGGTCGTGGCGTGGAACCAGGCGGGCCCGACGGTGACGGTCGGCGAAGGTACGGGTTACCTGGCGGAGCCGCTGGTGGTCGAGGACTACGCCGCCGGCATCACCGCGCTTCTCGACGATCCGGAGAAGAACCAGGCCACCGGGGAGCGCGCCTTCGAGTGGGCGCGGCACTTCGATTGGGAGCGGCACATCGACGTGCTCGAGCACACGATCCTCGAGGTGGCGCGCTCGCACGAGCGGGTGGCGGCGGAGGCAGCGTCGGCCTCCGCGTGACGTGAAGCTCCGTCTACCCCGGATCCTCGCCGACGAGGACGAGCTCGACCGGGAGCAGCCGGTCACGCCGGCGCGCCTCGAGTCCGCGCAGCGGCCGGTGCCCGCCGCCCCTCCCTGGAGATGGATCGCGTCGGTGGCGGCGGTCGCGTTGGTTCCGCGCATCGTCTACCTGTTCCTGTTCGCGGACCCGGAGAACGCGGGCGACGGTTTCACCGACGCCTACCACCACTGGCAGATCGCGTACCTCACCAGGGAGATCGGGCTCACTCACGGGCCGCGACTGTGGGACCTGCGCGGCTGGGAGTACTACTGGGGGCTGCTCCATCCGGCGCTCATGAGCGTCGTGTTCTTCGCGACCGGTTCGCCCGACATCGTGCTCGACAGGCTCGTCAGCGTCGTTTTCGGCACGGCATGCGTCGTCCTCATATTCCTCTTGTGCCATCGCTTCTGGGGCACGCAGGTCGCGCTCGCCGCCGCTGCGTTCGCGGCATTCAATCCGGCGTCGGTGTTCAACGACACGGCGGGAATGCCCGAGCCATTGGCGGTGGCCCTCGCGTTGTTCGGCATATGGCTTGTGCCCGCGCGCGGCTTCTGGGCGGGCGTGGCCTGGGGACTTGCGGCGATGGCCCGCGTGGAGGCGTGGCTTTTTGGCGCGGGCCTTGTGGTCGCGGCCGTGATCGCCAACCGGTCAAGGGCGGCGTGGCTGGTGGCCGGATGGCTCCTGACCATGGGCATCTACGTGAAGTTCATGTGGGATCAGACCGGCAACCCGATCTATCCGTTCTACTGGAGCTTCCTCTTTGTCGGGTTCGGTGCGTTCAACTCCGCACCGGTCGTCACCACCGCCGAGCAGTCGCTGGGGCCGCTGATGGCGGCCGCGACGCTCACCTCAGCGGTGGGCGTCGTGTGGTCTTTGTGGAAGCGACCACCGTCGTACCTGCTGCTCGTCTACGGCTTCGGCTACTCGGCCTACAGCTTCGCGACGTTTCTGATCGTCGACGCATGGAAGGAGCGGCGCTTCGAGCTGCCGATGGATTTCGCCGCGATCCTGGTGGCGGTGCTGCTGCTCAAGCTGGCGCCGGCCCGGCTGCCGCGGCTGCGCATACTGCCGGCCTCGGTCGCGGCGGCGGCGGTGATCGCGATGCAGGTGTGGTGGATCCCGATCCAGGACGCCTACGCGGCCACCGAGTCGACTTATCGAGACCACGTGCGGCTCGGTCAGGCCATCGGCGCCGTGTACCGGCAGCCGGAGTATCGGGGTGGCGTGATCGCTGTTCCGGGGGACGAGCCGACCCTGGTCTACACGATGGTCCGCTACGGCGCAATTCCCGGCGACCGTTTCACGAGCGAGTTCTACGATCCTTTCTATTACTTGCCTGACGGATACCACTACGCCGACCACAGGGAAGTCGCGGGCACTCTGCTGCAGTGCTGGCTTGCCGGCACGGGCACCAGGCTCCTGCTGATCCCTCCGGCCAGCGCCTTCGATCATTCGGTGCCCGACTACCTCGGCTTCATCGCCGACCACCCGGACTGGTTCGCGAACACGGGTCCCGAGCTCGGCCACGGCCTGCGCCTCGTCGCCGTGCAAGTGCCCGAGCCACCGGCTCCAGACTGCAGGGCAGCGCAATCGGCGGCCCGATAGCGGACGCCGCATCGTTCGACTACGAGTCGAAGCGGTGGGGGGCCGCGAGCCTCGCGCCGAAGCCGCGCTACATGAACGGCCTCAAGCTGCGCTACCTGCTCGAGGACCTCGCGCCGGTACACGGGAGGGTGCTCGACGTCGGTTGTGGCGCGGGCCAGGTGGCGAAGGCGGTGAAGCGCGCGCGCCCGGACCTCGAGGTCTTCGGCTGCGACCTCAGCCGTTCGGCGCTAGCGGCGGCCTCATCGCCCAGCCCGGAGGGCGTTGATTTCCGGCTGTCGACCGCGGAGCGATTGCCGTTCGCCGACGGCGAGCTCGACTTCGTGTGGATCTTCGACGTCCTCGAGCACGTCGACTCGCCCGAGGCCGTGCTGCGCGAGATCAAGCGTGTGCTGAAGCCCGGAGGTGGCTTTCACATCGTGCTTCCGCTCGAGGGCCAGCCGCGCACGCTCTACAGGCTCGTGGGCTGTGGTACGCGCTGGACCGCCAAGGTGCGGCACGGTGGCCACATCCAGATCTTCTCGGCAGACAGGTTCACGGCGATGGCGGCCGAGTGCGGGCTCCCGGTCACGCGCACGCGCTGGAGCTACCACTTTCTGCTCCAGGCTCTCGACCTCGCCTACTTCTCCTGGCTGGACCTCCGCGGACCGGTCAGCGGATCGGTCGAAGACATGGCCGCGGAGCGCCGAGGCGTCGGCGGAACGGTGATGCGCGCCGGGGCGGCTGCGGTGTCCACGCTGGCGTGGTCCGAGGCGCGGCTGCTGCGTTCACTGCCCGGCGGATGCGGGCATTTCACGTGTATACGAAGCTGACTTCTAAACCGATGCTGCCCAGCGCACCAGGTCGCGCAGCCCGTCGTCGAACGAGACCTGCGGCGACCATCCCAGCTGGTCTTTCAGCTTGGTGATGTCGCTGACGTAGTAGGCCTGGTCTCCTTCACGCCACCCGGCGAACGAGTAAACAGGCTGTTTTTCGGTGAGGCGGCCAATGTGCTCGATGACCTGCAGGAGGTTGCGCTGGTTCTCGGGACCGCCGCCGGCGTTGTAGATCTCACCGCGCGCGACGTCGATTCGCTCGATGACGAGCTGATAGAGACGCGATAGGTCGCGCGCGTCCAGCAGGTCGCGCACCTGCGTGCCGTCGCCGTAGATGGTCAGCGGCCGGCCCTTGAGAATCGAGTGCACGAAGTGGGCGACCCAGCCCTGGTCCTCGGTGCCGTACTGGTGCGCGCCGTAGATACAGCTCTGGCGCAGGACCACGGTGTTCATGTGGAAGCAGCGCGCGTAGTCGCGCACGTACTGATCCGCCGCGCCCTTGCTGCAGCCGTACGGGCTGTGGAAGTCGATGGGCTGCGTCTCTTTACAGGCAACATTGTTTTTCGGCAGCTGTCCGTACACCTTGTTCGTTGATGCGAAGACGAACGCGGCGTGTGGGCTGTGCAGGCGCGTGGCCTCGAGGAGGTTGAGAGTGCCGCGCGCGTTGATCTCGAAATCGGTGAAGGGGTCCTGCAGCGAGGTGGTCACCGCGACCTGGCCCGCCAGGTGCAGCACGGCGTCCTGGCCCTTCACGTGAGCCTCGAGGCCCTGGTAGTGACGCAGGTCCTCGCGCACGAATTCGACGTTCGATGCGTGGTTCTGCCGCAGCCACTCGAGGTTGCGGTCGGTGCCGGCGCGGCTGAGGTTGTCGAGCAGCGTGACGTGCCAGCCCTGCTTGGCGAGGTGGGCGGCCGCGTTGACGCCGAGGAAGCCGGCGCCTCCGGTGATCAGCACTCTCCTCACCATGAGGGGCCCTACCTTAGCCGGTCGCGAACCCTCTCAGGTACGCGATCGCGACGATCCAGGCGGCGCCCGCGAGGAACAGCGCTTCACGTCGCTTGGTGCCTCCCTGCGCGTAGATGTAGACGCCGGGCAGGAAGATCACCGCGAAGATGCCGTAGACCACGTGCAGCAGCTCTTGCGGGTGCTTGCCGGTGATGAACACGGCAAGCCCGGCGAGGCCCTGCACCGCCGTCAGCCCCGCCATGATCAGGAAGCTCGAGCGAAAGCCTCCAGTGAGCGCCTCGCGGCGGAAGTACAGGTACGCGCCCCAGACGCCCAGGATCACCGAGAACGCGACGAGGGCGCGTGCCCCGAGCTCGTGGGCGAAGACGAGAGCGTCGCTCACGGCTGGGAGAGAGAGACGTGCCGGCGGAAGTAGTCGACCGTGGAGGCGAGGCCCTCCTCCAGCGACACGGCGGGTTGCCAGCCGAGCTCGCGCTGAGCGCGCGCGTTGTCGAGCGCGATGCGGTAGACGTCGCCTTTGCGGCGCGGTCCGTGCGTGGGCTGTTGCCTGTAATCGGTGAGGATCGCGAGCTTGCGGAACAGCTCGTTGACCGTGACGTCAAAGCCGCTGCTCACGTGATACGTGCCGTTGCTGCCGCGCTCCAGCGCAGCGAGGTTCGCGGTCGCGACGTCGCCGACATAGAGCATGTCGCGCGACTGCTCGCCGTCGCCGTCGATGGTCACCGGCCGGCCGGCGATCATGCGGCTCGCGAAGATGGCGATGACCCGACCCTCCTCGCTCTGGAAGTCCTGGCGCGGGCCGTAGATGTTCGCGTAACGCAGGACGGTGTAGTCGAGGCCGAACGTGCGCTTGAACGTGCCGAGGTACTGCTCGAAGCAGAACTTGCTGGTGCCGTAGGGGGACAGTGGCCGGACCGGGTGATCCTCGTCGGCGGGCACGACGTCCGGCTCGCCGTACAGCGCGCCGCCCGTGGAGATGAAGATGAACTTCCTGACTCCATGATCGACCGAGGCCTTCAGAAGGTTGATGCCGCCGACGAGGTTCACCTGGGCGTCGAAGGCGGGGTCCGCGACCGATTTCGGCACCTCGGCCTGGGCCGCGTGGTGGTTGACGACGTCGGGCTTGAATGTCGCGACCACCGACGCGAGTTCCGCGGGATCGCGCAGGTCGAGCCGGTGCATCTGAGCTTCAGGGTTGAGGTTGCGCTCGTTTCCGGTCGCGAGGTTGTCCACGACCGCGACCTGGTGACCCGCGGCTATGTAGGCGTCGACGACGTGCGATCCGATGAAACCCGCGCCGCCGGTGACGAGAATCTTCATCGGCCGTGACTCTAATCGAAGTCGATGTCGTGAGGGCCGTGCCCGCGCCCGTGCCACCGGCGTATGTCCGCGCTGTGCTCGCTCGTGCGGCCGGCGTGCCGGAGATCGCCGCCCGCATGCCGGCCGGGGCGGCGTCGGTCGCGGTGCGGATCATGGGGATGGCCGAGATGCGGCGGCTCAACCGCAGGTTCGCGGGCGAGGACCACGCGACCGACGTGCTCTCGTTCGCCGGAGCGGGCGCGCACCTGGGCGACCTGGCGGTCTCGTGGCCGGCGGTCGTCCGCCAGGCCAGAACGTACCGGCACACGCAGCGGGCGGAGCTCGCGCTGCTTTGCGTGCACGGCCTGCTGCACCTGCTGGGCTGGGACCACGCCACCGCCGCGGAGGAGAGGGAGATGACGCGTCTCACCCTCGCCGCGCTGGCTGCCGCGGGCGTCAGGCTCGCCCCGCGTAGACTCTGACACCGGCTAGCGGCACTCGCCGCGGCCTTTTTGCGCCTGCATGGAAAAGACGGGAGAGAGGGAAGAGCACCTGATCGTCGGGCTCGGCAACCCCGAGTCCGAATACGGGGACACCAGGCACAACCTGGGGTTCGCGTGCGTCCGCGCGCTCGCGGAGCGGCTGGACGCAAAGATCGACCGCAAGCGGTGGCGGTCGCTGGTGGGACGCTCCGAGTCGCGAGCCGTCTGGTTCGTGCTGCCGCAGACGTATATGAACCTGTCGGGCGACGCCGTCAAGGCCGCGATGCGTGACACAGGCGTGCCCGCGTCGCGCGTGTGGGTGGTGCACGACGAGCTGGACCTCCCACTGTGCCGGCTGCGCATCCAGCGCGGGCGCTCGGGCGCCGGCCACAACGGCGTGCTGTCGATCATCAGCGCGCTCGGCACCAAGGACTTCGCGCGCTTTCGCGTGGGCATCGGACGCCCGTCGCACCGGTCATCCGGCGTCGGCGTGCGTTACGTGCTGGGGCGGTTCACGAAAGCGGAGTCGGACAAACTGGAAAAGGTCGTGGCGGGGGTGGCCGACGCTCTCGAGCTGGCACTCGAGGCCGGCCTCGAGCGCGCCGCGGATCGCTACAACCGCGCGGGCGCGCTGGGCTGCGAGGAGCCGGAATGACGAGGTTGTGGCAGGCCACGGTTGGCGCCGAGCCGCGCCTGGCCCGCTGGCTGGAGCAGCCGCATGCGCGCCTGCGTGCGGGACGGCTGCCGCGGCCGGCCTGGCCGATCGTCGCCGCGTCCGTGGCGCGCGACCTCACCAGCAGGGGTCGTTCGGTGCTGCTGCTCGTACCCGCGCCGGAACGGTTCGCCGCCGACCTGCGACCGTGGCTCGGCGGGCAGCCGCCAGTGCACGTCTTCGCCGAGGTGGCGGTCTCGTTTCTCGACAGGCCGCCGGCGTTCGACGACGCGGTGAACCTGCGCCTCGAGGCGCTGTCGGCGCTGGCCGGGGCGGGCCGCGAGGCGGCGGTTGTCGTGTCGTCGCGCCGGGCCGCGCTGCGCGCCACCATCTCGCCAGCCGACCTCGTCGAAGGCACGGTGGAGCTGGAGCCGGGCGCAGGACCAGACCCGGTCACGGTCGCGGCGCGGCTCACCGAGCTCGGCTACTCGCGGGAAGCCCTGGTCGAGGAGCCGGGTCAGTTCTCGGTGCGCGGAGGCATCCTCGACGTCTTCCCGGCGGGCGCGGACGCGCCGGCTCGCGCGGAATGGCTCGGCGACACCATCGACACGCTGCGCGTGTTCGACCCCACCAATCAGCGGTCGGTGATGGGGCTGGGCCGTGTTCTGATTCGCACCGGGCGGGAGCTGATGCTCGGGCCGGAACGCGGTGGCGTCGCCGCGCACCGGATCCGCACCGAGCTCGACCTGATGGCGCTGCGCGCCGATGTCCGCGCCGAATGGGACGACGACCTGACCCGCCTGGATTCCGGCGCGCCTTTCCCCGGTGTCGAGTTCTACTCCGCATACCTCGAAGCCGGCCGGCCGTCGCTGTTCGATCACGTCCCGGCGCAAGTCGTGGTGCTCGACTTCGAGCCTCAGCGGCAGCTGGCCGACGCGCGTTCGATCAGCGAGGACACCGCCATGCTGGCGGCGGCCGAGGCCGAGAACGGGGAGCTCCCGGCCGGCTTCGAGCTTCCGGCGGTGGACCTGACGCGCCTGGTCCTCGATGAGTCGCGGCCGGTGCTGGAGATCTCGGCCGGCGAGGCCGTGGCCGAAGCGCTCGACCTGGGATGGACGGAAGCCGAGGCACTGGTCGGACGCAAGCGGGCGATGGTCGCGCTCGCGAAGCAGGCCGCGAGCGGCACCGTGCTCGTGGCCACGGAGCAGGCCGATCGCTTCCGCGAGCTGCTCGAGGCGGACGAGGTCCGTGACACGCTCCAGGACGTCGACCTGGACGTCGACCTCGAGCTCGCCCCCGGCCTGCACCTCGCCGACCAGGACCTGGCGGCGGGTTGCTCGCAGCCGGCGCTCGGCTTCCATCTCCTGACGGACGCTGAGCTGTTCGGACGTGTGCGCCGGCCATCGCCGCGGCGCGGCACATCGACGCGCGCCCGCGCCGAGGAGCTCACCCGCGAGTTCACGCTCGAGTTCGCTCCCGGCGAGCTGGTCGTGCACGTGGACCACGGCATCGCGCGGTTCGGCGGCATGCGGCTGATCGACACCGACGGCACCCACCGCGAGTACCTCGAGCTCGAATACGCGGAGGGCGACAGGCTTTTCGTGCCGGTCGAGAACCTCGACCGCGTCCAGAAATACCTCGGCGGCGAGGGCCAGCCCACGCTGCACCGCCTCGGCACCGGCGACTGGACGCGCGCGCGGAGCCGGGCGAAGAAGGTGGTGCAGGACGTGGCCGAAGACCTGCTGAAGATCTACTCGCAGCGCGAGGCCCGACCCGGCATCGCGTTCGCGCCGGACACGGCGTGGCAGCAGGAGCTCGAGTCGTCCTTTCAATATGAGGAGACGCCGGACCAGCTCGGCGCGCTGGCGGAGATCAAGGCCGACATGGAGTCGGACCGGCCGATGGACCGCCTGCTATGCGGCGACGTCGGCTTCGGCAAGACCGAGCTGGCATTGCGCGCCGCGTTCAAGGCGGCGATGAGCGGCAAGCAGGCGGCGCTGCTCGCGCCCACGACGGTTCTCGCGCAGCAACACTTCCACGTGTTCCGCGAGCGCCTCGCCAACTTCCCGGTGACGGTGGAGATGCTGTCCCGCTTCGTCGATGACGAGACGGAGGCGCGAACCGTCGAGGGGCTCAAGACCGGCCAGGTCGACATCGTCATCGGCACGCACCGCCTGCTCCAGAAGGACGTCCGGTTCAAGCGGCTGGGCCTGCTGATCGTCGACGAAGAGCATCGGTTCGGAGTCATGCAGAAAGAGAGGCTCAAGAAGCTGCGCACCCAGCTGGACGTGCTGTCGCTCTCGGCCACCCCGATTCCGCGCACGCTGCACATGGCCGTCGGCGGCATCCGGGACATGAGCGTCATCCAGACGCCGCCCGAGGAGCGGCAGCCGATCAAGACCTTCGTCACGGCCGACGAGGACCACCTCGTGACCGAGGTCCTGACGCGCGAGCTGGAGCGCGGCGGTCAGGTCTACTACCTGCACAATCGCGTGCGCACCATCCAGAAAGCGGCCGAGCGGGTGCGGCGCCTTGTGCCGAACGCGCGGGTCGTGGTCGGGCACGGGCAGATGGCCGAGGACGAGCTGGCCAAGGTCATGGTGGACTTCGAAGCCGGAAAGTACGACGTGCTCGTGTGCACGACGATCATCGAGTCAGGGCTGGACATCCCCAACGTCAACACCATCGTCGTCGAGCGCTCCGACCGGTTCGGGCTGGCCCAGCTGTATCAGCTGCGCGGGCGCGTCGGGCGCAGCGGCCGGCGAGCGTACGCGTATTTCCTGTACGACCCGAGGCGTTCGCTCACCGAAGGCGCCGACAAGCGGCTGGACGTCATCTCCGGCCTGCACGAGCTGGGCCAGGGATTCAAGATCGCGCTGCGCGACCTCGAGATCCGCGGCGCGGGCAACCTGCTCGGCACGGAGCAGCATGGCGCGATCGCGGCGGTCGGCTTCGAG
>DASSLR010000087.1:0-26687 GCA_035689345.1 Candidatus Dormiibacterota bacterium
GAAGACGCCGATCACCGCCAGCAGGCTCGCCGCCGTGACCTCGGCCATGCCATGGTCGATCGCGGCCGGTATCAGGTGCGTGCCGATCAGCCCGTTGGTAGACGCCCCACAGATGAAGAAGCTGCCGCCCAGGAGCCAGAAGTCGCGCGACTTCACGCCGAGGCGCAGACCCCGGAACGCGTTGGCGATGGGGCTGCCCTTCGCGGTGGTTGGCACGTCGTCTTCTTTGGCGCCGAACGCGCGGAGGCCTACGTCGCTCGGCCTGTTGCGCAGGAAGAGCGCGATCAGCGGTGCCACGGCGAGCGCGCCCAGGGCGACGGTGATCGACACGTAGCGCCAGCCGACGCTTTCCGCGAGCCAGCCCAGGGCAGGCAGGAAGATGAGCTGACCCGTAGCGCCGGCGGCCGTCAGGGCGCCCAGGACGAGTCCGCGCCGCTGCACGAACCACCTCGCGGCCACGTTGGCCGCGAGCACCGAGGCCATGCTCCCGGTGCCGACGCCGACGACCACTCCCCAGAGCAGGTAGAGCTCCCAGGGAGTCGTCATGAGCGTGGTGGCAAGCGCCCCGGCCGAGATGGTGAGGAGCGCTCCGACCGTCACGACCCTGAGGCCGAACCGCTCCATCAGCGCCGCGGCGAAGGGCCCGGTGAGCCCGAACAGGATGAGGTTGATGGAGACCGCGACCGAGATGACGGCCCGGTTCCAGCCGAACTCGTTCTGGAGCGGAACGATGAGCACGCTCGGGGTCGCGCGGAAGCCGGCCGCGCCCATGATCGTGATGGCGGTCACCAGGGCCACGATCCACGCGTAGTGCAGCCGCCGGGGCGACGTCGTTGTGGCGGTGGCCATCGCTCGGACGAACTCTAGTCGGCGGGCCGTTGTTCCCCGCGGGTGCCGGCAGCTGCGGGTTTGACACAGCAGCTCATAGCCGCGAGTGCCGGCAGCCGCGGGTTTGACCCGACCGTCAACCGGCCTGCACTGGCGGTGTCGATCTGCCCTGGCCAGTTGCGTGCGGAAACGCGCATCGTCGCCTTGATGCACACCGTCGTGCCGGAGCAGTCTCGCTCCGTAGCCAGGCGCTTACGCCTGACGCTGCTCGTGTGGCTGGTGATGGTCGGGCTCGACCTGCTGATGAATGGCGCGCTGTTCGCCCGGATCTACCAGGATGGAGGGCCGTTTCTGCTCGCGCCGATGGAAGCCTTTCGAAGAATCCCACTCGGCTACGCGGCATTTCTCATCCTGGCTTTCGGGATTGTCGAGATTGCCTCTCGCCTCCACCTGGCGGGCCTGACCGACGGGCTCCGCATGGGCTTTGCGCTTGGAGGTGCACTGGCTGCGATCTGGAGCCTGAGCCTGTTCTCTATCGCCTCGATCGGCGCCGAGGTCGCTGCCATTTTCGCAGTGGTCTGGCTGGCGCTCTTGTTGGTCGGTTCGGCTGTGGCGGCCGTGGGGCTGGGCCGTACCTCCCTGCGAGGTCTCGCGGTCGAGGTCGCCGTCTTCGACCTGGCCTGCCTTGTGACCGTCATCGCGTTGCAGAGCTTCGGCGTCGTGCCAGCCCAGACCGCCTGATCGTGATAGCCCCGGCGGGGTTCAAGTCGATCGCGGCCCAACCACTCGGCAGCTCGTTTAGGCCAGACCGGCGAGTGCCAGCAGCCGCAGGTATGAAAAGGCATACCAAGACCGCGATTGTCGGCTGCGGCGGGATCTGACGATAAGATCGACCGGTTGGCCTGGGCGGGGTCCTAACGACCTTCTGACGATTCGGTTCTTGCTTTCACGCGGGGCCTGGGCCGAGGAGGCGTTTGCATGGGAGACGAAGTTGCCACATCCAACGTGAATCGCTCGTATTCGCTCGCCGCTACGAGCATCGCGATCTTCACGTTCACCCTGGTCTTTCTGTATCCGAGGTTCTCGAACGGCGCGATAAGTGGTTTCGTGTTTCAAGCCACTTTGGTCGAGATGGGGGTGGCGACGTTCTCGTTCGTCATCGCCGCCTTTCTTTATTACGGCTCGTCGCTGGGCAGCCGCATCGGCGATGCCCAGCGGGCCGCGTACTCCCGGCGAGCCGATCACTTCTGGCTGCTCGGTATCACCCTGCTGTTCCTGGCTCCGAGCCTGATCCTCTTCTCGGTGGGGCTGCTGGTTGTCGGGTCTGCGTGGCTGGCGCTGTGGCTGGTGTACCTGGTCTTCGTGGTACGCAACTTCGCCAGGGTCCAGACCGCAGCCAAGGGCTCTGCCGCAGGCGACGCGCGAGTCGGCTGACCCATTCGACGCTTACGGAGTCGCCGGTAGGAGCGCGACGCGGGGGTTGCGGGCAATCTTGGGAAGTGGTAGCCCCGGCGGGATTCGAACCCGCGGTCTCAGCCTTGAGAGGGCTGCGTCCTAGGCCACTAGACGACGGGGCCACGATCTGCTGTTGGTGGGCGGCATTGGGTTTGAACCAATGACCTCTTGCGTGTGAAGCAAGCGCTCTCCCACTGAGCTAGCCGCCCGAATGGGCACTCAATTCTACCCACGCCTAGCATGGGCCCCATGGACACCCCGCTGGCCGAGCGAAAGTGCGTCCGCTGCGAACCGGGCACCCCAGCGCTCGACAGGCAAGCGACGCAAGACCTGGCCGCGCAGGTGCCCGCCTGGCACGTGACGAGCGCGGACGGTCATCCGGTACTGACGCGTACCTTCAAGTTCAAGGGCTTCATGCCGGGCGTGGACCTGGTCAACCGCATCGCCGCCATCGCCGAGGAGGAGGGCCACCACCCGGACCTGAGCCTGGGCTGGGGCTACCTGACCGTCCAGCTCTGGACCCATGCCGCCGAGGGACTCACCGAGAACGACTTCATCGTCGCGGCGAAGGTCGATCAGGCCGAATCGACAAAGTCTTAACGGTTTGGCCGTGGAAATGTCCGCCGCGTGGTGATACGTTTCCCCGACTCGATGAGCTTCTTCGTTTGCTGGCTGTTCCATCGACGGGAGCGTGAGACCCTGATCCCAGGCATCCTGCCTGGCGGCATCGACGCCGTCGTCTTCTGCTGGCGCTGCGACCGGATGCGCGGCCGGGCCGTGCGGGTGCTCCAGCCGACGGCCATGCCGATCCACTAACCCGGCCTAAGACTTCTCCAGCACCACAGTCGGGTAGGCGGCCGGCAGCACCGTCGCCTTCGTGAACTCCGCCGCGGCCTGGTCCCGCAGCGGGATGTCGATCGCCCAGCTGACCACCACCACCTCGTCGCAACCGTCCAGCTGCGAGGCGTCGGTGATCACGGTGAAGCCGCCCGGCTGGTAGGCGCCCAACACCTGCTCGTCGCTGTGGATCAGGCAGACGCGCTTGCCCGCCGCGTCCCCCTGGCGCACCGCCGCCGCCGCCTGGCGCAGGGCCAGCGGATCGTCGCTGTAACCGGGCGCCTGAGACACGGCCGCCGCGACCGCCCCCAGGACCACGACCGGCGCCAGCACCTTCCAGCGTTTCACCGCGCCTGCGATCACGTAGGCGACGCCCGGGGTGACGAAGATGAAGAAACGCGGGTAGAGGTAGTAAGGCTCGATCACCAGCCACAGCACGCCCGCGGTCGCGACGACCAACGCCACCGCCACCCACATGAGGCGCTCCCTCTGCAAGGCCCATAGGCCAAGGCCGGCGGCGCTGAGCCAGAGCCCAATCGCAAGCAACGACCTCGCCCCGAGCAGATAGAAAAGGAGGTCGCTCGGGAAGCCGTCAGTGAACTGCCTGGGCAGGAATCCGTGCTGGGTGACGTCGACCCACAGGATGTAGCCGTTGGCCGCGACAGCGATGACCGCGGCAAGACCCCAGGCGGGCGCCAGTCGTGGCAGGTCGCCCCAGGAGCGCCTGACGACGATCCAGAGGACATGGGCGACCAGGACCAGGCCCGCGTAAGCGTGGGCGGCGATGGCCAGGCCCAGCAATGCGCCATAGAGGACCAGCCGCCACCTGGTCCACCGGTTGCCAAAGAAGACGATCGTGGCCAGCAGGGCCAGCAGCGTGGCCAGGCTGTAGCCGCGCAGGTCGCGGCTGTTCTCGACGAACATCGGATTGGTCGCCACGTACAGGCCCGCGCTGACCCCGGCCGCAGTACCGAACCGAACGATCAGCACCGAGGCGGTCACGCCCGCGGTGGCACCCGCGGCAAGGGCCGGCAGCAGGCGGTAGACGACTTCGCTGCGCGTGCCGGTCAGCGAGTAGATGACGTGGCTCACCAGCGAAACCAGCACGTGGTCGTTGCCGGCGATCTGGGCGAGCGGGATCGTCGGCTGTTGGGAATGGATCGCGAACGCGTCGAGCAGGTTCGGTGTGGCGACGAAGTTCGCGAATGTGACGGCCGAGTCGTAGCCGAAGACGCGACCCGAGCCGATCAGGTAGGCGACCGCTGTGGCCGCCGCGAGAGCGGCCCCGATCAGCTTCGGTTTCAGGCGGGGCGAGCGGTCACGTCTTCGACTTCGGGCGCGTCTTCCGGTTCGACGTCCTCGCCGGTGTACGCGGCCGCCTGCATCCGGAACAGACGCGAGTAGCGGCCGTTCAGACGCATGAGCTCGGCGTGCGTGCCTTCCTCCACCAGGCGTCCATGCTCGAGGAAGATGATGCGGTCCGCGCGCCGAACCGTCGAGAACCGGTGCGAGATGTAGACGGCGGTGCGGCCGTGCGTCAGCGAGCGCAGCCGCTCGAAAAGGTCGTACTCAGCCTGCGCGTCGAGCGCCGAGGTGGGCTCGTCGAGAAGGAGGATTCGCGCCTCCTCGCGCATGAACGCGCGCGCGAGCGCGACCTTCTGCCACTCGCCGCCGGAGAGGTTGACGCCCGCGTCGAACCACTTGCCGAGCGCGGTGTCGTAGCCCGCCGGCAGGTTGGCGATCAACCCGTCCGAGCCGGCCTGCTTGCTGGCGCTCACGACCGCCTCGCGATCGGTGATCTGCGACACGTTGCCCAGGCCGATGTTCTCCGCCGCCGTCGCCTGGTAGTCGACGTAGTCCTGGAACATGGCGCCGATGTGCGTGCGCAGCTCCGTCGGGTCGAAGTCCCGGATGTCGACGCCATCGATGAGGATTCGGCCGGCCGTGGGGTCGTACAGGCGGCAGATGAGCTTGAAGAGCGTCGTCTTGCCGGCGCCGTTGCGGCCCACCACCGCCAGCGTCTCCCCCGCCGTGACCGTGAACGACACATCGCTGAGCGCCACGCCGTCTGCGTTCGGGTAGGCGAACGTCACGTTCTCGAAGGTGATCTCGCCCCGCAGCGGCACCGGCACCGTGGCGGGCGTGGACTTCAGCGGCATGGTCGGTTGCTTGTTCATGAGCTCGACGAGGTTGTTCAGGTACAGGTTGTGCTCGTACATCCCGGTGAAGCCGCCGAGGATGCTCTGGATCGAGTTCTGCACCTGCGTCGCGGCCTGCGCGTACGCCACGAGCGCTCCGATCGACAACCGGCCCGCGATCGCCTGGACGGCGATGAACAGGTACGTGAACGAGTTGACGAGCGTGCTGAGGTTGCCGAGCGCGAACCCGGTCATGTAGCGGCGCACCAGCTGCGAGCGCTGCGTGTCGTAGAAGACCTTCGCGGTCAGGCGGTAGCGTTCGATGAAGTACTGGCCGAGGCCGAACAGCTTCACCTCTTTCGCGAACGTGTCGGTGGTGACCAGCGAGACCATGTACGTCATGCGGCGGAGAAGTCGAGAGCCCCAGCGCGCGATGTTGTAGCCGCGCCACCCGTATCGCGTGTCGGCGATGAACGCGGGGATGGGCGAGGCCAGCGCGAGGAGCGCGAGGATCGGGCTCACCGCGACCAGCACCGCGACCATCGTCACGAAGGTCAGCATCGTCTGCAGGAGTCCGAACGCGGTCGCGATCATCAGCACAGGCCGGTTGATCGAGTCGTTCTGGGCGCGGCGCAGAAGGTCGTACGACGCGGGGTCCTCATAGAAAGGAAGGTCGAGCGAGGCCGCCTTCTCCATGACCATCAGCTGGATGCGCATCGAGACGGAGTTCTGCAGCAGCTGCTGGCTGATGTTGCGCAGCGTGTTGAGCAGCGCGCTCACCGCGAAGATGGCGAGCTGCAGGACGGCGAGGAAGATGATCATCCCCATCACCGAGAAGGTCAGGTGAGGCAGCCACGGGACGCCCAGGTCCGACAGCACCAGCCGATCGGCCAGGTGGTTCTGGTGCACGTCGATGCCTTCCTTGACGGCGTTGGTCAGCATCAGCGTCAGGCCCACCGAGACCGTCGGGACCAGGCCCGCGAGCGCGGTGGTGGCGAACAGGGCGATCGTGGTCGACTTGCTCGCCTCCCACACCAGGCGCAGGACCTGAGGGAGCGCGGCGGTGGTGCCGGTCACCGACTGTTTGAACGTCTCCCAGCGACCGCGCAGGTCCTTGGGGCCTTCCGGTTGCTGCGGCGGCTCGAGCGACGGGTCGCCGGTCAGGCCGCTGTTGGCGGGGCCGGACTCGGGCTTGCGCCGCCGGCCTCCCCATCCGCCCCACCAGATCACCGGACCGCCCGTGCCGTGCGGCATCATGCCCATGGGTTTAGGACTCTACCACGCGGTTTCGGCTTCCCACTTGCAATGTAATCGTGTAATCACTAGCATCGATTCCATGGACGAAAAAGAGTTCGGTTCGATCAAGGGTTGGTTTGCCGGAAGGCTCCCGGACGGCTGGTTCTCGGGGGTGGACATCACGGTCGAGGACGACCAGATCGTGGTCGTCGGGTCGCTGCCGGAGAAGGATCTCCCGGCCACGAGCAGCGCCGAGGAGAAGGAGGGCGCGGCCGCCGGCCGGATCGCCCGCTTCCGCGAGGAGACGCGGGGGCAGCGCATCGGCATCGCGCGCGAGGCGGAAGAGCGCTTCCACAAGTACGTCACCTGGGGCGCGAAGCTCGGCGGGGTGACCAAGCGCTTCAACCCCGGCGGCGGCGGTGGCGGCGGTTCACGACCGGGACGCGTGATGATCGGCCGCTGGTGGCGGCGCCGCCACGGCCACGGGTCGGCCTCTGCGGCGCAGCCCTCGTCTACGTCGCAGGTCTTCTAGACACGGCCGAATACATCGACCCGAAGTAGCGGCTGGGGACCGAGTGCAGGAGCTCGGTCCCCTGCAGGCCCGCCGCCTCGGCGAGTCGCGTCCAGCTCTGATAGCTGAACGGGTGCGGCACCCATGGATTGCCGCGATCGGTTGAGTACTCGACCACGATGAGACGACCCCCTGGGCGCAGCATCGCCCGCACGGATTCGAGCACAGGCGCTTTGTTCTTCACGAAGTGGAGCGAGTTGGCCATCACCACGCCGTCCAGGTCGTGCAGGTCCAGCGGCTTCGTGAAATCGGCGACACGCGTCTCGATCCCGCGCCCGATCGCGCGCAGCGCCGCCGCGTCCCTGTCGACCGCGGTGATGTGAGCGCCGGGGCCGAGGAGCTCCGCAAGCGCGAGCGTGAACGCCCCCTCCCCCGCCCCGAGATCCGCCCAGCGCCCGCCTTTTTCGGCGATCCCCGGCTTGAGGAGCGCGACCAGGTCGGCGTGATCCACGCGCCCGCTATTTCAGACCGGTGGCGAGGATCAGAAGGCCCAGCCCGTACGTGACGCTCCCGACTATGACACCCGCCAGCGTCATCTCCAGGCCGGCCGACCACCACTTGCGCAGCGTGAACAGCGATTTCGCGGCGCCCACCAGGAAATGCGCGATCAGCGAGACGACGAAGGCCACCACCACGCCGGTCGTGCCGGTCAGGAAGAAGAACGGGATCACAGGCACCATGGCGCCGACGAAGGTGCTGATGCCGGCCGCCACCGCGGACTGCACGGGATCGGCACCGGCCTCCGCACCGCCGAGCTCCTCCGCGACCTGCGCGTTGAGCATCGCCTTCGGGTCGCGTGCCACCCTCTCGGCGAGCTCTGTCGCGGTCGCGGCGTCGATGCCCTTGAGCTGATAGAAGAGCGAGAGCTCTTCCTTTTCTTCTTCCGGGTTGTCTTCGAGCTCGCGGCGCTCGCGCTCCACGTTGGCCGCGGCCACCTCGGCCTCGGAGCGCGCGGCCAGGAACGCGCCGGTGGCCATGGAGAGCCCGGAGGCGACGGCGCCCGACAGGCCCGCGGTGAGGACGAACGACGAACCGCCGGTGGCGCCGGAAACGCCGGCCACGATGCCGAACACGGCGGCCAGTCCGTCGTTGGCCCCGTAGATCGCTCCCGAGATCCAGCCGGAGCCGGTGCGGTGCCACGTCTCGCGGCGCAGGATGCGATCGAGGTGGGACTGCACGCCCGACGGCCTTGCGTCGGTCGCGTGCGCCGCCTGCAGCTCGTCCAGCGAGCGCGAGTGACCCTGCTCCTCGACGCGAATCGCGGACAGGACCTCATCGGTCGCCGGATCGCCGGTGCTCGTGTGGTACTTGACATCGATCTCGCTCTGCTCCGCCGCCTCCATGCGCGAGATGACGACGGATATCGGCGCGAGCTGAGCCTGCCAACGCTGCAGCGCGGATAGCCGCGCGGTATCAGGCGACGGGATCTGCACGCCCAGCTCCTGCAGCCGTTTCTCCACGCGCTCGCGGTGCTTGCCCTCGGCGGCCGCGATCTGGCGGATGATGTCGGCGCGCCGCGGGTCGCGCATGCGCTGGGCGAGGATCTCGTACTGTGCGCGGGCCTGCACCTCGCCGCGCCAGGCATCGAGCAGACGCTGCTTCGCCGCGCTGTTATCGGTCATGCGACCTCGTGCGCCACGGCCTCGACGATCTGTGCCGCCGAGTGGAGCTCGTCGGCGTTCACCGTGTGCGCCATGTTGGGGTAGAGCTTGACGGTCACCGCCGCGCCCATCTTCTTGAGGACCTCGCCCGCCTCCAGCACGCGCGCCTTGGCGATGTGAGGATCGACGTCGCTGCAGCCCAGGAAGGCCGGCGTGCCGTGAAAGCCGCCCGCGTAATCGCGCGGCGAGCCGTCCGGGCCGATGAGTCCGCCGCTCAGGCCCACGATCCCGCCGTAGCGGCGCGCATGGCGCGCGCAGAACTCGAGGGTCAGGCAGGCGCCCTGCGAGAAGCCGAGGAGGATCACGCGCTCGTGAGGCACGTGCTCGGTGATCTTCGCCAACACGTTCTCGAGCACGGATATCGCCGACGAGAAGTAGGGCTCGTTCGTCTCGATCGGTGCGGTGAACGGATTCGGATACCACGTGTTGCCCGCCGCCTGAGGCGCCAGATAAGCGAAGTCCGGGTGCTGCAGCTCCTGGCCGACGGTCATGATGTCGGCCGCGCTGGCCCCGCGCCCGTGCACGAGCAGCATCGCCGCGTGCGCGGTCGCCAGCGGCGCGCCTGAATGCAGCAAAGGCTGTCCCTCGTGCGGTCCGGCCATTGCCTACAGTTTGGTCGATGCCGGCATTTCGCTACGCGAACCCCCTGGACATCTTCTGGGGCCGCAAGGCCGTCTCGCAGTACCTGGCGGCGGAGCTGAACCGCTTGCGCGTGAAGGGACCGGTCATCGTCACGACGAGATCGCTTCGGGAGAAGGCAAGGCAGCTCGAGCTGCGGCCCGCCAGCTCGCCGGTGACGGTTGTGGTGAGCCAGCACGCTCCCATGACGGAGATCGAATCCGCCTTCAACGACGCGCTCGCATCCGATGTGGATGGAGTCGTCAGCTTCGGTGGGGGAAGCGCGATCGATGCCGGGAAGATCATCGCGTTGCGCCTCGCCGAGCAGTACGGCATCGATGACCGAGGACTGCGCCACATTGCGATTCCCACAACCCTTTCGGCAGCCGAGCTGGCGTCCGGTGCGGGCTACACCGACGCTGACGGGACCAAGGCCGGCATGCGCGATCCGCGCCTGCTGCCCAACGTCGTCATCTACGACCCTGAGGTCACGCTCGACACGCCGATGGAGCTGTGGCTGTCCACCGGCATCCGCGCACTGGACCACGCGGTCGAGGGCTGTCTCGCGGAGGGCGAGCATCCATTCAACGACGTGATGGCGCTGGAAGCGATCCGCCGCCTGTTCGACTCGCTGCCGCGCGCCAAGGCCGACCCCAGGAATCTCGAAGTCCGCCAGGAGAATCAGCTGGCCGCGTGGTTCTCCTTCACGTTGCCCGGCGCCTCGGCTTCCGGCCTGAGCCATGTGATGGGCAAGCAGATCGGGGCGCGGCACGGCATCCCCCACGGCGTGACGTCCTGCCTGCTGCTGCCCCACGTCATGCGCTACGTGGGCCGGAAGCAGACCCTGCCGGTCGGCGCTGACGACGTGGAAAAGCTCATCGCCGATCTCGGCCTGCCGCAGCACATCGCGGCGTACGGCATCGGCGAGCCGGAGCTGCGCGCGGCAGCTTCGGAGCTGGCCGGCAAGTACCCCGCGGACGACCTTTTGCAGATCTATACAGCGGCGTTATAAGCTTCGCGAATCCGAAGGCTCCGTCCCACTCGCGCCGCAGCCACCGTCCTCGGCATCGCCATCGGCGTGGCGGTCATCGCGATCAGCCATCCCGACAAGATCTGGGCCTCGCTCCAGCAGGCGGATCTCACGCCCTTGCTCGGCGCCCTGGTGCTCAACGTGCCGGTGATCTGGCTGCGCGCGCTGCGGGCTCAGCTGATCGTCCGGCAGCTGGGGTATCGGGTGCCGATGCGCTCGATGCTTCCGATCCAGCTCGTCGGCCAGACGTCCAGCACGATCACGCCCGCGGCCAGCGGCGATTACGTGCGCGCGTACCTGTGGCGCAGCAGCAACGGCGTGCCCGTGCGCGTCGGCGCGGCGGTCGTTACCTTCGAGCGGCTCTACAGCCTGTTCCTGCTGGTCGCGACGTCCTTGCTGCTCATCGTGTTTCCCAGGCACGGCTTCATCGGATGGCTGCTGGTCGCGATCGGACTGGGTCTCGCCACCTTTGCGCCGCTGCTGTTCGAGCTCATGCCCACGAACCTCGAGCAGTGGGCCCTCGCCAAGCTCGGGCGGGGCCGCTTCATGGGCCGCTTCCAGGAGGGCGCGACCGTCATGGTCGACCAGTTCCGCAACCTCATGAAGGCCCCGCTCATGCTGGCCTGGACGTCCACTCTGTCGCTCGTCAATTTCGCGGTGATGGGCGCGCAGCTGTGGCTGGTCATGATGGCGCTCGGGCATCGCGTGCCCATCACTCAGGCGGTGGCGGCCAACTCGACCTCGCAGGTCGCGGGCATCATCTCCACGCTGCCGTTCGGCATCGGCTCGCAGGACGCGATCCTGGTCACCGTGTTCGCCGGATACGGCGTCACGATCGCGCTCGCAGCGTCGGCCGCCGTGCTGCTGCGCGCGACCACCACGGTGCCCATGGCGCTGGCAGGCCTCGTCGCCTATCTGATGGTGGACAAGCCCGCCACGCGGCCGGCGGCGATGGAGGTGGAATGACCAAGCGCATCGCCGTCACCGGGGGGGCCGGTTTCATCGGCTCGCACACGGTCGAGCGACTGCTCGCGGCGGGCGTCAAGGTGCTGGTGATCGACGACCAGTCCCATCCTTCGCCCGAGCCGCCCAAGACCGAAACGATCTCTGTCGACTGCGGTTCCGCCGAGGCCGCCGAGGCCCTGGCCCGCTTCCAGCCGGCCGCTGTCCTTCACCTGGCGTCGAAGGGTGGCGTGCAGGTGGCCGCGCGCGATCCGGCAGGCCACGCGCGACGCAGCCTGGCCAGCACGATCGGTTTCTACGACGCGGCCATCAAGGCCGGCGCCAAGCGCATCGTGAGCGCGTCGTCGGGCGGGACCATCTACGGCGACGCCAAAAAGCTGCCCGCACGCGAGACCCTGCCGGCGGCGCCGCTGTCCGCGTACGGCGCGGCCAAGCGCTCGGAGGAGATCTATCTCGCGGCGCTGGGCAAGCGCCACGGCGTGACGACCCTGGCCCTCCGCTACGGCAATGTGTACGGGCCGCGGCAGGACGGCACCGGCGAAGCCGGCGTCGTCGCGATCACGTGCCACCGCCTGCTGGACGGCGGATCGCCGCGCATATTCGGTGATGGCCTGCAGACTCGCGACTTCACCTTCGTGGGCGATGTCGCCGACGCGAACGTGGCGGCGCTCAACAGCAGGCGCTCCGGCGAGTGCAACGTGGGCACGGGGCGCGAAACCAGCGTGGCCGACGTGGTCGCTATGCTCATAGGCCACTCCGGCAGGGAGACGCCCATTGAGATGGCCCCGGCCAAGGAGTTCGAGGTCAGGCGAGTGTGCCTGGACCGGCAGCGAGCGGGCCGCTGGCTTGGCTGGCGCCCGCAGGTGGAGATCTCCCAGGGCCTCGGAACCACGTGGAACTGGTTCGCGGTCCAGAAGGCCGGCCAGCCGGTCGGAGAATAGGATGAATATCAGGAAGGTGGAATTGACATGCGCGTGATCGTTCTCGGGGCCGACGGATATCTCGGCTGGCCTACGTCTCTGCACCTGTCGGCGCGCGGGCACGACGTCATCGCCGCTGACAACCTGATCCGGCGGCGCTGGGACGTGCTGTGCGGCACCGAGAGCCTCGTGCCCATCGCCACCATGCCCCGCCGCGTCGCGCGCTGGAAGGCGCTGACCGGACGCGAGATCAAATGGGAGAAGCTCGACCTGACCTCGCTGGCCGACACGACCGCGCTCGTCACGCAGTACCGGCCGGACGCCATCGTCCACTTCGCGGAGCAGCGCTCCGCGCCTTACTCGATGATCAGCGCCCAGCACGCGGTCGAGACGCAGGTCAACAACGTGGTCGGCACCCTCAACCTGCTCTTCGCGCTGCGCGAGTCGGCGCCCGACTGCCACCTCGTCAAGCTGGGCACCATGGGCGAGTACGGGACGCCGAACATCGACATCGAAGAGGGTTTCATCGAGATCGAGCACAACGGCCGCAAGGACCGCCTGCCGTATCCGAAGCAGCCGGGCTCCTTCTACCACCTGTCCAAGGTGCACGACAGCCACAACATCATGTTCACGTGCCGCGTCTGGGGCATCCGCGCGACGGACCTCAACCAGGGCGTCGTGTACGGCACGGGCATCCCGGAGACCGACATGCACGGCGAGCTGCGGACGCGTTTCGACTACGACGACATCTGGGGCACGGTGCTCAACCGCTTCTGCTCGCAGGCGGCGATCGGCTACCCGCTCACCGTCTACGGCGAGGGCGGCCAGACACGTGGCTTCCTGGACATCCGCGACACGGTGCGCTGCGTGGAGCTGGCGATGCTCAACGCGCCCGAACGCGGCGAGTATCGAGTGTTCAACCAGTTCACCGAGCAGTTCTCGGTGGCCGAGCTGGCCGATCGGGTCAAGTCGGCGCGCGCGCATCACGGGCTCGAGACGACGATCGAGCACCTGCCCAACCCGCGCACCGAGCTGGAGGCGCACTACTACAACGCCAAGCACCAGCACCTGCTGGACCTCGGCCTGGTGCCGCACAAGCTCGAGGACTCGCTCATCGATCGCGTGATCGGCCTGGTCGAGCGCTACAAGAAGCGGATCAAGCCCGACCTGTTCAAGCCGCGCGTGGACTGGAGGCGGGGCGGCACGAGCGGCATCAAGGCGCCGGCGGAGAAGCGCCGCCGCGTGGCCGCGGCGCCGGCGATCCGCTAAGGCGCCCAGTCAGATATCGCGGCGGAAGCGGATCTGGACGAGCTCCTTACACGCGCGCAGGATCGGGATCAGCCGGCCGCCTGACCGGACTCCCATCGTGCGCGGGTGGTGAGGAACACCGACCTGGCGGTACGTGCCGCCCAGCCGGCCGACCTTCCAGTACATCTCGGCGTTGATGAGGGCGCTTCGCGAATGAAGCGTCATGCGCTTGAGCACCGGAGTCTTGATGATCTTCAGCGCGCAGTTCACGTCGCGGACGTCGATGCGCAGCGTCCAGAGCACGAGCACGTTGAAGGTGCCGCTGATCACCGAGCGAAAGGCAGGGTCTTCGCGAGTCATGCGCCAGCCCGCCGCGAGGTCCGCCCCGTCCTGGAGCAGTGGCACGAGCTTCGCGAAGTCGGCGACGTCGAGCTGGCCGTCGGAGTCCGTGAATCCCGCGTAATCGAGGTCGGCTTCGCGCAGCCCGTCCCCCACCGCGGCGCCATAGCCGGACTTGTGCTCGTGGCGCACGACCTTCAACTCCATGCCCAGCTCCTTGGCGATCGACCTCGCCACGTCGCCGGTGCCGTCTGTGGACCCGTCGTCGACGATGATCACGTTGAACCGCTCGAACATCGTCGGCAGCACGTCGTTGACGTGAGGGAGCAGCCAGCGAAGGTTCTCGCTCTCGTTGTGGGCGGGCAGGACGAGACTCAGGCTCGTGAGCCGGCCTTCAGATGGTGACAAGCGACAGCAATCCTAAGGGTGGGCGGGCTGGCCACGCGAGGCAGACTCGCGCTGGGGCGAGCTCAGTCGAAGGCGCCGCGAGCATCGGACCTGAGCGCACCCGTGGGTGCGCGAGGACCGAAGCGCATGCGGCAACGCACGAATGAGCCGCCCCAGTAGCGAAGCTGCCCACGTGGCTCGGCCGGCCCAGCCTTCCGAAGGCGGGGCGACGGTGTCGCTGCGCGTCGGCCGCACGCTGGCGGGTGCGCTGACCTTACTGGCGTTCGCGGCCTACGCGTCCATCTCCGTGTACCGGCACGAGCACTACGCCAGCAACGCGTTCGACCTGGCGGTGCAGGACCAGACCGTATGGGGCTACAGCCGCGGCGAGTTCATCTACAACACCGTGCTCGGCATACCGAACCTGCTCGGCGACCACTTCCACCCCATCCTCATGACGCTCGCGCCCTTCATGCTCGTCTGGAACTCGGCCGAGGTGCTGCTGGTGGCGCAGGCGGTGCTGCTGGCGGTGGCGGGCATCCCCATCTACCTGTGGGCCGAGCGGGAGCTCGGGCCGCTCGCGGGCGTCGCGTTCCAGGCGGCATACCTCGTCTTCTGGGGCGTGCTGGCCGGGGTGGTCTACGACTTCCACCACGCGGCGTTCGCCGTGCCCGCGCTGTCGACGGCGCTGTACGCGACCCTGACCCGCCGCACGTGGCTCTTGGTACCGGCAGTGGTCTGGGCGATGCTGACGCGCGAGGACATCGCCCTGACGCTGATCGCGCTCGGCTTCTACATCCTCGTCGTGCAGCGGCGATGGATCGTGGGACCGGCGCTGATGGTGGTCAACGCGGTGTGGCTGGGGTTGCTTCTCAACGTCGTCATCCCCGCGCTGGGCGGCGGCGTGTCTTACCGGCACTGGACCTACGACGCGCTCGGCAGCGGACCTGTGAGCGCAGCGACGAACGTGCTGCGCCATCCACTCGACAGCCTCAAGCTCCTGTTCACGCCGGCCACGAAGACGCGCGTGTGGATCGGATCGTTCGCGGCCTTCGCGCTGCTGCCGATGGTGTCACCGGTGTTGCTGGTGGCGCTGCCCTCGTTCCTCGAACGGTTCTGGTCGTCGTCGCCGAACTTCTGGTCGTTCCACTTCCAGTACTCGATGGTGCCGGCGCCGATCCTCACGTTCGCCGCGATCGACACGTGCGCGCGCGCCAGAAAGCTGCTGCGCGGGCGTGTGCCCGCGGTGACGAGCATCGTGGTGCCGTTTGCCGTGCTGGCCGCGAGCGCGGTCGTGACGGCGGCGGTGAACCCGATCGCCGAGATCACCACCTATCTGCCCAGCTCGCGCGTGGCGGAGATCAACGAGTGCCTCGCGACGATCCCCTCGAATGCAAGCGTGACCGCGTCGAACACTCTGGTCCCCCACCTCTCGCACCGGGCCGAGATCTACGAGATCACGCTGCACCCGAACGCCGACTACGTCGCGGTCGACCCGTCCACGTACGCAGACTTCTTCACCGGCGAGGAGGCGCAGCTGCGCAACGACGTGCGCGGCGACCTCGCCGCGGGCTACGGCGTCGTGTGCGCCAAGGGCACGACGCTGGTGCTCGCCCGCGTCGACTCGACGATGCAGCTCACGCCGCAGCTCGACGCGTGGCTGGCCGGCAAATGCTCCGGCCGCGCCTGCGCCGGCCTCTAAGTCAGCCGGCAGGCCAGGACGGGGGGTCGAAGCCGACGTTGGGCAGGCTGCCGGTGCGCCAGTAGACGCTGCGGCGGCGCTGCATCAGCTCCTCGTCGACGAGATAGCGGCGGAGGGCGGCAAAGTCGGGATGATGCCGGCCGAGGATGCGATTCACCTCGCGCTCGGGATACCGGCGCCCGGGCTGGAAATCCTCGGCGAGCCAGCGCAGCACGGCCAGGCGCTTCTTGCGCTGCACCGGGATGCTGGACAGGGTTCCATCGGGCCCGACGAAGTTCTGGAGGACCTGCGCGTCGAAATCCAAGCGGCGCTATCCGTCTGGGGAGACGAGGGTCGGTGTGCCCGTCTCGACGACCTCCAGGTCGACCCACATTCCGCTCGCCTCGTGCCCGTCGACCAGCGACGCAATTCGGTACTCGCCAGGTTTCGTCGGCGTGAAGGTGAACGAGGCCGACGCTCCGGGCGCGAGCCCGTTCGTGGGATCGGGCGTGGTCCAGGATGGGTCGATCGGCGCTGTCGCCTTCTCATCCGTGACGATCGAGCACGAGTTGGGCACGGTGCCACGGTTCTCGCACTGCACGGTGACCTGCCACCCGACGGGCACGGTGAGCACAAGCGAGCCGCTGCCGTAGCCGTCGTAGTTGAACTGGAGATCGGTCGCAGGGTACGCGGCGATGAGCGTGACGATCGCCGTGTGCGATGAGCCGTCGACCTGGATGTACTTCTGCGGGTCGGGCGGCGTGCCCGCCCCACTGCCTTGAATCGGATCACATGCCGCTGCGAGCAGGACAATGGCTGCGATGAAGACGCCGCCGCCGCGCATCCTCCTGTGGTGGGAGCGTTTAGAGGTGTGGCAGCAGCTGGCGATCTCGTTTCCAGTTTTCGCTGTGTTCACTTTCCTGCTGAACATCGGGCCCTTCGAACAACCGATTCTGCGCTCTGTGTTCTACGGATTGTTTGAGGGCGGGGTGCTCAGCGGCCTCCTGGCGGTCGCGACGCGCACGGAACGCGACCGCCGAAGCCGTTAATTCAGTTTCGGTTACGCCGGCTAGGCGATCGCGAAGTCGACCTCGACGCTCACGGTCACGTCCAGCCGGCCGACCGGCACCTGCGTCTGATCGACTGGGGCGGCGGCCGCGGCGTATGAGTACATCGGCGGCCGGCTGACCTGGGTCTGATCGGTGATGCGCAGGACCTGGCCGAGCTGCACGCCAGCGGCCTTGGCCATCGCGGACGCGCGGTTCTTCGCGTCGGCGATCGCGAGGGATCGTGCTTCGGCCTGGGCCGACTTGGTGTCGTTGAGCCCGAAGCTCACGCTGATGCGCATCGCGCCGCCCTGCTGGACCAGTCCGTCGAGCGCCGAGCCGACGTTGTCGACGTTGTGCCATGTGAGCTCGAGCGTCTCGCCCGCCTGGTAGCCGGTGATCGTCGCTTTGCCGTCCGGCGAATAGATCGGCCCGACCGAATAGCCGCCGGTGTTGATCTCCTTGTCGGGGATGCCGAGGCTCTTGGCCTTGGCGATGAGCCTGTTGGCGAGGGTGGCGAGGTCTTTCTGGGCGGCACTCGCGGTTGAGGCCTGCGCCTCCACGCCGACCGAGATGTAGGCGACGTCCGGGCGCTTGCTGACCGTCGCGTCCCCGCTCGTGATGACGCCGGGGTTGTAGAAGGACGTGCTGGTGGCCACGTTGGTGAGCGGGGTCTGCAGGATGACCGGGCGCCCGGCGGCGACGACCACGAGGCCGACGACGAGGGCCGCGGTCACCGCGATGGCGGTGGTGGTGACGGTCTGACGGATTCCTGACTGCATGTGTCTGCTCTGGCGACCTCCTTCCTGGATCGCCAACGCCCGCCGGGTCGCGCGGGTAACGTAACGGCCCCATACCACTCCCGTTACAGGGACATGCGACGAGCGGCCGCGCTGGCTGGTTTCCTGCTCGTCGTTTCCTGCGCGGGGTCTACAAGCACCGCGGCCCACATCTCACCGGCTGTCAGCCAGCCATCGCCATCGCCATCGCCATCGCCAACTGTGGCGACGCCGGTGGCGGCCTCTCCGTCTCCACAGGCCTCGGCGTCTCCGCAGTTTCCGGCTTGCCGGCTGCCCGTGATGCTCTGGAGCTACCCGATCAAGGAGTCGCAAGGCGGTTTCATCGACACCGCCACGGGAGCGTTCACTCCGGATCCCTCGAGCGTGCTGGTCTACGACTTTGCCAAGAACCTCTACCGAACTCCGGATCAGCCTTACCTGTACGGCAACTGGGGCGGCGCCAACATGGCGCCCAGCAGCTACGACGTCACCGCGCACAGGTGGGTGCCGGTGCCGCCACAGTGGGTGTCACCTGATGGGAAGTCTTACGCCTACGGCGTGGCCAGCAACGCACCAGGTGCCGGGATACACGTGGTCGACGTCGCGACCGGAGTCGACAGGGTCATTGCGAGCACGACTTCACTCGCCGACGGCAGCTACTTCGTCGCCGGCTACCTGAGCGATGGCATCTATCTGAACGAGTTCGGACCCACGGGGGGCGCTGGGCTCGGCCTGTGGCGTCTGGACCCCTCCAGCGGCGCGATCGACCAGGTCAGCACCAGTGCGCCGGCGCTCGGGGTGCTGATCGGAGAGACGCCGATCGAGAGTCCACCGAGCAAAGGCAACCCGGACGCCTGGTGGACCAACTACAACCGCGCCTTCGACGACACCAGCGATCCGTACGTGTACTTTCAGTACCTCAACACCTCCGCGGGCCAGAACGCCGAGTCCTGGTTCAGTCAGCCCGGCTTCCATGTGAACGTCATCGGCGCCGACGCAGAGGGGCATGCCATCGTGGAAGCACTATCGACCACGCAGGCAGAGGTGTGGCTGCTGGCGACCCCGAATTCCGCCAGTCCGCTTCAGACGATCCCGAGAAGCGGCGCGGCCAGAGCGATATTCCGAACCGCTGTCGCGGACCGCGGCGGGTGGTGGATAGGAAGCGAGTCGGGCCTGATCTTCGCCACCGCGTCGACCTGGGGTCAGGTATCGACCACGCCGGTGGTCGTGGCCGGGGCCTGCGTTTAGCGCCTGACGAAACCCGAAAAAACAGGACAATTCGTTTGCGGGCCGGCGTAGCTCAATCGGCAGAGCAGCTGTTTTGTAAACAGCAGGTTACAGGTTCGATTCCTGCCGCCGGCTCCAGCTACGAACCAAACCCGCCAGTGCCGGCACTGGCGGGTCTGGCGCGAACGAATATCACGCGAGTGCCGGCACTCGCGGGCTCAAACGGACCTCAGTCGACGGTACGCCCGCTTCCGGGCCCTAGCACAATGTTTGGAAGATGTTCAGCCAGCGGATGCCGGTCGCGAGCGTCTATGAGGCGGCGGGCGGCGAAGAGGCCTTCCGGACGCTGGTCCAACGGTTCTACGCGCGGGTCGCCAGCGACCCTGTCTTGCGCGCCGTCTATCCGGAGGAGGACCTGTCCGGCGCAACCGAGCGCCTGACGCTGTTCCTCATCCAGTACTGGGGCGGCCCCAACACCTACTCCGAGCGGCGCGGGCACCCGCGCCTGCGCATGCGTCACCAGCCGTTCGTCATCGGCCGGCGCGAGCGCGACGCATGGCTCGCGCAGATGACCGCCGCGGTGGACTCGATGGAGCTGGCGCCTGGCGTGCGCAAGGCGCTGCTCGACTACTTCGACGTGGCCTCGACTGCGATGATCAACACCGGAGGGATGGATGGACGCGAAACGCCGGACTGAGCTGCTGCACAAATACCGCACCGGCCCCCAGGCGGTGGTGGACTCGCTCGCAAACCTTCGCGATGAAGAGCTCGATCGCTCGCAGGAGGACGACGAGTGGACGCCTCGCCAGATCGTCCATCACATCGCCGACAGCGAGATGACGTCGGCCATCAGGCTGCGCAAGCTCGTGGCTGAGGACAATCCGACCATCGAGGCCTACGACGAGAAGGTGTTCGCCAACAGCCTCACGCGCGACAGGCCCATCGAACCATCGCTGCAAGCGGTGCGCTGGGCGCGCGAGTCGACGGTGCAGATCCTGGACCGCCTCACCGACGACGAATGGCACAAGGCCGGAACTCACACCGAGCTCGGACCGTACTCGGTCGAGAAATGGCTGGAGGTGTACGCCGCGCACTGCCACGACCACGCGGCCCAGATCAAGCGAGCTAGAGGTATCGCATGAGCAAGACGAGCACCGCCGCCACGCTCGAGAAGGCGCTCGCGCACGCACGCGCGCACAAGGACGACGACCTGAAGGACCTGATGGAGGAGCTGCGCATTCCTTCCGTCAGCGCGCTGAAGCAGCGCCACCCCGATTGCGTGCGCAACGCGGAATGGCTCCGCGACCGCTTCGAGCGGATGGGGTTCAAGGCGAAGGTCGCCCACGAAACGAAGGACGGGCTGCCGGTGGTGGTCGCCGACTGGAACGGCGCACCCGGCAAGCCGCACCTGACGATCTACGGACACTACGACGTGCAGCCGGCGGACCCGGTCGACAAGTGGGAGACGCCCGCGTTCGAGCCGAACGTGCGCAACGGCAACCTCTTCGCGCGAGGCGCGTGCGACAACAAGGGCGATCACATGACGGCGCTCAAGGCCGTCGAGCACATCGCCGCATCAGGCGACCTGCCCCTCAACATCCGCTTCCTCATCGAAGGCGAGGAGGAGAGCGGAGGCCACGCCCTTCCTCAGTACCTGCGCGCACACGCGAAAGAGCTGGGCACCGACGCGGTGCTGGTGTGGGACGGCGGATTCGACGAGCTGGGTCGCCCCGTGATGGCCACCGCCCTGCGCGGCATCCTGTACGTCGAGATTCACGCGCGCGGCGCCGCCATCGACCTGCACTCCGGCAGCTTCGGCGGCAACGCGCCCAACCCACTCAACACGCTCGGCCGCATCGTCGGAGCGCTCAAGGACCCGAACGGCCACGTCACGATTCCCGGCTTCTATGACGACGTCAAGCCGCCGACGGAGGCCGAGCTGGTCGAATGGCGCAAGGACGATGCGGAATTCCAGAAGGCGGCTCTGCGCCTCACCGGAGCGCGCGCCCTCGAGGGCGAGCCCGGCTTTCTTGCACTCGAGCGCAAGGGCAGCCGGCCCACGCTCGACGTCAACGGCATGCTGGGCGGCTTCGTGGAGGAGGGCGAGAAGACCGTGATCCCCGCGACCGCGTTTGCCAAGGTCAGCATGCGGCTCGTGCCCGACCAGGACTGGCAGAAGATCTTCAAATCGCTCGAGGCCTACGTGCAGACGCTGACGACACCAGGGGTCGTCGTCGACGTCGAGCGCCTCGGCACCGCTCCCCCGATTCTCAGCGGGGCCGACCATCCCGGCGCGCTCGCCCTACAGGCCGCGTTTGAAGAGTCGTTCGGGCGCAAGACGGCGCTGGCGCGCGAGGGAGGCTCGATCCCGGTCGGCGTCGATTTCCAGGAAGCGATCGGCGCGCCGCTGATCATCAGCGGCATCGGTCAGGCCGATGCGGCGGTGCACTCCCCGAACGAGCACCTGCTGATCAGCCAGTACCACACCGGCATCGAGGCCCTGATCCGGTTCATCTGCCGGTTCGCGGAGAGTGGCGCCGCCTGACGAGCTGAACCGCCGGCGGGCGATCGAGTGCCGGCTCACGAAAGACCGCGCGCTCAAGAGCCTGCGCGAGGCGGCCGCGTTTCTCGACGACCGCGGCCTGCTGACGCGCATGCCGGACTGCGCCCTGCCGAGCCTTTTCGGCGCGTGCCACGAGGCGCCGGCGCGCCCAGGTGGCCGCGGCTTCGACCTCTGGCCGAAGACGCGCTGGATCTGGTCGTTCCAGCTCACTCGCGATGGAGGCGCGATCCTGACCAAGCTGCACCGCGGGAAATCGCTCTACCTGTCGACGGCTATGGCGCGCGTCTTCGATCCGCTCGTGCAGCAGGCGATGGCGAGCGCCACCGGCGACGATTTGCGTCTGCTCGAGCATCTCGGGCGCCACGGCCCGTCGATGGCCGAGGACGTGCTGCTCGAGCTCGGCTGGGACGGCAGGCGCCTGAAGAGCGCGCGCAACAGGCTGGAGAGGATCGGCGCCGTGATCAGCGATGGGCTCGTCTTCGACGCCGGCGGCGAGGCGACGTTCGCGCCGATGCGCCGCTGGGACGCCGTGGTCAAGAAGGCGCCGGCCGGCGAGGACCCGCTTGGAGACGTCGTCGTCGCCGCGGTGCGGGCCGCGGTGATCGCACCCGAAGCCGAGGTGCGGTCGTGGTTCTCCTGGCCCGTGACTTCAGAAACTATCGATCGGCTCGTCGCCGCCGGCCGCCTGGCCCGCGCCGCCTATCCCACCGCCACGGCGGACACGATGAGCCGGTCGCTGTACGTGCGCTGATCCTGCTGCCACGCCCCGGCGCACGTGATGAGCGAAAGCCGCGGCGGCCCATTCGAGGCGAACAACCCGGCGGGCGGCTGCGCGTCGCGCGCTATCACCACCGTCGAGGTGACCCGGAACCTCACCTGCCGGCCGTCGGGCCAGATCACCAGCAGCGAATCGCCCGGCGCCAGCGCGTGCAGGTTGCGGAACACGGCGGGGATCGAAGGCAGGCCGTAGTGACCGTCGATGACGGCGTCACCAGGCGTTCCCGGTGATGGCCCACCCGCGAACCAGCCGACGCGCGTGAGGCTCGAGGGCGAGGCCATCGCGTGGGAGGCGTCGACACCGACGCGTTCGATGGGCGCGTCGACGCCGATCTTTTCGATCACCAGCCGCCACACGTCTTTGGTGCCGGTCTGCTCGATTCGCGGCCTCGACGCGGCGACCGCTGTAGGTGACGCGCGCGCGGCCGGCAGGCTGGCCGGCGCCGTCGCGTGGTGGGATTGAACTGCGTCCGGTATCGCACCCGCCGCCATCGCCGCCGCCACGACGATCGCGACCGCGGCGCCTCGACGCCGCGCGGGCACCATGAGCAAGAGCAGGGGCACGACAGCGATCCCGGCCGGAGCGACCTGGGAGACATCCTGCGCCGAGATCGGTATGCCGGTGTTCGGCAGGCTCGCGCCCGCGACCCCGAAGCATTCGGTGGTCGAGTTGGTGTGCGCCGCCGGCGCAAACACGCCCGTGCTCGTCGCGTCCGGCGCGTACTCGGTGCGCCAGCAGTACCTGCCCACCGTGGTCGTGGCTGACGTCGAGTCAGAGGTCGCCGCACCGCTCACGAGCGTCTTCACGGCGCCAACCTGCGCGCCACCGCTCGGGCAGCTGCCGCCGGCCAGCTGCGCGGGCCCGCAAAGGAAGAAGGTGACGCTGCCCGTCGGTGTCGGGCCTGCGCCCCCGTTGCCGACGTTGACGGAGTCTGTGGCGGCGCTGCCAGGCGTGACGTTGCCGGCGCCCGGCGCGCTGTTGCTCGAGATTGCCGGGTTGCGGCAGGAGTGGAAGCCGATCGGGCCCGCGAAATCCTTCAGGCCTGCCGTGAACGACTGCGCGGTGCGCGTGTGAGGCAGGAAGGAGTTGAAGCAGCCGTCGAACGGGATGCCCGCGAGGTCGATGCCGCCTTCGAGGAAGTCGTTCTGCGGGATCGACGTGCCGGGAGCGAGGCGGCAGACCCAACCGCCGCACGGGATGGCGGCGGCCGCGTTGACCGTGAGGGTGAGGAATGTGGGCACCGGTATCTGCTCGTAGTGCGCGGCGGCAAGGCCTCCTGGGTTGCACACCGTGCCGTCGGCGGGCTGGGGCCCCGGATCCGCGTTGCAGTGCCACTGCCACACCGATGCGCCCGCGAGCGAGCCGCCGTTGGTGAAGTCCACGGCGACGAGAAGGTCGCCCTCCGTGCGGTTGCCCGCGAAGGTCGCCGCGCACGCGTGCGTGACGGTGACGGTGCTTTGGAGGAACTCGAAGTCGATATGGCTGTCGCCATTGTTCACCAGCCGCTCGGCTGCGAAGAACATCTCGGGATGCCCGGTGTCAGCGCGCGTGTGACTGACCGCGTACACGTTGCTCAAGTCGTCCTTGCCCGGGACGCTCCCGCTGGTCGTCGCGATCGAGGCGAACGCATCGCCGTTCTTGGCACCGCCCGCGACGACTGTCGGGTCACCGCCGCAGCTCGTGGTGTCGGTCGCGATGGGATCGGCGAGAAAGACCGCCGAGATGATGCTCGGGTCGGCGGCGGCGGTCGGTGTGAGCGATGGACGTATGGGCGGCGCGCCTCCGGCCTGGGCTCGGCCACAGTTGAAGAGGCCGCCCGATCCGCTGACGTTGACGGCCCCGGCGGGGCACACGTTGACCGGCGAAACCGCCCCCGAGTTGGCCCAGTCGAACGTGGTGCCGGGGGTGCCCTGGAACTGGACGTTGCCGTCGACCGCGAGCCATGTCGTCGGTGCGGCCAGGACGATCTGCACCGAGAGCACGGCTGCGCCGCACGCCAGCGCACCCGCGACCGCCGCGGTGCGCCACCTGCCCTTCCTCTCAGGTTGCGTCAAGGTCAGTGCGTGAGCTTAGACGTCGGGACCTGCTTTGACTTGCGCCTGTTTCGGTTTCGGCCGGAGGTGGAGTGCTACCTCAGTGAGGGCGGCGTGGCGGGGTTCGACGCTCCAGGCTGGCCGAGAATGATCCGGCCGGCATCGTCCAGCGCCTGTCGCCCCTCGGGCAACTGGTCTGCCATCACATACCAGCCGTGCCACATCCTGGGCCAGTAGCTCACCGAGATCGAAGTCCCGGATCGGGTTGCAGCCGCCACCAGCCGGTCGACCTCGACGCGAAGGAGTTCGTGCTCGCCGGCGATCACGTGAATAGGTGGCAAGCCAGACAGGTCTTGAGCCACGGGCGAAAGATCGGCAAGTGCCGGATCGTGATTGCCGATATAGGCGCGATGAGTTCGCGCGACCCATCGAGGGGCCAGGAAAGGATCCCTGGCGCTGAAGATTCCATCCAGGCCCGGGCCGTAGTCCACTGTGGGCGACAGCAAGACGCAAAGACGTGGTTGGCGCAAGCCGGCGGTCTTTGCCCGCAGCATCGAGGCGAGTGCGAGCACACCACCTGATGAATCTCCGACCAGGACGATGCTTGCGAAAGTTGCCGTGAGCTCGCCGAGCACGTTGAAGCAGTCATCGTGGGCAGCCGGGTAGGTGTCCGGCAGGATCCTGTAGTCGACGGCGAACAGCTGCCGCCGCGCCGACATCGCTATGCGCGCGCCAACGACTTTCAAGGGCCCCGCGAGGCGGGTCACCATTCCGCTGCCGTGCAGGTAGATGATCGCCTCGTCGCCGCCGGCCCCCTCCGGTTGCATCCAGACGCCCGGCACACCGGCAACACTGGCGGCTCTGGTCGTGATCGTCTTCGGCAACCTGGTCGAGCTGTCCGCGAGGGCGGTCGACATTCCTGTCACTCGGAGCCACGTGCGCTGGCTTCTGGTCGCCAGCACCTGAGTCATAAGCCTGGTGAGGTGCATCGCGGGCAAAAGGCCGTAGTACTGCCAGCTGGGCACGGGCTAATGATGGGTTCCAGGAGACGCCGTATGGCGGAGAGGGAGAGATTCGAGCTCTCTCAACGTTTCGAGTACACGCTACCTGCTGATCCCCGTGAGCTTGGGAGACCGCCTCGTTCTGCGGCTCAGGTTGGAGCTCCACCCCATTCCCGAATAGCCTTTTGGGCATACCTGCGGACGTTTTCCTCGGCGTCTTCGCGCGCGGCGCGCTCGAGGGCTGGCAACGCCATGGGATCCTGGATCGCCCACAGCAGCTCGACCGCGTAGAAATGGCTGTGGCCGGACGGATCCGCCAGGAGGCTGACCAGAAGCGGCACCGCGGATGGATAGAGCCGGGTGCGCAAACGTGACAGGGCACTTGACCAATCCCGCTCGCGGCCGTTGAAACCGTCGTGCAAGGTCGCCACGAGGCCGGCCACATCTGGATCAGCGCCATCTTCCTCGCGGCGCAAAGCCGCGAGGGCACGAGGGTCGAGACTCACCTCGCCCGTCTCCAGAATCCAGTAGACACCGGTCTGCCAGCGCTTGATCACGGATCGGACCAAAGCCGAGAGAGATGGGTAATCGACCTCGAAATCGGGGAGGTCGAGGTAAGAGAAGTAGACGACTGCCCCGCCCTCCGGTCCGCAGACAACCGCATGAAAAAGGAAGTGCTCGTCCATGAACAGGGGCAGCCACCGCTCATCCCATCCTTCCGTGTTTCCCAGCGCTCCCGAACGGTTCGAAAGCGCCTCATGAAGGGGTAGGAACATGCCGCCGCGATAGATCTCAGCCCGATAGGCGCCATACGCGTAGTCGGTGCCGTTGTGCCACGCGTAAAGCGCCCGCACTTCTTCGGGCACGGGGTAAGGCAGCTCCGCGAGCAGGGCTTCTATCCGGTCGGGCTCAAGGCCGGGCAGGAGCTTGGCCGCGACATCGGGAGCCGCGCGGCGCAGCTCTGCTTCCAGCTGAAGCAGAAGGTCAATCACCGGACGGTAGTCTGGCGGAGAGGGAGAGATTCGAACTCTCGATGGGCCAGTGACCCATAACGGTTTTCGAGCTCGACTGTCTCGACCGACCTCGTTCTTGAATTCAGAAACGGCCGTCGGGCCATTTCCCATAACGGTTTGCGCCGTTAGCCTCACGGTTGGTTCAGTCCGCGAGCGCAGCAAGAGGGTATCAGACAACCCGCTCATTCGCGACGGAGGGTTCCTACGCCTCGGCGTTCCGCGTTGAGTCAACGTCAGCGTTCCCGGCGCCACAGCTCGCCGATTCCAACATCACGACCCGTGTAACGGAGTCCGGCGGCCGTGAGGATCCTCTTCGATGCGACGTTGTCCTCTTC
>DASSLR010000088.1:0-18581 GCA_035689345.1 Candidatus Dormiibacterota bacterium
CGGTGGGTTCCGGCGCCGACCCGAGGTACGAGCCGGAGATCAGGCCGCGATCGCGCTTCAGCTCTTCGGCGGGCGCCTCGTGGGCGATGGAACCGTGCTCGAAGATGTAGGCGCGATCCGCGACGGCGAGCGCGGATTCGACGAACTGCTCCACCAGCAGCACCGCGGTGCCCTGCCGGCGGAACACGTCGATCATCTCGAAGAGCTGGCGCACGATCGTCGGCGCCAGGCCCTGCGACATCTCGTCGATCATCAAGAGGCGCGGCTGCGTCAGGATCGCGCGCGCCATCGCCACCATCTGCTGCTCGCCGCCGGAGAGGGTGCCGACCGCCTGGCGGCGGCGCTGCCTCAGCCGCGGGAAGACCTCGAAGGCCGCGCCGAGCTGCTCGGGCTTGCCCGCAGCGTCGGTGGCGAGCCGCAACGTGTCCTCGACGCTCAGGCTCGGGAACAGCCCGCGGCCCTCCGGGATGTGCGCGAGGCCCATACGCGCGATGTGCTCCGGGCGCGCCGCGGTGATGTTGCGTCCGGCGAAGGCGACGCGGCCCGCGCGCGGCCTGATCACGCCCGAGATCGCGCGCAGCGTCGTCGTCTTGCCGGCGCCGTTGGCGCCGATGCACGCGACGACCTCGCCGGCCTGCACCGTGATGTTGATGTCGCGGATCACCTCGAGGTGCCCGTAGCCGGCGGACATGCCGGTGACCTCGAGCAGCGGTCCGCTCGCCCGCGCCGCCTCGACCGCGCTGGTGCGCGGCAGCTCGGGCGCCGAAGCGATGGTGGTCGTGATCACAGGCTCGGGCGCCGCGGGAGCCGCTTCCGCGAGTTCCGGGGTTGCTTCGCCGAGGTACGCCGCGATGACCTTCTGGTCGCCGCGCACGACCGCGGGCTCGCCGCGCGAGAGCACCTTGCCGAAGTCGAGAACGTAGATGTAGTCGCACACGCGCATGACGAGGCTCATGTCGTGGTCGACCAGCAGCATCGAAACGCGGAACCGTTCGCGTACCTTGCTCAGGACCTTGGCCAGGTGCTCGGTCTCGCCGGCGTCGAGCCCCGCGGCCGGCTCGTCGAGCAGCACGAGCTTCGGCCTCATCGCGAGCGCGCGGCCCAGCTCGACACGGCGCTGGATGCCCGCGGGCAGGTCGGCCGCGAGCCGGTGCGCGTAGCGGCCGAGCTCGAGCGAGTGGAGGATGGCCCGAGCCCGTTCTGACGCCGCGCGTTCGGCGTAGTGCGAGAAGGGCAGGCCGAGCGCGTCGCTCAGCGTGTTGCGGCGACCGATGGCGTCGATCGGCACCTCGAGGTTCTCGAGCACCGTCATCGACCCCCAGAGCTGGAGGTTCTGAAACGTGCGCGCGATGCCGCGCCGCGCGCGCTCGTGCGGCGCGGCGAAACGCAGGGATCGCCCCTCGAAGTGGATGGTTCCCTCGCTGGGGGTGATGACCCCCGAGATGCAGTTGAAGAGCGTCGTCTTGCCGGCGCCGTTGGGTCCGATGAGACCGAGGATCTCGCCGCGGTTCAGGTCCAGGGAGACGCCCTGGAGCGCGACGACGCCGCCGAAGCGCACGCCGAGGTCGCGGATGCGCAGCATCGTCATGCCGGCCGCACCTTCCGCTGCGGTCGCATGCGCACCCTGTCCCACGCGTGCGCGGCCTTGGCCCTCATGTCGCCCCACACGCCGTCGGGCAGGAGGATCAGCTGCAGCACGAGCAGCACTCCGACGGCCAGCTGGAACCAGTCGAACGAGATGTCGTAGGTGAAGCGGTTCATGAACGTGCCGTGGCCATACCGCGTGAGCACGTCGGGCACCACGGCCATGAACAGCCCGCCCAGCGCCGCCGCCGGTACGTAGCGCACGCCCATCAGCACGCCGATGGCCGCGAGCTGCAGCGAGGTGAACACCCAGAACGGCTGCGGGCTCACGGAGCCGGCGATGAGCGGGTAGAACGACCCGCCCAGGCCGGCAATGCCCGCCGAGATCGCGAAGGCGAGCAGCTTGTATCGCGTGAGGTTGACGCCCATCGTCGAGGCGGCGAGCTCGGAGTCGCGGATGGCGCGGAAGCGGCGGCCGGCGCCGGACTGGTGGAGGTTGACGATGAGCACCGCGACCACGCAGAACAGCGCCAGCAGCACGTCATACGCCGCGAGCAGGTGCTGTCTCGAGTCGACGCTGACACCGAGCAGGCTGGCCTGCGTGACCTGCCAGCCGCCTGTGCCCCCCGTGAACCAGTCGAAGAGATGGTCCTGGAACACGTACCTGTCGAAGACGAGCGCGATGCCGAGCGTGACGATCGCGAGAGTGATGCCGTGCAGGCGCAGCGCCGGCAGGCCGACGATGACGCCGAGCACCGTCGCCGCGAGGACGCCGGCGATGATCCCGAGCAGGTAGCCGCCGTGCATGCCCGCGACCACCATGCCCGCGCCGTACGCGCCGACGCCGGCGAACGTCGCCTGGCACAGCGACACCTGGCCGGCGTACCCGGTCAGGACGACGATGCTGAGGATGCCGAAGGCCCAGATGATCGCCAGCGCCGCGTCGAACTGAAACGCAGGGTCGAGGCCGACTGGCAGCCGCGCCAGGATGGCGAATGCGACGATCGCGAACGCGTAGCGGACGAGGTGGCCGGGCATTACTTCGCCACCGCCGGCAGCCCTCGCGGCGAGCGGACGATCAACACCGCGAGAATCACGAGCAGGGCGATGAGGCGCGGCAGTCCGAGCGACTGGATCCACATCGTCGGATACGTCTCCAGCAGCCCGAGCAGGAAGCCTCCGAGCACGGTCATCGGCAGCGACACGAGGCCGCCGATGAGCGCGGCCGCGAGCGAGTCGACGATCAAGAGCGTGAGGCTCGTCGTGTCGAAGTTGATGAACGGCGTGATGAGGATTCCCGCCACGGCGGCGATGAGGCTGCCGAGCATCCAGCTGACGGCGCCCACCATGTCCACGCGGACGCCCCACAGCTGCGCCGACGTCGGGTTGTCGGACACGGCGCGCATCGCGCGGCCGAACGCGGTGCCGCGCAGGAAGGCGGCCAGGCCGAAGGCAAGCCCGAGCGCGACCACGACGATGACGACGTAGTTGGCGCCGATCGGGACGTCGGCGATCTTGAACGTCGACGTCTGCGGCGCGAGGTAGATGGGCAGGTGGTACTGGTTGTTCTTCCAGATCAGCGACGCGGCCGACTGGAGTGCCAGCAGGACGCCGATCGTGATCACGGCCTTCGTGATCTGGGGCCGGTTGCGGACCCACCTGAACACCGCGAGCTCGAGCACCAGCCCGAGGACGACGGCGAACGCCAGGCCGGCGCCGATCGCCTCCGCGGTCACCGCCCATGGGGCCATCCCCGGATGGGGCGTGCCGTAAAAGACCTGCCACGCGACAAACGTCGAGAACATGCCCATCGCGCCGTGGGCGAAGTTCAGGACGCCGGTCACGCGATAGATGAGGACGATGCCGAGCGCGGCGAGCGCGAAGATGCCGCCCAGGCTCAGCCCGATGATCGTGTACGCGGCGAACTGGGTCATCTCACAGACTCACCGCTCACGAGCAGTGCCAGCTGCCCATGGTCGACCACGTGCCTCGCGGCGCGTTGTCGATGGTGTAGGTGAAGCAGCGATTGGGATCGTGCGCGCCGCTGCCGTACGACAGCGGCACCGACCATCCGGTGTTGAAGTTCTTGATGTTGTTGAGCGCCTGGATGAGCGAGGCCTGCGTGAGGTTCGACCCCGCCGCCTTGGCCGCGGCCACGAAAACCATCGCCGCCGTCCACGCGTGCTGCGTGTAGATGTCGAGCGCCTGGAACTGCCCCGGGTAGTAGTGCTCGACTGAGCTCAGGTACTGGCGCACCGTCGGGTTCGACTGGTGGTCGTACGGAGAAAGGAACGGCACCAGCGAGTGCGCCCCGTAGATCTCCTTGTCGTATGAGCGCTGCACGTTGAACTTGTCGAGACCCGCACCGAGGACGTGTGGGTACCAGCCGGCCGCCTCCATCGCGTCGAACAGGCGGTGATAGCTGAACGGGTCGAGCGCCGCGATCACGTAGTCCGGGCACCCCTGGGCGCCGGCCGGGCACTGGTAGTTGGGCGCAGCGCCGCCGCTGCTGGGGCCGTGATGCGCGTGCTGGAGGTTGAACACCGTGGCGGTGTAGTTCGCCTGGGTCGCCGACACCTCCTCCACGTCGGTGTAGCCGATGCCGTCGGCGGCGAGGCGGTTGAGCAGGTTCGCTTCGACCGGGTGTACCCATGGCACGTCCGCCAGCACCACGATCGCCGGATGCTTCGCGCCCACGGCGCGCGCCTCGTCGGCGATGGCCGAGCCGTACCGGTAGAAGTTGGCGGACACCGGGTACGACAGCGAATTCGTGTACTCGGCCGGCGTGCCGAGGCCGCCGATCACAGGTATGCCCGCGGCGGTCAGCGTGCTGATCTCGTTGTTCTCGCCGAGCGGCGCCGTGATGCCGACCGCGGCGAGCACGTGCTGGGAGATGAGGTACTCGGCGCACGAATGGGCGGCGCTGGCGTCGTACTTGGAGTCGCACCAGACGTACTTGACCTGGCGGCCGTTGATGCCGCCCGCGGAGTTGACGCCCTGCATGTAGGCACGCACTGTGTCGCGCTCCACGGACGAGTCGACCGGCCCGCTGATGTCGAAGAAGCCGCCGATGGTGATGGTCCCGCCGCTGACACCCGACTGCGACTGCGAGCTGGACCCCGTGCCGCCAGTCGTGTCGGTCGAGCCGTTCTGGCCGCCGCCGGCCGACGCGGTCGAGCCGGACACCTGGCCGGACGGACTGAATCCGCTGAGGCCGCCCTGGCTGAAGGCCAGGACCGTCATCACTCCGAGTATCGAGGCGACGACGAGCGAGGTGGCCATGAGAGTTATGGCGACCCGCTCCCTGATTTTGCGAGCGACCACTTGTCCCTCCGAGTGCGATCTCTTGGGCGCGGTTTGAGGCCAGGCCCGGCCCGGCGCTCTGGAATGGATACGCTCCGGTACGGACAAGTACCCGAAAGCTCGAAGGAGGGCTGAACTGAACCGGATAGCCGACTCTTTCAGCTGGCCTTTCCGCGGCCGCTGGCGGGGGCCGTGGCTGGTCGGCGTTTTCGCGATTCTCTTCCTGCCTGTGACCTTCGTGCCCGTGCTTGGCTACGCGGTGCAGGCGACGAGGGCCGCCACCGACCGGCCGGGCGCCGGACCGCCGCCCTGGCGCCTGTACCCCGGCGGTCAGTGGGTGGCGATCGCGCTCCTGCTGCTCACCGCGCCGTTTGCCGTCGCGGGATTCTTCCTGGCCGGCGCCCTGCACGTTTCCGCGCTGTGGCATTCCAGCGGGACGTTGCTGGACGTCGAGTCCGTGACCGCGGCTGCGTTGATCCTCGCGCTGCCGTGGGGCATCGTCCTGCTGCTGGTGATGCCGCACGCGACGGCGCGCTACGCGGTGTCCCTTCGCGCGCGCGACCTGTTCGATTTCGCGTCGTCGTTGCGGAGCGTCCGCCGCGAGTTTCCCGCCTGGAACGTGACCGTGGCCGCCATCGTCACCGCGTGGGCGATCGGCCTGGCATGCGCCGCGCTGTTCTGCGTCGGCGTCGTGCCCGGCGTGTTCTACGCCATCCTTGTGTCTGCACGTGCAACCTCCACGCTCAACCCGGAGGGTACGGATCAGCCCGCTCGGTGACACCGCGCTCCTGGCGGAGCTGGGCTCCCGACTCGACACCGCGCTGAACACCCGCGCCATCGCGCTGGCGGCGGCCCTGCGCAAGCGGCGCGACGTGCGGCAGACGGTGGCGGGATACGCGAGCGTCACCGTTCACTTCGACCCGGAGCAGACGACCGTCGGTGCGTTGGGAGCGGCGATCAAGAGGCTTGCCGCCAAACGTCCGAAGATCGAGGTGCCGGGCCGCCTGCACCGCATCCCGGTCGTGTACGACGGCGAGGACCTGGACGACGTGATGGAAGCGCTGAAGCTTTCGCGCGACGAGCTCATCGCCATGCACACGCGCCCCATCTACCGGGTGTTCCTGGTTGGATTCGTGCCGGGGTGGGCGTACCTCGGACCTTTGCCCGAGGAGCTCTACCTCCCGCGGCGCCAGACCCCACGCATGCAGGTGCCCGCGGGATCCGTCGCCATCGCCGGCCGGCAGACGGGTATCTACCCGCTGCCGACGCCGGGCGGCTGGCACCTGCTCGGCCGCACGTCGGTGAAGCTGTTCCTGCCCGACTCGGACCCGCCGTGCCTGTTCCGGGCCGGCGATCGCGTCAAGTTCTTCGCAGCGTGACCATCGCCTTTCGCGTCGTCGAGCCGGGCCTGCTGACGACCATCCAGGACCTCGGCCGGCCGGGCGCCATCGCCAGCGGGGTCCCGCCCGGCGGCGCCATGGACCGATTCGCCCACACCGCGGCGAACCTGCTCGCCGGCAACGACCGCCACGAGGCGACGCTCGAGTGCACGCTCAGCGGCCCGCAGCTCGTGGCCGAGAGGCCTTGCGTGGTGGCGGTGACCGGCGGCGACCTAGGCCCCCAGGTGAACGGCCGCGCGGTGCCGATGTGGACGGGCCTCTTCCTGGCCGCAGGCGACCGGATCAGTTTCGCCGGCAGACGTTCGGGGACGCGTGCGTATGTCGCGGCCCGCGGAGGCTTCGAGGGCGATCGCTGGCTGGGCTCGCGCTCCACGTATCTGCTCGTCGGCCGCGGCGGCATGCGCGGGCGCGCCCTGAGGGCAGGCGACGAGCTGCACCTCGCCTCCGATCGCGCGGCGCCGGTGGTCGCCGGCCGAACCCTGGCGGAGATCCCGGATTACGGCGACCGGACGCTTGCGGTGATCCCAGGGCCGCACTTCAAGCGGCTCGACGCGGCCTCGCGCAAATCACTGTTCGACTCACCGTTCACCGTCAGCGGCCAGGCCGATCGCATGGGCTACCGCCTCGACGGTCCGACGCTGACGCTTTCGGGTGACGAGCTGCTGTCATTCGGGCTCGCGGCAGGCGCGATCCAGGTCGTGAACTCGGGCCAGGCCATCATGCTCATGGCCGACCAGCAGACGGCCGGCGGCTACGCCGTCGTGGCCGTGGTCGTGTCGGCCTCGCTGCCGGCGGCCGCGCAGCTGGGCCCGGGTGACGAGTTTCGATTTCGCGAGGTCACCGAGACGCGCGCTCGCGCGATGCGCCTCGAGCTCAGCGCGGCGCTGACTTCGCTCGCATCTCCTTGATCCAGCCGATGTGCTCGTCGTAGTGCTCGTAAGTGTTGGCGGCCACCGCCACCAGCACGGGCTGCGTGGCCGCCTCGCCTTCCGCCGGCGGAAAGAACGAGCTGTACGGCCGCTCGAAATCCTCTGTCGACTTCTGGTCGAGCACCGCCATCAATTGATCGTGCGCGTCATTGAAATATCCGCGCGCCTGCTCCACCGTGTCGTCGCGGTGCTTCTCCCACACCGCGGCGTTGACCTTGTCGATGTCCCGATCGACGCCGGGCGCGCCCATCGCCGCCAGCCGGTCGCGTCCTTCGAACAGCGCCAGCAGCCAGTGCTCCCACGCGCCTACGTGGACAAGGTGGTCTTTGATCGCCCAGCCGCCGTCGGGTCCCGGCTTCGCCAGGGCGCCGGCGTCGATGGTGTCGACGAGGTCGACCAGCTCCTGACGCTTGGAGGCGATCCTGGCGCGAACCTCGTCGGCGGTCACGCGGTGGCGGCCACCTTCTTGGCTTCCGCGATCACCTGGTCGTAGTCCGGCAGAGGCTCCTCGCGCGACCTCTCCCAGGTCCAGCGGACGACGCCCTGGCTGTCGATGATGAACACCGACCGCTTGGCCATGCCTGAGTAACCCTCGACGTCGTCGCGACGTACGCCGTACGCGGTGACCATCTTGCGTTCGAAGTCGCCGATCAGGTCGAATGGAAGCCCGCCCAGCTCGGTCGCGAACGCCTGGTGCGAAAACACCGAGTCGACACTTATGGCGTAGAGGCCCACCCCGGCGGCATTCGCGTCTTCGTACCTCGACCGAAACTCGGTCAGCTCGGTCCTTCAACCACCCGTGAAATCGAGCACATAGAAAAGGAAGACGAGGGCTTTGTGCTTCTCGAGCGCGGTCGCGAGCGTGAGCTCCTGGCCGCTGGTGGTCGGCAGCTTGAAATCAGGAGCCTTGTCCCCGACCTGCAGCACGAGAAAAGTCTAGTCGGGCGAAAGAACGTACTCGAAGTCGCGCGTGAAGCCGGTGACGCGATGGCCGCGCGACATCGCGCCGCCAAGAGCCTCGCGCACCTGGTGCCGCCATCTGCGGGCGAGCGCGGGATCGCGACGCCGGATGGCGACGATGTCTTCCGGCACCGGCACCCGCACGGCGCCTGGCTCGGCCGGCGGCTCGTAAGCGCGTCCCTCCGCGGCGGCGATCGCTTTTTCGGAGCGAAGGTTCCAGCGAATCAGCAGACGATCCGACTCGTCACCCGTGTTGATGCCGTCGTCCATGGCGCCGTAGAAGTCGACCAGGTACTCGACAGCGTCCGCGCCCAGCTTGACGAGGTTGAAATAAGCGTTGCGGCGCACGAGCGGATCGAACGTCCACATCACCGAGCTCACGTCACGATCGAGGCACCACGCACGCTGGTCTTGCTTGAGCGCGAAGCCGACGCCGCGGGCTTCGGTGTCGGGGAGCACGCCGAGGATGTGCGAATGCAGGTGCAGGTCGTCCGGAAGGCCGCCAAGCCACCCGATCAAGCCGCCGATCATGCGGTCCTGCGCGTAAGCGCCGGCCACGTAGTTGCCCGAGTGGCTCAGCGCGCGCAGCGTGCTGGTGTCCATCGGCGGTTCGCCCGGGCGGCCCCAGATGGTCGCGAAAAGATGCGCGAGCTCGTGGAGCTCGGGCATGCCCTCGAGCTGCCGGATGCTCAGCCGCGCCGTCATGCCATACGCAGCCGCCGTCCGACGGCCAGCGTCGCCGCCTGGAACACGAGCGTCGCGGCGATGGCGATCGCAAAGGCGATGGCTATGCCTTCCGCTTCGAGCAGAAACGCGAGCGCGGCGAAAAACGCGGCGAAGCTGAAGAGGCCGAGCAGAAGGCCACGCATCACGGCGATCGCGGCGCCGGGACCCTGCAGCCGGTGAGCGAACACGCACAGCACGGCGGCGTAAACGGGAAACGGGGAGAGCAGGCCCGAGAGTCGAGGGCCGAGCGCGGGCGCGGCCGAGGTGAGGGCCACCACGAACACGGTGGCGACGAGCATACGGGCGGGGATGTCCCACCACGGAAGCGTCACCTCCGCCGCCGGTTTCGCCGCCCGGCGCGGGAGGACGGCGAGGGCGAGGACGAGCGAGGTCACCGCCATCGCCAGCGTTACGGCCGCGCTGCTCCTGAACACGTTCAGAAGGACCGTCGCCAGCGCGAACGCGACGGTGGCGGCGGCGACGCTCCACGTCCGCCCGAGGCGCAGTGCGGTCCACGAGTACGCCACCGCGAACGCAGCTTGCGAGAGTCCGCCGGCGAGGATGCCCACCGACGCATCCGCGGCGAAGTGCACACCGCTTTCCACGGCCAGGAAGAACGCGATGGGGCCGGAGGTGAACGGGATGCCGACGAGCCATCCTCCGACCTCGGCTCCCCACCGCCTGCTCGCGAGGCTGGCGCCGCCGATGAGGACCGGCGTCAGCGTCAGCTTCAGCAGAAGGATGCCCACTCGCCCGCCTCAGCGGCCGAGCAGGGGACCGGTCTTCACTCCCGCGTCTTTCAGCGCCTGCCGGACCGCGGTCGCGATCGCGTTGGCGTTGGGCGTGTCGCCGTGCACGCAGATGGTGTCGATGGTTCCCGACTTCGCGAGGGCCACGGCCTGCCTGGCGGCTTCGTGCGGCGGAAGCATCGCGTCGGATCGCGTGCGCGGCGCGAGGCTGCCGTCCGGCATCAGCAGGCGGTCGGCGAAGCCCTCGCGATACACCGGGATGCCCGCGCGCTCGGCGGCGGCGACCATGGCAAAGCCTGGCTGGCACATGAGACCCACGTTGTGCCGCGCGGCCACGCGCGCCACGGCGTCCGCGGCCTCGGGGTCTTTCTGGCAGCGGTGGTACAGCGCGCCATGCGGCTTGAGATAGGCGATCGGGGTCACGGCGGCGAGGCCCGCGACCTGGAAGGCCACGAGCGCTTCGATCTCGCGCGCCGACAGCGCGCGCTCGACGCGGCCGAACTCCTCGCGATCCTCGTACCCGGGATGCGCGCCGACCTCGATGCCGAGCTCGTGGCAGTGCCACGCGGTGGCGATCGACATCGTCATCGAGCCGGCGTGCGCTCCGCACGCGACGTTGGCGCTGTCGACCAGGCGCAGGATCGTCTCCTCGTGCTGGCTGCCTTCGCCGAGGTCGGAGTTGAGGTTCATGCGTGCTTCGTCTCGCCGCGCAGCAATGCGAGCGCGTGCTCGAGCACCGGCATCACCGCTTCGAGCGACTCGACGGCACCCTTCGGGCTGCCCGGCACGTTGAGGATCAGCGTGTGACCGCGCACCCCCGCGACACCGCGAGTCAAGGCGGCCATGGGCGTGCTCTCGAATCCGGCGCGGCGCATGAGCTCGGTGAGACCGGGGACGTCGTAGTCGATGATCGAGGCCGTGGCCTGCGGCGTGACGTCACGCGGACCGAGGCCGGTGCCGCCCGTCGTGATGACCAGGTTGCTGCCGGCGTCGACTGCCTTGGTTATGGCGGCGGCGATCTGCTCGCGCTCGTCAGGCACGATCTGCGGGCCCGTAACGTCGTACCGGTTCGCGTACAGGATGCCCACGAGAGCGGGCCCGCTCTTGTCCTCGCGCTCGCCGTGGGTCACGCCGTCGCTGACGGTGATCACGTGCGCGCTGCTCACGTGGCGGCCGTCCGCCTCCACGTGCCCGATCGGCCGCCCGATTTCTCGAGCAAACGCAATCCTTCTATGTACACGCCGCGCTCGACGCCCTTCGTCATGTCGATCAGGGTCAGCCCCGCCACCACCGCCGCGGTGAGCGCCTCCATCTCCACGCCGGTCGGGCCGGTGACGCGCACGCGCGCCGTCACCCTGATGCCGCGAGCTCCGAGCTCGAAGTCGATGGCGACGCTGGTGATGGGAAGCGGATGACAGAGCGGGATGAGCTCAGGAGTGCGCTTGGCGGCCATGATGCCGGCCACGCGCGCGACGGCGAGAGCGTCGCCCTTGGCCGTGCCCTCACGCACGGCGGCGATGGTCGCCGGCGCCATGCGCACGATGCACTCCGCCAGGGCTTCGCGCGCGGTGGGCGGTTTGGCCGCCACGTCGACCATGCGCGCGGCGCCGCGCTCGTCCAGGTGAGTAAGTCGAGACGACGCCCGCTTCGGCACGGTCTCAGGATATGCGGATGCCCGACGCGGTCGACGCCGTGCTGTTCGATTACGGACGCACCCTCGTCACCTTCACGTACCCGCAGCACCGCCTGCTGGGCGTGATCGAGCGCTTTCGGCCGGCCATCAGCGCGGCCACCGGCGTGCCGGCGCCGGAGGCGCAACGGATCATGGAGGACGTGCTCCTTCCCCTCGAGGCCGTGATCGAGAGCCCGGACGAGGACGAGGTGAGCTACTTCGACGTCTACGCGGGCGCCTGGAAGCGTGCCGGGCTGGAGCTTCCCCCACCACTCCTCTACGAGATCCTCGACGCGGAGCAGCAGGTGTGGGACGAGGTGGCCGAGGTCGACGCCGGCGTGCCGGCCGTTCTGTCCTGGCTGCACGAGCACGGCATCAAGCGCGCGGTGTGCTCGAACGCGCCGTTTCCGCCGCAGATGATGGTGCGGCAGGTGGAAAGGAACGGCATCGCGGCGCGCATGGAAGCCGTGGTGTTCTCGAGCCAGGTCGGCAGGCGCAAGCCGGCGCCCGAGGCCTACCTGGCCACGCTCGCGGCGCTTGGCGTCACGCCGGAGCGCGCGCTCTTCGTGGGCGATCGCGTGCGCGAGGACTACGAAGGCCCGCGCGCGCTGGGCATGCGGGCGGTCATCTGCACCGCGCACGCGGCGGAGCCTCCGCCTCCGGGGACTCCGACGATCGCCTCGCTGGCCGATCTGCCCGGCCTGCTGTGAAACCACGACCGAGCCGGTTGTGGCTCTTCTTCTACGGCCGCCAGCGGCGCGGGGTGCCGTACCTGCTCATCGGAGTGCTGCTGGCGGTCGTGGTGTTCGCGCTTGTGTTTGCGATCCCGAGCGGCGCCGACTACTCGCGCGGTCTTGCGGTTTTGTTCTTCGCCCTGCTCGTCCTGGGCACCGCGGGCGCGGTGGTCGTGGCCGTGTTCTTTCCGCGCAGGCGGCGCTGAGCGATGAGCACGGCGGCAGCACCGGCACCGACCCCGTTGTCGATGTTCACGAGCACAAGGCCGGTCGAGCACGACTGGAGCATCGTCAGCAGCGCGGCCTCACCCGCTCCCCCGCGCCCGTAGCCGGTCGAAACCGGCAGCCCGATTACCGGCACCGCGACCAGGCCGGCCACGAGCCCGGGCAGCACGCCGTCCATTCCCGCCGCCACCACAAGCACGTCGGCGCCCCAGTCGAGGATCGAGCTCAGCGGCGCGACGAAGCGGTGCAGGCCGGCGACGCCCAGGTCGGCCTCCATCCGCACTTCGACGCCGCACGCTTCGGCGACCATGCGCGCCTCGTCGGCCACCGCGACGTCGGACGTGCCGGCGGTGAGGACTCCGACCTTGCCTTCCAGGGTCTCGGGTGTGAATCCTTCGCGCAGGACTCGCGCCGAGCTGGAGTACGTGACCAGCTTCATGCCGTTCGCGGCGGCCGCGTCATGGACGGCCTGTGCGTGCGCCGGTGACATGCGACTGACCAGTCCCTGGCCCTGGCGCCCGGCCATGGTGACGACCAGCCGCGCCACCTCCTCGGGTGACTTGCCCTGCGCCAGGATGACCTCGGGAATGCCGCGCCGGAGGTAACGCCCCAGGTCGAGACGCGCGCGGCCGGCAAGGTCCTCGAGCTGGATGCTGCGCAGCTCGGTGAGCGCTTCGTCCTCCGTCAGCTCGCCCGCGAGCAGACGGCGCAACACGTCCCTCACAGTCCCGCGAACACCTCGCGCATGTGCTGCCAGTGGGTGCCCGCCCAGTAGATACGGCCGCAGCCAGGGCATTCTGAGTACCGGGTCTGGGTGCTGCGCACGAAAGGCGGCACGCGCTCGGCGACGAGGTCTGCGGGCCGCGGCTCGAGCTCCGAGTTGCACTCGATGCAGCGCGTGAGCGATTGCTCGATGTCGAGGCCGAGCTCGGCGAAGACCTGACGCAGCTGCGCGGTGACCTCGTCGTGGCGGATGAGGATGGCGCGCACGGCGCCGGACTGGATCACGCGGCGCTTGATGAGGTCACGGTCTCGCGTCAGCAGCACGCGGTCCTCGGCGGCGGCTTCTCGCACCAGCGCCGCGTCCTCGATGTGAGCGTGATACGCCGCGTCGTAACCGAGGGCGCGCAGCCAGCGCGCAAGCCGGCCCACGTTGCAGTCCGCGACGAACCGAGGCTTCATCGAGGCAATCTTAGAATCGGGACGTGGCGAGCCCGCGGCTGCAGGACGAGCTGATGGAGCGGCTTCGAGGCGAGGCGACGGGCTGCTACGCGTGGTCGAACGGGCCTGGCGATCGATACGCGCCACACAGCCACGCTTACGAGAAGGTGCTCTACTGCGTCGAGGGTTCGATCACGTTCGTGCTCGAGCGCGAGGCCCGCGAGCTCGTGCTGCGCGCGGGAGATCGCATGGTCCTGGCGGCCGGAACCGTGCACTCCGCGGTCGTCGGCGGCGAGGGTTGCACGTGCATCGAAGGGCGGAGATGATGCGCGGTCTCGCGGCGTAATATTGGCCGGTCGATGAGCATCATCGAGTTCATCCGCGACAGGGCTCGCTTTTACAACTGCCCTGTCTGCGGGCGCAGCCTGAAGGGCTGCGACATCCAGGTGCTGAGCCACGAGGACGAGCGGTTCAACCTGCAGGTGACGTGCGCGCAGTGCCAGGTCACCTTCATCGTCGTGCTGGCCATCGCGGGAGGCGCGGTCGATGATGTGGAGTCGGTCGAGACCGCGTCCGAGCAGGCCACTTCCTCATCTCGCGCGCGTTCATCCGCGCAGGCGGTGTCCGCGCCAGAGCCGGACCCGATCTCCGTGGACGAGATCCTGGACGTCCATCTCTACCTGAAGTCCTTCCAGGGAACGCTGAAGGACCTGCTGCACCAGCCCGACCACAGTCGGTAGGCCGCCGGCATCCTGCCGCGGCTGCACCCTGGTGATTCGCTCTTAACAGGCTGGCTTGGCATGATGAATTTCGATGTCTAGCCTGAGCGCAGGATCGGCGGGCTTGGGGGAGGGAAGCCTTGGGAGAGGGAGGGTCCACCCAAGGGTCTACCTCGACGACGCCGGCGCCGCCCCGGTGCTGCCCGAGGTCGAGCAAGCACTTCGCGTCGTTCCGACCGGCAATCCCTCGAGCCTCCACGCCGAGGGACGCACCGCTCGCGCCGCGCTCGATGCCGCGCGCGACAAGCTCGCGGCGGCGCTCGCCGCCGACCGCCTCGAGATGACCTTCACCGCCTCCGGCACCGAGGCCGTGAACCTTGCGATCCTCGGCGCCGCGCACCGGCTGCCCAGGCACGCGACCGTTCTCACCTGGGCGGCCGAGCACCAGTCGGTGCTCGCCGTGGCACGACGGCTTCAGGCCGACGGCCATGCCGTGACCATTGCCCCAACAGACGGCGCCGCCCGAGCCGATCTCGACCGCATCCAACCCGGGGTCGCCCTTGTGTCCATTGGGCTCGCCAACAACGAGGTCGGCACGATCCAGCCCGTGGCGGAGGCGATCGAGCGCGCGCACGAGGTCGGCGCCCTCGTCCACGTGGATGCCTGTGCGGGACCGCGCTGGATCGACATTCCGCGCGGCGCGGACCTCATTTCCTTCAGCGGTCACAAGCTCGGCGCGGGTCGCGGCGGCGCGCTCTACGTGCGCGACGGAGTGCGCATCGATCCGGTGCTGCACGGTGGTCCGCAGGAATGGGGCCGCCGCGCCGGACGCGAGGACGTTTTCGCGGCGGTGGCGATCGCCGAAGCCATGACCGTCTGCACGCGGGAGCGCGCGGCGCGGTCCGAGAGAGCGGCGACCCAATCCGCCCAGCTCCGCGCAACGCTCGAGCAGCTCGGCGGCCGCATCACCGGCGGACCGCATCGCCTGCCCAACTACGCCACGGCCACGTTCGCCTCGCGCCGAGGTGAGGACATGCTGCTCGCGCTCGACCTCGCCGGCGTCGCGGCTTCGAGCGGTTCGGCGTGCGCGTCGGGTTCGCTGGACCCTTCGCACGTGCTTCTCGCCATGGGACTCACGCTCGACGAGGCCCTCGGCAGCCTGCGCCTCACCACGGGATACGCGACGACGGACGCCGAGGTGACGAAGGCCCGCGACATCCTCACCGCCATCCTCGCCCGCACGCCGACGCATGCCTAGCGTCGAGGAAGAGCTCGCGCAGCGGCTGGCCCGCGGCGAGGAGGTCGTGCTGGCGACCGTGATCAAGCTGGACGGCGAGCCGCCGTCGCGACCCGGGGCCAAGCTGCTCATGTCCCGCACCGCGGCCCTCGCCGGGACGCTCGGCTGCAGCGAGTTCGATTCCGCCGCCCTCGGCGATGCAAGAGGCGTCGCCGACTCCGGCGCACCCCAGCTCCGCACCTACCGGCACGACCTCGGCTCGATCCAGGCATACCTCGAGCCGCACGCGCCCGTGCCCACGCTAGTTGTCTTCGCGGCCACGCCCGTGGCGCGCTCCATCCTCGACTGGGCTCCGAACCTCGGCTATCGCGCGCTGCTCGTCGAGACCCGCCCCGAGCGGCTGCAGGGACAGGTGTGGCCGCACGCTGTGACCTCGCTTTCCGAGCTGCCGGCCATGCTCGGCCCCGACCTTTATGTTGTCCACACCGACCACGACGCGCCCGACATCGTCGAGGCGCTCGAGACGATCCTCCCCCGCGACCCGAAGTTCATCGGCCTCGTCGGCAGCCGGCGCCACACCGGGCATCACCTCGATGCGCTGCGAGCCAAAGGCGTCGACGAAGAGGTGCTGGCGCGCATCCAGACCCCTGTCGGCCTGGACCTCGGCTCCGTGACGCCGGCCGAGATCGCCCTTTCCATCCTCGCCGGCGTGGTCGCGGTGCGCCGCGGGCGTCAGGGTGGCTGGCTGGCGAACCGTTAGTTAGGCCGGCCGGTCTCGCGAATGGGCACGGCATAATCTGGGGCCGTGCCGATCGGCCCAGGAACAAAGCTCGGCTCCTATGTAGTCAGTGACGCCATCGGCCAGGGAGCCATGGGCGTCGTGTACCGCGCCGTCCACGCGCAGCTCGAAAGGGAATGCGCGGTCAAGGTTCTGCAGGCGATCAGCGCGGATCCTGAATCCAGCGCGCGCTTCCGGCGAGAGGCGCAGGCGATCGCGCGGATGCGCCACCCCAACGTGCTGAACCTGTACGACTTCGGCGAATACGAGGGAACCCCGTACATGGTCGTGGAGTTCGTCGCCGGCGGCAGCCTGGCCTCGCGTGTGAAGAGCGGCCCGCTCGAGCCTCGCGTCGCGCTTGCTTACCTGCGCGGAATCGCCGACGCGCTCGACTACGCGCACAAGCACGGCATCGTGCATCGCGACGTCAAGCCCGCGAACGTCCTGCTCGGGCCTGACGACAATCCCATCCTCGCCGACTTCGGCCTCGCCAAGTTGATGGAGTCGTCGTCGATCAAGTCCCTCACCGGTGTCACCACCGGAACGCCCGCGTACATGGCGCCCGAGCAGGTCGCGGGCAGTCACGCCGTTGGGCCCGCGTCAGACCGGTACTCGCTGGCGGTGATGGCATACGAGATGTTCACCGGGACCCTGCCCTTCGAGGAAGGGGGCGTGCTCGAGGTGATGTACGCGCAGGTGCACAAGGAGCCGGCGCCGCCGAGCATGCTCAACCACGGCCTCCCGCGACGGGTCGACGCCGTGATCATGCGTGGCATGGCCAAAGACCCGGCGGCGCGGTGGGAGCACTGCCAGGACTTCGTGGACGCCCTCGAAAACGCTGTCAACGCATCGGCTCCTGCCGCCGTCGAAAGGACGATCGCGTTCGCGCCTCCGCCGCCACAAGCGCCTACCGCCGCGCCGCGACCTGCACGACGCGCACCGGCGCTGGATGCGACAACCGTGATGGCACCCGATGCCGAGGTCGGGCCCATTCGTGGTCCGGACCCGACCCTGCCCTCCCCCGTGCCCACGCGCCGAGGGTTTGCCGTTCCCCGGCGGCCGAAGGCGGCGAAAACCGGCCGGCGATGGTGGCTCTGGATCCTGTTGGCGGCGCTCGCGCTGATCGTCGTGGCGCTGGCCGTGGCGGCGTCGTATTTCGTCAATCGACCCTTGTGAGGTAACCGGCGGGCCTGTCTGTTAAGGCTCCGTCAATTCGGCGGGAACTCGCGATTCCGAACGCATAATCATGGGCCGTGCCCATAGCACCCGGAACCCACCTGGGTTCCTACGTCGTTCAGGAGTACGTCGGCCAGGGCGCCATGGGCGTCGTCTACCGGGCTTACCACGCGCAGCTCGAGCGCACGGCCGCCGTCAAGGTGCTGCAGGGCCTGGCTCCAGACGCAGACTCGGTGGCGCGTTTTCGCCGCGAGGCCCAGTCCATCGGCCGCATGCGGCACCCCAACGTCCTCAACGTCTTCGACTTCGGCGAGTTCGAAGGGACCCCGTACATGATCGTCGAGTTCGTCGAGGGCGGCAGCCTTGCCGGCCGGATCAAGCAGGCACCGATGGACCGCCAGACCGCACTTCGGTTCCTGCGGGGTATCGGCGACGCGCTCGACTACGCGCACTCGCTGGGCATCGTCCACCGCGACGTCAAGCCCGCGAACGTGCTGCTGGGCACGAAGGACACGCCGATCCTTGCCGATTTCGGCCTGGCCAAGCTCCTGCAGTCGTCGTCGATCAAGTCGATGACGGGGGTGACGACCGGCACGCCCGCCTACATGGCGCCCGAGCAGGTGACCGGGAGCCAGGTCGGCCCCGCCGCCGACCGCTACTCGCTCGCCGTGATGGCGTTCGAGATGCTCACCGGCTCGCTGCCTTTCGACGGCGAGAACGTGATGGAGGTCCTCTACGCCCAGGTGCATCGCGACCCGCCCATGCCGAGCTCGTTGAACCCGCAGGTTGGACAGCAGGTCGACGAGGTCGTGCTGCGCGGCATGGCGAAGAACCCGAAGGATCGATTCGACAGCTGCGCGTCCTTCGTCGACCAGCTGGAGGCCGCCTTGCCGGCCGCCCCGATTGCGACGCCGGTCGTCGCACCGGTCGACACCACGGTGGTGCTTCCGCCACCGATCCCCGCCGCCAAGGCGGCTGTGGTCGCTCCGGTCACATCCCCCGCCGCCACGGCGGTCATGGAGCCCGCCGCGCCGCCGCCGGTCACCGCCACGACCGCGGTCGCCATGCCTCCGGCGCCACCCAGACGCCGCCGGCGCACGCTGCTGTTCGCGGCGCTGGCCGCGGTGCTCGTGCTCACCTTGATCGTCGGCGGCGTTGTCGTCTACGGCGCGACGCGACCGACGACCCTTTCCGTCGCACCGCAGATCGTGCGCGCGGGTGAGCACGT
>DASSLR010000089.1:0-33141 GCA_035689345.1 Candidatus Dormiibacterota bacterium
CCGCTCCGAGTAAGGCCCGCCTGACCACGGCGCGCCGCGGTCGCTGCCGAGGGCGTCGTCGAGGGCTGACCGGCCCGGCACCGCGAGGCTTCGTCGAGGCGCCCGGTCGCGCACGAGCTCGGTGGCCATGTGCAGCCTCGCCCAGAGGGTGCAGAGGTCGTGATGGTCGCGCCGGCTGAAGGGCTCACCGAAAGTGCCCGCGTGTCCGGCGACGTAGGGAAACAGTGCGGCGCTGAATCGCTCGCCGAGGCGCACCAGCATCGCGCCGTCCGAGGTCGGGATCGGCGCGACGACGAACTCGAGCCCCGAGGCGCGCAAGAGTCGCGCCGTTCCAAACGCGAGCTCGAGCCCCGAGAACGCCGCGTCGTGGCTCGCGCCCAGCCAGGGCTTGGTGCCGAGGTCGTCGACGGTGAGGAACCGATAGCCGGCTTCCGCGGTGCGCAGAAGCCAGTGATGACTCCCTCCGCCGACCGCCTCGTAGCTGATCGACTCGACGTCGATTCTCCACCGCGCCGCGACCGTCGCGCTCAACGCGGATTCGTCGACGCCCTCAGGTGGTGCTTTCACGAGTTGTGCGCCGATGCCACGCCGCTGCCGGCATCCGCGTGTTTGGAGCTCGACTCCAGACCCTCGAGTGCCGGCAACCGCGGTATTCGGAGATCAGTCCCTGACGCGCGCGATGGACAGGCCGTCGCGGATCGGCACGACGACGCCTTCGAGCCGCCGGTCGTTGGCCACGAGCTCGTTGTAGCGGTGCACGTTCCGCGCCTGCTGGTTCTTCGGCTGCAGCACCTCGCCCTGACGCAGAGCGTTGTCGGCCATCAGCAGCGCGCCGCCGTCCATGTGCTCGAGGACGAGGCCGAAGACCGTGCGCACCACGTCCTCCGAGGCAAATGAGTTCAGCAAGTCGATGAAGCACACGTCGAAACGCGCGTCGAGCCGAGCAAGCCCGCTGACGGCGTCCTCCTCCAGGACCAGCGCGCGCTGGCCGAGGCCGGCCTCGGAGAAGTTGGCGCGGGCGCGCCGGGCTCGTTCCTTGTCCATCTCGTAGGTCGTGAGCGTGCCGCCCTCGGTGCCGCGCAGCATCCAGATGCCGCTGTAACCGGTGGCCGTGCCGAGCTCGAGCACTCGTTTTCCGCCCGAGAGCCGCACCAGCAGGCCGAGCAGCGCTCCCTCGTGCGCATCGACGATGGGGATGCCCTCCCGCTCCGCCTCCTCTTCCATGCGCGCGAGCACCTTGTCCCGCGGCAGCACGAGGCTGTCCATGTACTCCTGCAGGGCGTCGGTGACCTCGACGGTCCTCATCGGTTCACGCTCTCCGGGGCCAGCACCTCGAGCACGCGCTCAACCTCCTCGTACGTGTTGTAGAAGTGGGGCGACAGGCGCACGAAGTCGCGATGGATACGCGCCACGACGTGAGCCGCAGTCAGGTCGCGAAGCACCTCCTGCGCGGACGCCCCCCGTTTCCGGAAAGACACGATACCCGACGACTCGGAGCGCGATCGGGGCCAGGGCTCGATGATCTCGCAGCCGCGCTCGGACAGCCCTTTGGCGAGACGCTCGGCCAGGTTGAGGACGCGGTCCTCGATGGCGTCCACGCCGACCTCCAGCAGCAGGTCCAGCGCGGCTCCGAACGCGGCGGTGTCGAGCAACGAGACCACCGATTCTTCGAACCGGCGCGCGGTCGGGCGGAGCGTGAGGTCGTAGTCGAAATACCGCTCGTGGCCCGCGACCGAGCCCGCGCCGACCACCGCCGGCCAGACGCGATCCAGCAGTTGAGGCGAGAAGTACGCGAAGCCGACCCCCGGCGGGCCCATCAGCCACTTGCCCGCCCCGGCGGCGCAGCAGTCGATCGACATGCGCTCCACGTCGACGCGCAGCGCGCCCGCGCTCTGCATGACGTCGACCGCGAACACGATTCCCCTGCGCCGGCACTCGGCGCCGATCGCTGCGATGTCGAGCCGGAATCCGTTCCAGAACTCGACATGGGACAGGGCGATGACGCGCGTGCGCTCGTCCACGAGCGCGAGCACGGCCTCGGGCGTGATGCGGCCATCGACCGGCTTCGCCCTTCGGAACTCCACCCCGCGGCGCTCCAGCGCCATCCACGGGTAGACGTTCGCGGGGTACTCACCTTCGGCGCCCACGACGTTGTCGCCGGCGGACCAGTCGAGGCCCTGAGCGAGCAACGACAGGCCGTGGGACGTGCTCCGGGTGAGGGTGATGGAGTCGGGCGCGGCGTTGATCAGCCTGCCGACGAGCTCGCGCACGCGGTCGGCCTCGTCCTGCGACTGATGTTCGCGATAGGGCCGGTTGAGGATCGCCTCGACCAGCTGCTCGATGGCCGCGCGGCCTCGCTGCGACATCGGCGAGACGCCCGCGTGGTTCATGTGGATGTAGTGGTCGGTGAGCGGGATGAGGTTGCGCGCCTCGCGTGGATCCATCAGGCGGCCTCCTCCTCGACGAACCGCGCGACCATGGGTTGCAGCGCCGTGATGTAGTCGTGCATCAGGTCGATCGCGGAAGCCATCACGTGCTCGTCGAGCACCGGCGCCGGCAGCGTCTCGTAGAGGCGTGACCAGCCGCGGTCCCAGGGCTCGAGCTCGGCGCGTCGCAGCGCCGCCTTGACCTCGACCATGTGTTCGCGGAAGAAATCGAAGGCGTGCCGGTTCAGCTGCGGCGGTCCCTCGAAATGCAGGCCGACCTCGAGCCGGCCGTCGCCGGTGTGATGCCACGCCTCGAAATGGAGCTCGGGGCGCCCGTAGTGGATCTTCAGCAGGCGGCTGTGCCCGCGGGTGATCTCGAAGTTGCGCAGGTCCGCCGGCAGCCGCGCCTTGAGGCCCTTGCGCACGCCGGCGAAGAAGTCAGCTGGGGCGAGTGCGGCGGCGCGTGCCAACACTCAAATTATTCCCCTCTCCCGCCTGCGGGAGAGGGTAGGGTGAGGGGCGCCGGTACTATTGCCGGCAGTGGCCTACATCCCGACAGTCACGGAGAACGAGGGCGGCAACCGCGAGCGCAGCTTCGACATCTATTCGCGCCTGCTCAAAGACCGCATCATCCTCATCGGCCGCCCCATCGACGACGTGGTCGCCAACCTCGTCGTGGCGCAGCTCATCTACCTTTCCGCGGACGACCCGGAAAAGGAGATCCAGATCTACATCAACTCGCCGGGCGGCACGGTCACGGCGGGCTTCGCCATTTACGACACGATGCAGTACGTGCGCTCGTCCATCTCCACCGTGTGCATCGGCCGCGCCGCCAGCTTCGGCACGGTGATCCTCATGGCCGGGGCCAAGGGACGCAGGTTCTCGCTCCCGAGCTCGACCATCCACATGCACCAGCCGCTCATCGGCGGCCGCGGGCTGCAGGGCCAGGCGAGCGACCTCGACATCCACGCGCGCGAGATCGTGCGCATCAAGGGCGTGCTCAACGAGCTCATCGCCAAGCACACCGGCCAGCCCATCGAGCGCGTCGAGCGCGACACCGATCGCGACTTCTTCCTGACGCCGTCCGAGGCCGTGGATTACGGACTGATCGACGGCATCATCGAGACGACGCCGCTTGCGGCTGTGGCCGCGGCGACGGCCAGGTAGCTCCGCTCGCTCGCGCGAGCACCCAGCCGATAACCACCAGTCCCACGAGCGCCGGCACCGGCGCGGGCGTGATCGCGGCGATGATCGCGCCGATCGACAGGATCAGCCAGTCGTGCCATGCAGCCCTGCCCCAGGCGACGAGCGCAAACGCCACGAGCACCAGGTCCGCCGGCAGCGCGTGCGGCGCGGCGAGGATACCGCCGGCGATCACGATCGCGACAGCGGCCGGCATGTCGGTGCGCCGCCTCCATGCGAGCAGCACGGCGGCCACACCCGTGAGCAGCGAGATCGCCGCGACCGCGTAGGTCTGCACCGCCTGCGGCAGAAGCACGCCCAGGTGCGGCAGGTCGACCTCGCGCGACACCGGCGCGACCGTGTTTCCCACCGGCGCCAGCCAGTGCACCACCCACAGCGGGTCGAAGATCGCGAACGACGCCCAGAGGACGACGCCGGCCGCGGCCCAGCCCGCCAGCACACGCCAACGCCGGGCCACGATCAGGGCGAGGCCGGCCGGCAGGATCAGCTGCGGCTTCATCAGCGTCAGGCCGAGCGCGAGGCCGGCCAGGAACGGTCGCGACCACAGCGCGACGGCGGCTCCCAGCCCGAGCGCGACGATGCCGTCGAGCTGCGCGTTCAGCAGCAGCAGCGCCGTGGGCACGCCGGCGAAGCCGGGCAGGGCGGCGCTCAGCGACCGCGGCCTGGATACAAGCCACAGGGCGAGGGCGAGGCAGGCCAGCCCGAACAGGATCCACAGCCTGCCTCCGAGCTCGGTGCCGATGGTGGCGAAGGGCGCAGCGAGCAGGGCCACATAGGCCGGCGCCAGGAAGGGCAGGATGCCGTGGATGCCGGGCGTGACGAGCTGGCGCCCGCCGGTCACCTCCAGCTGCACGCGCTGCTGCGCGTCCAGGTCGTACAGGTGCCCGGGATCGGTGATGGCGAGCTTCGCGCCGGTCGCGAAAGCCGGCCAGTCGGAGTTGATGACGTCGTGGCCGGGCTCGCTCAGGGGGTAGATCACGAATCCCAGCGCCACCGCGGTGAGGGCGACCACGCCGCGCCAGCGCCATGAGCCCTGCCGAAAGGGCAGCATCGTCAGGCGGCCGCTTCGACGCGGAGCCGGTTCGTGACGGGCACGATGAGGCCGCCCTGCACGAGCAGCGACAGGAGCACGACTCCGTACGCGACGACCGACACGCGCGCGTCCACTCCGGGCGTCGCGGCGACGGACAGGGCAAGCGCGACCGCGAGCGCACCGCGCAGCCCCGCCCAGAACGTCATGTGCCGCCACCGCCAGGGAATCGGCGGCGGGCGGATGGCGGCCAGCGCGAGCAGGCCGTACACGGGCAGGGCTCGGGTGACCAGCATGATCGCGAACGTCGCGATGATCAGGCCCGCCACCGGCAGCAGCTGCCACGCGGGCACGGCCGCGCCCACGAGGATGAACAGCATCGCGTTCAGAACGAAGGCGAGCAGGTTCCAGAAACCGAGCAGCTGCGGTCCGTGCAGCTTGCCGATGGCGGCCCCATAACGCGCGACCACGATTCCCGCCACGACGACGGCCACGATGCCCGACGCGTGGAACACGTCTGCCACCAGGTAGCTGCCGTAGGCGATCACCAGCGTGGCCAGGATCTCGAGCGGCGCGTCCTGCGCGAAGCGCAGCAGCAGCAGGCCCGCGAACCCGACGGCCAGTCCGGCGGCGGTGCCACCGATCGTCAGCCCCAGAAAACGAATGATCGCGTCCGACGCCGATGGCGAGCCGCTCACGATTGTGCCGAGCACCGCGCTGAACGCGGCGACTCCGGTGCCGTCATTGAGCAGGCTTTCGCCTTCCAGGATGGCGGTGAGACCGGCCGGCGCCGCGATGCGCCGGAGCAGCGTCACCACCGCAATCGGGTCGGTGGCCGCGAGGATGGCGCCGATGAGCATGCCGTCGGCCCAGGAGAAGCCGACGAGCAGGTGGGTGAACAAACCGATGAGCACGACGGTCAGCGCGACCCCTACGGTGACGAGAAGGCCCACCGGAAGAAGGCGCCGCCGGAGCTCGGCGAGGTCGAGGGTCAGCGCCGCCTCGAACACGAGGCCCGGCACGAACGCGACGAGGAGGACGTCGGCGCCGAGGTGAGGCAGCGGGGTCCCGGGCAGCAATCCGACCAGCACACCGGCGAGCGCGAGCACCACGGGATAGGGCACGAATCGCGCGCGTTTGGAGAGGAGGCCGAGGACGGTCGCAAGGCCGCCCACGAGGATGAGGAGCAGCAGGAAACGCTGTTGCGGGGTCATATCTCGAGCGACATGCCGTCGCGCGCGGACTTCACCTCGACGCCGGTCCGCTGAGCGAGGCTTTCGGCGACCTCCCAGGGGTGCGCTCGCCAGACCGTCATGCCGAAGTGAGTGATGACGGCCAGGCGCGGCTTCGCGTCCCTGATGATCCGTTCGACGTCGTGCAGGCAGAGGTGCGGAAGGCCCGACCTGCACTCCATCAGCACGAGGTGGATGACCATCACGTCGGCGCGGTGCTGCTCCGCGATGCCGTCGTAGTAGGCGGAGTCCGTCACCCAGCCGAGGCGGTCGCCGAAACGGAAGCCGAACGTCTCCACCTGGTGGATGTGCGCGGGGGACGTGGTGAACGAGACGCCGTTCACGCGGTACTCGGTCTCCGGTTTCAAGCGGACGATCTCCTGCGGAAAGTGGCGCAGGTAGTTGAGGACGACGGGATCACCGTCGAGCGCGTCGCCCGGACAGAACAGCCGGCCGCGATGGCGGAACCCGCCGTCGGTCATGGCCTCGATCATCACGTTCACGTCGTTGCTGTGGTCGAGATGGCGGTGGCTGATCACGATGGCGTCGAGCTTCGTAAGGTCGACCTTGCGCTTGGCGTATTGCACGACCGCGCCGGGGCCGGGGTCGAGGCTGATTCGGGTGTCGCCGTCCTCGAGGTACAGGCCACCCGATGCGGCGATCTGCTTGGCGACCATGAAGCGCGCGCCGGCGGTGCCCATGAAGGTGAGCTTCACGTTCGCCCCCACCCGGCGCTGCGCGCCGACCTCCCCCCACGGTGGGGAGGTGCTACCGCCACATCGCTCAGAGGTACTTCCGCCTTAGCCCCGAAGTAGCGGTCGTAAAGCTCGCCGACACGCGCGAGCGTGTCTATCTCCTCGACCGGCTTGTCGTCGCGAATGCGCACGATGCGCGGAAAGCGCAGCGCGTAACCGCTGGCATGGCGGTCGGATTCCTGGATCGAATCGAACGCCACCTCCAGCACCACCTCGGGCCGGACCATGAATCCCCACCCGGCGTCGCGGACCTGCATCTGCAGGAACTTCTCGGTCATGGTGGCGATCTCGGCGTCGGTCAGTCCCGTGTACGCCTTGCCCACGTTGACCAGCTTGTGCGACTTCGCGTCGAGCACCGCGAACGTGTAGTCCGAAAGCACGCCCTTGCGCTTGCCGTGGCCCCACTCGACCGCCGTCACGACCACGTCGAGCGTGGCGAGCGGCCGCTTGAGCTTCAACCACGCTAGCCCGCGACGTCCTGGCGTGTACGGGCTCGAGGGATCCTTCACCATCAGGCCCTCGTTGCCCCGCTCGCGCGTCTCGGCGAAGATCCGATCGAGGTGGTCAGGGCTGGTCGCCTCTTCGACGCGTGCGAGCAGGAAGGGATGCTCGACCCGCAGCGACTCGAGGAGGCGCCGCCGCTCCTGCAGCGGCTCGTCGAGCACCGCCCTGCCGTCGAGCCACAGCAGGTCGAAGATGACGAGCGCGACCGGCACCTCGCGTCTCAGCTCCTCGTCGACGACCTTGCGCCCGAGCCGGTGCTGCAGCTCGAAGAAGCGGAGCACCCGGCCGTCGCGGTGCGCGAGCACCTCGCCGTCGAACATCACACCGTGCGGCAGCTTCATCGCCGCCTCGGCGAGCTCGGGGAATGCAGCGGTTGTCTCTTTGAGATCGCGCGAGAACAGCTCGACGCGACCGTCGAGGTGGTGCAGCTGGCAGCGGACGCCGTCGTACTTCTCCTCCGTCCACACCTTGCCCGCGCCCATGCGGTCGAAGCCCTCCTGGGCGGTTTCGACCGGGCTCGCGAGCATGAAGCGGAACGGTTGAAACGGCGTCACCCTGGTGCTCTCGAACTGCTTGTGCTTGCAGCGCACGGCGGTCTCGCCGATGTCGCCGGTGATGAGATGCACGCGCTTCACCTGCGCGATCGGCACGTTGAACGCTTCGGCGATCGCGGCCTCGACCAGGCCTTCGCTCAACCCGATGCGCATCTCGCCGGAAATGACCTTGACGACGAATCGCGCCGCCCTGGCGTCGATGCGTCGCAGCAGCTCGTCGAGAGGCGCGGCCTTGGCGCCGCCCTTCGCGGCCCGGATCGCCTCCAGGGTGGCCGCGACCTCTTCGAGCGAAACGTCCTGGCCCTCGGTCCTGCCATCGAGCGCGTCGCCGGCCCAGTCCCCGAGGTCCGAGTGCCGGCGAAAGATGCGCGAAAGCTCTTCGTCCGAGCGCCCCGAGATCTCCGACACGACGCGGTTCAGGTTCCGCCAGCCGAGGCCGAGCGTCTGCCGCTTCGACGGCCCAAACGCGCGGCCGCTCATGTACGTGGCGGCGAGCCGGAGGTCCTCGTCGTCGGTCAGGGAGCGGAGGTAGGCTCCGAGCACTCGCGTCTTCTGGAGAGTGGCGGGCGTCGCCCCGATCTCTGCGCCAACGCGCGCGAATTCCAACACAGTCGCCTATCGTAGGGGCCGATGCGCCGGTGCCCGTACCTGGAGGAGCTCGTCAAAGACCGGCGCGCGCTGCTACGCGTGTACCAGTTCGACTGCCACGTCGACCATCAGTCCAAGCGCAAATACTCGCTCACGGATTCGCCACCGATCTGCGTTCGCAACTTCGAGGACTGCCACCTCTTCCAATCCGAGAAGCACCGCGAGGATCGGACCATTTCCCGTTATACGGATTAGTAGTGCGCATGTGCCCCGTCTGCTCCGCCCCCGCCTTCTCGCTCGACGGAGCCTGTGTCTTCTGCCACGCCCCGCTGTCCGAGCAGGGTGACGAGCAGGAGCTGCTGGAGTACCTGGCGGAGCGGATCCCGTCGCCGCATGTCAAACGTGGACCGTGGAATCGAGGCCCCATCACGGAGGCCGCGTTCGAGGTCGCCGGAAAGACGTTTCGGGCGCGCTGGAAGAACGAGGCGCTGGAGCTCGAGCCGCCCGTGGATCTCACCGCGTGGCTCGACCTGCTCCTGACGCGGCTCAGCGATGGGGCAATGCAGGACGGCAACCTGCGCCGGTCGGTCCTGCGCTCGGGCTGGGCCCTCCGCTAGGTCCCCGACACGGCAGTCACGCATTTGTGCGCAAAAGCACTCAGAACGCAGCGTGAGGCGCGTAATTGTGCACAAAAGCTGATTTGAGCCGGCTCCGCTAGAGAGCCAGCTGCAGCTGCTCCGTCGCCTCGAGCGCCGACGCGCGGATGCCGCGTTTGCGCAGCGAGCGCGCGAAATCCTCTGTGTAGCCGTGCACCGTGTAGACCTGGCCGGCGCCGGATCGCTCGACCACGTCCATCAGCTCATCGAAGTCGCAGTGATCGGAGAGGTCGAACGTCGCGTCGGCGCCGAACAACCGCGCGAACTCCGCGTCCTTGGCCCAACCTGACACGAGCGCGGTGCGGTAGCGCCCGAGCCGCCGCACCTCGTCCTTGCCGGCCGGGGGCGCGATGACGACGCGGCCGCGAGAGTCGCCATCGAGCTCGATCCACTCCGGCAGCCGCCGGCCCGCGTTCGCGTAAGCCTGGGCGCAGGGAACGCAGCGCTTCTCGAGAGAGAACTCGAATCCGTATGGCTGCAGCGCCAGCATGATCTCTTCGGTCTTGCCCAGCGCGTGGCACAACAGCACGGGAGCGACGCGGCTGTCGAGGGCGCGCCGGCACCACATGGCGATGGCTTCCACCGTCGCATCCGGATCGCCAAACCGAAAGTGAGGGCGGCCGTATGTGGTCTCGACGATCAGCACGTCCGCCTTCGGCACGTGGGTCTGCTTCCGTGTGCCCGGCACTCGCAGCTTGATGTCGCCGGTGTAGAGGAGCGTCGTGCCGTCGTGCTCGAACAGCAACTGCGCGGATCCGAGCATGTGACCGGCCGAAAGCAGCGTCACCGTCGCGTGACCGCGGCGCATGGGCTCGTCGTAGCCGAGCATCCGCCAGCCCCGCGGCCTGCGTGACTCCGGGATCAGCGCCAGCGTCTGGGGCGTGAGCAGGGCCTCGCGATGGCGGCGCGCGTGATCGGTGTGAGCGTGCGAGATGAATGCGAACGACCGCACGACCAGCGGGTCGAGCCACAGCTTGTGGCTCGGCAGCGAGACTCCGTGATCCCAGGCGACGTGATACGCGGTCATCCGAGGACCAGGCGCAGCGCCTCGTTGGGGATGCCGATGTCGGCGACCGTGACGTCGCCGGCGACCCTGGGGCCGTCGGCCTTCAGCAGGCCGCTCTTGGGCAGGGTGAAGGTGATGGTCGCGTCCGCGTGCACAGTAGGAGCGTAGGCGACGCCCGAGTCCGCGTCGAGCCCGGAGGGCACGTCGATCGCGACCACGCGCAGCCCTGACGCATTGATCGCTTCGATCCACTCGGCAAACCTGCCCTCAGGCGCGCGATTGAGGCCGGTGCCGAAGATGCCGTCCAGCACGACGTCCGCGCCCGCCAGCGCCGGCCGGTCGCCGACCGTCACACCGATCGCCTCGAGCGCGGCCAGCTCGCGCGCGGCGTGACGACCGCCCAAGCGAGAGCGGTCGACGCAGCTCACCGAAGCGAGACGGCCCCACCGATGCAGGTGCCGCGCCGCCGCGAGGCCGTCGCCGGCGTTGTTGCCCACGCCGCACACGACGGCGGTGCGCGCCTCGCACATCCGCGCGGCCTGCCAGCCGGCCGCCTCCATCAGCCAGTCGAGGGCGATGCCGAATCGCTCGGAGGCGAGCCGGTCGAGCTCCCTGACCTGCGCGCTAGTGAGGGTGCGCGGAGGGTCGCTGGACGACAAAGGAGCAGTACGGGTCACGCCGGTGGATGGAGTCGGACTGGGAGACCGCCGTGTCCAGCAGGCGCGAGATGAGCTGCGGCGTGATCGTGCAGACCTGGGGGAACTTCAGCGCGGTGTTGCGGAAGGGGCAGTTGTGAATCGTGACCTGCACTCCTTCTTCTACCTCAGTCTGCTCGGCCAGCGTGCCGGCGCGGCCGATCCAGGCCACCACGCGCCGCAGCTTTTCATCGAAGTCGAGATCCTCGATGTCCCTGGCTATGGCCTCGGCATGACGCGCGGCCACGCGCGAGAAGATCTCGTCCAGCGCCTCCGGCCCGCCCAGCTCCTGCACCTCCTGCAGGACCATCGTCGCCAGCTGCCCGTAGCGCTTCGGGAAAACCGAATCGGCGCGCTCGGTCAGGCTGAAGAGGAGGGAGGGGCGGCCGCGCGCGCCACGCTCGGGGTGGCTCACGACGAGGCCGTCGCGCTCGAGGTTGGTCAGGTGCTGGCGCACCGCGTTGGGCGTGACGCCGAGGTCGGACGCGATCGTTTCAGCGCTGGCGCGGCCTTTGCGCCTAAGGAGCTCCAGCACCTCCATGCGGGTCGAACGGCCGGCAATCATCGAGGGCATAGGTCCGGCAGGGTGCCGCTAAACACTGTAACCGATTTATTACAGGTGATGCTTGACAAAATCCCGAGCGCCTTTAGACTTTATGGCGGAGAGAGATGCCAATGATCAAGCAGGCCAACCGAGCCATCGAGCACATGACGGCCCGAGACCGGCGAGTGCAGCGCGCCAAGTACGCGCGCCGCGACAAGATGCACTACATCGACAAGCTCCTGAACGAGCTCGAGATGCTGAACCTCGCCGACCAGCGGTCCATGCCGCCCGTGCTTTCGGTGGCGGTAAACAAGGTCATCGAGGAATCACCTGAGGTCACCGTGCTGGCGCAGGCCAAGCCTGGCTCCGTGATGGAGGCGATGGACGCCCTCTACGAGATCCAGGACAGCCTGATGTACAACCAGATCGAGGACGAGTAACCGGAGCTAGCTCAAACAGGCCGGGCTCATCTGGGCCCGGCCTTCTTCTTTGCCCGTCGCACCTCTGCTGACTGTGGGCGCGGCAGGTGGCGGCGCTGTGGAGGCATTTGCGCCTTTAGCTTCGCCGCTGCAACGGTTGAGGAGCAGCCGTCCGGCCGCGCCCTGATCTCAGTTTTGAACACGTTCAATTATACTGGGACGGTGATTGCCGTGGCCGCGCCGCTCGGTTCCAAAGGTGAGCGGACACGCGAGCGGATACTCGACGTAGCGCTGGACCTCTTCCGCCAGCACGGCTACGAGGCGACCACCATGCGCATGATCGCCACCGCAGCTGGCGTTGCCCTCGGGAACAGCTACTACTACTTCCCTTCCAAGGACCATCTGGTGCAGGCCTTCTACGAGCGGATGCACGCCGAGCTGGTGGAGGCTTGCCGGGGAACCCTGGAGCACGAGGTCGCCTTGAGGGCTCGACTCCGCCTGGTGATGCGCACCAGGCTCGATGTTCTGAGGCCGTACCACGCGGTATCCGGAACTCTGTTCCGTACAGCCTCAGATCCGCAGAGTCCCTTGAACCCGTTCAGCGATGCCTCGGGCCCCACGCGCCGCGCCAGCATCGACTTTTTGCGCGAGGTCATAGCCGGATCAAACGCGCGACTGCCCCGTGACGTCGCGCCGACATTGCCGCACCTGCTGTGGCTCTACGAACTCGGTTTGGTCCTTTTCTGGGTCCACGATCGCTCGCCCGCGCAGCGGCGATCCTACGAGTTGGTGGATGACACCACCGACGCCATCGTCCGCCTTCTCGCCCTGGCGCATCTCCCGGGCTTGAGGACGATTCGCAAGCGGACGCTGCTGTGGGTGTCCACGCTCGTCAACGAAGCCGCTTCGTGACTGTCCGTCGAGTCGTGCTCGCGGGAGGCAGTGGCTTCCTCGGCCAGTCCCTCGCCAAGGAACTCCTCTCCGCCGGTGCCGATGTTGACGTCCTGACACGCTCGCCGGAGGTCAACATTCTTGGCCGGGCTGTGGCCTGGGACGGATCAACCGTCGGCGACTGGTCTCGAGTCCTGACGGGCGCGGACGCGCTCGTGAACTTCACCGGGAAAAGCGTCAACTGCCGCTACACCCCCGCCAACCGACGGGAAATTCTGGAGTCGCGGTTGCGCTCGGTCGAGGCGCTCGGGAGAGCGTTAAACGCGTGCACGGCACCGCCGCCTGTGTGGGTGCAGGCCGCGTCTCTCGCCATCTACGGGAATCCAGGCGCGACGCCATGTGATGAGACTGCGTCGCCGGGAAGTGGTTTCTCGGTGGAGGTGTGCCGGCGATGGGAGGAGGCGTTCAACGACTGTGGGGTGCGGTCAACCCGGAGGGTCCTTCTGCGAATAGGTTTCGTCCTCGGCGCCGGTGGCGGCGCGCTGGAGCCGCTCGCTCGCCTGGCGCGGCTCGGCCTCGGCGGCCCCGCCGGCTCGGGCCACCAGTACATCAGCTGGCTTCACGTCGCCGACCTGAACCGGATGCTCCTGTGGGCGATCGATTCCGGGGACGCGGTCGGGACGTACAACGCCACCGGTCCCGAGCCGGTCACGAACGCTGAGTTCATGGCCACGCTGCGCAGGGCGGTTGGACGCCCGTGGAGCCCGCCTGTTCCCGCCTGGATGGTCAGAGTCGGCGCCTGGGCGATGCGGACCGAGCCCGAGCTGGTCCTGTCCGGCCGCCGGTGCCTTCCGCAGCGGCTGATCGCGCAGGGATTCAAGTTCACATACCCAGCCCTCGATGCCGCCCTGAGCGACATCCTGAAATGAGCCCTTCATGAAAGCAATGGAGCGGGCACGACCGACCACACCGGCAGTCCTGATCTTCGACGGCGATTGTTCGGTGTGCACGTCCTGCGCCAACTGGGCGCGGCGCCACCTGAGAGGGTCGGTCGAGATCACTCCCTGGCAGCGCATCGAGCTGGCGACGTACGGCCTTACGCCAGATGATGCGAGGGCAGCTGCTTGGTGGATCTCCCCTGCCGGTCGCAGATATCGCGGACATCTGGCTGTTGGCCAGGTACTCCGTGAGTGCGGCGGGTGGTGGCGGCCGCTTGGCTGGTTCTGGCTCGTGCCGCCCTTTTCCTGGGCGGCTGCGCTCGCTTACCTCGTCATCGCTCGCTACCGTCACCATCTGCCAGGAGCGACACCGGCATGCCGGCTTCCTGCTTAGAACCGGGAAATTCCGAAGGTCAATGCCGTGTTTCGGTCACCAGACTCCCGGTACGCCGAACGACCCGGCGTTTCTTTTGCCGGCTAGACGCAGTCGCCGGCCGGGATGAGATCGGCGGTCGAGCCGGGCCCGACCTTCTTCATCCCCCCGGCCGGGGTGAACAACGTGATGCCGCCGGGTCCCAGGAACCAGCTGCCGTGGCTGTCCGAGTGATAGCGGAGGCCGATGTTGTTCACCGCGACGCCGTTCAGAGCGGATGGAGCGGGTGATCCACCGGGCGGGACGTATACGACGCCCGGCGCGGTCCCGGTGAGGACGACCACCACCCCTCCCTGGGCATCCGTCGTCATGAGGTAGATCCAGAGGCCGCCGGTAAACGTGACGACCGTCGACACGGAAGCGCCCGCCTGGATGGGCGCGGTCATCACCCTGGTAGGCCGGATGTAGCCGAGGCCGGCGGGTGAATCGACGCCCCACGCGGCCCCGTTCCGCACCTCGCGCCAGTCGTCGTTGCCCGAGGGTGCCACTAGCGCGGTGATCGCGTGCGTGGACACGTTGAGAAGCCAGAGCCCGTTCGCGGCCGGGCCGTTCTGGACCAGCACGACCCCGGCGGACGTGTAGGCGAGCGGCCTCAGGTTGCTGGGGTTCTTGACGATGACCTCCTGGTCCACTCTGTCGGCGAGCCGGAGTGTGCCGTCAGGGTGCAAGTAGGCGTAGTGCAGCCCATCGGGCGCCACGAGCTCAGGAGGCACCGGCATCCACCCGTTGATGGCCGTCGAGTAGGTCGCTGCGGCCATGCCGTAAAGCTGCGGTGACGTGTCGGTCGACCAGATCGGGGTCGGGTCGTTGCTGCCGATGATGTGGTGGCCGGTGTCCACCGTCGTGGTGCCGGCGGGCATCTTGATCGTGCCCAGCAGGATCCGGTAGCCGCCCTGGTCGACCCCGAGCTCCGCGTGCATCACGCACGACGGAGGCGCCGCGGGCGAAGGTGAGGGCACAGGCGACGGAGACGGCGACGGTGACGGCGATGCGGCCGAGCTCGGCGTGGTCGCGGCGCCGGCCGACGCCGCGGCCGATGGCGAGGTCACCGAAGCGGTGTTGCTGGTACTCCCGCACGCACACAGAACGAGGACCGCGATGAGAGCGGTCGTGCGCATGCGCGGCAATATAGCCCGCGACCGAGTCCGTTTTCGCATACTCACCGCCATGGCCGGAGAGCTGAGCCCGGACCGGCTTTTCTACTGGGACGGGGCGAGATGGGTCAGCGCGCTTTCGCCCGACGGCGCGTGGCGGTGGGACGGCGCCGCCTGGCAGCCGGCCGCCAGGTCCTCGGGCGGGCGGCTGTCACGCCGGACCGGGATCATCGCGGGCATCGTGATCGTGAGCCTCGTGCTGGCCGGGGTGGGTGTGTACTTTGCCGCGGGCGCGCTGTCGAAGGCGTCGCAGCGGGTTCTACATTCGACGCTCCTGGCCACGTGCTCTTCGCCCCTTGCCCAGGCTGGCGCCGCGCTGAAGCAGGGCGACTCCTTGTGCGGCGGCACCCTTGGCACCGAGTATTTCCTGGCCGACTGCACGCAGGCCGAGACCCAGCCCACGGGCACCACGGCGTGGTCGAAGTCATACGTGGGTGGCACGGAGGGCGACTGGACGAAGACCACGCTGAACGCGGGCACACAGGGCTGCGAGCTGTCGCCTGATCCAGACATATATCTGACCCTCGAGACCCAGGCCATGCAGCCGCCGACCGCGGTGGTCGTAGCCGACTTCACGTATGACGGCAACCGCAGCGATGTCGGTCTGAGGCTCGCGTGCAGCTCGCGACAGGCCAGCTGTCTCGACATCTCGATGTACCCTGACGGTTTCTACGATCTCGGCGAGATCGGGCCCAACGGCGACTGGGACAGCCTCGGCAAAGGCGTGGCCATCGGTGCGACGTTCCACTCGGGCTCGACGAATCGGCTGATCATGCGACTCAGCGGCCGACAGGTTACGGTCATCCTGAACGGAAGGGTCGTCGTGCAGACCGATACCAGGCGCGACGAGGGCTACGGATACGTGAACTTCTACGTGGACAATCGCGACGACCCGACCACCGAGACCGTCTGGCTGCAAAGGATGTACGTGTTCGACTCTCGCCGGTAACCTCGCGTCGACCTGATTCGTTGAAGGTGCAAGGAGGCGTCGACTGATGATGGCTGCGATCGGCAACCTGTTCTCGTGGACGGTCACTGCGTTCTTCGGCGTGATCTTTCTGCTTCTCACGTACGAGACGTGGGCGCTGTTCACCGGTCACAAGCCCATCAGCGAATACGTGCAGCCCGCGGTGCACTCGTATCCGGGTTACGCGTTCGTGATCGCCGTCATCGTCGGCATCCTCCTAGGCCATTTCCTGTGGGGCCCGGCGCGCGGCCGCACGTCACCTGCCGGCAGTGGTGGTGACGCTCAGTGAGCTCGCTGAACGGGCCGGCCATCCTGTCACTGATCGCGACCGTCGGCGCTCTCATCGCCTTCCTTTTGATGCTGGAGGAGGCGATCGCCCTGCGCCGCGGGCGAGACCCGATGACCAACGGCGTCCGTACCTTCGTGAGGCGCTTTCCGCGCGCGACGTACGCGCTGGCCGTCGTGATCGGGATGCTGCTCGGCCACCTGACCTGGCCGTGAGCGATCAGGTGGTCGCTTTCTTCTTCTCGTCCAGGAACTGCTGATAGAGGCGGTAGGCCTCCTGCTTGCGGCTGTCGACGATCTTCGTGTAGCCCTGCAGGGTGTTGAGGTTGGCGTGGCCCAGCACCTCTTGCACGAGGCGAACGTCGCCGCCGGTCACCTCGAGCAACGTGGTGGCGGCGGTGTGGCGCGCGACGTGCGGTGACTTGAACGACCACGCGCCGAGCTCGCGGCGCAGGCGCCGCACGATGTAGCGCGCGCCCGCGGACGTGAGCCTGCGCTCGCGATCATCGGCGGCGGCACGGTCGTAGTTGACGAACATCGCCATCGAAGCGTCCTCGCGAGTCGCGAGGTAGTCCTCGAGCGCCGCGCGGGCGTCGGCGGTGAGGTACACGGCTCTCTGCTTCGACCCTTTGCCCGTGACGACCAGGCGGTTGCCGCTGCGGGGAAAATCGGTGCGGTCGAGCGCGAGCGCCTCGGAGATGCGGCAGCCGGTGCTGATGAGGAACTGCACGAGCGCGCGATCGCGCTTTTCGAGCGGCGTGTCTTTGGGCAGGGCGGCCAGCATTCGCGCCAGCTCGTCGGAGTCGATCGGTTTGGGCAGGCGCTGCTCGAGCTTGGGCAGCGTGATGCCGTTCGACAGGTCGCGGTCGATGAAACCCTCCCGCGCCACCCACCGCAGCCACGACCGGACGGCCACCAGCGCGCGGGCGCGCGAGGCCGGGCTCTTCAGACGGGTCGCGAGGCGGCGCTGGTAAGCGCGCAAGTCCTCGTGGCGCAGGTCGGCCAGCTGCAGCGTGTGGCCGCTGTCCTGCAGGAAGGTGATGAGCTTTTTCAGCTCCGCGTCGTAGGCGCGGACCGTGTTCGGGCTTCGGTTGGCTTCAAGCTGGAGCCAGCCGATGTACTCGTTCGCCGCGGCCTGCAGATCGATGGACATTGACGAGGCCGCAAGCATGTTGACATAACGCGACACGACTCGCGGTACGTCCCACTAACCTTTTAAAGGTGCGTCGAGTCATTGCGCTGGCGGCTTTCGTCGTCATCACGGCCTGCAACCAGACCAGCGCCGGTGCGCCCGGACCCGCCGACGTGGCGGTCCAGTCGAGTGATCTGCCCAAGGGCGTGCAGAGGTGCTCGGCCTCCGGCTCCATCGATTCGTTCCTGAACACTGTCAAGACGAAGGACCCGAGCACGTATCAGTCGACCAAGTCAGAGTGGGACAAGGCGAAATCGAACGGCGCGACCGCGGCGGAGGTCGTCTTCTACACGGACAGCAAGGCGCACTGCGACAGCATCACCAACTCGCAGAACACCGACCTGGCGTCGGCCACTTACCCCATCGTCATCAACTTCGTGATCCAGTTCAAGGATCAGACAAGCGCCGAGCAGGGCTACACGACGGAGTCGATCTTCGGCTTCAGCGAATCGACCATCAGCTCGAGCGCCACCGCCGGCGTCACCAAAGGCGCCGACACCGGGCTCGGCAAGAACTCGATCACGCTGCTGATCGCGATCGGCAACCAGTCGTTCTTCGTCGCCGTCTGGCAGAACAAGACGTTCATGGTGATCCTGGCGGTCATCAACATCGACAGCGCTCAGGCCAAGAAGATCGCCAGCAACGAGAACGGCCGCATCAAGTAATCAGACGCCGGCCTGCTTCCGCCTCACGGCGATGAGCTTGCGCACCAGGGTTTTCGGCAGCGGCTTGTCGACCGGAAAGTGCAGCGAGCCCGCCGTCCATTTGTAGGCCTTCAGCTCCGACGACAGCTCGGCGAAGACCGAGCCGCTGTGCGGCATGTACGCGACGTGGTTCTTGAACGCTGCGAAGCCGCAGATCATCTTGCCGTGCAGACGGAAGCCGGGCATGCCGTAAGAGATGACCTCTTCGGCTTGCGGGACGATCTCGTGGACGGTCTGGCGCAGCGCCTCGAGCGTGCTCCTGTGCGGCTCGCCGACCTTTGCCAGGTAGGCGTCAACCTCGTGATGCGGCATCGATGGACGACCTAGGCTTCCTTCTCCTCGAAGTTGACATCGGCGCTGTTGACTGTCCCCGCCTTGCGCCCGGGCGCCTTGTGGTACTTCCAGTACATGTTCGTGTGGGCGATCACCTTGTCCGGCGGCGGCGCACCCCATTCGGTCAGATCCTCGGTCGTGTGCGCGTCGCCGACCAGGAGCACGTCGTAACCGCGGGCGAACCCGCCGTGGATGGTCGAGCGGATGCACTCATCGGTCTGCGCGCCGGTCACCACCAGGCGGCCCACGCCACGCTTGGCCAGCGTCGGCTCGAGGTCGGTGTCTTCGAAGGAGTCGCCGTAGCTCTTATGCACGAGCGGCTCGGAACTCTCGCGGACCAGCTCCGGCACGTACTGCCACTTCTCGCTGTCCCGTGGCAGGCCGTCGTCGTTGTGCTGCACCCAGACCACGGGCACGTCCTCGGCGCGGGCCCTGTCGACGAGGGCCTTGATGTTGGCGATGACGGCGTCGCGGTTGTGGGCGTTGGCCATCACTCCGTTCTGAACGTCGATGACGAGCAGCGCGGTGTTGGGCCTGTCGGAAAGGGTCGTCATTGGACTAGCCTCCTGAATGGTGCGCCTGGCAAGAATCGAACTTGCTGCCTCTTGCTCCGCAGGCAAGCGCTCTATCCGGTGAGCTACAGGCGCGGGCGATTCATGTTAGTCGAGCATCGACGGCCGCCGTCGCGGCCTTGAACGCCGTCGCATCGAGATTTGTGAACACAACCATGGCCACGAAAATCTTCTTCCGCCAGCAGGCCAGCCGGACCGGCGCGCGGTCGTACGTCCACGACGACGCGCCGAGGCCCGTGGCCTCGCCTCGCGAAACCCCCGGCGGAATCTCCCCTGGTACGGGTGGCGCGAAACCCAGAATACCGGCCTGCCAGGCGCGGTCGGCCTGGCCCTCGTCGGCGAAGGCGACCACGAGGCTGGCCGCCGACTGGATGGTGCCGGACGCTCCCAGCTCGGCGGTGCACGCTGACGGGTCAGCCGCGAACACGTTGATCGCGGCTTCGGTGGCGCCGGTTTTCTGCAGCTGATCCCACTGCGCCGCGAGGCGCTGCGCTAGCGCTGGGTTGGAGGTCTTGAGGGCGACGATGTAACCGGCCAGCGGCCCCGATCCCGGGCACCTCGCCAGCGGGGCGGGAAGGTCGGCGGCCTCGAGCAACGTTGACGCCACGGGCGCGTGTGGCGTGGGGCTCGGAAGGGGCGAGGGCGGCGGGGCGCCGGCGAGGGGCGACGTGCAGGCCGCGAGCGCGAGTCCGATGGACAGCGCGGCGATCAACCGGTTCACGGACGGCGCAGTGTAACCCGGCAGGTAGACTGGGAAACCGGCCACGCGCCTGTAGCTCACCGGACAGAGCGTTCGGCTCCGGACCGAAAGGCAGCAGGTTCGATTCCTGCCAGGCGCACCAGCAATGCGGACTATCCTGTCGAAGGATGAGTTGGCTCGCCAGGCTCTTCGGCGGGCGCCGCGACAATCCTTCCGGAGCTTCGGCTGGCGGCTCCCTCGACGACCAGACGCGCGGCCAGCTCGCCCGAGCCGGGGGCGATCTCGCCAAGCCGACCGACGTCGTCAACTACCTCTACTTGCCGGATGAAGCACGGGCTCAGCAGGCGGGCACCGAGCTTCGAGCTGCCGGTTTCACCGTGGTGGTCCGACCCGCCGCCACCGGCCAGAATTGGCTGGCGAGGGCGAACCGGGACATGATCCCGAGTGCCGAGAACATCGCCCAGATGAGGGCGCTCTTCGAGGGCCTCGCGTCCAGGCTTGGCGGCGACTACGACGGCTGGGAAGCGGCTGTCACCAAGTAGCTCAACGGCGCGACGGTGAATCTCCCAGAGCTGCGCATCGCCGATTGGCGCCCGACCAAGGAGACGCTGCATCTGTACGCCCAGATCGCCGGCAAGGTGCGGCTCGCGTCGTCGCCGCCGCGCAACCACTGGTGGCATGCCCCGCTGTACGTCGGCGTGCGCGGGCTGACGACCGGACCCATGCACCGCGGCGGCACCACGTTCGAGATCGCGTTCGATTTCGTCGACCACGAGCTCGTCGTGCGGACCATGAGCGGGCTCACGCAGACGTTTGCGCTGAGGGACGGTCTCACCGTTGCGGACTTCGACGCGCGCCTGCACGCGGCGCTGGCGGAGCTCGGCGTCGACGTCGCGATCCAGGAGCGGCCCTTCGAGGTGCCGGGGATCAAGACTCCATTCGATCAGGACACCGAGCACGCGTCGTGGGATCGCGACGCGGTCGCGCGCTTCCATCGCGCCCTCGACTGGTCCGCCTCGGTGTTCGAAGAGTTCAGTGGGTGGTTCGTCGGCAAGTCGAGCCCGGTGCAGCTCATGTGGCAGAGCCTCGACCTCTCTCTGACGCGCTTCTCCGGACGCCCAGGTCTAGCGACCGCGCGCGATCACGTGAACCGCGAGGCCTACGCGCAGGAGGTGATCCTCTTCGGCTTCTGGATGGGTGACGACCACACGTATCCCGACGCGTCCTACTACGTGTTCATGGTCCCCGAGCCGAAGGGGTTGCGAAGCGCCCCGCTTGTCAGCGGTGAATGGTCAAAGATCGGGCTCGCCGTGCTTCCCTACGAAACCGTGCGCAACGCGCGCGACCCGCGAGAGTTTCTGCTGGCGTTTCTGCAGTCGGCGTATGAAGCGGCCGCCGGGCTCGCCGGCTGGGACATCGCCGCCCTCGCGTCAGCCTGGTGTCCGACCGTGGACCAGCTGCGAGAAACCTAACGGCAGTGGAACTTGCCGTTGATGTGAAGTGACGCGCCCTCGCCGGCGGCCGGCGGAGCGATCACGCCCGAAACGGTGCCGTTTTCACCCGCATCGATGGTGACTGTGCCGGCGCTGCCCGAGCTGTCGGTCGACCACCCGCCGGCAAAGCCCGTCACGTCTTTGTCGGGCTTGACCCACACCGACGCGTACGCGGTGCCCTTGACGATCTGACCTCGCGATTTGATCGCGAACGTTCCGGCGTGGAAGCCCGGGCTTGACTTCACCGCGTCATCGGTCACCAGGATCTCGATGCTGGTTTCGCGACCGCCGAGAGTTGTCGTGAACGCGGCGTCCAGCCCGCCGCCCGGGATGCAGTCCGGCGCCAGCACCAACCCGCTCGTGGACCCGGCCAGGGGCCCGGTGACCGTCAGGCACAAGCCCGGATGCGCGCAGCTGTCGCCGGACGCAGGGGACGTGACGGCTCCGCACTGACCGCAGGCGCCGAGCGCAAACAGGGTCACGACCAGTACGCCGGCGCTCGCCAATTGCCGCTGCATCTACCTGGTGGCCTGACCGTCCTTCTTTCGCGTTCGGTCGAGCGTGCCGAACAGTTTGTCCAACAAGCCAAATAGGATGCCGCCGCGCGGAGCGCCCATCAGCTCCCAGGCCCGGCCGAGCCCGATGGCGTACGCGCCGAGCAGCAGATCGAGCAGCCCTGACAGCCATCCCTGGCTGGTCGGGTCACGCCACATCTGAATCCCGATCCAGAGCTCGAAGCTGTAAACGACAGCGCTCGCCAGGAACAGGAACACGCCGCGATACAGCGCTCGCTCGGTGCGCCAGCGCCCGATTCGGCCGAGCAGCTCCAGCGTCTGAATGAGGGCCGGGATCGAGACGATGGTCACCATGATTCCGAGGGGGACGTCCGGCATCAGGCCGCCGAAGGAGATGAAGAAGATGTTCGCGAGCGCGGTGAAAGCGCTCAAAGCCTGGGCCTGGCGGCTGGACACGGCTTCCTTGCCGAAGATGCGTTCGGGCGCTATCGAGATAGAGACGAACAGCAGGCCGATCAGGGCGGCGCTCGCGGCGACGCTGGCGGTGAAGAATGGCTGATAAGCGGCCGGCGTCATGGCTCGTGAAAGTCTGAACCGTTAGGCGCGGTCCATCGACCTGTAGCCGCCCTCCGGCGACCAGGACTCGATGAGGAGGCCTTTGCCGCCGAGGCGCGTGATCACGACCTCGAGGATGTCGATGCGGAACGCATGGCTGTCGTTCGCAGGAATCTCGACCGCGCGCCCCGCGACCTTGGCCTCACCACGCCACGTACCGCCCTTCGCGGGATCGTTGGTCGGCCCGTGGATCGCGACGCGAGCATCGCGCCGCAGGTCCATCGCCTTGACCGCACCCAGCATCGAGCCGATCCGCAGCTCGCCGTCGACCAGCTGGATCTCGGTACCGCTGATCCGAGGCGAGCCGTCGCGTCGCAGCGTGGCCATGGTCAGGTGCTTGCGTGACGTCAGCAAGCGGCGGGCGCGGCGTGCGAACTCCGGCTGATCGGCCTCGAACTCCCCCCACGACGCCACGGCACGAGATTACGCATCCGGCCTCTTGACAAGCCGCCGGCCGGCTCGTATTCTTCCGATTAGTTAATTAGCTGGATAGCGAAATAGCATGACAGAAGACCGATTGAGCGTCACGTTCGCAGCCCTCGCCGATCCCACCCGGCGGGCGATCCTGGCACGTCTTGCCAAGGGCGAGGCAACGGTCACGGAGCTGGCCAAGCCGTTCGACCTGAGCCTCCCCGGCGTCTCCAAGCATCTGAAAGTGCTGCAGCGGGCGGGCCTCATCACGCAGAGCCGGAGCGCCCAGTGGCGGCCGTGCCGCATCGAGTCGGAGCGCTTGAAGGAGGCCTCGGAGTGGGTGGGCGAGTACCGGCGGTTCTGGGACGAAAGCTTCCAGAACCTGGAAACCGTTCTGAAAGATCTCATGAAGGAGAAGAAGTCCGATGAAGCCAAGAGGAGAGGCAACGATGCCGAAGACTGAATACGTGATCGAGCCTGGGAAGCAGGAGATCACATCGACTGTGGTTCTCGACGCGCCACGCGAGCTGGTCTTCCAGGCCTACACCGACCCGAAGCTGTTCGCGAAGTGGTGGGGGCCACGCGGGTACGAGAACCGCATCGAGAAGTTCGATTGCCGCCCGGGCGGCGAATGGCGTGTGACGCAGGTCACGCCCGACGGCGCCGAGTACGGGTTCCGCGGGGTCACCCACGACGTGACGACCAACGAGCGCATCTGCCAGACGTTCGAGTTCCTCGGCGTTCCGGGGCACGTCGCATTGCAGACGGCGACGTTCGAGCCGGTCGGCAACAAGACGCGCGTCGTTGCCCATGTCGTCTTCCAGTCGGTGATGGACCGCGACGGCATGGTGGCGTCGGGCATGCAGCGCGGCGCCGACGAGTCGATGGAGCGGCTGGCGGAGCTGCTCGCGAAGTAGTAGTCGAGAGATCGATCGAGGGCGGCCCAGGTGCGGGCCGCCCTTCTTTATTTATGCCGCCTGCAGCTCCACGGCCGGAACCGAGCTCGGCTTGCGGCGGCGGGCCGTGTTCAGCGCGAGCACCGCTCCGAGCACCGACATGCCGGCCACCACTGCGGTCGCCGGCTTGAACCCGGCGCTCACGCTGGCCGCGCTGCCGAGGTGTCCGTTGGCGGCAAACACCGCTGACACCACAGCGATCGCGAACGCCGCGCCGAATCGCTGGAGCATGTTGATCACGCCCGACGCCTTGCCGATGTCGCTCGCCGGCACCGCTCCCAGCGCCGCCGTCGGCGTGGTCGGCAGCGCCATCGAGACGCCGACGCCGCCGAGGACCAGCGGCAGCACGAGCTTCTCGTAGCCAACGCCCGCGCCCGCGACCTGGGCCATCCAGGCAAGGCCGGTTGCGTTCATCAGGAGGCCGCCGACCATCAACGGCCTGGTGCCGATGCGATCGGCGAGGCGTCCCGCGATGGGAGCGACGATGAAGGCCGTGCCTGTCCAGGGCAGGAATCGGAGCCCTGTCTCCAGCGGCGAGTAGCCGAGGCCGAACTGGAAGAACTGCGACGCGAGAAAGGCGGCCGACATGATGGACCCGGTCATCAAGAACGCAGTGCCAAGCGCGGCCGCGAACGGCTGAATGGTGAGGAGCCGTAGCGGCAGCATCGGCGCCGCGGTGCGCGCCTCCCAGGCGACGAACGCGGCGACGACCGCCGCGCCCAGCGCCAGCGAGCCGGCGACCTCGCCCGACGCCCAGCCGACGTCGGTCGAGCGAATCAGGCCCCAGAGGATGGCCAGCGCGCCGGCGCTGACGAGCAGCAGGCCCGGCACGTCGAGCTTCGACTGGGCGCCGCGGCTCTCGGGCAGCCTGATCGTGGCCAGCACGGCGGCCGCGATGCCGATCGGCACGTTGACCCAGAAGATCCAGTGCCAGCTGAGTCCCTGGGTGACCGCTCCGCCGATCATCGGACCGATCGCCACGGCCAGGCCGCCGATCCCGCCCCACGCGCCGACGATCGCCCCGCGCCGCTCGGCGGGAAAGGCGCTGGTGAGGATGGTGAGGCTCAGCGGCGTGATGATCGCCGCGCCGACGCCCTGCACAGCGCGCGCAGCGATGAGTGTTTCGACGGTGGGCGCCAGCGCGCACGCCGCCGACGCGAGGCTGAAGAGGAGAAGGCCGAAGACATAGACGCGGCGCCGGCCGAGCCGGTCGCCGATGGCCGCGGCGGTGATGATGCCCGCCGCCAGCGCGACCGTGTACGCGTTGACTGTCCACTCGAGAGAGGAGAGGCTGCCGCCGATCTCTTTGTGCACGGCCGGCAGGGCCGTGATGACCACCAGCGAATCCAGGGCGCCCATGAAGAACGCCACCGAGGTGAGCGCCAGCGCCCAGGCGGACCGAGACCTCGACATGACAACCTCCTTGGTGTAACCGCCGATGGACTAGAAATTAAAGCGGCTAGACAAGAAAGTCAAGTTACTACTTGTGTTTGTCAACCAGGAGGGGTAAGCTGGGATCGTGAGGTCGTACAACGAGTACTGCGCGATCGCCCAGGCCCTGGACGTGGTCGGCGAGCGTTGGTCGCTTCTGATCGTGCGGGAGCTGCTGATCCGCGGCCCCAGCCGTTACACCGATCTCCGCTTTGGACTGCCGGGGATCGCCACCAACCTGCTGGCGGACCGGCTCCGCGAGCTCGAAGAGGCAGGGGTCGTCGAGCGGGAGGAAGCGCCGCCGCCGGTGGCGACGACGCTGTTCAAGCTCACTGAGCGGGGCAGGCAGCTGGAGCCGGTGCTGCTGGCGCTGGGTCGCTGGGGCGGACCCATGGTGCAGCGCCCGATCGGCGACAACGAGTTCCGCAGCCACTGGCTGGCGATTCCGCTGGAGGCCCATCTGAAAGACCGCACACCGGCTGCGCCTCCGCAGACCATCGAGATCCGCACCGCCGACCAGCCGATGCTGCTCGAGGTCGGCGCCGGCAAGGTCGACGTGCGGCCCGGCAAGGCCGATCACGCAGACCTGCGGCTCACCGGCTCGGCGTCACAGGTGCTGGGGCTGCTGCTGAACCGGCTGGAGATGGGTGAGGCGAGGGGGCGGGGCTTGAAGATCGAGGGCAACACGAAGGTGCTGAAGCGTGTCCAGCCCTGATTTCGCGAAGGTCGTCAAGGCATTCGGCAAGGACCCGCGCGTGTCGATCGGCGACGGCAAGGGCTTCGGGTCAGGAGGGCTCAAGGTGGACGGCAAGCTCTTCGCGCTCATGGACTCGCGCGGCCGGTTCGTGGCCAAGCTGCCCAGGCAGCGCGTGGGCGAGCTGATCGAGAACGGCAGAGGTGATCCCTGGGACGCGGGCCGCGGCCGGGTGATGCGCGAGTGGATCGCTTTGCGCCCCGACGGCGACTGGGTGGCCGTCGCACGCGAAGCACGGCGCTTCGTCGGCGGAGGTTAGCGGGCCGGTTTTTCGCCCAGGTACAGCGTCTGCTTGCCCAGCAGCAGCCACGCCGGCGGCAGGTGCAGGTAGGCGCGCACGAGCAGCGGGTGCTGCGGCAGTCGGCTCTTGGTCGTGTACGGCATGAACCGCGCGATCACCTGCTTTGTCCTGAAGCCGGCCATCGTCGCCGCCTCGGCGAGGCTCTTCTCGGTGAGCGCGGTCTGATGGTCGATGAAGTCCCAGTACGAGCCGCCGATGAGCCGGATGTTGGGCTGCAGGATCAGCACGCGACCGCCGGGCTTCAGCAGGGCAAACGCGACTCGCAGCTGCTCGAGCACGGCTTCCGTAGACGCCAGGTGCTCGAGGTAGTTGCTGAAGAACGCGAGGTCGAAACTGTCGTTCGGCAGCACGTCGGCCAGGTCGAGGCCGCTGGCCCGAATGAAGCGCACGTCGGGAGGCAGCGTGGCGCCGACGTCGCGGATGTCCGTCGCCCATCGCTCGCCGGCGTGGATGTTGCGGATGAAGTAGCCGAGGTCGCACGCGATGTCGACCACCCGCGCGTTGGGGGCGATGTAGCGCTGGAGAAAGCGGCCGAGCTCTCGCCAGATCGCCTCTTTGCGCATCTGGTCCGCCTCGTCGAAGCGGTGCTCGTAGACCTCTTTGAGGACGATCGGCGGCGATTTGTGCCCGGCATCCGGGTCGGCGGCGCCGAATGGCTTGATCGTGGCCATCTCGAGTTAGACAACGATAGCGCCGGGGTTCGGGGTCGCCCCGTCCTTATCTGACTACGCTGTACCGATGGGGGGAGCGCAGCTGGCGGGCGCCGAGAACGCCTTCGCGGCCGGCCTGTTCGAACCCTTGCCCGCGCGTTATGACGCACTGGCCGACCTCCTCTCGTTCGCCCAGAACCGGCGCTGGCGGATGGAGGTCGTGAGCCACACCGCCGAGGCCCGCCCGCGAACGGTGCTCGACGTCGCCACCGGCACCGCCGGCGTGGCCATCGAGATCGCGAGAGCGACGCAGGCGGAGATCGTCGGGGTCGACCTCAGCGAGCCGATGCTCGCGCGCGGACGCGAGCGCGTGCGTGCGGCCGGGTTGGACGGCCGGATCTCCCTGCGGCCGGCGCGCGCGGAGGCCCTGCCATTCCCGGACGCCTCCTTCGACGCGGTCAGCTTCGCCTATCTGCTGCGCTACGTCGCCGACCCGGCGGCCACCATGCGGGAGCTCGCGCGTGTGCTTCGACCTGGCGGCGCCATCGCCGGCCTGGATTTCTTCGTGCCGCCGAGCCGCGGCTGGCGCTGGGCGTGGCGCGTGTACACGAGGGCGGGTCTGCCGGTCGCCGGCCTGGTCACCGGCGGCCCGGCGTGGTGGCGGGTCGGCACCTTCCTCGGCCCGAACATCGAGGACTTCTACGCGCGGTGGCCGCTGAGTGCAATCGAAGCGGCCTGGCGCGATGCGGGAATCAGCGACGTGCGCGCGCAGCCGATGAGCCTCGGTGGTGGCGTCGTGATGTGGGGCCGAAGGCTGTGAGTCAACAGCTCGCGCCTGCTTACTACGCGACCACCAAGACCGGATGGTGGCGCGACGTCGTCGCCCTTCTGCACCCGCCGTACACCGCGTGGCACCTGTCGTATGTCGTGATCGGGGCGAGCCTGGCTCAGCATCTGGACCTTGTGCGCCTGGCGGCGACGGTCGTGGCGTTCTTCTTCGCCGTAGGCATCTCCGCGCACGCGCTCGACGAGCTTCACGGCCGGCCGCTGCGCACGTCGATTCCTTCCAGCGTGCTGACCGCGGCGGCCGCGATCGGTCTCGTCGTCGCGGTCGGGCTCGGCTTGGCGGGCGTGACGAGGGTCGGCGCCGGCCTGCTCGCGTTCATCGCGCTCGGCGTGCTCTTCGTCCTGGTCTACAACCTCGAGCTGCTGGGGGGCCGCCTCCACGGCGACGTGTGGTTCTCACTTTCGTGGGGGGCGTTCCCGCTCGTCACCGGCTATTTCGCACAGACGGGAAGGCTCAGCCTCGGCGTGCTGCTGGTCGCGGCCGCGGCTTACGCGCTTTCCTATGGGCAGCGCTCGCTCAGCACGCCGGCGCGCCTGCTGCGGCGGCGGAGCAGCGCCGTCGCGGGAAGCGTGACGTTGACCGACGGCACGCTCATCGATCTCGATCAGCGGGCGCTGCTGAAGCCGCTGGAGCTGGCGCTGCGCGCGTTCTCATGGGGCGTCGTGGCCCTCGCCATCGGCATGGCGGTCGAGCGACTGCTCTAGACCGGAGGCACTCCGTGCTTGCGCGCAAGCCGTGCTGAAGAGCGCGACGCGTACGCGCGGAATCTCTTGATGAGGTCCTCGCGCAGGCGCTCCGGCTCGACCACGTCGTCCACGATGAGGTTCGACGCCAGCTTGTAGAGGTCGACGTCGCGGCGGTATTCGTCCTCGAGCTCTTGGCGCTTCGCCGCGCGCTCGGATTCCGGAAGGTCCGCCAGCTTGTTGTAGAAGACCGCGTTGACCGCCGGCTCAGGGCCCATCACCGCGATCTGCGCCGACGGCAGCGCGATCACGCAGTCCGATTCGAACGCCGGGCCCGCCATCGCGTACAGCCCCGCGCCGTAAGCCTTGCGCACGATGACGGAGATCTTCGGCACCGTCGCCTCGGACACCGCCGTGATCATCTTCGCGCCGTGCCTGATGATGCCGGCGCGCTCGACGTCGGTGCCGATCATGAAACCTGGCACGTCAGCGAGGAACAGGAGCGGGATCTCGAACGCATCGCACAACCAGATGAAGCGCGCGGCCTTGTCCGCCGAGTCGTTGAAGAGCACGCCGCCCTTCTGCATCGGTTGGTTGGCGAGGATCCCGACGGGCTGGCCGTCGAGTCGCGCGAAACCGGTGAGGATCTCCTTGGCGAAGAGCTTTTTGATCTCCAACCAGCTGCCTTCATCGACCAGCGCGTCGATGACCTTGCGCATGTCGTAGCCCTGGTTCGCCGCCTCCGGGATCAGGTCGGCGAGTGGCTTCGAGCCCGCGCGCGGCGCCCTGCCCGCGCACGACGCCGGCTTCTCACCGGCACGCTGCGGCATGTAGCCGAAGTAGCTCCGCGCGAACTCGATGGCCTCCTTGTCGTCCGCCACCAACGCATCGCCGCAGCCGCTCACCGTGCAGTGCATGCGCGCGCCGCCCAGCTCCTCGAGATCGACCTTCTCGCCGACGACGACCTCGACCATGCGCGGCGAGCCGAGGTACATCGACGCGTTGCCCTCGACCATGACGACCACGTCGCAGAAAGCGGGGATGTACGCGCCGCCCGCGGCTGAAGGGCCGAACAGGAGGCATATCTGCGGCACGGCTCCCGACAGCTGCACCTCGTTGTAGAAGATCCGGCCCGCGTGGCGGCGGCCGGGAAACATGTCGATCTGGTCGGTGATGCGCGCCCCCGCCGAGTCGACGAGATAGAAGAGGGGGATGCGCAGGCGACCTGCTGTCTCCTGGATGCGCACAATCTTCTCCACCGTGCGCGCGCCCCAGCTGCCCGCCTTGACCGTCGGGTCGTTGGCCATCACCGCGACCTGGCGACCCTCGACTGTGCCGAGCCCCGTGACCACGCCGTCCGCCGGAAGCTCCTCGGCCAGCGCGTTGGCGAACAGCCCGTCCTCGAGGAACGAGCCCTCGTCCAGCAGGATGTCCAGCCGCTCGCGGGCGGTCAGCTTGTTCTGCTCGCGCAGCTTCGGCAGGTAGCGCGTCCCGCCCTTCAGGGCTTTGGCGCGCAGCTCGCGCGACCGGTCGCTCATTTCCCTTTGAAGTCGGGCTCGCGCTTCTCGAAGAAGGCCTTGATTCCCTCCTTCGAGTCCTCCGTCTGCGACACCAGCAGGAACTGCCCGTGCAGGTAGTGCAGAGCCGCGCGAAAGTCCATGTCCTCCTGGCGGTAGAAGGAGTCGCGGCCGAGGCGCAGCGCGACCGGTGACTTCTTGGCCAGCGCTCCGGCGATCTCGGCGACTGTCGAGTCGAGCAGGTCGTGCGTCACCACGCGGTTGATGACTCCAACCGCCTGGAGCTGCGTCGCGGTCCAGCGATCGCCCAGCATCTCCATCTCCAGCAGCACTTTGCGCGGGATGTTCCGGGTCAGGATGGCCTGGATCATCATCGGCCAGATCCCGACGTTGATCTCCGGCAGGCCGAAGGACGCGGTGTCGACGGCGACCAGGAGATCGCACGAGCAAGCAAGGCCGAAACCGCCCGCCAGCGCGTGGCCGTTGATGCGGCCGACGATGGGCTTGCCGAGTTCGGCCATCAGGATGAACAGGTCGACGAACAGGTCCCGGCTCCGGAAGCGCTCGAGCCCGGTCATCTCGCCGTCGAAGCTCGACAGGTCGGCCCCGGCGCAGAACACTCTGCCGGCGCCGGTTAGCACCACGGCGCGGACCTCGGGTTCGTCCTTGCACCAGCGGAACGCGGCGGCCAGGTCGCGCAGCATGGTCGCCGAAAGCGGGTTGCGCTGCTCGGGGTTGTTCAGCGTGATCGTGGCCACGCGGCCATCGACCGCGAGGAGGACCTGCTCGAGCGACGGTTTCTCAGCCAACGCTGTCCATATCGTAGTGGCCGGGTACGCACAGAAAGTGGAATCGGGCCTGTCACCCAAAGTGATGCAAAAACGGGCGCAAACGATATAATCCGCGCCGAACTAACGAAAAATAAGTGAAGCTAAAACCCAGGGATACGGCCGCAGCCGCCGGCGGCCCAGCCGGGCGTGATGCCGGTATTGACCTCGACAAGCCGATCTTCACGCTCAGCGTGGCCTCGGAGATCCTCGAGACGCACCCGAGGACGCTGATGATGTACGAGCACCTGGACATGATCCGCCCTAAGCGGACGGTCACCAATCGCCGGCGCTACTCGCGCCGCGATGTCATGAAGCTCCAGGCCATCCAGACGCTGACGCGCAAGCACGGCGTGAACCTGGCCGGAGTCCGCTACATCCTCACTTTGCTGAAACGGCTTCAGGACGCCGGAATCGAAGCACCGGAGGGATTGAGAAATCTGGATGTAAGTCTCCTCGACGTTTGAAATCCCCACGAAATCAGAGGCTTCGCCGTGATTTCGCGGGGGCCCCTGCAGACCGCCCCAGCAACCTCGTGCGCAGGGTTTTCCACAGCCCTCGCGTTAACCAAGAGTCAGGAAGGAGATGTCGAAAAAACGCCGCCGCCTCGAGATAAAGGTCGATCCCCTGCCCGCCCCGTACATGGACGAGACCGCCTCCTGCCCGGTTTGTGGCCGGGACGCCGCCGCCATCGGCAGGCGCCAGCTGCAGATCGTCTTCCGGTGTGACGCCTGCAAGGTGGTCTTCAAGCGCAACCGAAGCTGGCCCTACATCTACTGAGCTGAGCGCCTAGCGCTCGGGCGCCCGGTCTCGGTAGTCTGGGTTGGGTGAACCGATCGGTTCGGTCTGCCGCTCTTTTCGGTCTGCTCGCGGGCCTGGCCACCGTGGCCGTGGCCGAGGCCGTCCGCCCGCGCGGCGGCAGCGGCCTGCTCGTCGACTGGGAGGAGGTCCGCAAACGGGCGCGCACCTGGCTGGCTTCCTCTTCCACGCCTCCGGTCGAACTCGGCGCCGCCGAGCGCCAGTACCGGCTGATGGCCGCCCAGCTGCAGGCCCCGCTGCTCAAGTTCGTCGGCCCGCTGCCGAAGGGTGCCGCCATGCCGGAGTTCTCGGCTCTCGATCGGGGCGCCTGGCTGGACCTCAACCTGACCATCCTGCGTCGCGTGGTCGACCCGATCCTGGAGAAAGGCCGGATGCCGAACTCGCTGGTCGTGGAGGCCGGGCGCGCGGGGCTCAACCACTACGTCGCGTTCTTGCTCGCGTTCCTGGGGCGGCGCGTCCTCGGCCAGTACGACCCTCAGCTACTGGGCACGGAGCCGCTGAGCGCCGACGGGCTCTATCTCGTCGAGACCAATGTCGAGGAGTGGGGCCGCAAGGCGGAGCTTCCGGGCGAGGACCTGCGGCGCTGGTTGATCCTCCACGAGATGACTCACGCGTGGCAGTTCGCCGCGCACCCGTGGCTGAAGGACTACATGGAGAGCTCGGTGCGCGTGCTGCTCGAGTCGGTCACGAAGGCCGGTCCACCCGCGGCGCGCGTGGCCGCGTTCGCCGGCGTGCTCCCGGCGCAGTGGCGCGTCATGCGCCAGATGCAGGGCACGATGTCGTTCATCGAGGGCTACAGCAACCTCGTGATGAACGAGCTCGGCAGCCGGACGCTTGCCGCGTTCGAGCAGCTAGAGGACGCATACCGGGCGCGCGGCCAGAGCCGGAGCATGATCGAGATCCTCATCTGGCGCCTGACCGGGCTGGACCTCAAGTTGCAGCAGTACCAGAAGGGCGAGGCCTTCGCGCGGGCGGTCTACCACGCCCACGGCATGGACGTTCTCAACCGCGCGTGGGACGGCGCCGAAGCGATGCCCAACCTCGACGAGCTTGCGGACCACGAACGCTGGTACCGCCGGGTCGTCCTGGCGGAGACGCGACGCTAGTCCTTTAGCTCTTCCTGCGCCGTCTCTTCGGTGATCGGCATGACGGTGACCGGCAGGTCGGAGATGTCGAAGTAGCGGATGGGTTTGTTCATGCGCTTGGCGATGCCCACCTGCACCTTCACGCCCAGCGACAGCCGGCCGAAGACCCACACCTCGTCGCACTTCGCCAGCAGGTTGTTCATCGCCTCCCGCACGACGTCCTTGCCGACCGTGTGCATGAGGTAGTAGTCGAACAGCATGAACGGGCTGACCGGGACGAGCCCCGAGTCCAGCACGAATTTCTGGATGTGCGCGCGCCAGTAGAAGACCTTGTTCGACATCGCCACGTAGACGAGTCGTTTCGGATGTCTGAGCGTCTCCTCAGCCTGGTCGCGGGCACTCGGCTTCGTCGTCGGCTGGAAGATCCGCTCCAGGATGTCGTCGGCTACTTTCCCC
>DASSLR010000090.1:0-14415 GCA_035689345.1 Candidatus Dormiibacterota bacterium
AGCACCGGCACGCCGGAGCGCAGGGCCGCGGGGTCGACCTGCGGCGCGCCGGGTTCGTAGACGCTGGCCGGTCCGCCCGAGAGGATCAGGCCCGCGGGGTGCCGGCGCTCGAGCTCCGCCCACGGCGTGGTGCCCGGGACCAGCTCGCAGTAGACACTGGCCTCGCGCACGCGGCGGGCGATGAGCTGGCTGTACTGCGAACCGAAATCGAGGACGAGAACCGTTTGCCGGCGCACGCTGGTCTTCGCTTCGTCCCGCCTTGCCGCGGCGGTGGTGCTCAGGACTTGCCCATCCCCACGTGCTGGGCCTGCTGCAGCGTCTTGCCCTCCGACGTGATCGAAGGCGCGATGACCATCTCGACGTGCTGGAACTCGGCGATGTCGCGCGCCCCGCACACGCCGAGCGCCGAGCGCAGGGCGCCGGCGAAGTTCTGCGTGCCATCGTCCACGCGCGCGGGGCCGAGGAGGATCTCCTTGAGCGTCGCCCTCGTGCCGACCTGGACGCGAGTGCCGCGCGGAAGGTTGGGGTCGGGGGTCGCCATGCCCCAGTTGAAGCCCTTCGAGGACGACTCCTCGGCGCCCGCGAAGGGCGTACCGATCATGACCGCGTCGGCGCCCGAGGCAAACGCCTTGCACACGTCGGCGCCGATGCGCATGCCGCCGTCCGTGATCACGGCCACGCGCATGCCGCCGCGCCGCATGTGCTCGTCACGGGCCGCGGCCACGTCCGCGGTCGCCGTCACCTGCGGCACTCCGACGCCCAGCACGCCGCGCGTGGTGCACGCCGCGCCGGGACCGACGCCGACCAGGATGCCGGCGATGCCCGTCTCCATCAGCTCGAGCGCGGTGTCGTACGAGACGCAGTTCCCGACCACGACCGGGATGTCGCACATGCGCACCAGGTCCTCGAAGGAGAGCTGGTGGTACGAGCGTGACGAGTGCCGCGCCGTGAGCACGGTGCCCTGCACGAGGTAGACGTCCGCGCCCGCCTTCTGCACGACCTCGGCCCGCTCCTCGGCTCGCGCGGGCACGCTCGAGACCGCGCATACGACGCCCGCGTCCTTTATCTGCTTGATCCGCTGGGCGATGAGCGCGGGCTTGACGGGCTCGCGGTACGCCTCTTTCAAGACCGCGTTCACGGTCGTCTTGTCCGCCGCCGCGATCCTCTCGATCACGGGCCGCGAGTCCTCGTAGCGCGTGTGCACTCCGTCGAGGTTGAGCACCGCGACGCCGCCCAGGCGGCCCATCGCGATCGCGAAGTCGACGTCGACCACGCCGTCCATCGCGGATGCCCAGAACGGAATGTCGAGATGGAAGCCGTCGCCCATCGAGAACGTGATGTCGACCTCGTCGGGGTTGAGCGTGACGCCGCCCGGAACGAGAGCGACCTCGTCGAATCCATAGGCCCGTCGCGCGAAGCGACCGATGCCGATCTGAAGGCCAGACTGCTCCCCGGGAAGAGTCTCTCGGGTTGCGATCGGGCTCTGTTTCAGGGTGTGTTTACTCCAATGAGGCGGGGCTGCTGCAGATTATAAGGAATGCCGGGAGTGCATATCCTTGTGTCGCGGTGTATCGCACCCTCGAATATCTCCGCGGCATCTCCGACGACGACGTGAAGCGCCTGCGCGCGCGCGGCATCAGGCACACCAATCAACTGCTGCACCGTACGTCGCTCGCCATCGACCGCGAGCGCCTCTCGCAAAGGACCGGGATCACCGAGGCGCGGCTCTTCGAGTTCGCCAACCAGTGCACGCTGCTCGAGGTCTCGGGCATGGACCGCTTCCTGCCCGTGATCCGCCGGCTGGGCATCAACTCGATGAAGTCCCTCCGCGCGCGGGATCCGAAGGAGCTGCACGCGCAGGTCGTGGAGGCGATCGGCCTGGCGGGAGCGCCCTCCTTCTCCGACGTCGAGTACTGGATCAGCCAGGCCTCCGCGCTCGACATCGTGGAAGAGCCCGAACCGGTGACCGTGCGCCGGGTGATCGACTAGCCCAGATACCCGCGTTTGTATACAAACGCGCGAAATTCCGGCTCGGAAACCCGCATTTGCATGCAAACGCGCGGAATCCGGCGGCGGGCCGGGAGCTAGACGAACACTCCACGGCGCAGTTTCAGGTTGTCGTACAGGCCCTGCTGGATGGTGTCCCGCACCTGGTCGGAGAGTGACATCACGAGGTTCTGATCGTCCGCGGCCTCCGGCGGATGGGTCTCGACGTGCACTGGCGCGTGGAACTGGATCCGCCACTTGCTCGGCAGCGGGATCATGCCGAGCGGGCCCAGCCACGGCCAGAACGGCGTGACCGGGAAATAGGGAAGCCCCATCAGCTTCGCCACCGCCGGGACGTCCGCGATCATCGGGTAGATCTCCTCGGCGCCGACCACCGAGACCGGGATGATCGGCGCGCCCGCCCGGATCGCGGTGGAGACGAATCCGCCACGACCGAAGCGGCGCAGCTTGTAGCGGTCGGCGTACGCCTTGCCCGTGCCGCGCACCCCTTCGGGAAAGACGAGCACCAGCTGGTCCTGCTCGAGCAGGCGGCGGGTGTCGTCGGGATGGCCGACCGTCTGACCCGTGCGGCGGAGGAACCAGCCCAGGAACGGCATGCCCATGAAGAGGCTCGCGACCAGCGCGCGCGCGTGCCGCGGATGCCGATGCTGGACGAAGATCGCGGTCTTGATCATCGTCGCGTCCCACGGCAGCACTCCCGCGTGATTGGCGACGAGGAGCGCGCGACCGCTCGCCGGCACGTTCTCCATGCCCGTGGTCTCCACGCGCCAGTAGTCGCGGTAGAGCGCTTTGAAGACCGGCAGGAACGACTCGGTCCACTCGGCGTCGAACCCGAACTCGTCGACCGTGAAGTTGGGGCCGCGCTTCGCGAGCTGCTGCTGCTGATACGCGAACTGCACCAGCTCCATGACGCGGTTCATGTCGATGACCTCGCGTCCGGTCACCTCGCGCAGCCGTGTGGAAAGCTCGTTCAGTCCCTGGATCGCGTACATCGGCGCGTTGCGTCGCAACCGGCGGACAGCCTTGGGCAGGCGCAGCCTCGGCGCGGCGGGCACGACCTTCGCGTTCTGAGCGTTGCGCCGTCGCTCGCGCGGCGCCTCCGTGTAGACGGCCGCCGTGTCGCGGCTGCTCACCGGCCGGCCGTCAGGGCCGCGTGCCCTGCTGTCCCGTTGCGGCGCTCGCGGCGGCGGCGCTGCAGGTAGACCTGCAGCTCGTACTCCTGCGGCGGCGACGGCGCCTCGATGACCTCCTCGGACTTTCCCTGCGCGAAGAGGTCGATGGCCGCGCGGCTGCCGTACACAGGCCTCCACCTGAACTCAGCGTCGAGGTGCGAGCAGTCGACGACCGAGCCGAACATCAGCAGCTCGGTGAGATGCGACGGCACGCGCACGCCCGTGGTCGAGCGGATGGCGACGCGCGAGGCCCAGCGCGCATAGGGCGGCAGAAGCGGTACGGAGCGCGCGCCCATGATCGCGAGGGCCTGGCTCAGCAGCACCACCCCGTCGCCGGCGACGTTGTATACGCCCTCCTGCACACCCAGAGCGGCGCGCACGACCGCCTCGGCCGCGTCCTCTTCGGCGAGGAGCTGCAGCCTCGGGTCGTAGCCCGCGAACGTCGGCACGAGGGGCTGCGAGAGGTAGCGCCCGAGCGATGTCTCGCGCGCGATGCGGTAGCCGAGGCGCAGGCGCGCCACGCGGCACTCGGGGTTGCGGAGCGCGAAGTCGTGCGCCAGCTGCTCGAGCTCGATGAGGTCGCGCGTGATCGAGGTGTCGCCGCGGCTCAGCGAGGCCATCTCCTCGGCCAGCACCGAGGGATAGTCGGGCCGCGCGCCGTAAACGGCCTGGCTCGACTTGACCACGACCCGCCTCACCGGGCTCGACGGCCCGGCGCAACCCGCGAGCACGTTCATCGTGCCGATGACGTTTGTCTCGTGGGTGGCGCGGTCCTCGCGGCCGGAGTCCACGATCACCGCCAGGTGGACCACCGTGTCGATGCGCAGGCGGCGCACCAGCTTGCCGATCACGGACTGACGAGTGTCCGCGTGCACGAAGTCCATCTCCTCGTTGGCCGAGACCGGGTCCGCGACGTCGCAGCCGAACAGGAACGGAACCTGGGGGGCCAGACGGCGCGCGACCTCGGCGCCGAGCGGATTGGACACGCCCGTGATGAGGACGCGCTGAGGGGAGAGGGAGGTCACCCTCCGATTATGGGTAAATCCCTCGAACGCTCGTGGCGTTGGCGACCCGCTGCACGGCCAGCGCGTACGCCGCCAGCCGCATGTCGACGTGCTTGTTCACAGACGTGTGGAGGATCTCGTAGAACGCCCTCGTGATCACGTGGTGCAGCTTCGTGTTTATCTCCTCCTCCTCCCAGAAGAAGGCCTGCAGGTCCTGCACCCACTCGAAGTAGGACACGATCACGCCACCGGCGTTGGCGATGATGTCCGGCACCACGAAGATGCCGCGCTCGTGGAGGATGGGGTCGGCCTCGGGGCTGATCGCCGCGTTGGCGCCCTCGGTGATGAGCCGGGCCCGGACCTGGCCCGCGTTGCGCTCGGTCACCTGGTTCTCGATGGCCGCGGGCACCAGCACCGTGACCGGCAGCTCGAGCAGCTGGTCGTTGCCGATGGCGTCGGCCTTCTTGAACCCGGCGACGCTCCCGCGCACCTGGCGGTGCTCCTCGAGGGCGGCGAGGTCGAGTCCCTTGGCGTTGTGCACCGCGCCCCGGGAGTCGCCGACGGCGACGATGCTCAGCCCGGCCTCGGACAGGAGATGCGCCGCCGACCTCCCGACCTTGCCGTAGCCCTGGATGGCGACGGTCGGCGTCTGGTCCTCGAAGTGCAGGTACTTGAGCGCCTCGAGCGTCAGGTACGTGGCGCCGCGACCGGGAGCGTCGACGCGCCCCTCCGATCCACCGACGTCCACCGGCTTGCCGGTCACCGACGCGGTGACCGAATGGCCCGCGTGCATCGAGATGGTGTCCATGATCCAGGCCATCACCTGCGGGCTCGTGCCCATGTCCGGCGCGGGGATGTCCTTCTCCGGGCCGATGAGCAGGGCGATCTCGGTGGCGTAGCGCCGCGTGAGGTGTTCGAGCTCGGTCAGCGACAGCTTCGTCGGGTCGACTCGCACGGCGCCTTTGGACCCGCCGTACGGGATGCCGACCGCGGCGCACTTCCAGGTCATGAGCATGGCGAGCGCCTTGACGAGCTCGAGGTTCACGTCCGGATGGAAGCGGATGCCTCCCTTCGCCGGGCCGCGGCTGATGTTGTGCTGCACGCGCCAGCCGGTGAACACGTGCACCGAGCCGTCGTCCATGCGCACCGGGAAGTGCACGGTGAGCTCGCGCTTGACCTCGCGCAGCGCGCGCCGGGAATCGTCGGAGAGGCCTATGACGTCGGCCGCTGCGTCAAAACGCCGCTGGGCGGTCTCATAAGCCGACGCCCTCGTTTCGACCGCCATGCGTGCCAACCCACAATACTCCAGAGGCCCGCCGGCGCTGCAGCGGAACACCGCAGAATTGACGCGGGATGGGGCGCACTCAACCTCTGAGCACGGCTCTTGTCGCGCTGGTCGCGCTGGCCCTCGGGTTCCTGCTCGCGGGCCAGGTCAAGGCCCAGCTGGTGACCCCTTCCAACCAGGTCGAGCGCAACCAGGCGCTCGTGCGCAGCGTGCAGGACCTCGAGCGCACGAACGAGGCCGACCGGGCCAAGATCGCGTCGCTGCGGGCGGACATCGACTCCCTCGAATCCCAGGCGGCGGCCCAGTCGCAGTCGACGCTCAGCCTCCAGAACCAGGTGGCCGACCTGCGCGCCCACGCCGGCCTGACCGCGCTTCACGGGCCGGCCGTCGAGGTCGTGCTCACGAGCGGTCCGCCGGGCGCCGATCCGTCGGGGCAGGACCGCAACCTCGTGACCTACGAGGACGTGCAGGACCTGGTGAACCTGCTGTTCGCGTCCGGCGCGGAGGCGGTCGCGGTGAGCGGCCGGCGCATCACGCCGTTGAGCTCGTTCAGCGGGTCGGAGGGCGAGGTGATCGTCGACCAGGGCCCGCCGCTGTTCTCGCCCATCAAGATCACAGCCGTCGGCGACCGCAACCGCATGGAGTCGGCCCTCGGCGATCCCAACAACCTGCCGAGCCTTCGCGTGCGCCAGGTCCAGTTCGGGCTCACGGTGCGCGTCACCGGCGCGCCCAACCAATCCGTGCCGGCCTACGACGCCGCCCTGGAGACGCCCCATGTCAGCCCGGCCTGACCCTCCGCGGCGCTCGCGCGCGCGGCCGCGCTCCTCCGAGGGCCCTGTGGCGGTGTGGCTCATCGCCCTGCTCATCGCGCTGGTCGCGACCGTGCAGCTGCGCAGCCAGGCCGAGGTCGAGCGAAGCCTCGTCCAGGCCGACCCCGCGACGCTGGCCTTCTCCATCGACCAGCTGAGCCGGGCGAACGACGAGCTCGAGGCCCAGATCGCCGAACTGAACCAGCAGCGGAGCGCGCTTCAGTCAGGCGGCAACAGCGCGGCCGACCAGGCGCTGGAGGCGGAACAGCGGCAGCTCCGGATCGCAGAAGGCCTGGTGCCGGTGCACGGACCCGGCGTGGTCCTGGTCGTCGACGCGTCGGGCCTGACCGCCCTCGACCTGCAGGACGCGATGAACAACCTGGCGGCCGGAGGCGGCGAGGCGCTGGCCGTGAACGATCAGCGCGTCGTGGCCGGCGTGCCCATCGTGCAGACCGCCGCCGGGGTCACAGTCGGCGGGGTCCTGACGCCGGCGCCATGGACGATCCTCGCCATCGGTGACACCAACCGCCTCGCCGACACGGCGGACCTGATGACGCAGCAGCTGCGCGGCGACCGGCGCGTGCGTCAGGCGACGTATCGCGTCGAGTCGGACATCGTGATCCGGGCGGTGGTCAGCGAGCGGCCTTTCGTCTACGCGGTGCCGTAACGCCGGCACGCGGCGCGCGCCCGTTCGCGCGCTTCAGGTCCGCGGACAGCCTGTCGATGCGCTCGTTGAGGCGGTCGATATCACGCCGCGTCGGCAGCTTCAGCCGCTGCAGCGTGCGCTCGATCGTCTCCTCCACCACCGACTCGATGCCGGTGCGGCGCTTCTCGACCTCTGAAACGAGCTCGCCCGGCACGTTGAGCGTCTTGCGCACGTAATCGAGCAGCGCCTGCCCACGTTCGTGCAGCGCGTCGGCGCCGGCGTCGACCAGGCGCTGCGGGCCGCGCTTCTCTTCGGTCAGGACGATCTGCGAGAGCACGACCTGCGTGATGTCGTTGCCGGTGTCGCGATCGACGACCCGGATGTCGTGGCCCCCGCGCACCAGGTCCGCGATTCCGTCGAGAGTCACGTACTTGCTCGTGCGCGTGTCGTAGAGCTTGCGGTTCGCGTACTTCTTGATAAGGTGGCGTTCAGGCCCTGACGTCATGTGTGGGCCGATTCTAACGCGCTGCGTTATGGGCTTTTCTTCAGGAGGTGGCCATGCCCACTAAGAGACGTACGACCTCCCGATCGCGGCTCAACCGGGCCGTCAAAGCCGGCCGCTCGGCTCTGCGCCAGGCGGAAAAGCGCATCCCGCCCGACCTCCGGCGCCAGATCGAGCGCGGCATCAAGGACGGGCAGAAGAGATTCGACGCTGCTGTCAAGGACATCCGCACCCGCGTCGACAAGGCGACGGCACCGGGAGAGATCGACCGCGCCGTCAAGCGGTTCCGCACGCAGGTCGAGGGGCTTGCGCGCATTGTGACCACGCGCACCACCTCGGCCACCCGCGCAACGGCGAGGCGAGCCGCCACGACCCGGCGCACGGCCACGCGCAAGGCGGCGGCGCGAAAGCCGGCCGCGCGCAAACCGGCCGCGCGCAAATCGGCAGCACGCAAACCGGCGGCACGCAAACCGGCGGCGCGCCGGACGACGCGCCGAGCGGCGACCGCCACGCCCCCCATGGTGATGCCGGCGGTTGCCGGCATCCCGGAGGCGCCCGTCGAACCGATGGGGAACGGCTAGAGCTTTCCGCTGACGACGGCTCCGCCCAGCAGCACGGCCTGCGGGCGGAGCCGGTCCCACCCCGAGCGCGCTGCACCGAGCGGATCGCCCGCATAGACCTGGAGGTCCGCGAGCATCCCCGGCTCGAGCGTGCCTTTGGCCGTCTCCTCGAAGCTCGCGTAGGCGCCGCCCGCCGTGTAAGCACGCAGCGCGTCGAGCACGCTCACGCCGTTGACCTCGTCTTCGACCGCGGCCTTGATGCCCATCCAGGGATTCGGGTCGGGGGTCACCGGCAGGTCGGAGCTGAACGCGACCGGCACGCCCGCGTCAAGCAACGGCCGGTGGGGCGCGAGATGCTTGCGGCTCATGGCCGGGAACAAACCTGTCGCGCGTCGCGGCGCCAGGACGGCGAGGGGCTGCATGACGGCGACCATGCCGAGCCGGGCCAGCCTGCGCTGCAGGTCGGGCGGGCAGATCGTGCAGTGCTCGACGCGATGGCGCAGACCTCGCGCTTTGGCTCTCTCGACGGCGTCGCACATCGCGGCGATCGCGCCGTCGCCGATGGCGTGGGCCGCCACCTGCAGGCCGGCCGCCGTCGCGCGCGCCACCAGCTCGTTGAGCTCGTCGGGAGGCGTGCGCCACGTCCCGCCTCCGCCGCGCCGGGCCACGCGGTCCGCGCCGCCGTCGATGAAGACCTTGATCGGACCGGCGCGCACGACGTCGCCGCCGAAGCCCGCGCGCACGCCGAGACTGGACGCGGCGGGGAGCAGCTCCCACGACAGGAACTCGTTGACGCGCATGCGCAGCTCGCCGTTGATGGCGAGCCGCTCGTAGCAGAGAAGGTCGTCGGCGAATCCGCGGTTGACGGCCGCGCCGACCGAGGTGACGCCCCGCGAGAGCAGCAGCTTCTGCGCGAGCAGGATCGCTTCGCTGCGGCGCGTGCGACCGGGCAGCGGCTGCACGTCCGCAACCAGCCGCATCGCCGACTCCAGCAGCAACCCGTTGGGTGATCCGTCCTGGTCCCGGCCGATGATGCCGCCGGGCGGATTCGGGGTGCGGGCGGTGATGCCGGCCGCGGCCAGGGCCGCGCTGTTGGCGACCCGCGAGTGGCCGCCGCGCTCGTCGACGAATGCCGGGCGCGCCCCGGTCGCCTGGTCGAGCTCACGGCGGTGGGGCGGGCGCTTCTCCGCCAGCGTGCTCGCCCGGTAGCCCATGCCCTGCTGCCACTCGCCCGGCTTCAGGCCGCGGCCGTGCGCGCGCAGCGCGGCGACGATGTCCGCGACGCTCCTGGCCTCTACGAGGTCGGCGCCAAAACGGGTGAGGCCGTAATACACGACGTGCGCGTGCGCGTCGTTGAACCCGGGCAGCGCCGCCGCGCCGCGAAGTTGAGTGACGCGCGTGCGCGGTCCACGCAGCCCCATCACCTCGGCACCGCCCGCGGCGATGACGCGGCCCTGCGCCACCGCGAGGTGTGAGCAGGCATCGAGGCCGCGCCGCCCCAGCGTGCGGATCACGCCGCCGGCGAGGATCGAGTCCGCCCTCATAGCCACACTAAAGTAGACGCGTGGCGGTGATCGACCTTCGCTCGGACACGGTGACCAAGCCCACGCCCGAGATGCGGCACGCCATGGTCAACTCGCCCCTCGGCGACGACGTCTTCGGTGACGACCCTATGGTCAAGCAGCTCGAAGAGATGTCCATGGAGCGGCTGGGCAAGGAGGCCGCGGTCTTCGTCTCCAGCGGCACGATGGGCAACGTCCTCGGCGTCGCCGTGAACGCGCGCCAGGGCCAGGAGGTCCTCGCCGACGTCGAGTCGCACGTCTACATCTACGAGGGTGCGGGCAGCGCCGCCATCAGCGGCGTGCAGGTCCATCCGCTCACCACGGAGCGCGGGGTCATGTCGCCGCAGCAGATCCGCGCGGCCATCAACCCGAAGGACGACTACCACTACGCCATCACGGCGGCCGTCAGCTTCGAGGACACGCACAACCGCCATGGCGGAGTCGTGTGGCCGCTCGACGACCTGCGTGCCGCCTACAAAGCCGCGCACGACGCTGGCCTGCGCGTGCACCTCGACGGCGCCCGCCTCTTCAACGCGGCCGTGGCGCAGGGCATCGACGTGGCCGACATCGCGGCGTGCAGCGACACGGTGACGTTCTGCCTCTCGAAAGGGCTCGGCTGCCCCGCGGGCAGCGTGTTCCTGGGCAGCAAGGAGGCCGTCGACGAGGCGCGGCGCTGGCGCAAGCGACTCGGCGGCGGCATGCGCCAGGCAGGCGTGCTGGCGGCCGCCGGCGTCGTGGCGCTGGAGAAGATGGTCGGCCGGCTCGCGGAGGACCACTCCAACGCGCGCACGCTCGCCGAGGGGCTGGCGGAGCTGCCCGGCGTCACGTGCGACCTCACGCGCGTCGAGACGAACCTCGTCTATTTCGACGTCGAGGGCATGACGGGCCTGGAGTTCGAGCAGGAGTGCGCGAAGCGCGACCTGCTCGGCGGTGCGACCGACGAGCACCGCGTGCGCTTCGTGACGCACGAGGGAATCACTTCTCAGGACATACAGGCCGCGCTGAAGATCTGCTCCGACGTCCTCAACTGAGGAGCGCCTTTCCCGTAATCGCGCATTTGCGCACAAAAGCACTCAATCCGTGCCCCAAAACACGAATTTGTGCACAAAACCAGGCGTTGTGTAATTAGGCGCTCAGGAGCGACGCGAGCAGCTTCGTGTCGATGTTGCCGCCGCTGACGACGGCCACGGTAACGGGACCCGGCTCCAGCTGCTCGAGCGCGGCGTAAGCGAGAGCGCCGGCTCCTTCCGCGACGACCTTCGCCTGGGCCGCCAGCTCGGGGATCGCGGTGCGCAGCCGCGGCTCGGGCACCGTGATCCAGCGATCGACGCTCTCCTTGAGGAGCTCGAACATGCGCGGGTCGCACGGCGCGGTGGTGCCGTCGGCGATGGTGTTGGGCGTCAGGCTCATCGGTTTTCCGGCGGCGAATGACGCTGGCCACGACGCGTAGCCGTCCGACTGCACGCCTATCACCTCGACGCCGCCCTTCGAGCCCTTGATCGCCGCCGCGATGCCGCTGATCAGCCCGCCGCCGCCCACCGGCACCACGACGCGCTTTAGGTCGGGCACGCCCTCCAGGATCTCGAGGCCGGCGCCGCCGTGTCCCGCGGCCACGGCCGGATCCGCGAACGGATGGATGAAGGTCTCGGGCTCCGATTTCCAGCCTTCACCGGCGAGCCACGCAAGCACCTGGTCGCGCGATTTCAGAATCGGCGTCGCGCCCCAGCGCCTCACGCCGTTGATCTTCGCGTCGGGCGCGTTCTCGTACATCACGACGCGGCACGACACGCCTAGCGTGTGCGCGACGTACGCGCATGCCTGGGCCGCGTTGCCGGCGCTGACGGTGATGAGGCCCTTGCTCAGCGCATCTTGCGGAAGCGCGGTGGCCGCGGCGAAGAAGCCGCGCACCTTGAAGCTGCCGGTCGGCTGCAGGCACTCGAGCTTGAGCTGGGCGCCGTTCACGGTCACCACCGGCGTGTGCGCCACGTAGGGACGCGCGCGCCCGGCGGCCGCGCGAACGTCATCGATCGGGATCAATCGGATAATGCTAGCCATGCCCATATACGAGTACCGGTGCTCGGCCTGCGGCAAGAAATCGTCCGCGCTGCTGCCCAGCTTCTCTTCGCCCGACCCCGCGTGTCCGCATTGCGGCAAGCAGGAGCTGAAGCGTCTGGTCTCGACGTTCGCCACCATGGGGTCGTCTGACGACGGAGGCGATGACTTCGGCGGCGACGACGACTACGGGGGCGGCGACGGGATGGACGATGGCGGGGCCTTCGGCGGGGACGACGACTTCTAGCCGGGTTTCAAGACCTGGTTGGCCGCCGCGATCAGCTCCTTGCGGTGCGCGTCGTCGCGGGCAAAGATCCTGAACAGCGACATCTGCACGGGCAGGCGGCGGAACAGGTCGAGCACGCGGCTCTGCTGGAACGAGTTCTCGAGCGGGTCGTAGAAAAGGATCCCTGCGGTCTCGGTCATCGGGTTGAAGGCGCGCGACTCCTGCGCGGCCACGTCGACCTCGAACTCGATGTCGCGCAGCGAGGGCGGAAGGCACTCGCGGAGGCTGCGGGCGAACCCATCACGCGTGACGCTCAGCGCGCCCGCCGGTATGTCGCGAGCGTCCGACAGGCCCTGGTAGACGAGCTTCCACTTCAAGCGCCGGGCCACGATGTCCGACCACGCGCGGCCGAGCTCCCGTCGCTCGCCGTCCTCGGACGACCGCGCCCACCGGTCGACCTCTGAAAGCAGCGACCACTCGGTCAGGGCCTGGTACTCGCCCATGCGCTCCAGGGGGTTGCCGCCGAGCAGAAGGTCGAGCGTCGGGCGAAACACCTCGCGCAGCTGCAGGTCGATGCGCCGGACGGTACGGTGGAAATAGACCTGGTGATACAGGTACAGCCGCGCGCTGAGGAACATGTACAGCGCCTCGGCGCCATGCGCGTGCACAGTCAGCCCCCGCTCCGAGATGAAGGAGTAGTGGAGGATCCGCTGCACGTCGACCGGGCCCGCCGCGACACCGCAGATGTATGCGTCGCGGGGGACGTAGTCCATGTTGTCCGCCGAGAACGGGCCGACCATCGCCGGCTTGAGAGCGGCCAGCCAGGACGGCGCCTTGAAGCCCTCGAGGTCGCCGTGAGAGATGAGGTACGCGACCCAGCGAGGGTCGATGCGTTCGCGCGGCGCGAAGTCGGCGGTCGGTGACGCGCCGAGCGCGCCGATGAGCTCGGCGAGCGGCCCGGCCACCAGGGCGCGGCCGATGACCTCGTGGTCGATGCCCCACGTGTCGAGGTAGTTCTCATCGAAGAAGTGGCCGAACGGCCCATGGCCGACGTCGTGGAGCAGGCCGGCCATGCGCATCGTCTCTTCGACGAGCGCCGGCGAGGGCACGCCGCGGTGCGCGGCCGCGAGCGTCGGATAGAGGTGGCGCGTCCAGTCGCCCGCGAGGTGCATCGCGCCCAGCGCGTGCTGGAAGCGCGAGTGCTCGGCCGTCGCGAACACCCACCAGGCGCTCTGCAGCTGGTGGATGCGGCGGAGCCGCTGCAGCCACGCCGCGTCGATGAGGTCCTGCTCCGAGGCCTGGCCGGGCACGCCGCCCGGTCCGCCTTTGGTGATGCGCAGGTAGCGGTAGATTGGGTCGCTGAACAGGTTGACGCGCGAGTACTCGGACGCCATCGGTGAATCGATTATCGGCAATGGCTGACGACCCCTCGATCGGCGTCGATCTTTTTAACAGGGGTCTTTACTGGGAGGCGCACGAGGCGTGGGAGCACGAGTGGGTGCCCGACCGGAAGGGTCCTGACGCCGGCTTCTACAAAGGCTTGATCCAGGTGGCGGCGGGCTGCCTGCACTACGGGCGCCACAACCGCCGCGGTGCCGTCAACAAGTGGCGCAGCGGCGCGGGCTACCTACGTCCTTATCTGCCTGCGCACCGCGGCCTGCGGCTGCAGGCGCTGGTCGACTCGGTCGACGGGTACCTGGCGGCGATGCATGACGGCGCATGGCCGGAGCTGACGATGCCGCGAATCGCCTACGAATAGGGTGGGAACCGGCGGCCCGCGCCCGACTCGATGAGGCCCCCGTGGCCGAGGCGCAGCAGGTCTTTCGCGTCGGCGCGGCCGTAGGCGAAGACGAAGGGCAGCAGGAGGTCGAGCGAGCTCGAGCGGCCGAACCCCGCGCACGACGCCACCCCGACTACGGCGGCGTCGGGCAGGCGGCCGAGCCACAGCATGCTGCCGGGGTGCATCGGCGCGCCGAGCTGCAGCAGCTCGCCGCCGACGTTCACCAGCTCCGCGTAGGCGGGGTCGAGCGGGTCGATGGCGGACGCGCCGGCGAACAGCACGAGCTGCGCGCCCATCGACTCCGCCTCGCGATACGCCGCCGCCACCGCCTGCGGCGTGCGCGCCACCTCGCGCACGGCCAGCACCTCCGCGCCGTACCAGCCGAGCTTGCGCGTCACGGCCGCGCGGAAGAGCTCGCGCGCCTTCGGCTTCAACCTTTCGGTCGCGACCACGAACGTGCGCAGCGGCAGGAACGGGCGCAGCTCGACTACGGGGCCGCGGTCACGGCAGATGGCCTCGGCCTCCTCGACCGTGCGACCGGGCACGGCGACCGGCGTGATCTTGCAGCCGGCCACCTCCTCGCCCTCGGCCACGGCCTGGCCGTCCATGACCGTGAACACCGACACGCCGCCCAGCTCGTTGATGGCGTCGATCAGGTCGCCGCGCACACGCACCAGGCCGCGCCGGGTGGCGAGGAGCCGGGCCTGGCTCTGCACGGGCGGCCGAGCCTCGAGCCCCGGCCCGGACAGGGCCGCGGCGAGCCGTCTGGCGGCCTCGTCCTCGTGCACGTCGCCGGGCTCCAGCTCGACG
>DASSLR010000091.1:0-81733 GCA_035689345.1 Candidatus Dormiibacterota bacterium
CAGCCCCAAAGCCCAGATGGGGATTGTCGTCTCGTGTCAGATCGAGCTGGTCTGGATCGCGGAAACGCGCCGGATCGCGATTCGCCGCTCCCAGCATCACGAGAGCCTGCTCGCCTGTTCGGATAGTCGACTTGCCGACCATGATGTCCTCGTTGGCGACGCGCGCCGTGAGGTGGATGGGCCCGTCGAATCGAATCAACTCCTCCAGTGCCGCATCCATCAGTGAAGGCCGCCGCCTCAGCTCGGCCAGCTGGTCGGGATGCCGGATCAGCGCCAGCATGGCGTTCCCGATCAAAGAGCAGGACGCCTCGACGCCGACGACCAGAAAGACGATCAGGTCGGCGACCGATTCCCATGTGGAGAGCGACGGGGACGAGGCCGCGATCGCGCTCAGAAGCCCTCGCGATCCTGAGCGAGCCTCGTCGAGACGGTTCTGCATGTACTCGACCAGCGCCATGGCCGCCGACCCGCCACGGATCACCCCCGCGGATCGCACGCCGGGGTCGAGCCCCGACGCGACCTCTCGTCCCCAGTGATGGATCTGAGCGCGGTCTGCGGCGGGCAGTCCGATGACATCGCCCAGCACTGTTAGCGGCAGCGGCGCGGCGTAAGCGGACATCAGCTCAACGTTCCCGCCCTCGTTTTCCATCATCAGGTCGGTGAGTCGGTCCGCGATGCGGGCGGCCTGCGCCGCAACGGTCCGAACAGCCGGCTTCACAGCCGCTTCCAGCACCTTCCTGTGCCGCGCGTGGGACGTGCTGTCGCTGAAACCGATACTTGCGCGCACCAACCGCACGAGCGGGTCCACCGGATCGGCCGGTCCGCGGTTCGGCTCGAGCAGGCGGTCGGCGTCGTGGCTCCAGCGCGGATCCTCCAGCACGGCCCGGCAGTCCTCGTATCGCGTCAGGATCCAGAAGCCAACTGGGCTTTGGTACACGGGATCAACGGTCCGCATGTACTGGTAGACGGGGTAGGGATCAGGACGCGCCCGTCTGTCGAAGGGATTGACCGGGATCATGGTCGAGGCTCCGCCACGCTGCATCGCAGGCCGCAGATGTTAGTCGACTTGAACGACAATTCGGGGCTGATGTCCATCCGGCCGATCTTCGTGCTCGGTTCTCCGCGTTCGGGCACCACGATGATCGGCAACTACATCGGCAGCGCACCTTCCGTCTTGAACACAGGCGAATACCGCGCGCTCTATCTCACCCATGGCGCTCTGCCGATGCAGCTTCACGGCGGCCTCACCGGCCTGGTGCCGGCTGGTTGGGAGGCGTACAGGGACCGGTACATTCGTGAAGCTCAGCGCCACTCCATCGAATTCATCACCCGAGCGGCTGACCAAGAGGGACGGGCGGCATTCGTCGATTCGTTTCCCCGCAACCTGATGATCGCGCCGCAGTTGATGGAGCTTTTTCCGGATGCCCTGTTCGTGCTCACGCTCCGCCACTACACGGGGACTGTCCAGAGCCTCATGCGTCTCGGCACGATCCAGCTCCTGCCCGGTTTCGAGAAGCCGATCGATTGGGTCGACCCGACCGCGGTCGGGGCGGCGCGCATCTGGAGCCATCACTACCAGGCTGCCCTGCAACTGCCTGACGACCGCACCATCGCCTTCGGCTACGACCGGTTCTGCTCCGACCCCTACCCCGTCCTGGCGAAGTTCAAAGAAGCGCTCAGCGCCGCCGGCTTTCCCGTGAGTCAGCTTGACGATTCCGTGTTCGCGACTTCGCACGGCGCTCTCGTCGACCGGCCCCGACCCACTGTGGGCAGCACCGCAGGTGACGCAATGCGCCTGGGCCCGGTGGCCAGCTTCGACCCGCCGGGCTGGACTGGAGCTATCGAGGCGGCCGTCCAGCCCGAGGTGACGTTCGTCGACGCGGTGCTGCGGGACGTCTACCCGGCCGACTACGAGTCTCCGGCTGGCTATCGGGGTGCTCAAGCGTTGATTGCAGAATCTCGAGGCGAGAACGCACCCACGTCCTGAGCGGGCGTCGCGGCACGCCCAACTGTCGCTCCAGAAGTCCGTCGCAGCGATCCTGGATGTCGGCCACTGCCTGAATGGCCGAGAGCAGCGATGTGGCCTCGAGAACCGGATAGGCCTTCTCCAGGGCATCGGGCCAAGGGCATGAGACGCCGACCTTGGCGGCGACCTCGTTGGCGAAGCCGGCGTACTCGACTCCATGTGCCACAGCCCAGCTGCTGAGAGTCGCCTGGCGGGCAGGACTGAGCCATTCCGCGGCTGCGGCGAGCTTGCCGCGTGATAGGTACTTGATGGCTTCGGCCAGGCTGTGCCAGGCAATGAAGGACCAACCGGCCACCACGTCGGGTGGAGCCATTCGCCTTTGATCGTCCGTGCGCCTAACCAGGCCGTCCGGGTCGTACAGGGTGCGCCCGTCCGGTCCTGCGTCCAGCGGACCGGCCGCGGGGACCACCAGCAGGTCGAGCTGAACGCCATCCTGGAACAGGGCCCACACGTGCATCTGACGCGGTCTGTCCGGCCCGGCGGTCAGCTCCTGGCTCTCGTCGAGCACGCCTCCTAGCTGGCGCAAGATCGATGGCACTTCGAGGGCGATCGCCGGCCACGCATCCTCCGCGACCGCGACGGCCATGTCGAGGTCGGAGAGTGCGTCCGCCTCGCCCCGCGCGAGCGAGCCCTGGACCTGCACCGCTCGGATGCGTGGATCGTGCTCGGCAGTCCACACCATGCGCCGCATGATCCGGGCGTGGCTCGAGAGGTCTGAAGGCAGGCCATCGAGCCAGGCCACGTCGCGGGGACCCATCCCTGTCCAGTTGACGCGGATCATCGGACGGACCAGCTCGCCGCCCAGCCCCAGGTCATCATCCGACTCTCCTCGCAAGACCTTGACGACATGGTCCGTATCCTCAAACAGAGCCTCACGCAGTCTTTTGAAGACGCGTTCGTCCGTGTCCTCTCCGACGGTCATCCTGAAGACCGGTCGGCGGCTGCCCGCTGAGTGGTGGTACACGAGATCGCCGTAAATGCCACCCACCAGAAAGTGGAAGTTGCGGGCGTTGCTGCGGCGGAGGGGCGCGATACGCTCGCCTGAGATGAGCACCTCTCGCGTGATTCGCTGACCGACGTCCTGCACACCCTCGAACGAGAACGGGGACTGCATGCGCAGCAGTCGGTCCCTGCGTATGCACATGCAGCTCGGATGCACATATGGCTCGAGCACGCCGGCCATCTCGTCGCGCCAGATACCGGTCAGCGATGCGTTCCCGAGCAGCGACTTCATGTGCTCGATCCAGCCGTCTTTCACGGGGAACGCATCGGTATCGAGGGTGATCACGTACTCGAAGTTGTCATCCGTGGCCTGCAGGAGTCTCTCGAGAGCCTGCATGTGGAGGCGCTCCAGCCGCCGCGTCGCCTCCTCACCCTCTCGCCGCGCGACGTCAAGCTCATCATCGGAGGGAAGGACGCGCGCGCCGAACCGTCGCGCCACCTCGCGCTGGGCATCGAGGTGGCTGTTGTCCCACACGAGCACCTCGTGATCGCTGTCCTTCGACCGCCTGGCCACCTCGCGCAGGCAGAGCTCGATCCAGGGGTAGGCGGCCGCCTCCGACGGGTCGAACCTGTGGCCCCACAGCCCGATGCGGTCGTAACCGTTGACGATCAGGATGGCCGTCCGGCCTGGCACCGGACGATGCTAGGGCATCGACTGCCGCACCCGAATTCGTTGGGACTCGGCCGAGAGCTCCGCGGCCAGAACCTCCTTGCGGCCCGGCGAAAGAAACGAGCTGTGTATCGCTTGAAGCTGCAATCGCTCGATGTCGGTCGGGCGCAGGCTCAGAGCGTTCATAGCCGCGTCGAGCTCGTGATTGAGGTCCACGCCGAGCACTCCAGGGTCGTCCGTGCTCAGTGTCAGCGCGACGCCCTGGTCCATGAGCGCCCTCATCGGGTGCCGCTGCATGTCCGGGAACACGTTGAGGCGGACGTTGCTCGTAAGACACACATCCAGGCACACGCCCGCATTCGCCAGGCGGCGGACCAACTCTGCATCCTCGACCGCTCGCACCCCATGCGCGATCCGTTCGGCGCCCAGCAGGTCGACGGCGGCCGCGACGTTGGCCGGACCGGCCAACTCCCCGGCATGGGGTACGACGTGAAGGCCGCCCGCTTTCGCGCGCTCGAACAGCGGCGCGAACGTGGCCACGTCGCCTTCGACCTCCTCCCCACCCAGCCCAAGCGCCACCACGCCGTGGTCGCGGCCCTCGATCGCAGCCGCAAGGCTGAACTCCGCCGCGCGCATCCGCGAAGCGCTGTCAAGCCGTGGTGCTCGCATCACCCCAACGATCCAGGACACCTCGACCCCGAAGTCTTCGTGCGCGCGGTCGCGGCCAAGGTTCGCTCCGGCAAAGCAGACGTCCGAATCGACACCTCGCGCTCGGTGGAACGCCAGGTTGATGTGCACCTCGGCGTAGCGGATGTTCTGCCGGGCCATCTCAGCGCCGTACTCGTAGGTGACGCGTTCGAAGTCCTCCGCCGCGTTCAGACACATGCCCATCGCCGAGTACGCGCCAAAGAAGCTGCTGCCCTGCACGGTGCTGAGCACCTGCCTCAGTTCAGACGCCGTGCCGGCCGGAAGCGGCACCGCATATTTGCGGGCCAGCTCCACGAACGTCTCCGGCCGCAGAGTGCCCTCCAGGTGCACGTGCAGCTCGACCTTGGGTAAGGAAGGCACGAAGTTGGTGACCGCCGGGCCCGCTTGGCTATGCATCGATCGCGCGATTATGCTTCCACCCTCATGGAGCCGGGGGTCGAACCCAGCTGGCGGGGCGTCGTGGTCCTGGGCTCGCACCGCAGCGGGACCTCGGCCGTCACAGGGGTGATCGACGCCTTAGGGCTGCCCGCGTCCAGGCCCGAGGATCGCTACGAGGCCCGCCGCTGGAACGCGAGAGGCAACTTCGAGGCCCGCAGCATCACAGAATTCGACGAGGAGCTGCTGCGGAGGCTGGGCGGTGCCTGGTGGGCGCCACCCCTGCCGCCCACGGGATGGGCCGAGGGCGATGAGCTCGAAGACCTTCGCGTCAACGCGGCCTTCATCTTCGCCGCGGCTCACCCCGCTGGACGATGGGTATGGAAGGATCCGCGCGCCTGCGTCTTGATGCCGTTCTGGGACATCGTCCTCGGCGAAGACATACCTCGCATCGTGGTGCTCCGCCATCCGCTGGAGTGCGCGCGTTCGCTCGCCGACCGCAGCCAGATGCCGGAAGACCTCGCCCTCGCGATGACCGAACGCAACCTCCGAACGGCTCTGCGCGACAGCGCCGGCCGCACGGTCTGGATCACCACGTACGACGAACTGTTGTCCGACCTCGAAACGTGGTGCCTGCGAGCGGCGGAATTCGTCAAGACCGGTGGCGAGTCGCTGGCGGACCCGCTCCCGGTGGACAAGGCTCGGGAGTTCCTCGACGCCTCTCTGCGACACCACGAAGAAGCGCCGGGCACGGCGCGCGCCCTACCACCCGGCCTGGCGCGGATCTGGAGTTGGGCGGCGTCTCGCGTCGGCGTGCATCCCGCCCTGTCGATCAAGGGGCTTCCCGACGAGGGGCCGGGCACCGGGCAGATGCTGGCGAGCGCATTTCGAACCTTCGTGCCGCCAAAGGAAAGCGGCGCGACAGCCCCTTCACGTCGTGCCCGGCAGCCCAGGCCGGCCGGCCGCGCGAAAGGTCGATCGAAGCTGGTCGTCGATCCCCGGTCGTTCCTGTTCGTGACCATCGACTCATGCCGCTACGACACGTTCGCCGACCTGCGGCCACGCAACCTCATGCAGATCGGCCCGCTGCACCTGGCGAAGGCCCCAGGAACGTTTACCTACGCTTCCCACGCGGCGATGTTCGTCGGCTTCACGCCCGGCGACTTCGAGGTCGAGGAGCCGTTCGTCAACCCCGCCAACGGCCGCATCTTCAGGATGGGAGGCGGCCGGCTGGCTGACAAGCGGCTTCCGTGGGTGGACCTGACGGGGCGCAACATCGTCGATGGACTCCGCGCGCTCGGTTACAGAACTGTCGGGTCCGGCGCGGTCGGCTGGTTCAACCCCGCCACACCGACAGCTCAGGTGCTGATCGCAGACTTCGAGGACTTCCTGTACGTGGGCGACTTTCCGTCGGTGCACCGACAGGTTGAATTCGTCACGCGTCATCTCCTGGAGGTGCAGGGCCACCAGCCGGTGTTCGCCTTCCTGAACATCGGGGAGACGCACGCCCCCTACTACTTCGACGGTGCGCCGTGGCCAAGAGAAGGCAGCCGGGTGCCGCGGATTCATCACGATGCCGCCGAGCACCGGCGGCGCCAGACCGCGTGCCTGGAGTTCCTGGATGGAGAGCTGGGCCCATTGCTGGACGCGTTCAAAGATGCCAACACCCTGGTGTGCGGCGACCATGGAGACGCTTGGGGCGAGGACGGCTTCTGGGGGCATGGCCTCCATCATCAGAAAGTCATCGACGTGCCTTTGCTGATGCGGCTGCAGCACCCGCCCGCACCCGACTAGCGCCGGCGCGGAGCCGCTAGGGGGTCGACGCGGGACCAGGCGGGGGTTGCGGGCTCAGTACCACCGCCGGCAGTGGCGGCTGGCTGAAGTCGAAGTCCAGCGCGAGGTCGCCCAGCTGCGGATCGTCCTCGCGCACCGACGGGCGTGGGTCTGGACGTCCGTCGGTCTTCGGATCCAGCCGAGCCCCGCCGAGGAATACGTCTTCGATGAACTTGGCGTACGCGTCCTGGCTGAGGGTCTGATGGTCGACGAACCCGGGCCTCGCGTAAGGGCTGATGACGAGACCCGGCACGCGCAACCCATAACCCGCGCTGTCCACGACCGGCGGCACCACGTGGTCGTAAAAGCCTCCCCAATCGTCCCAGTTCAGGAAGATCGCGGTGGAGCTCCACGCGGGGCTGCTCATGATCGCGTTGATGAGGGTCGTGACATAGGCCTGTCCCGCGGCGACGGAGGAAGGCGGGTGTTCGCTGACCGCATCGTTGGGTGCTATCCAGCTGACCGCCGGAAGCTTTCCAGCTTTCACGTCCGAGTAGAACTTGTCGATCGTCACCACGTTGCCCAGCTGGCCGTCGGCGCGGACGTCGGTGAAGCCGGGCAGCGGATTCCAGATGTTCGGGGTGCCAACCCTCTGCGGTCCGGGGTTGCAGGTGGCGGAACCGTCCTCGCAGTCCGGTTGCAGTCCCTCCGCAACGTAATACCGCCAGCTCACGTGGTGGGTGTAGAGCAGGTACGCCAGCGAGGTCCAGGCGTAGTTGCGGTCGGTCTGGTCGGCACTGATGCCCAGTTCGCCGCCCGTTATAGGCTGCGGCGGTTCGGTGCCTCCGACACGACAGCTCATCGGGTCTCCCTGCCGGGAACACTTGGCCGCCCACTCTGAGACCAGGTAGAGGTGCTCGGGAAAACTCCAGGAAGCGACCGACTCGAACATGCGGTCCTGAAGCACGAAGTGGTCGGCGTAGTTCCAGTAGTTCGGAATGTCGCGAGCGTCCTTGTAGGCCATGACGTCGATGTTGTGCGGCGCGGGGTTGATTTCAGCCTGGGCGACGAAGCCGTCCATCTTCCCGCCGTCGATGTCCGCGACCGCGGCGGCGTGAGCGTGCGGCCCACCGGCATCGACGTCGTTGGAATCGTGATATGGACTCATGCACGAAAGGGTGTGCGGATCCGGTGAACAGACCGTGAAGCGGCCGTTCTGGCGCGGCAGGCCGTCGACGCCCGGATACATGCCGAAGTACTCGTCGAAGCTGCGGTTCTCCTGCATGATCACGACCACGTGCTGGATCTTGTGGATCCCGCTCGGCGCCGGGGGCGAAGTCGTGGATGTTGCTGCCGAGGTCTGACACGCCGCCAGCACCGTGATGCACGTCACCGCGATCGCGATCCGCGCCCTGGCGATCACGCCGTTGCAGGAGAGTTTTGCAGACGCATCAGCAGGGGCACCTCCAGCACCTTCTCGTGGTGTATTCCGTGCTCCCAGAGCCCATCTTCACCCCAGGCGTCGCCATGATCCGCGCACACGATGATGTTGGCGTCTCGAAATGCGTCCAGCAGCGGCGCCAGCTCGCGGTCGACGAACTCGAGGCACGCGCGCTGGCGGCGGCGGCACTCGACCGCGTCGTTGTCATCGCGGAAAGGCCGGCACGGGTTGCGCTCCGGTGACCAGGGAGCGCCCTCGAAGTAATAAGGAACGTGCGTCTCTCCCACATTGAGAAACACGAACAGCCTTTGCGCGCCCGCGCCGTTTCGAATGTGATGCCACAGGAACTCCGTCTGCCGCCGTACCGACGCGGGCCTGCCACCAAAATGAAAGGCGTCGAAGTCGGCGACCAGGACCTGAGCGGTCGGCGTCGCCGGATTGAACCAGTTGACACCACCGGCGCCGATGGCTCGGTATCCGAGCAACTTGAATCCCTCGATGATGTTGCGTCCGTCGAGCAGCACCCACGGCGCTCGAACGTCGCCCGTCCCCCGATTCCGCATCTTGAAAATGCGGCCGAACTTCGGATTCACGTAGGGCTCTCTCACTTCGAACACCCCGGGCGTGAAGCCGACGAACATCGCGGCGTGAGAGCCGTAAGTGAAGGTGCCGGGCGCTTTCGCCCTGTGCAGGGTTCCGACTCGGGACAGATTCGGTGGGCGCAGCTCGGCGAACGTGTCGTAGCGGCACGAATCCAGCGTCACGAACAGGAACGATGTCGGATCGACTTCCGCGGACATGCCGGCAACTCTAAAGGCGCTAGAAGCCCGTCACGTCCCTCGCGACGTCCTGGCCCCAGTAGGCGAAACCAGGGGAAGGCGGTGCGCCGCCGAATGGATGCAGCCCCCCGTAGCCGTCCAGGACATAGCCTGCGGGCGAAGCCGTCGTGGCGCTGCTCAGCATCACGACCGAGCGCGCTATGTCCCAGCGTGGCCAGTACGCGCTGCCACTGAGCGCCGGCGGCATCGCCTGTCCGCCGGGCGCGAAGGCGTGCAGGCCTCCCCACCCGTCGAGGACATAACCCGCGTGGGTCCCTGGAATCAGGGCGAGGTCACGAGCGATGTCCCAGTTCGGCCAGTAAGCGGTCAGCTGTACGCCCGCAGGCCTGGCGCCCCCGATGCCAAAACCATGAACGCCTCCGAACGCATCCAGCACGTAGCCGCCGGTGCCGTCCGAGAAGATCACGATCCTCTTAGCGATGTACCAGTTAGGCCAGTAGCTGTCGATCGAGGCCGCCGGCGGCATCGCGTGCCCGTTCACCGAAAACGGATGCAGGCCGCCGAAGGCGTCGAGCACGTAGCCGCCCGAACCGTCTGGCAGGAAGGCAAAATCGCGCGCCACGTCCCACCGCGGCCAGTAAGCGCTTGTGGTGAGCGTCATCGCCGCGCCATACGCGTGCAGGCCACCCCATCCGTCCAGAACGGCCCCCGAATCGGGTGTCGGCCCAGGCAAGGCGTGCCCGGCGCGCGCGATCTTCCAACCCGGCCAGTAGGCCGTGCCGGTCACGGGCGGGCTCGCAGCGGCGTTGACCCCACCGTAGGCGTCGATGGTGTAGAGGCCTTTGTATGGATGCGGATAGGACGCGTTCGCAGCCACCGACATCTTCAGGACCGCCCACGGGGTGACCGTTCCCGCCGCCGTGTGAGCCCGGGCCCAGAGGTTGTACCAGTGGCCGGGATAGCCCTCCACCACCTCCGAGGCGGTGCCGTTGGCCGGCGTTGCATTCCTCAAGGGCACTCCGTTCTCGTTCAACGTGAGGTCCTGTTGCTGGAACTCGTAGTACGCGACGTTGCAGCGACCCGCCGTCAGGCTGACCGTGAACTCGGACGACGTCGCGGGGTCCGTCGTGCTCACGCCGACCGCGCAGTCGAAATACGTGCTCAGGGCCGACCACAGCTCGGGAGAGCCGCCTCCGTAATTGAGCGTCCAGATTCCGACTCCGCGCAGGTTGTCGCTGTTGACCAGCGCGTACTTCCGGCTGAGCGACTGCACGTCGTCCCAGTACAGCTCGCGCGTGCAGTTGAGGCTCGTGTTGAACCAGGTGTCCCAGCGCTCGTTCCCGGCGGGATCGTTGGCGTCCCGGTGCACGGCATAACTGCCTGCCTTCACCATCGAGGCGCCGGCTTCCTGGGAAGCGTCCAGGTACGAGTCGGCCGTCACCGCCCCGGTCGGATACGCATTCTTGGTGGCGGCCCCTACGCAGGCCTTGCGACCGTAATAAGGCACACCGAGGATCACCTTGGACGGACCGACGGCCGACGAATACTGGGCGGCCGTGTTCGTGTCGTTGTAGTAGTAGCCCGCCAGAGGTGCGGTGGGCCCGAGGCAGAACTGGCTGCAGCTGGTCGGCGCACGCGAGTAGTTCGAGTACTCGAGGTCGTACGCCATCACGAAGAACGAATCCACCGACTGGTTCAGGCCGGCGATGTCGAAGAAGCCGATGGGATCGGAGGCGGAGCTCGCGTACGTGTCGACGGAGAGGTCCGATCCCGCGGGCAGGGCCGCTCGCATCCCATGCGCGAAGTCGGTCATCATGGCCCGGGCCGTCTGGCCGTTCGGGCACGTTCCGTTCAAGCCTTCGTAGTCGATGTTGACCCCGTCAACACCTTTGGCCGCGACCTGGCTCACTGTCTGGCTCACGGTGGTCGCCCGGTTCGCAAGTCCGGCGCACATGTGAGGAGTGCCGGGGCTGAAGTCCTGAAGCACGACGGTCAGGACCACCTTCGTCCCATGGGCGTGGGCCGCACCGACGAGGCCTGTCAGCTGGCTCGAATTCCAGACGGTCAGGCCGGAGTCGGAGGCGAACGTGCCGTTGTCGTTCACGTGAAGGCCGAAGAACGCGACCGTCGACACGAGCGACAAATCCCAGGTCGGGTAACCGACGGTGGGGTCGCTGAGGCTGCTGGCGAGGGCGAAACCGAACACCTCGCGCTGGAGTGGACCGCTGGTCGTCGCCGCCAGGACGGGCGTCGCGGACATACTCGGGGACGCCCTCTCCAGCGGCGAAGCTGGGAGCGTGAACGTTAGAAGAACTGTTAGCGCGACGTGAGTTAATCGTTGCATCGAGGGTGGCGGCTCTCGGAGCAGCCCCACACTCTAACCGGCGCGTCACGGGGCAGTCAAATAAGGCGCGATGGCCGCGGAGGGGACCCAAGGGGTCAGTTTGGTTGGTGGGTTGCCCTTCCCCGGCCGGCCGGGGTAAGGTGGCCGCTGACATCTTGGGCCTGAGACCTATCTCGCGTTCCCTGGCCGGTTTCGTGATCCTGGTGGCGGTGGCCGCGGCCTGCGGCAACCCGGCACCCTACAAGCCCGGTGGGACGGCGCGATCGATGCCGGGTGCCTACGCCAACCAGAGCGATCCGCTCGTCGGTCCGCTGACCCGCGAGGAGGCCCTGCACCTGAACGACGCCCTGCACCTCGTCCCCGCGACCGACGCGAAGATCCTTCCGCGCCAGGTGCTGGCGGGCAGCGCCATCCGCTCCGCCGGCCTCTCCACCTCCTACAACAAGGCCGGCCTGCAGAAAGAGGTGATGGGATTCGCGCCGTACTGGGCGCTCTCTTCGCAGGGCTCGTGGGATTACCGCGTCATGAGCACGGTCAACTATTTCGCGCTCAAGCTCAATTACGACGGGACCTGGTACCAGAGCGATGGCGGCTGGCAGGGTTACTTCAGCCAGGACCTCGTCAACATGATCAACAACGCCCACGCGTCCGGAGACCGCGTCCTGCTCACCGTGCGCGACACCGGCGAGGCCGCTCTCAACGACGTTGTCACGTACCCTCCGAGCACGCAGCTCGCGCTGTCGAACATCATCGGCGCCATCGGAAACCGCGGTTTCGACGGAGTCAACATCGACTTCGAGGGCTACACCAGCTCCACGTATCCCAACATCCAGACCGGCCTCACCGACTTCATGACCCAGCTGTCGACGCAGGTGCACGCCAAGTGGCCGCAGGCGCTCGTCACCATCGACACCTACTCGGGATCGGCCAGCTGGGACTTTGGCCTGATGAGGATCGACGCCCTGGCGCCGGTCGTCGACGCGATGTTCATCATGGCTTACGACATGTCGTTCGACAACATGTCGGGCCGGGCGGGACCCAACGCCCCGATGAACGGCTGGACCTACAACGACACGCTGTCGGTGTCGCAGTACCTCACCAAAGCGCCGGCCTCGAAGATCATCCTCGGCGTCCCCTGGTACGGCTACCGGTTCAAGACAGTCGACACCACACCGTACTCGCCATCGCCCAGCGCAGTGGCCGAAAGCTATGCGCAGGCGATGACCGACCTGACGTGCGCCCATCCCGCCGTGCGTTGGGACAGCCAGGCTCAGTCCTATTGGGCGGCCTGGTACAGCCCGCGATCGGGTGATCCTTGCGGCTACAACGCCGGCAGCTATGAAGAGCTGTACTTCGACGACACGCAGTCCCTCGGGGTGAAGTACGGCCTCGTGAACTCCAGCGGCATCCGGGGCATGGGGATCTGGGCCCTCGGTTACGACGGCGGGCGGTCGGAGCTCTGGTCGGAGCTCAGCACGTACTTCTCGTGTCCGACATCCGTGAGCTTGCCCACGACGGAGAGCACCACCGAGTTCACCGTCACGTTCTCGGCCGGAACCTGCTCGGTCGCTTACTACGACGTCACCGAGTACGACAACACCATCGGCCAGGGCTGGTTCTACCTCAGCCACAGCGGCACCTCTGCGACCGCCGAAGGCTTTGCCGGCCACAGCTACGAGTTCCGGGTGCGCGCACATTCGCTGGCCGGCGTGGTGGGTGCGTTTTCGAGCGCCACCACGACCGTCGATGCCAACGCGACGCAGTCGCATCCCTACCAGGGCCTGTACACGCAGGACGTGTACGGCGGCGTCAACGCCGACGGCAGCCCTCCGCTGTCCACCAGCGCTTACTGGCCGGGCTGGCAGATCGCCAGGTCGGGCAGGGCGCTGCCGGGCGGCGCGCCCGACTCGGGAGCCGTGCTCGACGGCTGGGGCGGCCTGCATCCGTACGGCGCATCGCTGACGGTGACGACCAGCGCGTACTGGCCCGGCTGGGACATCGCGCGAGACTTCGCCTTCCTTCCGGATGGTTCCGGCGGCTACGTCCTCGACGCATACGGAGGGCTCCATCCGTTTTCCGTCAACGGCAAGCCGATGCCGCCGGCGGCGTCCATCGACTCGTACTGGCCGCATTGGGACATCGCACGCAAGGTCGTGATCTTCTCCGACGGCACCGGCGGCTACGTGCTGGACGGTTTCGGCGGCGTCCATCCATTCGGCATCGGCACCGCCCGCCCGCCCGCGGTTCAACTCACCGCGTACTGGCCCGGCTGGGACATCGCCAACGACATCGCGTTGATTCCAGGCACGCATTCGGGCTACGTGCTCGACGGTTGGGGCGGCCTCCACTCATTCACTGCCAGCGGAGAGGCCACGCCCGCCACGATCACGGGGAGCGCGTACTGGCCGCACTGGGACATCGCGCGCTCGGTCGTGATCCTCAACGGCTCCACCGCAGCGACTCCGGGTGGATACGTGCTCGATGGTTACGGCGGGTTGCACGCGTTCGGGAACGCGCCCGCGCCACCTGCAGCGCCGTACTGGGGGCGCGACATCGCCCGCACCCTGACCGGTTACTAGCCGAAGTACCCCTCGACGTCGATCACGGCGTCGCTCGAACCGTTGGCGTTGAACAGGTCGATCTTCCCGCTGGGGCCCAGCTTCACCACCACCAGGTTGGGGACGATCTGACCGGCGTTGAAGTTGAGATCTGAGGCGAGGGGCTGAGCGCTCCCGTCGGGGTAGATGATGAACCAGCCGAAAGCGGTCGGGTTCACGACGGTCACGTTCAGAATCACCGCCTGCGGCGGGGTGCCGCTCCCCATCGCCGGCACGCCGGCCAGGCCAGACGCCTGCACCGCGATGGTCTGGCCCGCGCCGATCTTGGTGCTGAACCCGCCAGTGCCGTTGCGCGTGTCGAGGATGCGGTTAGGTGCAAGGGCGACGTAGCTGGCGCCACTCGCGGTGGCATCGGTGAAATATCCGTTGACGTCTACGATCAACTGCGTGTAACCGCCGGCGTTGGTGAAGGACACCTTGCCGCCCGTGCCGAGAGGCACCACCACGCGGTTGGGCACCGTCTGGCCTGCCATCCAGTTGAGGTTCGAAGCCAGCGGAGTCGCCTGACCGGTCGGGTACACGATCATGTAACCGCCGTTGGCGGTGGTCCCGGTGACCGTGACGTTGAGGACGACTGCCGCAGCTCCGGTCACCGGCACATTCCCCATCCCGGTGACCTGTACGGTCAGGGTCGAATACGGGCTCATCTTCATGCCGGCGTTCGGCATGCCACTGCCCGTCCTCGTGTCGGTGATGCGTGCCGGCGGCAAGGAGACGAACTCGCCGGAGGTGCCGCTGGCCGAAGGCGCGAAATAGCCCTCCAGGTCGACCACGACGTCGACGTGGCCGGACGGGTTGTAGATGGTCACCGAGCCTCCCGTGCCCAGAACGACGGAGACCAGGTTGGGTACCGTCTCCCCCGCGACCCAGTTCAAGTTGGACGCCACCGGCAGGACGCCGCCGGTGGGATAGAGGGTGAGCGAGCTGGCTGCGGTGGTATCGGTGGCTGTCACATTCAAAATCACCGAGGTCGCGTTAGCCGGCACCGTGACACCACCGAGCTGGAGGTTGAGGCTGCCGCCAGGGCCAAGAGAGCTCGAGCTCCGTGTGTCGAGCACGCGCAACGGCGTGAGCGGGTTGTACACCGCCGGGGGCACGAAGCGGAACTGATCGGCGACGGACGTCGCGCTGGTGCCGCCAATCGTCGTCACCGTGACGTCCGCGACGCCGGCGGCCTCCGCCGGGCTGACAGCTGTGATCTGTGAGCCGGAATCCACGCTGAAGCTGCTCGCCGCGGTCGCGCCGAAGTGGACGGATGTCGCACCGGTGAAGCCGCAGCCGCGGATCGTGACGCTGGTGCCACCCGACGTCGAGCCGGAGGCCGGATTGATCGAGCTCACCGTCGAAGCGCCTGTACCGCCGACGCTGCACGCCGGGCTGAAAGCGCCGACCGTGAACGACCACGTGTAGGGAAGTCCATTCACCGTCAGCGCCACGGTGTAGGTGACTCCGTTCTGCAGCGGACTCTGGGGCATGAGGATCACGCCCCCACGCGGCGTCAGGTAAGGGCTGAGCGAGGCGTTGGTCGAGTCGATCGCGCAGTTCGGGAGCGAGACTCCGTTCCCGATGATGGTGTGCACAGGGCCGGCCGTCGTGCTCACGTTGGCGCCGACCTCGATGAAAACCGGCAGGCCCGTGTATCCGGGGCACGCGCTCTGAGGATTGGGGAACTCGTTGCCGCTGTAAGACGTCAGGGGCTCGGAGGAAAGGTTGCCGGGAAAGACGACCGGAAACTGTCCTCCGGTAAACGAGTTTCCGCGGATGACGTCCAGCGTCGCGCCCATCTGCCAGGGAGATGTGGTGGCGTCCCGATACGATCCAAATCCTGTTTGCGTGAGACGCGAGTCCATCATCGCCATGGCGTGGAACGGCGCGCCCATCCACCAGTCGATCGCCTGCGTATCCGACGTGGCCGTGGTCGAGCTGACGAAGATGTTGCCGTCCTGAGCCGCCGTGTTGCCTGCCGCCGAGTAGTAGGGACTGGTGGGGTTCTCTGAGTGTGTTACCTGCCCGGTCTTGACCATGTAAACGGCATGGTCATAGTCGCCGGCGCTCCACGTGGTGTTCTCGGTGAGGGCGGACTGCCCCGACACCGAGCGCCAGGTGTTGAATTGACTGAGCCAGCTGCCGATGGCAGCGACGCTGGCCGGCGGCTGCGTGGCCAGAGTCGCTGCCACGATCGCGAGCGCCGCCAGCGCCGAAGCCCCACGCCTCGCGGCGGGCGCCAGACCCGCCCGGAAACCACGCATGCAGGGCGACAACCCTACATGACAACGCCGGTGGTTGACCCTATCTTGCGCGACGCGGTTAAGACCTAAGAAGAGGCTCTCAGTTGTCTGAGGGCTGCGAGATGGTCGTGCCGGCGTACTGGATGTTGTCGATCCAGTTCGTGTAGGGCGCGCTCAGCCAGCCGGAGTCGCTGACGATGAACGCTCCCGTCACCGATGCGCCGGCGTGACACGCCAGGCCGGCTGCATAGCTCGTCTCGAACACGAACGGACACGTGGGACTGTGCACGTCCCAGTCGGTCGAGCTGCCGTCCTCATGCGTCCACGTCGTCGCCGTCCAGGCCAGCGGGCGCAACTCCATGTCGCCGCCGTCACTGAACTGAATCACCAAGCGGGGTGAGCCGCCACTCGCCGCCGACTTGTCAGCCATGAAATCGAATGCGGGCGGCGTGGCGGGTGCGCTGGCCGGCACGTGGTGGAAGTCGATCCCGCCGAAGCTGCTGAAGAAGTTTGGCGCGCCGCTGCCATCGGACACATCGATCTGAACCGAGAACGGGTCCGCGTCGTTCGACGCGGTGTTGGTCCAGTGCGCCGAGCCGCTGGCAACCGGTCCGACGGCGCCAGAGAAGAACGAGATGCTGATGCCGATCTTGGCCGCCGCATTGACCGGAACGAGCGCGAGCACGACCAGGGCGGCGCAGGAGCAAAGAAACAAGAGACGTCGCACCATCACCACAGCCTCCTTCCGAACCGTCGGGAATCGCGAACCGCTTGTCTCTTTGTCGATGATGGTCCATCGCCGAGCCCGCGGTCAAGTTGGGGCGGGACCCTACGCTCCCGCAAGTGATTTGGCGATGTCCCAGCCTGGCCAGTAAGGGGTACCCGTGAGAGCCGGCGCGCCGCCAAACGGGTGCAGTCCGCCATATCCGTCCAGCGTGTAGCCGGCCGGCGCGGCCAGGGTCGACCCGGGCAGCAACCACACCCCACGCGCAATGTCCCAGCCCGGCCAGTAAGCAGGCGCCGCCATCGTCGGCGCACCGTTGAACGGGTGCAGGCCTCCATATCCGTCCAGGACGTAGCCCGCGTGCGTCCCAGGGATCAACACCACGTCGCGAGCTATGTTCCATCCAGGCCAGTAGGCGGCTCCAGTGGCCGCGGCCGGCGTGCCACCCCCGATCCCGAACGGGTGCAGACCGCCCCATGCGTCCATCACGTAGCCACCTGAGCCGTCGGAGAAGATCACCACCTTGCGGGCGATGTCCCAGTGCGGCCAGTAGGCCGCGCCGGTGGCCGCCGGAGGAAGCGCGTGGCCGCTGACCGCAAACGGGTGCAGGCCGCCCCAGCCGTCGAGCACGTAGCCGCCGGAGCCGTCGGGCAGGAAGGCGAAGTCGCGGGCGATGTCCCAGCCCGGCCAGTAAGCCGCTCCACTGACGGTGATCGCCGCCCCGTACGGGTGCAGGCCGCCCCAGCCGTCCAGCACCAGGCCGGCGTCCACCACCGAGGGCTGGGCATGGACCGCGCGGGCGATCTTCCAGCCCGGCCAGTAGGCGCTGGCGGCCAGCGGCGGGCTGCTGTCTGCGTTGACGCCGCCGTATCCATCCATCGTGTACAGCCCGCTGTACGGGTGCGACTGGGTCGCCGTCGCCGACACGGTGGTGGTCGCCGCCGTCCAGCTGCTCCAGACGCCGCCCGCGAGCAGCGCGCGCGCCCGGAACTGGTAAGCGTGGCCGGGGTAGCCGTCGGCCGTCGCGCTCGACGCTCCGGCCGTGGGCGTGGTCGAAGCGAGCGCAAACCAGCCCTGGTTGAGCGTGGTGTCGAACTGCTGGATGTCGAAACGGCTCGTGGAGCAGCTCACGGAGACCGACAGGCCGAACTCGGTTGTCGATTCCACACCGGGGAGGTTCAGAGTCACCGGGCAGGCGGTCGCTCCGTAGTACTGACCGACGAACACGCGCAGGTAACCACCGTCATCGTCGGACACGGTCGACGCATGCGTGTTGCACGCGTTGCAGTAGCCCGCCAGGTCCGTCGTCGGCAGGCCGTTGTTGTTCGTGACACCGTCGTGCTGGACATCCGTGTTGTTGGTCTGGCAGGAGTTGCCGGCGCCAAAGAGGACCGCGATCAGCCCTGCGGAGTACAGCGAGCTTGCGTGCGCGATGAAGTACGGCCCGACGTTGTCCTGGTAGTGGCCGCACGTGTTGTTCATGGTCGTGTAGTACTGGTTGCCAACCGGGACCTGCCACACCACCTGCGGCCGCGCCGTCCTGGCGTGCAGCTCCGCGACCCATGCCAGGTAGCGGCTGAAGTTCGGCAGGTTGACGTTCGACGGGTCCCACCAGTGTGTGAACGAGGCGTTGTCGGCACCCTGCTGCTCCCACCAGCCTGCGTCGTGGTCGTCGATGTCGTTGAACACGAGGTCCCAGGTGCTTCCGTACGGGTTGCTCGCTACGCCCGCCGAGTTGAGAAACGCGGCGGTCGTGTCGGCCTCGGCTGTCGCGCTGACGCTCGATCGCCGATCGCTCGCGATGTCCACGCCGCTGCCCCATGGAGATGCATGGATTGCGAGCACCGTCTTCGGCGCGTACGTGTCACGAAGCTTGAGCAGCTCGAACGCGAATCCCTGGGCGGTGTTCGGCAGGCCCGCGGCCTCGGCGAACCCGGAGCTGGCGACGCTCGCGCTCACCGTCGACGCCGCACCGCCCGCGGCCCGCTGCTCGAGGTAGCCCCACAGGTCAGGCTCGACGTGGACCACGACAGTGCTGTTGAAAGCGCCCGCCTTCTGCATGAGCAGCTTGAAGTTCGCGTAGTACGCGGCCATCGTGCCGGTGTTGTTGAGGTTGCTGTAGTCGCGGTCTGATTCGTTGGTGCCGGTCGACGGGCTCGACTGCAGCAGCTCGTAGTAGCTGAACACCGGGATGTAACCGCTGGCGGCTGACGCGCTCATGTAGAGCGTCGCGAACTGGCCGGCGGGCGAGTCCCACGTCTCCCACCCGCTACCCGTGTTGACGCCGGCGGACAGGTACTGATAGCGGTAACGCCACGGCACGCCGCTGGAGGTCATCCACGAGAGATCGGTCGGCTGGTTGGCCAGGCCGAAGTGCAGCATGTCCTGCGGGAGCGCCGCCGCGGCGTTCGAGGTGACGGCAGCGTTCGGTGCCGGCGCCGGGGACAGAATGTCACTGATCACCGATGCGCCCGCGTCGTTCGCCGTGAGTGTGGTCGCGCCGAGCGACGCCTCGATTGTGTGCAGCAGCGAGTAGTGGTTGTAGGCGATCGCGCTCGTGAGGCCCGTCGTGACGCCGCTTCCGACCAGGATCAGTGGCACCTGGTTCGCGCCTGAGGAGTCGTCCTCGTCCCAGGTCAGCGCCAGCAGGGAATGCTGAGTCTTGAATGCCGGTGAGCTCAGGATCGCCGGCACCTGCTGCTGCAGCCACGAGTCACCCGTGCCGACGCTGCAGTCGTGCATGTCGTTGCACATGTTCGGCGTGATGAACGCGAAGCTTGGTGTGGTCGTGGTCGATTGCAGGTCTGACGCCAGCTGTGAATAAGGCACGACGTGGCTCTGGCAACGCGAGGTATTCGTGCGGATGTCGTTGAAGTAGATGAACGGGTCGTGCTTTTGCGCGTACGGATAGCTGTCGCCGACGAAGCACGCCGACGGCATCGACTCTTCGTATGCCTTCCACGTTCGGCCCGCTGATTCCAGTGCATCCGCGATGTTCCCGGCCGACACCCAGCAGGTGGTGCAGTCGGAACTGATCCCGAAGGTGCTCGCGCCGGTCAACGCGAGGTAGTTCGGCAAGCTCGGATGCGTGACCCCGAAGTAATCGGTGGCCAGGCCTCCTGACTTGACCACGCTGTTGACATACGGCGCCGACGGGCTGCCGATGATCTCGCCGTACGAGTGGTTCTCCATGACGATCACGAAGACGTGGTCAAGCGCTGGAACGCTGGACGCCCACGCCGGTGCCGGCGTCAGTCCAACCGCTGCGAGAATCACGCCGCCGGCCAGTGGCGCGGCCAGCCTTTTCAGGAGCAAACGGGCGGCATTCTGGGCCGCACGTGCCGACACACCGACGCCAACGATGTAAGGCTTGGTTAATTGCGGACAGTCGGAGGCTTGCCTCGCCCGATCTCGAGCCATCTCGATTGACGGGCCGCGTGCGGCCTGTCTAACATCGACTGCTCGTGCCCAACAGGTCCCGTCGCCGTTTCCTGCTGCTGGCTTCGATCATCGCGCTGCTGCCCGCCCTCTTCCTGCAGCCCGCCGCCCAGAGGCTGCTGTCCCTGACCAGCCATGCTCGGCCGGTGGTCGACAACCGCGACCACCTCTACGTGCTCGACGGCTGGGGCGACGTGCACCCTGTCGGCTCGGCGCCGCGGCTCACCACCACCGCGTCCTGGCCGCACCGGGACGAGGCCCAGAGTCTTGCGCTCTTCCCCGACGCCACCGGCGGCTACGTGATGGACGCCAACGGTGGCATCCACGCGGTCGGCGACGCGCCGCGAATCCAGCCTGGCGCGTACTGGGACGGTCTCAACTTCGCCCGCGCCATCGAGATGGCGCCCTGGTCGTCGGCCGAGCGGCCCGCGGGCTGGGTGATGAACGGCTACGGTCAGCTTTACCCCTTCGGCGGCGCGCCCGAGGTCGGGGGATTCACGTACTGGCCCGGGACCGACAGCGCCCGCAGCTTTGTCGTCCTGCCTGCAAGCACACCGAGCGCAGTCATGGGCTACGTGCTCGACAACCTTGGTGGGTTTCACCCCTTCGGCGGCGCCCCATCTGTGTCCGGCAATCCCACCTGGCCGCACAAGGACTTCGCGCGTGGCTTTGCGCTCGTGCCCGGCGCGCCCGGCGAGGGTTACACGCTGGACGGCTCGGGCGGGATCCACCCGTGGGGCGGCGCTCCCTCGGTGGCCGACGCACCCCTGTGGCCGGGCCAGGACGTGGCCGACTCCATCGTCATGTGGACCAGTGCCCCGGCCGGCTCGCCGGGCGGCTGGGTGCTAGACCGCCACGGCGATGTGCGCGCGTTCGGCAGCGCGCCGGCGCTCACCCCATCCGCGACGTGGCCCGGCTGGGACATCGCGCGCGGCTTCAACGGCGGCGGTGGCAGCTTCGAGCGCCGCTACGTCGACCCCGAGGTGATCAGCGACGGTTGGGGCTCGTACTACAACCAGCGCGACTCACGCTGGGGCGCGCAACCGGTCGGCCCGAGCGCGGAAGCCGTCTGGCAGATCGGCTGCTTGCTCAGCGACCTGGCCATGGTCTACACGCACTTCGGCTTTCACAACGTCACGCCCGGGACCGTCGCCGCGCACGCTTCGTGGTTCGGCGGAGGCGGCGAGATCTACAACTCGGCTCTGAACATCCCCGGCCACACGACGATCGTGAGCTGGCATCCCTCCTGGGCGTGGATACGCGGTTATCTGAGCGCGGGTTATCCGGTCATCGTCGGCATGGACCTCCCGACCGGAGGCACGCACTTCGTGACGTTGACGGGCCTGGACGGGCCGAACGACTACTGGACCAATGACCCGTGGGAACAGAACGCGCACCACGTCACGTTCTCGGGTGACTGGGTGACGCGCGGCCCGGTGTACGAGGCCATCGCGTTCGTCTGAGGTTCTAGCCGAACCAGCCGACGACGTCGACGACCACGTCGACAGTACCCGACGGGTTGAAGATGTCGATCGATCCGCTCGGGCCGAGCTTCTCCACCACCAGGTTCGGCACTGTCAGCCCGCGCACGAAGTTGAGGTCGGAGGTGGTCGGCCGTGCGGAGCCGTCGGGCCAGACGGTGAGGGAGCTCGCCGTGCTCGGATTGGTGACGGTCACGTTGAGAATGACCGCCGTCGGGGGCACGCCGCTGCCCATCGACGGCACGCCACCGTGCCCGGCCACGGGCAGCACGAGCGTCCCCCCTGGACCGAGGCTGCTCGAGTTGCGCGTGTCGAGAATGCGCGCCGGCGTCACGCCGACGAAGCGACTGCCGCCCAGCGGCACTGACCCGTCCGTGAACCAGCCGACGACGTCCACCACCACGTCCGCGTGGCCGGAATAGTTGTAGAAGTTCACGCCCCCACCGGCGCCGAGCTTGACGATCACGCGGTTGGGCACGGTCTGGCCCACCACGAAGTTCAGGTTCGACGCGAGGGGCTGAGGAGCGCCGGCGGGCCACACGATGAGCGCGCTCGGCGAGACGACGGTGTTGGTCACGGTCACGTTCAGGATCACCGCCGCGACCCCGGAGCTGGGTACGTTCGGCGTGCCCGAAACCTGCAGGGTTATGGTCTGCCCAGCGCAGAGTTGTGCCTTCGCCGCCCCGAGGCCGATGCGCGTGTCCATGATTCGATTGGGCACTATCCCGTTGTATAGGCCCGCTGCCGGCGGTGAGACCGTGGGCGCGGCGAAGTAGCCCTCGACGTCGAGCACGACCTGGGTGCTGCCGGAAGGGTTGAATATGCTGACCTGGCCTCCCGTGCCGAGCGCCACGACCACGAGGTTCGGCACGGTCTTGCCCGCGGTCCAGTTCAGGTTCGACGTCGTCGGTCTCGGCACGCCTGCCGGCCACACCGTGAGCGAGCTGGCCGCCGTGGTTCCGGTCACAGTCGTGTTGAGCACCACCGCGATGACGCCGCTGGCAGGCACTCCGCCATGACCCGTGATCGTGACGTTCAACGTCTGGCCAGGCCCGAGGGGCGAGCTGCTGCGCGTGTCGAGGATCCTGGCCGGCACGAGCGGCACGTACGCGCCGCGACCGGGCACGACCGCATTGGACGCCGGCGAAGCTGGCCCACTCCCGATCGAGTTGGCCGCCGAAACGGTGAAGGTGTAAGCGGTTCCGTCGGTCAAACCGTTGACGGTCGCGCTGAGCGACCCGCCTCCCACGACAGCGTTCGCGCCGCCGGGGCTGGCCGTGACGGTATAGCTCGTGATCCCGGTTGCCGGCGCGGTCCAGTAAACGTTCGCCGACGCCTCACCGCCGACGGCGACTGGCGCCCCGGGAGCGGGAGGCGGGGTGGCGGCGTAGGAGCCCGCCGTGCCGTTCAACCCGGATTCGTCGACGGCCTCGAACTGGTTTGCGGGAATGGTCTTGAGATCAGCGACCAGGGCGTTGCCGGCCGTCGTGCCCCACCAATCGTCAGTGGTTCCCTGGAAGTACCAGTCGGAACCGTTGTCGGCCAGGAGCAGGCCGTAGTGCTTGAACGCATTGAGGACGACCTGCGTGTTCGCCGCAAACCCGGAGATGTTGAACGCCGACTTCAGCCGGAAGCGGGCGCCCATCGGCGGGAAGCTGCTGCTGCACGACCCCGCGTTGTGCGACGCAGGCCAGATGTAGCTGTTCGCCGTGCAGTGCGTCGTGAAGCGAATCGCGTGGGTGATGCTGCCGGCGAGGATCTCATCCGGGCGCAGCAGCAGCGGCGCCATCGGCAGCCCCGCGGCGTCCGCGGACGTGAAGCCGTTGGTGCGCATGTTGTTGGAGGTGAGGTCCCAGACGGCGCCTGACCCGGCGGACGGGGTCTGGCCGTTGGTGAAGTTCTGCAGGTTGTAGATCTCGTAGAGCTTGCAGAGGTTCTTGTCCTCGACGAGCGCATGGCGGTCACTGCCGGACGGAGCTCCTGGGCCGCCCTCGATGAGGGTGCTCTGGTCGATTGGGTAACCCTCGGCTGGATGGTCGCTCTCCGAGTCATACAGAAAAGTCGGCGTCAGATGCGTGGGAGTCGTGGGAGGCGGCGCGACGTTGATGGGGATGCCGTACTCCTGCGCGAACGTCCCGAAATCAGGGTGCAGGTTCGCGTTCTGCGTCATGTTGCTCATCCAGGTCGCGCTCTTCGCGTTGACCGGTAAGCTCGAGATGTCGGTGTTGAAGATGCTGCTGGCCGGGAACAGGTTGCAGCTCGTGCCTGGCAGGGGCTGCGCCGAGGCGCTGAAGAGGTTGGTGGTGACCAGGGCGAGGGCGGCCAGGCAGCCCACCGTCAAGCAGGCGAGTACGCGGGCCCTCCTCGTCGACACCAAGCTCGCAAACGCTGTTCGGCCTCTCATCTTGCTAGGCGCTCACGCCGACTCTTCAACGCGCTCATGCGGTCCTGGGTTCGCCAGGAGTCGAACAAGCCGCTAGCCGTTTGCGGGCCAGACGATCCGCTCCGCTATGGGATCAGCCCAGTCCATCGGGTCACTTCCAGGTGCTATCAGGAACAGATAGACGGGCTTCGTGCGGGAGAACGTGAAGTAGCCGTGCAGCTGCAGTTGCTTTCCGGATTTGGAGTAGCGGGCCTTCAGCAGCATTGCGGGCCGGCCTCCCAGCGACGAATCGTTCTCCGACTCGACAACCAGCGTCCCGGCGTCTGCGTTTTTCTCCAGGATGCGGCGGGCGGGCGCGCCCAGGCTGCGCAGAAATGGTCGAGGGCCCAGAGCGCGAATCAAGAGCTGCACCAGCCCGAGCGTCAGCGGCAGGCGCGAGCTCCATCGGAGTGGGCCGAACTGGACCTGTCGTTCCGAGGGTCCGGTGCCCACAAGCGATTGTTGCGTTCGAGTGAGTTTGAAGTCCCGCGGCAGCGTGAGCTGGATCGGATCACCCATGGGATGAAGATCATCTCTGACGTGGTGGCTGACCGGAGGGATTATGGTGGCCGCCATGTGGGGTCCCCTGCCCGGCGTTGAGCTCTTTCCTCCGGGCAGCGGCCCGGCGGTGGCTGCCGCGTTCTTCATCCCGCTCGCGATCGCCGTGGTGCTGGAGGGCAGGACGCCGTTCAAGCCAGGGGTGATGATCTTCGCCGGCATTTTCATCGGCTTGATCGCGGTGCTGATCGTCGGCGCGATAAAGAACTACCAGGCCCAGAAAGAGAAGCAGCAGTAGGTTCGAGGTCACCAGGCCCAGTTCGCGTGGCGGAGCGGGAGGGATTTGAACCCTCGAGGCCCTTGCGGGCCTACGGCATTTCCAGTGCCGCGCCCTCGACCGAGCTAGGCGACCGCTCCGCGGTCAAGGTTAGCAACGACCGTGCAGGTCGCCTGGCTCGGTCGACCACGCGAGGCGGCGGCGCGAAGCGCGTCGCCGAGCGTGGGCTCGATCGTGCGACCGCTCCGCGGTCAAGGTTAGCAACGACCGTGCAGGTCGCCCTCGAACGTTTGGCGCCAAACGGGTGCATCGCCGCACGTGCGATGGGCACCGCTGGCGCCAAACAGGTCGAATCAGGTGGTTACGGGGCCGAGTCCAGTGTCACCTCGCCGCTGATGCCGGCCGACGTCACGCCCGTCGTCGCGCAAAGCGTCGGGTCGGGCGGCTGAAAGATCAGCGTTCCCTGCGCCGAGTCACCACGGAACCGATTCGTGGAGACCAGGTACGTCGCAGCGGGAGGCGCCTGCGCGGGACCCGTGTAGCTGACCAGCGTCAGCGTGACGCTGTTCGCCACCGAACCCGTCAAGGACACCGCCGCGGCAGCGCCCGTCGTGCTGTACGACTCCACAGTGCGCGTGCCGTCCGCCCAGGTGACGATCGCCGTCCCGGACGTGGTGCTGCTGCCGCACGAACCGCTCCCTGTCGGGATCGGCTCCTGGTACGTGGCGATCGCGTTGCCCGACACGGTCTGCCCGGTCGTGGGATCGACGTAACTCCACGCGTAGTTGACCGCCATCGTCTTCCCCGCCTCCACGCTGCCGGTCGCCGGCGCGGTGGAGTCGGTGCTCTGGCAAGCGCTCAACGCGCCACCGAAGTTGTACTGAAAATTGCCGGCGTTGTTGCTGAGCGGCGGCGCGAAGTTCGCCGTCCCTTGCAGCTGGCAACCTCCGCCGCTCGCTGCCGCGGCCGGAGTGCCCGCGACCATCGTTGCGGTCAGCGCCAGCAGCGGCACCCACAGCCAGTACCGATGAGCTCGCATATGACACCTCCACGTATGCAGATGTCAGAAGCCACGCTCCGGTACGCCCGAGTACCCGAATTCTTGAGACCTATGTGTTCGCGAAGTCGATCACGAGTCGATCGGGGCCCTGGAGGACGAACGCGCGGTAGCAGGCGGAGTGCGACAGCCCGATCCCCCACTGCACGACGCCCTCGAAGTTCTGCACCTGCTGCGCCTCGACCATCACCGGGTAGCTCGTCTTGAAGTCGGTCGAGCCCGTGTACTTCGTGTTCTCGTCCGCGCCGGTCATCGTGACCAGCAGCCCCGCCGAACCCTGCAGCACCACCTGTCGCCCGCTTGCGCCCTGCGTGAACGTCGCGCTGCCCTGGGTCGCGATCTGGATGTCCCCGGGCAGGCCGTTCGAAAACTGGATCGTGATCCGGTCATAACCGGCGTGCGTGGCGGTGCGCACCCCGTTGACGTACGCGATCGGCTGGCCGATGTGCCCCGTGGTGTCCACGCTGCTCAGGTTGTTGCACGTGATGGCCGGCAGGTTGGAGACATCGCTGGTCGGCAGCGGGCTCGGCGTCTCGGTCAGACCCGGCACCGGCGGGTTCTGCTGGCGCAGCGGGCCAGCGATGAAGAGAGCCCCCACCGCGAGCGCCGCGATCAGCACGGCGGCCAGCCCTGCGATCCACACCGGACCTCTGCGCTCGGGAGCCTCCACCAGCGCCGCGTGCACGCGCCCGGCCAGACCGGCCTCGGGCGGTCCGGCGATGGACTCGAAGCCATCGCGAAGCTCGCGGCGGAAATCCTCGCGATTCACGTCAGAAAACCTCCTCCACCGTCAGCTCGGGACGAAGCCTGTGGGCCGCGCGATAGATGCGCGACTTCGCCGCGGCCTCGGAGACGCCGAGCGTCCGCGCGACCTCGTCCAGCGGAAGGTCCAGATAGAAATGAAGAACCAGCGGCAGGCGATCGTCGGGTTTCAGGCGCAGAAGCGCGCGCCGGACGTCACCGGTGCTGCCGCCGTACTGATCGCCCGCGTCCGCCTCCTGGCGCGGAGGGTCCGCGAGCTTCACGACCGACCACCACCTCTGGCGCCGCGCCATGCGGCACTCGTTGGCGACGATGGACAGGAACCAGGATCTCAGCGCCCGCTCGTCCCCTCGCAGCTGGCGCAGCTTGCGCCATGCCTTGATCGACGCTTCCTGCAGCGCGTCTTCGGCCGCCGCACGATCGGCCAGCATGACCGCGGCGAGCCGGAACGCGGGATCGAGCAGGGGCTCGATGAGCTGCGAGAAGGCCGATGCGTCCCCGGCCGCTGCGCTCAGCATCGACGGGGTTCTCTGCTCCATGACCGCCGACATCATCCTGCCGGTTGGATGCGGCAAATGCCCGTCTGGTTGCAGACGGCTCAGCTCAGGGGCAGGGCGACCTCATGAGGACCTCGCCATGTCGCACGCCTCCGCGACGTGTGAAGCGAAGGCGCCCCTCGCCCAGGTGAGCGTGCCCGTCCAGACCCCGGAGAACTGGTACGTCCTGGTGCCGTCGACGGTCAGGGTCATGCCGCACACTCCTGCGGCGTCGACCTGACCCGGTGTGGCCGCCACCGTCAGCTTCATGCCGGCAGTCGGGTCGCCTCGGAACGAAAGGCTCCACCAGGAATCCGCGCGGATGTCACCGCCCGCCGCCGGCAGCGTGTCGTAGAAGCCGGCCGGCACGGTGTACCGGTGGTTTGGGCAGTCGAAGGTCGCGTTCGGATCGCACGCGATGTTGGCGAACGAAGCCTTGACGGCGGCGAGGGCTGCCGCGCTCGCGGTGGCGCCGAGGCTGGGGGAGAACGACACGGCCGGGCTGCTGTCGACGCCGTCGACCGTCAGCGTGCTGGCGTCGTAGAAGTCCGTGGGCTGCATGGTCACGTTGTGGAAGCCCTGGATGACCTCGGCCTTGCCGGACGTGGCGGTCTGCAGCGCGATCCCGTCCACCGTCACGACTCCGGACTGGTTGGGAAGGTTCAGGTTCAAGGTCGCGAACGGGACCTGGACCCGCCACGAGTCATAGAAAAGGTAGTGCCGGCTGGCGGGATCCTTGCGCACCTTGTAGGTGAGTGTTCGCGACGTGCCACCCCAGCTGAGCGACACGTTGACCGAGCTCGTCGAGTCGTCGACGGACGAGACCGCGCCGATTCTGACGCTGCTGATCTGCTTGTTCTGCGGCGTACCCAGCATGGCCGCGACCGCGTCCCTCTGGAAGAACTGCGAGTAGGCGCCGTCGCCGTGAAGGAATGTGGCGTTGGTCATCATTCCGCTGACGTCGCCGCGACCCATCGCCGACAGGTAGTCGGACACCGCGCGCTGCGGGCTGTACGTGCTGGAGAGCGATGCGTTGGCGAACGCGGCACCGCCGACGAACGCGAGCAGCACGACCGCGACAACGCCGGCGATGATCCCCAGCAACCGTCCGCGGTTGCGCGGCGCGGCCGGCTGCGGCGGCGGGCTGTAGGGCGCGTAAGGCGCCCCGAATTGCTCCGCGTACGCGGGCGGGACAGCTGTCGGTGCGGAGGTCGGAGGCGGTGAGTAGGCGGGCGCCGAACCTACCGGCGCGTCAGGTCCGTCCGGACTCTCGGGATTGTCGCCTTCCAATGGTCCCCTCCTCCCCTTTGGTCACCACCCCATCCAGCCCTCAGGAATGCAGCCGATCTCGGGACGACAGTCGGCTCGCAGCCTGGCGTGATACGCGTTCTGGGCGGCGTCCAGGCCATCCCACAGGTGCGGATTCTTCCAGAAATTCACGAATGCCTGGCAAGTCGGCAGACGCTCCGACTGCTGGTTGAGCGTGGCGAGGTACTGGTCCGCCACCACCACGTGCCCGACCTCGTGAGTCCAGAGCACCCCCTCGAGGGCGTTCCACTCCTCGACGAGGAAGATCTTCACCGATCCCGGCTCAGGACTCCATTGGGGCATCGTGATGATGTGCTGGTGCCAGTGGTAAGAGATCGTTCGCGGCGAGTAACAGTAGGGCGACGACGGGAGCGCCTGGTCTTCCCCCTCGAGAGCCCAGGCCGGTGAGTTCTTCGGGACGGCTGGGTCTGGCAAGCAGCTGTACTGCGCACAGAGCCCCGAGTTGTCGAGCGACGTGATCAGCTGCGCCTGCGTCGCGCCGGTGACGGTGAAGTAGCGCACCACCGTGTTGGCGGGCAGATTTGACGGCTGCCAGAGTGCAGGGTTGCCGATCCACCGCGAGCGCAGGTCGTCGACGAGCGCCTGGAGCTCGTTGACCTGGTTCTGCCGCTGCTGGGCTTGCGCCGCCAGCCTCGCGTTGTCGTTGCGAAGTTGACCCAGCTGACCGGCGAGAACTGAATTGACAATGAGTGCGGCTATCAGGCCGTAGAGCGCGATGCGCATCAGCGCCAGCACGGTCGAGGCGCCGGCGCCCAGTCTGGTCGCCCGACCAGCAATGCGCAGGGTGGTCGGTCGCCAGCGGCTCCCGTCCCACCGCCAGGCGCCATCGTGGGACCGCCAGCTGACCCCATCCCAGGAGGCCGGATAGTCCTCGGACTGCCTCGTGGGCGGATCGGCGATCGTCAACGATCCCTCCTGCTGGGCGGCTTGAGCCCAGCTCGTGGGCGAAGTGTAGTCGCTAGATCGGCCTGCTCAGCACCCTCGGGCCGTCCGAGCCCGCCACTATGCATTCGCCGGCCAGGCCGATGAAGAGCCCGTGCTCCACGACACCGGTCACGGCCTTCAACGACGACGCCAATGAGCCCGCGTCCGCGATGCCGTCCTCGAAGCTGAGATCGAGAATCAGGTTTCCGTTGTCGGTGACGTAAGGCGCATCCTCGCCCCCCCGCACCTTGAGGCCAGAGCACAATCCGGCCAGGCGCTCGGCGGTCGTGCGCCACAGAAAGGGCAGAACCTCCACGGGCAGCACACCCGCTCCCAGGCGGTCCACGACCTTCGACTCGTCCACCACCACCACGAATCGCCTGGCGGCCGCGGCCACGAGCTTCTCGCGGAACAGGGCGCCTCCGCGCCCCTTGATGAGGCTGAGGTTCGGATCGACCTCGTCGGCGCCGTCGACCGCCAGGTCGACCTGGCCCACGATCTCCTGGACCACCGCGATCCCGTTCGCGGCCGCGAGCTCGGCGGTCGCGCGGGACGTCGGCACGCCTAGCACCTTCATCCCGCGGGCGACGAGCCTGCCCACGCCTTCGGTGAAGTAGCGCACTGTCGATCCGCTGCCGAGCCCGAGCAACATGCCGTCGCGCACGAGCTCCAGTGCCTTCTCCGCCGCCGCTCGCTTGAGGTCGTCCTGCTCGCTCAATGTGTTCGGGTATTGTCGGGTTTCTTGGTCGAGCATCTCATCAGCCCCCATGGCGGCGCCCTGGTGCAGCTCATGGCCGGCGACGCACGGGTCGACGAGCTCAGGGCGGAATCAGTGGCGTGGCCTTCGTGGGACCTGACGCCGCGCCAGGTCTGCGACCTGGAGCTGCTCTTGAACGGCGGCTTCTCGCCGCTGCGCTCGTTCCTGGGCCGGTCCGATTACGAGTCGGTCGTCCGCGACATGCGGCTCGCGGACGGCACGCTGTGGCCCGTACCCGTGACGCTCGACGTCTCGGACGAGCTGGCCGGCAAGCTTGCGGCCGGCGACTGGGTCAGCCTGCGCGACGCCGAGGGCGTGATGCTCGCGGCGCTTCGTGTGACCGACGTGTGGCAGCCGGACCGCGACGCCGAGGCGCATGGAGTGTTCGGTTCCACGAACCCGGCACACCCGGGCGTCGACCACGTGCTGAAGCGGACGCACCCCAACTACGTCGCGGGCACCCTCGAAGGCGTGCACGCGCCGACGCATTACGACTATCGCGCCCTGCGCCACGCACCGGCCGAGCTGCGCGAGAGGTTCTCGCTGCTCGGCTGGCGCCGAGTCGTCGCGTTCCAGACGCGCAACCCGCTGCACCGCGCCCACCTCGAGCTGACGTTGCGCGCCGCGAAGGAATCGGAGGCAAGCCTTCTCATCCACCCGGTCGTCGGCATGACCAAGCCCGGCGATGTCGATCACTACACGCGAGTCCGCTGCTACGAGGCGATCATGCCGAGCTATCCGCACGGCACGGCGATGCTTTCGCTGCTGCCCCTGGCGATGCGCATGGCCGGCCCGCGCGAGGCCGTCTGGCACGGCATCATCCGCAAGAACCACGGCGTGACGCACCTCATCGTCGGCCGCGACCACGCCGGCCCGGGAAGCGACCCGACGGGCAAGCCTTTCTACGGCCCGTACGACGCGCAGGAACTGTTCCGCGCGCACGAGCAAGAGCTCGGCGTGACGATGCTGCCGTTCCGGCAGATGGTCTACGTCGAGGATCGGGACGAGTACATGCCCGAGGACGAGGTGCCCGCGGGCGCTCGCGTGCTGACCATCTCGGGCACCGAGCTGCGACGCCGCCTGAACGAGGGCAAGGAGCTGCCCTCGTGGTTCACGCCGCCCGCGGTCGCGGCCGAGCTGCGCCGTTCCTATCCACCGCGCGCGCAGCAGGGAGTGACCGTGTTCTTCACGGGCCTGTCCGGATCGGGCAAGTCGACCATCGCAAGCGCGCTGCTGGTCAAGCTGCTGGAGATCGGAGGCCGTCCGGTGACCCTCCTCGACGGCGACCTGGTGCGCAAGCACCTCTCGTCCGAGCTCGGCTTCTCCAAAGAGCACCGCGACCTCAACATCCGCCGTATCGGTTTCGTCGCCGCGGAGATAACGAAGAACGGCGGCATCGCGGTGTGCGCGCCGATCGCGCCATACGACGCGACGCGACGCGACGTGCGGCGCATGGTCGAGGCTGGGGGCGGATTGGTGCTCGTGCACGTGGCGACGCCCCTGGAGGTGTGCGAGGCGCGCGACCGCAAGGGCCTTTACGCCAAGGCGCGCGCTGGGGTGCTCAAGGAGTTCACCGGGATCTCGGATCCGTACGAGGAGCCGGCGGACGCGGACATCGTGATCGACACGACCTCGATCACACCCGAGGAGGCGGCGCAGGACGTGCTGCTGCACCTGGAACGCGAGGGCTACATCTAGGCGGGCCTTGTTCGTGCCGAGTGCCGGCACTCGACCTCTGTTTCCGGTATTTCGTGTGTCGGCCGCCGGCACTCGACGTTGGGGGGGAGGTCTTAACAACCAGCGTTCACCTCAGGCGCCGGGTGAGCAATTGTTTCCACATGCCGGAAGGTCTGATGACGCGACGAGAAGCCGCAGCACGAGGCTTCGATCTGCGCTCCTTTCGGCGGCGGGCTTGGCAGCGGGTCGGCCCGAGCACCTATGCCCGATCTTCGATGCCACACGACACGCTGCTCAGGCTCCGCGCAGCGGCTTTTCGGTTGCCGGCAACCGGCGCATTTGCGGGACTCACCTCAGCCTGGCTGCACGGTCTTGACGTTGACGCATGCAACCCGATCGAAGCGATCGTGCCGAATGGCGAAGGCGTATCCGCCCGGGTTGGAATGAAGATCTATCGCTCGAGGCTTTCGAGCGATGAAGTCGTGGTGCGTCATGGTCTCCCGACGACCACTCCGCTCCGCATGCTGGAAGACCTTGCGCGGCGCCTGCCGCTTGTGGAGGCAACCGTAATTGCGGACATGGCCCTTCACGATGGCCTGACCGACTTATCTGAATTCACCGCATTCGCGCGCAGTCGGCGGGGCGGCCGTGGGCTTGTAAATCTTCGAGCGGTCGCTAGCCACAGCGAGCCCAAGGCTGAGTCACCTATGGAGAGCCGTATGCGCATGACCGTCGTACTCGCGGGCCTTCCTAGGCCGGAGGCGCAGATCTCCGTGCATGACGCCAGAGGACGGTTCGTTGGACGAATTGACCTCTACTATCAGGACCATCACCTGGGTCTGGAATATGACGGCGGCAGCCACCGTGAAAGCCTCGTTCAAGACAACCGCCGCCAGAACCGCCTGCTCGAGGCGGGTGTGACGTTGCTCCGATTCACCGCCGCTGACGTGCTGTCGCGGCCCGACACGCTAGTCGCTCAGGTTCGCGCGATCTTGTCCAGTGCCGGCACTCGACGCCTCGAACCCGATATTTCAGTGCCGAGTGCCGGCACTCGACGCATCGCGTAACGCTTTGATCGCCGCCGCGACGCCCTGCTTGTGCGCGTACACGGCGCTTCCGGCAACGAGCACGGTCGCGCCGGCGGCGACCACCAGCGGCGCGGTGTCCACGTCGATGCCGCCGTCGACCTCGATCTCGACTTTCGGCGCCACCTCGCGCAGGCGCCGGATCTTGTCGGGACTGCTGGCGATGAATGCCTGCCCCCCGAATCCCGGCTCCACGGTCATCACGTTGACCATGTCGATGTAGGGCGCGATCTCGCGCAGCGTCTCCACCGACGTGGCGGGATTGATCGCCACCGCGGCCTTGACGTTGAGGTCTTTGATCCGGGTCACGGTCCGGTATAGCGACGATGTCGCCTCGACCTGGACGATGATCACGGTTGCTCCGGCGCGCGCGAAGGACTGGATGAAGAGGTCGGGCCGCTCCACCATCAGGTGCGCCTCGATCGGAAGGTCGGTCACGCTGCGCACGGCGTCGACGACGCCCGGGCCAAACGTGAGGTTGGGCACGAAATGGCCGTCCATTACGTCCACCTGGATGCGGTCCGCGCCTCCGTCCACCGCCTGCCGCACCTGCTCGCCCAGGCGCGTGAGGTCGGCCGACAGGATCGACGGGACGATCTCGATCTTTCGGTCTTTCACTGTCCGGCGGCCGCGCTGTCGATCAGCCATAGCGCGCCCGCAATCATGCCCGATGGCACCTCCCCGCGCCGTGCCTTGGCCACGGCCTCGGCTTTGCCCGCGCCGGTGGCGAGCACGATCACGTGGCGCGCGGCCTGGAGCGCCGGCAGCGTCAGGCTCACCCGATCCGGAGGCGGTTTGGGCGCGTTGTGGACGGCCACCGCGTAGCCCTCGGCCTCGACTTCCGGATGGCCCGGAAACAGCGAGGCCGTGTGCCCGTCCTCGCCCGCGCCGAGCAGGACCACGTCGAGCGGGGTCAGAGAGCCCACGATGCGGTCGTAGTGCGCGGCCGCTTCCTCGGCGCCGAGCTCGCCAGGGATGCGGTGGACGGTGGCCGGCGCGACCGTGTCGAGAAGCATCTCGCGCGCCATGCGGTAGTTGCTTTCCGGGTCGTCGGGAGGCACGCAGCGCTCATCGCCGAACAGCACCGTGACCCTTCCCCACTTCACGTCGGATTTCGCGAGCAGCTCGTAGCACCGCCTCGGCGTGTTGCCCCCCGCGAGCACAAACGTGCGCGCGCCACCGTCGAGCGCGTCGACTATCTGGTCAGCGGCCGCGCGCGCCACGTCCTCCGGCGTGGCCAGGACTCGAAACTCCGCCACTAGATCGAGCGCAGGAGTTCCGCCGCGGCGATCAGCGAACGGTTGAACACCTTGTCGCGCGCGCCCATGAACAGGACGCGCTGCAGGATCGAAGCCTCGTCCTCGGGCGGCACACGCTGGACGTGGCGCAGCGTTTCCGAGTCGCCGATGGTGATCATCGTCAGCAGCACGTCCGACGTGTCCGCGCGCCGCCTTTCGCTGACGATGACCTTGGGCCGCGAGGGAATCCCCTCACCCGGCGCCTCCCCGGTGGCGGTGTGATGCAGCGCCTCGCGATTCTGCTCCTGCACGATGAGGTGCTGCGCCGCCCGGCGCTGCGCCAGCTCGATACCGGCGTCGTCCTCTCCGCCGGACTGATGGAGGTCCGCGAACATCGCCCCCGGCGCGCGACGCGCGCGCTCCGGGTCGCGCTGGATCGTCAGTGTGAACGACTGGCCGGCCGACGTCCCCGCGATGCGCAGCGCACTCACCTCTCCCGGCATGACGTGCCCCTTGGTCACCGACCGGAACGCGATCTGCACCGGTCGCCAACCATCGGCCTGGTAGATCGCGGCGACGACTCCGCCGCCGCCCCCGGCCGCGCGCTGCAGCTTCCAACCGAGTGACGACGCCAGCCAGCCCGCCAGCAGCGCAGCGCCCACGCGATTGCCGCGGCCCTCGCCGGCGTAGTCGATCCCGATCTCGCCTACTCCGCTCAGCAGGTGCCTGCGCTCGGCGGGCGAGAAGAACTGCGCGGTGTTCTCGCGCCATGGCGCCAGGCGCTCCCACTGGAGGTCGCCGAGGCCGAGGTGCGGATGCGACTTCTGGGCGATCTCCGCCAGCTCGAGGAATGCGTTGTAAGGCCGATTGAAGCGCGACGAGTCGACGACCAGGGCGTCGCAGATGCGCAGCGAATCGTTGAGCTCGGCGGATCCGAACGGCGGGGTGCCGAGCCACCACATGTAGACCGGCACGCCGCTCACGAGCAGCGGGTCCACCAGCCCGGCCAGGTGCGAGCCCGCGGCGCCCTGGACGCGGAGGACGACCAGCTCGCACGGCGCCGGGTGGTTCTGCTGGTCGACCGGATGGACCATGACGGACGCGTCGATGCGGCCCGCGCGGACGCGTGGCTCGTCGCGCACGACGATGGCGAGGGACGGGTGTTGCCGCGCGATCGCGGTGCTCGCGAGGATGGCGCGCGTCTCCTCCACCGAGTTGGGCGTCACGGAAACGAGGGTCATCACGCAGTTGCGCGGGTGCGGCAGGCCCTCGTCGCCCGCCTCGGCGTGGGCGAAGCCCAGGCGCACGCGGTTCAAGGCACTCAGGACGTCGGCGATCGTGACGTCCTCGCCATGCCAGTCCAGTCCTGGCTGGGCTTGGGGCAAGCTCACGGCCGGTGCCACTCCCGCCCGTCCGCCTGCAGCAGCTTGGCCGCGCCCGGGGGCCCCCACGTCCCTGCCTCGTAGAACTGGAGCTGCGGGCGGTCGTCGCGCCAGGCCGCTTCGATCGGGTCGATGAGCGTCCACGCCGCCTCGACCTCGTCGGCCCGCGTGAACAGCGTCGGGTCGCCGATCATGCAGTCGAGCAGCAGGCGCTCGTACGCCTCGGGGGTCTCGACGAGGAACGACGACGCGTAGTCGAAGTCCATGGTCACGCTGCGCAGCTTGATGCCGGCGCTCGGCACCTTGGCGCCGAAGCGAAGCGAGATTCCCTCCTCGGGCTGAATCCGCAGGGTGATCGCATTCGGCTCGAGGTCGGCGGCGGCGGCGCGTCCGAACGTGAGGTGCGGCGGCCTCTTGAACGCGATCCGGATCTCGGTGGCCCGCTTGGGCAGACGCTTGCCGGCGCGGATGTAGAAGGGCACGCCGGCCCAGCGCCAGCTGTCGACGAACAGCCGCAGCGCGGCGAAGGTCTCGGTGAGTGAGCCCTGCGCGATCGCGTGCTCCTCGCGGTAGCCGACCACGCGCTCGCCCAGCACCCAGCCCTTCGTGTACTGGCCACGTACGGTTGCGTGGGCGACCTCGTCCTCGGCAAGCGGACGGATCGCACGCAGCACCTTCACCTTCTCGTCGCGCACAGCGTTGGCGTCGAAGGCCACCGGCGGCTCCATCGCCGTCAGCGCGAGCAGCTGCAGGGCATGGTTCTGCACGATGTCGCGCAGCGTGCCGGCCTTGTCGTAGTACGCGCCGCGCATCTCCACGCCAAGCTCTTCCGCGGCGGTGATCTGCACGGAGTCGATGAGGTTCGAGTTCCACACCGGCTCGAAGATCGTGTTCGCAAACCGGAAGGCCAGGATGTTCTGCACGGTCTCCTTACCGAGGTAGTGGTCGATGCGGTAGACCGAGTCCTCGTGGAAGACGCGCTGCACGATCTTGTTCAGCTCGCGCGCCGACTTAAGGTCAGAGCCGAACGGCTTCTCGACGACGATGCGGTGAAAGCCAGGACCGGTCGTCATCGCCGCCGTCTTCAGCTGCTCGACGATGGTCTCGTACGTCGGCGGTGGAGTCGCGCAGTAGTAGATGCGGTTGCCCGCCGTGTGACGCGATGAGTCGAGCTCGTCGAGCCGCCTGTGCAGCGCCTTGAAGTCGTCAGGCTTGCCGAAGTCGACCTTCTGGTAGAAGGCCTCGCTCAGGAACGCGTGGAGCACCGTCTGGTCGATGGGCTGGGTGCGCGAGTGCTGCGAGATCGCGTCGGCCGCGCGCTTGCGGAAGGCGTCGTCTGAGAGGTCGTCGATCGCGGCGCCCATCACCGCGAAGCCCGCGGGCAGGAGCCGCTGCTTGGCCAGGTTGTAGACGGCGGGCAGCAGCTTTTTGCTGCTGAGGTCGCCGGTCGCGCCGAAGATGACCATGATCGAGGGGTCGGCGACGCGGTAGTCGTGCAGTCCCTCGGCGAGTGGATTCGGTTGGGTCGCGGTGCTCATGTGCCGGCTAGTGTTTCGCCGCCTCTGCCCTGGCGTCGCTGACCACGGCGTGCCCGCCGAACTGGTTGCGCATCATGGCCAGCAGGCGGTCGCCGAACGTGTTCTCCATGCGGCTGCGGAATCGCGCGAACAGCGACTCGGCGATGATCGGCACCGGCACCGACTCATCGATCGCCGCCTCGACGGTCCAGCGCCCCTCGCCCGTGTCCTCGACCCAGCCCTTGATGGTCGAGAGCTCGGGGTCCTGCGAGAGGCCGCGCGCGATCAAATCGAGAAGCCACGAGCGGACCACGCTCCCGGTGCGCCACGCCTCGGCGATGGCCTGCATGTTCATGCCGGGGAACGACTTCGACATCTTCATGACCTGGAAGCCCTCGGCGTAGGCCTGCATGAGCCCGTACTCGACGCCGTTGTGGACCATCTTCACGAAGTGACCCGAGCCCTCGGCGCCAGTGCGCACGAGGCCGCCGTCGTCCGGTGCCAGGTCCTTCAGCAGCGGAAGGCAGTGGTCGTAGATCTCCTGCTCGGCGCCGACCATGAGGCAGTAGCCGTACTCGAGGCCCCAGATGCCGCCTGACGTGCCCGCGTCCATGTAGTGCATGCCCTTCGCCTTGACGCGGGCCGCGTCCTGGAGCGCCAGCTTCCAGTTGGTGTTGCCGCCGTCGATGACGATGTCACCGGGCTCGCCGAGCGCCACCAGCCTGTCGATGGTCTGCGTGGTCGGATCGCCCGCCGGGACCATGATCCACATGACCCTCGGCTTCGACTGGAAGGCCTTGACGAAGTCCTCGAGCGTGTTCGCGCCGACGGCGCCCTGCGCCACGTGCGCCTTCACCGCGTCCGCCGACTGGTCGAAGGCGATCATCCTGTGGCCGCGCTTCACCAGGCGCAGCACCATGTTGCCGCCCATGCGGCCCAGTCCGACCATGCCCATCTCCATGGCTGCTGCCCTCCCTGACCAGTTGAGCTAGACGGCGGACTTCACGGCCGCGGCCAGCGCCCTCCACCCCGCCGCAGCGTTGCGGCCGAGGGTGACGCGCAGGACCGGCAGACGCCGGGAGCTCAGCGACTGCAGGTCGCCGAGCGACTGGGCCTGCTTGAGGATCGAGAAGCTGTACGGCTGCCCGGGGATCGCCACGTCCTTGGCGTCGTCCTGCACGATCTGCAGGAACAGGCCGGTGCGCGGACCGCCCTTGTGCAGCTGACCCGTGGAGTGCAGGAACCGCGGGCCGTATCCGGCCGTGGTCGCGATGTGCGCGGCGTCGCGCACCGAGGTGCGGATGGTGCTGATCGCCGCCTCCGACCCGGGGGTGCGCGTGGTGTACGCCATGATCGCGAAGTAGGCGCCCTTCCTGGCCTTGGCCAGCAGGCTCTTGATCCCCGCCTTCGACTTCGACGCGGGCACAGAGTCGGCCGGCGGCAGCTTGCCGCGCGACTTGAACGAGGCCAGCACCTTCTTCGTGTTGTCCTTCGACTCCTGCACGTTGGGCTGGTCGAACGCGTCGATGCGCAGGATCGCGCCCGCGATCGCGGTGGCGATCTCCCAGCGCAGGAACTCGCCGCCGAGGTCGAGCTTGTCGCGCAGGGTGAGGGTCACCACCGGCTGGCCGGCCTTCTCCAGCGCCTGGACCGCGCGGTGGGGCGCGTCGCCGTCCATCCGGATGTAGGCGAAGAGCCGGTCGTCTCCGTACACGGCAGGCTTGCCGACGGGCTCGCCCTCGACAGGCACGATGCCCTTGCCCTCTTTGCCTGTGCTCTCGGCGATGAGCTGCTCGACCCAGTAACCGAACGTCGCCACCTTGGGCGACGCGATGAGCGTGACCTTGTTGCGACCGCGCGTCGCCAGCTCGCCCATGACCGCGCCGAGCCACACGCCGGGATTCTTGTCCGCGGGCACCGAATCCGCGCACGAATGCGCCATCTCGACCGCACGCTCGAGCATCTCCTCGACGTCGACGCCGATGAGCGCGCCGGGCACGAGCCCGAAGTAGCTGAGCGCCGAGTAGCGGCCGCCGATGTCGGGCGGGTTGCGGAAGACCCAGCGGAAGCCGTGCTCCTTGGCGAGCTTCTCCAGCGAGGTTCCAGGGTCGGTGATGGCGGCGAACTGCTTGCCCTTGTGCTTCGTCTGCTCCCAGAAATACGCGAAGTGCGAGAGGGTCTCGGTCGTCTCGCCTGACTTCGACGCGACTATGAACAGCGTCTTCGCGATGCGGATCTTCGCCCGCACTCCGAGGATCGTCGCCGGGTCGGTGGTGTCGAGCACGTGCAGCTTCGGGTGGCCCTTCGTGGAGCCGAACGTGTTGCGCAGCACGTCGGGGCAGAGGCTCGAGCCGCCCATGCCCAGGAGCACCACGTCGGAGTACGCCTTGGCGGCGCGGGCCAGGTCGCGGAACTCCTGCACGTGCTCGAGCATCTGCTCGGCGACGTTGAGCCAGCCCAGTCGATCGCGAATCTCGTCGCGCTTGGCCGGATCGCTCGACCACAGCGTCGAGTCCTTGGCCCAGAGGCGTCGCGGAGCGTCGTCCTTCTGCAGCGCGGCAAGCCGCGAATCGACAGCGGGCTGCAGCTTGGCCAGCGAGTACCACTGCCGCGGGCCCTTGCCCGCGCGGATCTTCTGGCTCTCGGTATTGAGCGTTGCGAGCAGCGAGTCGAACGACTTGGTGAACGCCTCGACGCCTTCGACCTCGAGCTCTCGCGTCACCTGGTCGAGGTCCACTCCCACCTCCGCCAGCTGCTTCAGCTGACGCCTGGCAAGGTCGACGTTGTCGTCCAGGCTGCGGCGCACCTCACCGTGCTCGCGGAAGGCGGCCAGCGTTGCGGGCGGAATCGTGTCCACGGTGTCGGGGCCGATGAGCTCCTCGACGTAGTAGGTGTCGGGGTAGCGCGGGTCCTTGGTCGAGGTGCTGGCCCACAGGCAGCGCTGCGTGCGCGCCCCGGCCCGGTGCAGCTTCTCCCAACGCGCGCCGCTGAAGTGCTTCTTGTAGTGCTCGTACGCCATCTTGGAGTTGGCGATCGCGGCCTTGCCATAGAGGCGTTCGAGGTTCCGCTTCTGGGCGGGCTCGGTCGCCTGCTCGACCTTCTCGGCCAGCAGCTTGTCGGCCTTGGTGTCGACGCGGCTGACGAAGAAGCTCGCGACGCTCGCGACCTTGCTCACGTCACCGCCGTCCTGGTGCAGCTTCTCCAGGCCGCTGAGATACGCGTCCACGACCTCGTCGTAGCGATCCACGGAGAAGATCAGCGTGATGTTGATGTTGTTGCCTTTCGAGATCTGGTCGTAGATCGCGGGAAGCCCTTCCTTGGTGGCGGGGATCTTCACCATCACGTTCGGCCGGCGGCAGCGGTCGTGCAGATACTCGGCGAACTTGATCGTCTGCTTCGTGCTGTTGGCGATCGTGGGGCCCACCTCGATGCTGACGAAGCCGTCCTTGCCCTTGGTCTTGTCGTAGACGGGCCGGAACACGTCGGCCGCGGCCTGCACGTCCTCGACCATCAGGTCCCACAGCATGTCCTCGGGCTTGGTCTTCGCCCGTACCAGCTGGACCATCGCCTCGTCGTAGTCGGTGGAACCGCTGACCGCCTTCTCGAAGATCGTGGGGTTGGACGTGACGCCCGTCAGGCCCTCGTCGCGCAGGCGCGTGAGCTCACCCGAGGTGATCAGCTGGCGCCGGATGTTGTCCAGCCACAGCGACTGGCCCTGGCGCTTGAGCTCCTTGATCGCGCTTGGCGTGGTTGCCATGTCAGCGCCTCGCCGCGAGCTTGGTCGCGGCGGCGACGATCTGCTTGGGGCCGATGCCCGCGGCGTTCATCAGCTCCTCCGGCTTGCCGGAAGTGGGCAGGCCCTTGACCGCGAGATGGGCGATGTGCAGGCCACCGTCGGCCGCGAAGGCCTCCATGACGGCGGCGCCCAGGCCCCCCTCGGGGTAGTGGTCCTCGACGATGACGAACCTGCCTTTGGTGACGCGCGCCGCCTCGCGCAGCGTCTTCACGTCGACCGGCTTGACCGAGTAGAGGTCGATGACCCGTGCGGCGATCTTCTTCTTGGCGAGCGCGTCCGCCGCGGCCAGGCAGTTGTGCAGCGTGACGCCGGCGCCGATCAGGGTCACGCGATCCTTCGGGCTCTGGCGTACGACCTTCGCGCCGCCGATCTTGAACGCTTCGTTAGGCCCGTAGATGGTCGGGTACGCGCCGCGGGTGGTGCGCATGTACACGATGCCGTTCGTGTCGGCCATCAACCGCGTGAGCTTCGCCGTCTGGTTGGGGTCGCTCGGGTACAGCACGGTCGAGCTGTGGATCGCGCGCATCGACGCGAGGTCCTCGAGCGCCATCTGCGACGGTCCGTCCTGGCCGATCTCCACTCCCGCGTGTGACCCGGTCAGCCGGATGTTGGCCTGCGAGATGCCGGCCATGCGGATGAAGTCGTACGCGCGGCTGAAGAAGGCGGCGAACGTCGACGCGAACGGCTTGTAACCGCGCACGCTCATGCCGACGGCGGTCGCGACGAGCTGCTGCTCGGCGATGTAGATCTCGAAGAACCGGTCCTTGTGGGCCTTGGCGAACTCGTCAGCGTGGGTCGAGTTGGAGACCTCGCCGTCCATCGCCACCACCTCGGGAATGGCCGCCAGCGCGAGCAGCGCGTCCCCGTAGGCCTTCCGGGTCGCCACCTTGTCGTCCTTCTTGTAGACAGGCAGGGACACCGACGCCTTGGCGGACGAGCCGTCCTTGCGCAGGTGCGCGGGCGTACCCCGCTCCGGCCGCGCGGTCTTGATCTTCAGGTTGCGGATACCGCCGAGCTCCTTGATGGCCCGCTCCGCCATATCCGGCGGGAGCGCCTTGCCGTGCCACCCATCCTTGTTCTCGATCTCGGAGAAGCCCTTGCCCTTGATCGTCTTGGCGATGATCACCGTTGGGCGCCCGGTGTTGGAAAGCGACGAGCCCATGGCCCGATCGATCGCCGTCATGTCATGGCCGTCGATGACGATGGGCGTGCACCCGAATGCCTCCGCGCGACGGCGGTAGAGGTCCGTGTTCCAGCCGTACTCGGTCTCGCCGCGCTGGCCGAGCCGGTTGATGTCCAGGATCGCGGTGAGGTTGGAGAGCTCGTAGAAGCTCGCCTTGTCCAGCGCTTCCCAGATCGAGCCTTCGGCCAGCTCCGAGTCGCCGCACAGGCACCAGACGTGGAACGGCAGCTTGTCGAGGTATTTGCCGGTGAGGGCGACGCCAACGGCGATCGGCAGGCCCTGGCCGAGCGACCCGGTGGCCACGTCCACCCAGGGGATCGCCGGCGTCGGGTGGCCCTGGAGCCGCGAGCCGAACTTGCGGAAGGTCATCATCTCGGCGTCGGTGATGGCGCCGGCGGCCTTGAACATCGCGTAGCACAGGGGCGACGCGTGGCCCTTGGAATAGATCAGGTGGTCGTTGTTGGGGTCCTTCGGTCGAGCCCAGTCGTACTGCAGGTAGCGGGCGATGAGGACGGCGATGAGGTCGGCCGCGGACATCGAGGAGGTCGGGTGGCCGGAGCCGGCGGCCGTGCTGCACCGGATGGAGTCGACCCGGAGCTGCTGGCCCAGCTGACGGACGAACTCGAGATCGGTCGTGGACTGCGTCTCACTGACGGCCATGTGACTCCCTTCTTCAAAGAGGTTGGGAGCATCCCGCGGCGGAGGCCTGGCGGGATCTCAGATTGATCTGAGGTGAAGTTTAGGCCGTCGTTGACAAACGCTCGACTTCTCGAACCATTCCGTCCACGATGTCGAGGCCCTTGTCCCAGAAGTTCGGGTCCGTGATGTCCATGCCGACCCGCTTCACGAGCTCGTCCGGACGGGTCGAGCCGCCCGAGCCCAGGAAGTCCATGTAGGCGTCCACGAACGACGGGCCCACCTCCAGGTAGCGGCGGTACACCGACAGCGCCAGCAGGTTCCCGAACGCGTAGGCGTAGACGTAGCCCGGCGCGAACAGGAAGTGGCCGACGTAGCTCCACCAGACCTTGTGCTCGTCGGTCAGCACGAGCCCGTCGCCGAACATCGGCTGGAGCTTGGCCTGGTAGAGGTCGCCGAGCTGGTCGAGCGACAGCTCGCCCTCGGTCCGGCGCACGGTGTGGCAGGCGTCCTCGAACCGGTTGAAGCTGACCTGCCGGAAGATCGTCGCGAACGCGTCTTCGCACTGCTGGCACAGGAGCCCCAACCGGACCTTCGGGTCCTTCTCCTCGGCCATGATGCGGTCGAAGGTCAGCGCCTCGCCGAACACCGAGGCGGTCTCCGCCAGGGTAAGCGGCGGCTGGTAGTCGAACATGTTCTGGCGCATCGCGAGCAGGTCGTGGAGTCCGTGGCCCAGCTCGTGGGCCATGACCAGCGCGTCGCGGAGCTTGCCGCCGAAGTTCAGCATCACGTAGGGGTGATGCCGAGGCGATACGGGCATGCAGTAAGCGCCGCCCCCTTTGCCCTGCACGACCGGCGCGTCGATCCAGCGGTTGTCGAAGAACTGAGCGATGAGCTTGCCGACCTTCGGTGAAAAGCGCTCGTAGGAGCCGAGCACCAGCTCCTGGGCGGCCTCGTATGTGAGGTCGCGGGAGGAGCCCGGCAGCGGCGCGTAGCGATCCCACTCGTGCAGCTCGCCGACGTTCAGCAGCTTCTTCTTGACGCGGTAGTAGCGGACGCAGATCTCGTAGCGGGCGGTGACCGCCTCCACGAGCGCCTGCACGGCCTCGTCGGACGTCTCGTTGGCGAGGTTGCGCGACGAAACCCACGTCGAGAAATGACGCAGGCGGTCGTCGATCGCCTTGTCCTGCAAAGTGACGTTGAAGACGTAGGCGCGCGTGCGGATGTCGCGCCTGAGCGCCTCGGTGACGGCCGCGCTGGCGCGCCGGCGCACCTCGCGGTCCGGCTCGTAGAGCAGGGTCAGCGCTTCCTCCAGACCGACGTCCTTGCCGTCGATCTCCATGCGGATGCCGGCGCACAGCTCCTCGAACAACCGCACCCACGCCGCGTTGCCGACGGGGCTGAAGTCCGTGAGCACCCGCTCCTCTGGCTCGGTGAGCTGGTGCGGCCGGAACTTGCGCGCCTGCTCCACGTGGTGGCGGTACTTCGCGGCGGCCGGGTCGGCGAAGAGCTTCGCCGCCTGCTCGTCGGTGATGGCGGCGAGCTCGAGCGGAAAGAACACAATGTGGCTGCCGCGTTCGGCGGCCGCCTCGCGGGCGCGGGCGAGCAGCTTGCCGGCGGCGTGGTCCTGCGTGTTCTGGCTGTGCAGCAGATAGGCGTAGATCTCGGGCTTGACCGCCTCGAGCTCGTCCGTCTCCAGCGCCGCCATCATGGCGGCGAAATCGGGCGGCGCAAGGGTCGCGACCTTGCCCTTGTACTTCGCTTCAAACGCTTTCGCCCGCTCGAGTGTTTCCGCGATCGACGCCTCGAACTCGGGGTCGGCGGGTGATGTGAAGAGGTCGGTGAGGTCCCACCGAATTGATTCCGCGCCCGTTGTTTTCGTTGCTTGAGCCATCGCGGCTCAGCTTAGCTTCTTGGTCAGTTCCCTCACCCGCTCGCGGTCAGGCCAGCGCCCCGCGTACGCGCCCTCGTTCACGGCGAGCGTCACCTCTTCGAGGAGCGGCTCGTCGTGCATCACGGTCCAGTACTCGAGCGGCGTCTCGGGCGAGGCGCGACGACGCCCCGCGCGTCTCTGAAGGCGCTCGTACAGGTCGAGCAGGTCGGACGAGCCAGGTGGCTCGGCCGCGCGCCGGCGGCGGCGGATCTGTCTTCGGCGCAGCCACGCGTAGACCAGCACCACCACGAAGGCGATGGCCACCGCCGGCGGGACCACGCCCAGCGCTCCCAGCGACCCGAGCACGACGGGCGCGGCGCCGATGGTGAGGTGCGGGATCAAGCGCGCGATGCCGGATGCCGCCCAACGGTCCGGAAACTGGGTCGCGGGCAGGCCGCTGAAACTCGGAGTCGGGTCGACGGGCACCCAGCCGTCGCCGGGAAACCACGCCTCGACCCATGCGTGCGCGTCCTTCTCGCGCACGATGGCCTGGTTGAGGACCGGGTCGTAATCGCCCGTCGCGTAGCCCGTGACGAGGCGCGCGGGAATGCCGAGCGACCGCAGCATCAACACAGCGGTAGTGGCGAACTGCTCGCAGTAGCCGAAGTGGTCCCGGAAGAGGAACTGCTCCACGGGGTCGACCCCGGGCTGGGCATGGCCGACCTGGAGCGAGTAGCGGTAGTTGTGCTGCAGCGACTGCACGACGCCCATGACCATCAGGTACTCGTTGGAAGAGCCGCCGGCCTGCGACCTCGCGTACTGCAGGCCGAGCGCGGCCGCGGGAGCCGACAGTCCGGTGGTGTCCAGGTACTCACGCCAGTCGGGATCGTCCGCGGCGAAGCGAGGAAACGCGTCGCTCTGCAGCTTTCCCGACGAGAGGTCGGGGATGTACGACACCACCGAGTACGTCGTGCCCGCGCGCAGCACGTTCGGCGTGTGGAAGGTGCCGTACGGGTCGCGGGCCAGCTGGCCGACCGGGACGTAAAGGCTCTCGATCGGGTACGCGGCGTCGACCACCGGAGGCATGTCGCGCAGCAGACGGAACGTCTGGACGAATGTCCCGAGGTTGTTGCTTGGCGCCTGCGGCATCAGGCGCGCTGGTATGTACGCCGGAAACACCGCGTACGGGCCGCTCTGTGACGCGGTCCAGACGCCGTCGCGGTACGTGTCGAACACGAGGCCGCGCCAGTAGGCGGGCGCTCCCGTGCGGACGTACATCACGGGCGCGTCGCCGAGGCGGCCGCGGTAGCGGAGATCGACGGTATTCACGCCGCCGTCCACCTGCACGAGTGGAAGCGCCGGGTTCTCGATCTCGCCCTTGAACTGGGTGAACGACGGCAGCGACACCACGAGCGGTCCGTTGGGGAGTCCCTGCGGCTGCGGGACGAACACGAAGGCCAGCGATCCGATCGCCAGCGCGCCAAGCAGCGCGACCGCAGCCGCCCCGGCCGGCAAGCGGAGGCCGGCTCCGATTCGCCGCAGGTGCGACGCCACCCAGAAGCCGAGCAGGCACGCGATCCACGCGGCGGCGAGCGCCGCGAAGAGGTAGTCCCACGCGTAGACGGCCGCGAGATAGAGGATCGCGAGGCTGATCCAGAGGCTCGAGTAGCAGTTACGGCGAGTCTTGAGGTCGAAGCTCGTGACGGCCACGAGCAGGACCGCGAAGTTGGCCTGCGGCATCTCGCCGCCGAAAAGGGCGCCGGCGGAGTCCGCGAGGAAATACGCCATGCAGGCGATCACCAGCCCCGCGACCAGCGCCTGGCCCCAGAACGTGCGCGTCTTCGCGCGGCCCCGGTAGCTCACCCAGTGGCCCACGGCGGTGACCGCCAGGCCGACCGCGGGCACGACGTAGTCCTGGCCGTAGATCGCGACGCCCAGGCATGCGACCGCGAATCCGGCCAGCGCGAACGCACGCGCGGGCGCTGATTCCTCGATCGGAGACGCCGGCAGGCGAAGCCTCAGAGCGGCCATCCAAGCCCCACGCGCTCGGCGTCGATGTCGCTCTCGAGCGTGGCCTCGCCCACGACCCAGGCGCGCACGACGCCGCCGTGCAAGCGCACGTCCTCGACTGCCTCGAGCAATCGCGCGTCGCTGCCGGCGGTCACCGCGATCGCGTCTCCGACAAGGGGCGGTGGCTCGTCCTGAGGCGCCCGCTTCGGATAGCGCGCCAGCCACTCGAGCAGCGCGAGAAAGTTGCGTTCGACATCCGGTCGCGTCGGCTCCGAGCCCGGAGCCCACAGCCTTACGCGCCCGCCCGCGCGGAGGCAGTCCCACGCCTCGGAGGCGGCCAGGCGCGCGATCTGATCGGCCACCTCCACGCTGGCCGGGTTGGGGTCGAGGAAGATGCCGAGGTTCTGGACGCCCGGCGGCTCGAACTCGCGCACGATGAGCTCGCCGCGCCGCGCGGTGCTGCGCCAGTGGATGCGGCGCAGCGGGTCGCCGGGCCGGTACTCGCGGACGCCGAAGATCTCGGTCCCGCCTCCGGCGCGCGGCGCGACGACGCTCGCCTCGAGCTCGCGCACGACCGGCTGCGCGTGCAGCGACGTGAAGCGCGGCAGCACCAGCGCCTGCTCCACGTCCTTGCCGCGAACGGTGCTTCTGAACAGCCCGAGCGGGTCACTGGTCTCGAATCGCCAGTCGCTCGCCATGATCGGGCCGCGGCGCAGCGGCGGAAACGCGCGGTGCTCGGTGTGGCCGGCGCGGGTCACGCGTCCCGCGGCGATCGCGACGGCGTTGCCGCCGATCTTGCCGCTTGCGCGGGCCGGCCCGACGGTCCGGCCCCGCGACCTGATGGTCACATCCAGGCGGCCGGTGTCCCCCTCGAACGCGGAATCGGCCACCGCCTGACCTGCCCGCAGATCGACGTCGAAGTCCTGAGCGTGAGCCCGTTCCCTCAGCACCCAGGATGCCCTGACCCCGCGGTTCCAGACCGCATAAGCCATCGAAGCGAAGATGACCGCCGTGACCCAGTACGAGAGCAGGAACAGCCACGCGACCTCCGAGGTGGCCGCGTAGTAGAAGAGGATGGAGGCCAGCGCGACCGCGCCGTAGAACCGTGCGGTCGGGGTCGTGCTAGTGCTGCCTCAGTGGCGGCAGCGGAACGGTCGACAGAACGTCGGCCAGCATGTCTGCGGCTTTCGCGCGTCCGCGCATGCCAAGGCGATGCGCGAGCACGGGCTGCGCGAGGCGCTTGATGTCGTCCGGGAGCACGAAGTCCCGGCCGGCGAAGAGCGCCCACGCCTGCGCGCCGCGCTGCAGGTACAGTCCGGCGCGCATGCTCGCGGGCAGCACGACGTCCGCGCGCTCGCGGATCGCATGCAGCAGGGACACGATGTAGGAGCGGATGGCCGGCGCGGCCACGACGCGCAGGCAGGCTTCCTGCAGTACCACGACCTCGTCCAGCGTGACCACCGCCTGGAGGTTGGCGATGGGGTCGCCGTGCTCGCGGCGCGCCAGCACCTCCATCGCCTCGTCGTCGGTCGGCGGCCCCATCTCGGCCGCGAGCAGGAACCTGTCGAGCTGGGACTCCGGGAGCGGGTATGTGCCGTGGAACTCCGCCGGGTTCTGGGTGGCGACGACGAAGAACGGCCGCTCGAGCCGGCGGGTGGCGCCCTCGATCGTCACCTGCCCCTCCCCCATCGCCTCGAGCAGGGCGGACTGCGTGCGCGGGGTGGCCCGGTTGACCTCGTCGGCCAGCACGACGTTGGCGAAGATGGGGCCTGGCACGAACTCGAACGTCAGGTCCTTCTGGTTGAACACGCTCGAGCCGGTGATGTCCGAGGGCAGAAGGTCGGGCGTGCACTGGATGCGGCGGAACGTGCCGCCGACAGAGGTGGCGAGCGCGCGAGCGAGCATGGTCTTGCCGGTGCCGGGCAGGTCCTGGAGCAGCACGTGGCCGCCGGCGATGAGGCCCGCCGCCGCCAGCCGCACGACGTCGTTCTTGCCGACGATGACCTGGTGCACGTTCGCCTCCAGGCGGGCGAGAAGCTCGGCGGCGCGCTGGGGCTCGAGCGCCCGTCGCTCCGAGGTGGACGAAGCCATGGTGGGCACCAGTCTAGATGCGGCTTCGCCCGGTTCCGCGCGCTTAGCTCTGGCCGATCATCCTCGCGATCACTTCGCTCAGGTTCGGCCCGCCCTTGCCGAACGGCACGGCGTGCACGCGGTGCGCGAACACCATCTCGGCGACGTCGCTGACGTGGTTGACCTTCACCTCGTCGTCGCTGTCGTAGGCGGCCTTGGCCTGCGCGGCCCGGGCGCACACGAGGTCGGAGCGGTGGCCGTCGACCTCCAGCGCGATCGAGATCTGGGCGATCAGGCGCAGGATCTCGCGAGGCAGGTCCACCTCGGGGAAGGTGGCGATGCCCTCGGAGATGTGCGAGCGCACGTCCTGCTCGGACTCGGCGTGCTGCTCGTAGAACCCGTTCGGGTCGGTCTCCCAGCGCGCTCGCTTCTCGACGATGGAGACGCGCTGGTCGAGGTCGCGGATGCCCTCGACGTCGACGCAGAGGCCGAACCGGTCGAGCAGCTGCGGCCTCAGCTCGCCCTCCTCGGGGTTCATCGTGCCGACGAGGATGAAGCGGGCCGGGTGCGAGACCGAGACGCCCTCGCGCTCGACCGTGTTGACGCCCATTGCGGCGGCGTCGAGCAGCACGTCGACGATGTGGTCGTCGAGCAGGTTCACCTCGTCGACGTACAGGATGTTGCGGTTCGCCTCGGCCAGCACGCCCGGCTCGAAGCGGCGCGAACCTTCCTTGAGAGCGGCCTCGAGGTCGATGGTGCCGACGACGCGGTCCTCGGAAGCGTTGATGGGCAGCTCGACCACGCGCATGCGCCGAGTGGCGACGGGCAGCGGGCCTTTCTCGGCGCGCTCCCGGCACTCGTAGCACCAGTCTTCGGGGTCGTCGGGGTGGCAGCCGAAATGGCAGCCCTCGACGACCTGCTGCTCCGGCAGCAGCCTCGCCAGCGCTCGGACGGCGGTCGACTTGCCCGTGCCCTTCTCGCCGCGGATGAGCACCCCGCCGATCGACGGGTTGATCGCGTTCAGGACCAGGGCCAGCTTCATCTTGTCCTGGCCCACGATCGCCGTGAAGGGGTACGAGTAACGGTCTATCGCCACGGTCTCGAAATCTTACCGGCCCCTTCCAAGCTCCCTCTCGACCGCCGATGCGATCTCGTCGCGCGACAGGTCGTAAAGGCCGTAATAACGGGCGCCCATGCGCTCGGCCAGGTCGGCGCAGGCGTTGATGGCGTACGTCTGGTACATCGGCGCGACGCGCGCGAGGTGCTGCACGGAGGGCAGGTGGCTGTAGTCGCGGGCCGAGTCGATGACGAGGCAGTCGATCTGCTCGGACTCGATGAGGGCGGCCACCCGCTGGGCCTCGACCAGCGGCTCCTCCTTGAACATCGAGATGTTGCCGCGGCCGTCGCTGATGAGCACCAGCAGCGGCCGGATCGTCTGGTCGCGCAGCAGCTCGGTCTTGACGACCTTGTAGCCGGCCATCAGGCCGTGCGTCAGCGGCGTGGTCCCGCCCACCGATAGCTTCTCCAGGCGCCGGCGCGCGAGCGAGACGCTGGAGGTCGGCCGCAACACGACCTCGGCGGTGCGGTTCTTGAAGATGACGACGGCGACGCGGTCGCGGCGCACGTAAGCGTCCTGCAGCAGCGACAGGATGGCGCCCTTGGTGGCGGCCATGCGCTGCTCGGCGTCCATCGACGCCGACGCGTCGACGACGAAGACGATCAGGTTGCCGACCTTGCGCTCGCGCACCTTCTGGCGCAGGTCTTCGCGCTCCAGAAGCAGGCGCTCGCCCTCGCGCCGCCCCCGATCCTTCTGCATCGGCGCCGCGGCGCGCACCGTGGCGTCGATGGCGAGGTCGTTCACTTTCGCCTTCGGCTCGGCGCGCACGTAGCGGCCGCGCCGGTCGGGCGTCTGGCTGGCGGCGCGCTTGCCGCCCTGCTTCCGGACCCGCCGCTGGCGCGGCAGGTCGATGCGCCGGAGGTTGAAGATCTCCGCGGCCTCGGGCGAGGACTCGTGGCCGCTCGAGCCGCCGGTGGTCATCCCGCGGTCGCTGCCCGCCGACTGCTCGCCGGAGTCGGACGCGCTCGAGCTCTCGTCGGCGGAAGCCTCGGCCTGCGCCTGGCTGTCCGAAGCCTGGGGCTCGGAGGCTTCCGAATCATTGGGCTTGTCGCCCTCCTGGTCGTCGCTGCGCTCGGGGGTGGTCGACTCGTCCTCCTCCCGGCGCAGCGGCTTCCGGGCGCGATGCGCGAGGGCGAGCGTGGCCGCGTCGTAGACGTCCTCGCGAGTCGGCGAGTCGTGCCTCCGATACGCGGCGAGCGCGCGCACCGCGCGGTCGATGACCACGTCGGCCCGATGGCCGAGGACGTCCGCCTCGACGCAGATCGAGGTGATGAGACGCGTCTGGGCCTGCGTGACCTTGACATCGCTCACCGCCGCGATCGCTTCGGCCAGCGCCCGTGAGAGGTTGTGGTCCGCCGCCGCGAACTCGTTCATGAACTCGTGGTCGCCGCGCTTGAACGCGGCGTCGCGCTCGGCGATCAGCACACGCTCGTCAGGATCGCGGATGCCCTCGACGTCGACGCAGAGACCGAAGCGGTCGAGCAACTGCGGCCGGAGCTCGCCTTCTTCCGGGTTCATCGTGCCGACGAGGATGAATCGCGACGGATGCGAGAACGAGACGCCCTCGCGCTCCACCACGTTGATGCCCATGGCGGCCGCGTCCAGCAGCACGTCCACGAGATGGTCGTCGAGGAGGTTGACCTCGTCCACGTAGAGGATGTTGCGGTTGGCTTCAGCGAGAACGCCGGGCTCGAATCGCCTCGCGCCGGTGCGCAGCGCCGCCTCGATGTCGATGGTGCCCACGACCCTGTCCTCGGACGCGTTGATGGGCAGCTCGACGACCCGCATCCTGCGAGCGTGCGACGGCAGGTGACCGTGCTCGGCAAGCCTGAGCCGGCAGTCAGCGCACAGCGCCTCGAGGTCGGCCGGGTCACAGCCGAAGTGGCAGCCCTCGACGACGGTGTGCTCCGGCAGCAGCTTGGCGAGGGCGCGCACCGCAGTCGATTTGCCCGTCCCCTTCTCCCCCCGGATGAGCACGCCACCGATCGCCGGCACGATGGCGTTGAGGATCAACGCCAGCTTCATGGAGTCCTGGCCCACGATGGCTGTGAAGGGGAACGAGTGCCGGTCTAGGGTGGTGGCCACATTGAAAGGATAGGAGCGAGTTTCAGGCCGCCCGCGCCCACACGCCGGACAGGTGTTCCGGCGGCAGGAACCTGAGCTCGCCCCGCTGCGACCTGATCACCTGCCAGCCGCCCTCGTGGACGTTGCGGTGGTGCTGGTGGCAAAGAAGCACGAGGTTGTGCAGCCTGGTCTGGCCGCCCCGGCCCCAGAACTCGATGTGGTGCGCGCTCGTCCAGCCCACCGGCCGGTCGCACCCCGGCCATTTGCAGCCCTGGTCTCGCGCGTGCAGCGCCCTCCGCAGGGGACCTGAAATGACTCGTGTCGCCCGGCCGACATCGATGACGCTCGAGTCCTGCAGCAGCACCCGCGAGATCGTGCAGTCGCAGGCCAGGCGCTCCAGCGTCCGCCGGCCCACCGGGAGCGAGAGCTCCACGTCCGCGGCCGGCGCACCCAACTGGCCCTTCAGCCCTTCGAGGGTCGTCGTCACGCTGACGTGTGGCTTTACCCCGGACCTTCGCGGCAGCCTGCCGGAGTCGAGCGCGTGATGCGCCATCTCGACAAGCGCGTCGGCCTGCCGCTGGCCGTGGTTGCGATGATCTTCTGGGCCAACCGGCCGCGACAGCGCGTCGAGCGCCGACCGCACGGCCGCGGCGCCCGCGGGATCGAGCACCCCATCGACGGAGTGCATGCCGTCGAGCATGGGGTTGATGTGCAGCCAGCGCCGCTCGAAGTCTTCCTCAGCGTCACGCTCGAACCCGTCCGGATCCGCCGCGTGACGCGCGTGCCTGCAGAGCATCCGCAGCTGCGCGACCGTGAACTGCCTCGCATAGCCGACCATCTGCTCCTCGTCGAGCCTGTCGCCAATCTGCTCGTGCAGATGGCACAGCAGTGACGCGGACTGATAGCCGATCTCGCCCGCCTCAATCGCTTCTGAAACCGCGGGCAGCGACTCCAGCTCGCGACCCACGCACAGCCTGTCGGCCGCCGAGGATGCAGACATGCGGCAGTTGCGGCTGATCCAGCCGGCAGCCGTGCACGGCCCTTCGGCCAGGTGGCCGCCCTCGCGGGCGAAAGCGCTCGCGCCGCACGAAAAGACCTTCTCTAGGCGATGAATTGCTGTTCGCAGCCGACGCAGGTCTTCGGCTGAAAACTCGACGTCCTCCAGGGCATCAATTGCCCGCTCAAGCTCGCCGAATTGCATGCTTGAATTGTACGAACATTCGTTTGTAGAATCAAGGGTTTTGCGCCAAATTTATATTCAAACCAACCCCACCCAATGTCACAATCCAACCCACCCAGACATCCTCTTAACAGCCCACCTTCACAGTCCGTCCCCAAGACGTCACAATCACACCATGACGCGCTTGTTACGCACCCCGCTGTGCGACCTGCTGGGCATCAAGTACCCGATTCTCAACGCAGGCATCGGCCCGGCCGCCGGCCCTGAGCTCGCCGCCGCGGTCACCAACGCCGGCGGCTTTGGCGTGCTCGGCGGAGGCGGAGCGCCCATCGACGTCGTCCGCCGCAAGATCGCGCAGACGCGCACGCTCACAGACGGTCCCTTCGGCGTCAACGTCATCCTGGGCGAACCTGCGGACCCCGGTGACGTGGAGCACGTCGCAGCGATCGCCGAAGCAGGTGTGGCGGCGATCGTCCTCTTTTGGGGCGACCCCACACCCCACCTCGCGCCCGTTCACCGCCACGGCGTGAAGCTCCTGATCCAGGTCGGATCCCTGGCCGAGGCACAGCGAGCAGCCACGGCCGGAGTCGACGCCGTGATCGCTCAGGGCGTCGAGGCCGGCGGCCACGTCCGCGGCAGCACCTCGATCTGGGATTTGCTGCCGGACACGGTCAGGGCGCTCAAGCCCCTGCCGGTCCTCGCGTCGGGAGGAATCGGCGATGGCGAGGCGCTGGCCAGGGCCATCACGTTGGGTGCCCAAGGGGCATCGCTCGGCACGCGCTTCGTCGCCTGCGATGAGACCTGGGTGCATCCGGCGTACAAGCAGCGCATCGTCGACGGCAATGCCGAGGAGACCGTCCTCAACGAGCTGTACGACGTCGGCTGGCCTGACGCGCCGCATCGGACACTGCGCAACAAGACCCAGGCGGAATGGGAGGCGGCCGGCTGCCCGCCCTCCGGATCGCGACCTGGTGAAGGCACCTCGATCGGCCTCCGCACCAACTCCAATGGCGAGCGCGCCGAATGGATTCGTTACTCGATCGGCACGCCGCCACCGGACTTCGACGGCGACATCGAGTACGCGCCGCTGTGGGCCGGCGAGTCCGTCAGCGCCGTCAACGACATCAAGCCGGCCGCAAAGATCGTCAACGACCTGGTGCGCGAGGCCGAAGCCGCTCTCGCGAACGCCTAGCCGGCCGGGACCAACCCCTTCACGAGCTCGCGCTCCTGCAGCAGCTCGTCGACCGACTTCTTGATCCGCTCCTGCGCGTCGGCGTCGTGCTTGATGCCTTCGACGACCTCCCACCCGCTCCCCGTCACGCGCACCGGGAACCCGACCTGGAGGTCCTCGGGCGTCCCGTACTCGCCATGGCTCACGACCGCGAGCGACGTCCAGTCGCCAGAGGCCGTCGGCGTGCGGATGCTATTGATCGAGTCGATCGCGGCGTTGGCCGCCGAGCCGGCCGACGACAACCCACGCATCTCGATGACGGCGGCCCCCCGCTTCTGCACCGTGGTGATGAAGTCGCGGCGCAGCCACTCGTGATCGGCGATGACGTCGTACGCAGGCTTGCCACCGATGCGCGCGTTGCGCGCGTCCGGGTACTGCGTAGCCGAGTGGTTGCCCCAGATCGCCATGTTCGTCACCTGCGATACGGGCACGCCGGCCTTGGCCGCCAGCTGCGACTTCGCGCGGTTCTCGTCCAGGCGCGTCATGGCGAACCACCGGTCTGCCGGGATGTCGGGCGCGTTGAGCCGCGCGATCAGGCAGTTCGTGTTACACGGATTGCCGACCACCAAGACGCGCACATCCTTGGCGGCGCGCGCGGCGAGCGCCTTGCCCTGTGGCCCGAAGATCCCGCCGTTGATCGACAGAAGGTCGCCCCGCTCCATGCCCGCCTTTCGCGGCACCGAACCGACGAGCAGCGCCCAGGACACGCCGTCGAACGCCTCCTCGGCCTTGTGCGTGAGAACCATGCCGTGGAGAAGCGGGAATGCGCAGTCGTCGAGCTCCATGCCCACGCCCTCGAGTGCCTTCATCGCGGGCTCGATCTCGAGCATGCGCAGCACGATCGGCTGGTCGGGCCCGAGCAGCTGGCCGGACGCGATGCGGAAGACGATCGCGTAACCGATCTGCCCCGCCGCGCCGGTGACCGCGACGTGCACCGGCTTCTTATCGGCCATCGACTTTCATCCTAGCCACTATCTGAATCCCTCTCCCTCAGGCTCGAACACGTCGTCCTCGGCGAGCCGGCGCGCGAAGCACAGGAAGCCTGTGTGCGCCACCATGCGGTGCGACGGGCGCATGCTCCGCCCGCGCACCGTCCAGCCGCGCTGCAGCACCTCATACGCCTCGAGCAACCCGAAGCCGCGCACCTCGCGCAGGCAATCGAAGAAACGCTGCACCTGGCTGACGTTCGGGCAGTGGGCGAAGACGATGCCGCCCGGCCGCAGTGCCGCGTGCACTGTGCCCACCGCCTGCCATGGCTCCGCCAGGTCGAGCAGGACGCGATCCATGTCGCGCTCTTCGACGCCGGCGTACACGTCGCCCTGCTTCAGCGCCAGGCTGGGCGGCACCGCCCCGAGCGTGTCCACCACCGCGCGCCGCGCCAGCTCCAGGAACTCCTCGCGCAGCTCGTAGGACACCACCACGCCGGATGGTCCGACCGCGCGCACGAGGGCGATGGTCAGCGCGGCGGTGCCCGTCCCCGCCTCCAGCACCCGCGCCCCCGGAAAGACGTCGGCGCCGACCAGGATCGCGCCCAGGTCCTTCGGATAGATCGGCTGCGCCTGCCGGCGGCGGCCGGTGACCTGCTCGGCGAAGGTGGGCCGCACCACGAGCAGGCGCGAACCGCGCTGTGTCGCCACCACGACTCCTTCTGGTCTGCCGATCAGGTCGTCGTGGGCGATCGCGCCGGAGTGCATCGAGAACTGCTGGCCTGGCGCCAGCCGCACCCGGTATCGCCGCCCGACCTTGTCGATCAGCACGACGAGGTCGCCCGCGGCAAGCAGGTTCACCGGGGACGTTCGGCGCGGATGAGGGCGTGCCAGTAGGCGTGCCAGAGGCGGCCATCACGCCGCTCGGGCCGCAGCTGGCGCCGGGCCTCGCCCTCCGCGGACTCGATGACCTCGGCCAGCTCCGCGACGAGGGGAGCAGGCACCGCCATGTTGCCCATCCAGTCTTCGAAGTCCCAGTCGAGCTCGCGCGGCCTGGCCAGGTCGACCTCGAAGCCGGCGTCCTCCAGCCGCTCGACCCACTCGTCGACGGTGAGCGAGCGCACGTGCGACGGGTCGCGGCGCTTCTCGACCTCGTGCAGCACGTCGCGCGCGGGCATCGGCGGCGCGCAGTCGACGAACACCGCGTGCCGGCCAGGCCGCAACACGCGGAAGGCCTCGCGGATGAACATGTCGACGTCGGGAAAGTGGTGCGGCGCCGCGCGCACGGTGTAGAGGTCGAACGTCTCGTCCGCAAAGGGAAGACGCATGGCGTCGCCGATGATCCAGGCCGCGTTCATCACGTCGCGCTCCGCCATCAGACGGCGCGCCTGCTCCAGCATCTCGCGCGTCAGGTCGAGGCCGTAGACGCGCCGGACGTGCGGCGCGAGTGCGAGGGCGACGTGGCCGGTGCCGGTCGCGACGTCGAGGGCAAGATCGCCGGCCTGAGGGCGGGCGAGGTCGAGGACCTCGCGCAGTCCCGCGGCCGACGAGTGATAGGTCGCGCGCGCGTAGTTGGCGGCCACCGGGGCGAATCGGGCGCGAACGTCGTCGGGCATCAGCGAGAGTCTAGGCCCGGTATGGTTCCGCCAATGGCGAAGGTCAGCGCGCGCTGGGATGGCGGCAAGGTCAAGTTCGACATCGAGTCCGCCTCAGGCCACATCGCCAGCATCGACGAAGCGGGCGTCTTCGGCGACGACCAGGCGATGCGGCCCACCGAGATGCTGCTGGGCGCGCTCGGCGGCTGCACCGGCATCAACGCCGTCCTCCTGTTGCGGAAGTTCAAGCAACCGCTCCAGTCGCTGACCATCGAGGTCGAGGGCGAGCAGGAGAAAGAGTGGCCGCGCCGGTTCACTAAGATCGACATCACCTTCGTCGTCGGGTGGGACGGCAAGCACGACAACCAGCAGGTCGACCAGGCGCTCGAGCTGGCGTGCAACCGCTACTGCCCGATCCACGCGACGCTGGCGCACGGTGGGGTCGAGATCCACCACCACCGAAAGGACGCCTAGCCCGCCGGCGGCTGACCCAGAGCCTCGCCGAGCCTCCGAGCATCGGCACCGTCGAACAGCCCGAACTTCATGCGCGCGACCGGCGCGCCTTCTGGATCTGTCAGGTCCAGCTGGTGGTACAGCATCACGCGCCTGGCCGGCTTCGCGCGGAGGCCGGCGCGCGGGATCTCCGACCTTATCTTGCTGTCGGCCTGGTCCGTGAACGTGTTCTTGAGACCGAGCACCAGCAGGCGCCTGGTCGTAAGGACGATCGGCTGCTGCTTCGGCGTGACCTCGACGCTGAGCAGACCGCCCGTGACGATCGCGGTCGCAGCGGCGATCGCCACCTGGCGGCCGAGCTTGAGGCTGCCGATGACAGCGTTGCTGGTGAGCTCGACCACCTCGCCCGGCTCGACCACCGCTTCCGCCGCGCGCGCGATCTGGTCCTTGTTGGCGCCCACCGCTCGGCAGTGTGGCACGGCGCGAATTGGGTCGCCAGTAGAATTAACACCGTTCCCCAAAGCCGCTTCACCTGAGGCCGAGGTCAACTTGCTCGAGAGCTACGTCCCGCTGCTGATCTACGTCCTGATAGTTCTCGGATTGGTCGGCACCGTCGCCTCTTTGAGCTTCGTGCTCGGCCCGTCCAAACCACACAAGAAGAAGCTCGCGCCGTACGAGTCGGGCATCATCCCGCAGACGCCCGCGATGCGCCGCCTCTCGGTGCGCTTCTACCTCACCGCGATGCTGTTCATCATCTTCGACGTCGAGGCCGTCTTCTTCTATCCGTGGGCGGTGCTGATGAGGCAGCTCAAGTGGTTCGGCCTCATCGAGATGTTCGTCTTCATGGGCGTGCTGCTCGTCGCCCTGGCCTACATCTGGCGCAACGGAGGCTTCGATTGGGACTAGAAGATCTCGTCGACTCATTGGGCCAGAACGTCCTCACCACCACGTTGGGCAAGGTGCTCGGCTGGGGCCGCGGCAACTCCGTCTGGCCCGCCCAGTTCGGCCTCGCCTGCTGCGCCATCGAGATGATCGCGACGGCGACGGCCGGCGTCGACATCGCGCGGTTCGGCTCAGAGGCCATGCGCGCCTCGCCGCGGCAGTCCGACCTGATGATCGTGTCCGGCCGCGTGTCGCAAAAGATGGCGCCCATCCTGCGCACCATCTACGACCAGATGCCCGAGCCGAAATGGGTCATCTCCATGGGTGCGTGCGCTTCGACCGGCGGCGTCTTCAACAACTACGCGCTGCTGCAGGGCGTCGACAAGGTCGTTCCGGTCGACGTCTACATCCCGGGCTGCCCGCCGCGCCCGGAGGATCTTCTGAACGCGCTCATGATCCTGCAGGACAGGATCAAGGCCCAGGGAATCATCCCCCGATCGTGATCGCCCCAGAGCTCATAACCGACAAAGGCGTCAGCGCCGGCGACGAGTGGATCACTGTGCCCGCGCCGCGCCTCCGTGAGGCCCTCGCGGCGCTCCGGGAGGACGGCTACCGGCTCCTCGTGTTCATGTCGTGCGTCGACCACCTGGCCGACGCGTCGAAGGAATGGCCGGGACGCTACGAGGTCGTCTACCAGCTGCGCGAGATGGAGAAGCCGCGCGACCTGCGCGTGCGCGCCTTCATCGACGGCGACCCGCCGCACATCGATTCGATCCAGGACCTCTTCCCGCCCGCGAACTGGGACGAGCGCGAGACGTACGACATGTTCGGGATCGTCTTCGACGGCCACCCCGAGCTGACGCGCATCCTCATGCCCGACGACTGGGTCGGCTACCCGCTGCGCCGTGACTACCCCGTCGGCGGCGAGCCTGTCGAGTTTTCGGAAGAGCACGAGACGTGGCTCACGCCACCGCCGGAGGCCTGACAGTGGTCGCCCCATCGGGTAACGCAGCGAGATTCGCGGCATCGGTGCCCGGAGCCAAGGAAAGGGTGGCGCGGCTAGGAGCGCATTGGCAAATGCGCGACGACGCGGCGCCGGGCCCCTTGACGCAGGCTTCGGCGGCGCAGCCGCCCGGGCGCCTAGGCCGCGAAGATGCAAGTGACCCGAGGGGCGACCACTGAATGTCGATCGAGAACATGAGCGGCCAGGGCGTCACCATCACGCCAACGGGCGAGCAGGGCGCCTTCGGCGGCGAGCTCATGACCGTCAACTTCGGCCCCCATCACCCGTCGACGCACGGCGTGCTGCGGCTCATCGTCGACCTCGACGGCGAGCAGGTAAAGCGGGTCAAGCCGGTGATCGGCTACCTGCACACGGGCATCGAGAAGCAGATGGAGGCGCTGCGCTGGCAGCAGGGCGTGGTCTGCACCGACCGCCACGACTACCTCTCGCCGCCGATCAACAACCTCGCTTACGCGCTCGCCGTCGAACGGTTGATGGGGGTCGAGGTCCCAGCGCGGGCGCAGGTGCTGCGCGTGATCATGTCCGAGCTCACGCGCATCTCCTCGCACCTCGTGTGGCTCGGCACCAGCTCCATCGAGCTCGGGGCGATGTCGATGCTCATGTACTGCTTCCGCGAGCGCGACACGATCCTGAACATGAACGAGGAGATCTCGGGCTTCCGGATGCACACGTCGTACATCCGGCCCGGTGGGGTAATGGCCGACGCCACGCCGCGATTCCTCGACATGCTCGCGAAGTTCATCCGCGAGATGCCTGGCCACGTGGACGAGTACGAAGACCTGCTCACGATGAACCCCATCTGGCGCGCCCGCACGATCGGCATCGGCCGGCTGGCGCCGGACGTGGCGAAGGTGGTCGGCGCGAGCGGGCCGATGATCCGCGGCTCGGGCGTCGCGTGGGACCTGCGCAAGGTGATGCCCTACTCCGGCTACGAGAAGTACGACTTCGAGGTCGCGGTCAACGACGCGTGCGACTGCTACGCACGCTACCTGGTCCGCATCAAGGAGATGCGCGAGTCCGTGAAGATCCTCGAGCAGGCGCTGGAGCGGCTGCCCGACGGGCCGGTCAACGTCGACGATCGCAAGATGCTTCCGCCGCCGCGCGAGGAGCTCGAGACCTCGATGGAGGCGGTGATCCACCATTTCAAGCTCTTCACCGAGGGCTACTCGGTGCCGCCGGGCGACGTGTACGTGGCCGTCGAGTCGGGACGCGGCGAGAACGGCTGCTACATCGTGAGCGACGGCACGCACAAGCCGCGGCGCGTGAAGTTCCGCTCCGCGTCGTTCGTCAACCTGCAGGCGCTCGAGCGCATGGCGCTCAACCACATGGTCGCGGACCTGATCGCGATCATCGGCACCGCGGACACCGTGCTCGGAGACGTGGATAGATGAGCGCTCTGTCGCAGCACGTACTCGACGAGATCAAGGAGCTGCCCGCGCGCTTCCCGCAACCGCGCTCCGCCGTCATGCCCGCGCTCGACCTCGCGCAGGAGGAGCTCGGCCACCTCACGCCCGAGGCGATGACCGAGGTCGCGGCGGCGCTGAACCTCGACGCCGGGTACGTCGAAGGCGTCGCGACCTTCTACTCGCTGTTCCACCTGCAGCCTGTGGGCAAGCACCACTTCTACATCTGCACCAACCTGAGCTGCATGCTGCGCGGCTCCGAGGCGGTCGTCCGGCGCTTCAAGGAGCTGACGGGAGTCAAGGAGCCCGGCGAGATCTCGGCCGACGGCATGTTCAGCTACCACGAGGTCGAGTGCCTGGGCGCGTGCGAGTACGCGCCCATGCTCCGGCTCGACCACCGCTACCACTACGACCTGTCGCCCGCGCGGATCGATTCCATCGTCAACGACTGCCGGCTGCCCCGGCCGTACCAGAAGATCGCTTCCCCGCCCCGCGGGGAGGCGGCAGCAGCTCCTACGAAGCCTCGCGCACCGCGCAAGAAGAAGACCGTCGATGGCTGAGCTCCGCGGATCGTCCGGCGACGCGAACGGCAACGTCCTGACCCGTCACTTCGGCACCGCCGACCTCCACCGGATCGACGTGTACGAGTCGAAGGGCGGCTACACGGCGCTGCGCAAGGCGCTGCTGGAGATGGAGCCCGCCGCCATCACCAACGAGGTGAAGACCTCAGGTCTGCGCGGCCGCGGCGGCGCCGGTTTCGCGACCGGCGTGAAGTGGAGCTTCATCAAACGCGACACGCCGGAGCCGAAGTACGTCGTCGTCAACGCGGACGAATCGGAGCCGGGCACGGCCAAGGACCGCTACATCCTCGAGAACTGCCCGCACATGGTGCTCGAGGGCATCATGATCGCGGCGTACGCGGTCGGCGCCAACCAGGCCTGGGTCTACATCCGCGGCGAGTACGACGAGCCGTATCGCATGCTGCTGGAAGCCATCGGCGAGGCGCGCGAGAAGGGCTACCTGGGCCCGACGCCGATGGGCAAGGACTTTCCGCTCGACGTGCGGGTGTATCGCGGCCACGGCGCGTACATCTGCGGCGAGGAGACGGCGCTGCTCGAATCGCTCGAGGGCAAGCGCGCTCAGCCCCGCTCGCGACCTCCCTTCCCAGCGGTCAAAGGCGCGTGGGGCCGGCCGACGCTGCTCAATAACGTCGAGACGCTGGCCACCGTGCCTTCGATCATCAACATGGGCGGCGCCGAGTACGCGAAGCTCGGCACCGAGAAATCGCCCGGCACGCGCCTGCTGACCGTGAGCGGCAACGTGAAGCGGCCCGGCGTCTACGAGGTCGAGCTCGGCGCCACGTTCCGGCACGTGATCATGGAGCTCGCCGGCGGTCCGCCTGACGGCCGCAAGGTGAAGGTGTTCTGGCCGGGCGGCTCGTCCGCCCCGGTGTTGCCGGCCTCGATGCTCGACACCACCACGGACATGGAGGCCCTCGCGGCCGCGAAGTCCATGGGCGGATCCGGCGGCGTGATCGTCATGGACGACTCGCACTGCGTGGTGCGCGCCGCCCACCGGCTGCTCCAGTTCTACGCGCACGAGTCGTGCGGCAAGTGCACGCCGTGCCGCATCGGCGGCGACTGGGCGGTGCGGATGTACGAGCGCATCCTTGCCAACGAGGGATCGCAGGTCGAGCTCGACAACCTGCGTCGCGTCTCGGACGCGCTGCAGAACGGCCGGTGCCTCTGCGGGCTGGGCGACTCCGCGGGCTGGGTCATCGATTCGACGTTCCGCCACTTCTACAGCGAGTACGAAGACCATGCGCTCCGGCACGAGTGCAACGTCGGCAAGGTGGCGGCGCGTGCCTGACGTCAACCTCACCATCGACGGCCACAAGGTCACGGTCCCCGGAGGCACGCTCATCGTCGAGGCCGCGAAGACGGTCGGGATCGAGATCCCGGTGTTCTGCTACCACCACAAGCTCGACCCGGTGGGCGCGTGCCGTCTGTGCCTGGTCGACATCGCGCCCGGGCCGCCGCGACCCCAGACCGCCTGCACGACGCCGGTCGCCGAGGGCATGGTGATCAAGACCCAGAGCGCGATGGCCGTGCAAGCGCGCGCGGAGATTCTCGAGTTCGAGCTGGTCAACCACCCCCTCGACTGCCCGGTGTGCGACAAGGGCGGCGAGTGTCCGCTGCAGGACTTCACGTTCCGCCACGGCTATCCGATCAGCCGCATCGACGGCCCGCGTCTCCACTTCAAGAAGCCGATCCCACTCTCGCCGAACATCGCTCTCGACCGCGAGCGCTGCGTCCTCTGCTACCGCTGCACGCGCTACTACGACGAGATCGCGTGGGAGCAGGAGCTCACCACTGACCAGCGGGGCGTGCAGTCCTTCATCACGAGCCAGTTCGACCAGCCTCTGCAGTCGATCTTCAGCGGCAACATCATCGACCTGTGCCCCGTGGGCGCCCTGACGTCGCGCGTCTGGCGCTTCGAGTCCCGCCCCTGGGACATGACGCACACCGCCAGCGTGTGCTCCAAGTGCTCGGTCGGCTGCAGCGTGACCCTGTGGCAGCGCCGCGGCCAGCTCGTCCGCGTCACGTCGCACGAGAACGACGAGATCGACGAGGGCTGGATCTGCGACCGCGGCCGCTTCGACTACACCGACGTCAACGACCCCAAGCGGCTGCGCACGCCACTGGTGAAGGGCTCGCGCTCGACGTGGAGCTCGGCCCTGGTCGAGCTGGCGGCCGGGATCAAGGGCAAGGGCTCGAAGCTCGGCATCTCACTGCCGCAGGACCTCACCAACGAGGAAGCCTTCCTGTTTCGGCGCCTGCTCGACGGCCCACTCAACGGAGCGAAGGTCAAGATGCACGGCCGCACGGCGCTGCCGGCGCCCGCTGCCGGCGACGGGATGCGCATCAAGGACATAGATGACGCGCGCGTCATTGTTGTCGTCGCTTCCGACACCGAGAAGGACGCGCCCATCGTCAACCTCCGCATCAAGAAGGCCGTGTCGAAGCGAGGCGCAAAGCTCATCGTGGTCCACCCCGAGGGCGTCGACCTGGACCGCCATCCCGGCACCGTCCACGTCCGTCACGCCGCGGGCGGCGCCGCGGCGGAGGTGCGGAAGCTCGAGTCGCACGACCTCTTGAAGAACCCGACAGGACCGGTGGCCATCCTGTTCGGCGACGGGCGCGGCGGAGAGGACGCCGGCGAGCTGGCGAGCGCGTGCGCCGACCTCGCCTCCAGGGTGGGCGGCAAGACGATGGCCCTGTATCGCGGCACCAACGAGCGGGGCGCGCTGGCCGCCGGGGTCGCAGGCTGGGACAGCCTCGACGGCGTCGAGGCATTGCTCAGCTGGGGCCCGCCGCCGACGGCCGGGATTCCAAAGTCGGTCAGGTTCCTCGCTGCGTGGGATCACCTCCCCCGCAGCGAGTGGGACGGCGCCGCGGTCGTGCTCCCGGCGACGACGTTCGCCGAGCAGCAGGGCAGCTACACGAATGTCGAGGGCCGCGTCCAGTTCCTGCGGCCGCCGATCCCGGTCCAGCAGCCGCTCCGCGAATCGTGGGAGGTGCTGCAGGAGCTCGCGAGCGCGCTCGGGCTCGAGCTCGCCTACGCAGGCATCGCCGCGATCCAGCGGGAGATGGCGCTGACGACGCCGGACCCGACGCCGGCGCCGCAGCCCGTGCTCATCGGCCCCGCCCACCCGTGAGCAACATCTACAACGACCCGATCGGGCACTGGGTCATCGTCGTCGTCGCGATGGCTCTCGTGCTGTTCGTGCTGCTCACGGCGACGGCGTACACCGTGTGGTTCGAGCGCGTGGCCCTGGGCCACATCCAACGCAGGCCAGGGCCCAACCGCGTCGGACCGTGGGGCCTGATGCAGCTCGCGGCCGACGGCATCAAGCTCGCATTCAAAGAGAGCTTCGTCCCGGCCAAGACGGACAAGGTCATCTACGTCGTCGCGCCGACCCTCGCGGTCATCGCCGCCTTCCTGGCCTGGGCGGTGATCCCGATCGGCCTCTGGTACAACTTCACGTACTGGATCGCCGACCTCAACGTCGGCGTCCTCTTCATCTTCGCCGTCACCTCGCTGAACGTCTACGCGATCGTGCTCGGCGGCTACGCCTCGAACAACAAGTACTCGCTTCTGGGCGGCCTGCGCTCGGCGGCCCAGATGATCAGCTACGAGATGTCGCTCGGCCTGTCGCTCGTGCCGACGTTCATGATCGTCGGCTCGCTCCGGCTGCAGGACATCGTCGGCTACACCGTGCACTGGGGCCCGTACAACGGCCCGATTCCTCTCATCATCCTGACCCCCATCGGGTTCGTCATCTACATCATCTCGGCCGTCGCGGAGACGAACCGCACACCGTTCGACCTGCCCGAGGCCGAGCAGGAGCTCATCGGCGGGTTCCTCACCGAGTACTCGGGCCTGAAGTTCGTCATGTACTACCTCGGCGAGTACGTCGGCGTCATCACCGCCTCGGCGCTCGCGACGCTGCTGTTCTTCGGCGGCTGGTACCTGTGGTTCGTCCCGCCGGTGCTGGCCTTCTTCCTAAAGGTGGTGCTGCTGGTCTTCGTATACATTTGGCTGCGAGGCACCTTCCCCCGCTTGCGCTACGACATGCTCATGCGGCTCGGCTGGAAGGTGCTGCTGCCGCTGGCCATCGTCAACGTCATCGTCACGGGCGTGATCATCGTCCTGGTGCAGGGATAGGCATGGCTGACGAGAAGAAAGACCAGAGTGTGCTCGGCGACATCGGCGCGCTCGCCAAGGGACTGAAAACGACCCTCGGCGAGTATTTCTCGCCGCAGGTCACCCTTCAATACCCGGAGGACAAGTCGCCGCGTTCCGAGCGCTACCGCGGCCGGCACTACCTGCGCCGCTACGACAACGGGCTCGAGCGCTGCATCGGCTGCGAGCTGTGCGCGGCCGCTTGCCCGGTGGGCTGCATCCTCGTGATCGCCGCCGAGAACACCGACGAGAAGCGCGTGTCACCGGGCGAGCGCTACGCGAAGACGTACGAGATCAACATGCTGCGCTGCATCTTCTGCGGCTACTGCGAGGACGCGTGCCCGGTGCAGGCGATCGTCCTGGGTCCGGAGTACGAGCTTTCGGACGTGAGCCGCGAGAAGTTCGTCTACACCAAGGAGAAGCTGCTAGAGCCGCTTCCACCCGACGTGCAGGCGCGCCTCAACAAGTCCGAGAAGAAGTAGTTGGCGATCGCCGTCTTCGTCGTCGCGGCCCTGATGGCCATAGCCGGCGGCATCGGCGTCATCACCTTCCACCAGCCGATCCGCTCGGTGCTGAGCCTTGTGCTGGTGATGCTTGCGCTCTCCGTGCTCTTCCTGCTGCTCAGCGCGCAGTTCGTGTTCGTCGTCCAGATCATCGTGTACGCGGGCGCGGTCATGGTCCTGTTCCTCTTCGTCATCGCGCTGCTCGGGCCCGCGCGCGAGTCGGGGCGCGGCCGCCTGCGGTTCCAGGCCGGCCTCTCGGGCCTGTTCGCGGTGGCCCTCTTCGGCCTGATCTACGCGATGCTGCAGGGCGTCCAGTACCGGCAGCCCGAGAAGACCGACCTCAACGTCTTCGGCACCGTGCAGTCGATCGCGGCCGGCCTGTTCACGACCTATCTCTATCCGTTCGAGCTCACGTCGGTGCTGCTGCTGGTCGCGGCGATCGGCGCCATCTACCTGAGCCGCCGGGACGAGCGCTAGCTAGATGGGCACCTTCGACATCGGCGGCTCGCAGATGGACGTTTCCTGGTTCCTCCTCCTGGCCGCCGTCCTCTTCACGCTCGGCGCCGTCGGCGTGCTGGTGCGCCGCAACCCGCTGATCATCCTCATCTCCATCGAGCTGATGCTCAACGCGGTCAACCTCACGCTGGTCGCGTTCTCGCGCCAGCTCGGGAACCTCGAAGGCCAGCTGTTCGCGCTCATGACCATGACCGTCGCTGCGGCTGAGGCCGTGGTCGGCCTGGCCATCCTGGTGGACATCTTCCGCACGCGGGACCTCGAGGACATCGACGACCTGAGCGAGCTCAAGGGATGAACCAGACCCTCGCCCTGCTCATCCTCGGCTTCCCCGCCGCGGGCGCCATCATCCTGGCGGGCCGTGGCTGGCGCATGCCGCGCATCGTCACCCAGATCATCGGGCCGCTGGCCGTGTGGTCGTCGTTCATCGTCACCCTCAACCTCTTCCTGAACCACGTCAACGACGACTTCACGTACTGGACGTGGATCAAGAGCGGCTCGTTCGAGCTCCCGTTCGACCTGCTCATCGACAACCTCTCGATCTTCATGTGCCTGGTCATCACCGGCGTCGGCGGGCTGATCGTCACCTACTCGGTCGGCTACATGGCGCACGAGGACGGCCCGAGCTACGCGCGCTTTTTCACCTACATGGACGTGTTCATCTTCTCGATGCTGCTGCTCGTCCTGGCCGGGAACTTCGTGTTCCTCATCGTCGGCTGGGCGCTCGTCGGCCTCAGCTCGTACTTCCTGATCGGCTTCTGGTACCAGCGCCGCTCCGCGGTGCTGGCCGCACGCAAGGCGTTCGTCATGAACGTCATCGGCGACGTGGGCATGATCCTCGGCGCATTCGTCCTCTTCGTGAGCTACCACGCCCTCACCTACTCGTCTGTCTTCTCGGCGCTGAAAGGGCCGCTGTGCCTGGTGTGCGTAAATCCGTCGCAAGCCGCCGACTCTCCGACAATTGAGCTGGCCGCTTTCCTGCTGCTGGTCGGTGCCGTGGCCAAGTCGGCGCAGCTCCCTCTGCACACGTGGCTGCCCGACGCCATGGAGGGCCCGACGCCGGTCAGCGCGCTCATCCACGCGGCCACCATGGTCACTGCCGGCGTCTACCTCGTCGGGCGCATGCATCCCATCTACGACGTCGCGGTTTACGCCCACGGCGCGGTCGCGATCATCGGCGCGGTCACCGCCCTTTTCGCCGCGACCATCGCCATCGTCCAGACCGACATCAAGCGCGTGCTCGCCTACTCGACGATGAGCCAGATCGGTTACATGTTCCTGGCCGTCGGCATCGGCGCGTACGCCGCGGGCTTCTTCCACCTCCTGGCGCACGCGTTCTTCAAGGCCCTGCTCTTCATGGCCGCCGGCAACGTCATCCACGCGATGCACGACGAGCAGGACATGCGCAAGTACGGCGGCCTGTGGTCGCAGATGCGCCCGACCTCGGTCACGTTCCTCATCGGATGTCTCTCGCTCGTGGGCGTGATCCCGTTCGTCGGCTTCTTCTCCAAGGAGCAGATCCTCGGCGCCGCGTTCTCGAAGGGCGACCCACTCACGCTGACCGTCTGGGGCATCGGGTTCCTGACCGCGCTCATCACCGGCTTCTACACCGGCCGCATGTGGTGGCTCTCGTTCTGGGGCAAGCCGTCGGCGCAGCGCCCGGTCGAGCACCCGCACGAGGCGCCGGCGGTGATGATGATCCCGGTCGCCATCCTCGCGGTGCTGGCGGTGGTGGGCGGCTTCATCCAGACGCGCGCGTTGGGCACCGGCCCGGCCCTCGTCTCCGACTTCCTGGAGAAAGTCGTCACGAAGCCGAATTGGGAGGAATCAAGCGGTGCTGTTGGCGCCGGTATCGCGACGATGGCGCTTGCCACCGCGCTGTTCCTCGCGGCTTATCGGCTAAGGCCATGGAGCGCGGTCGTGCCGTGGGCGCAGCGCCTGCTGGAGCACAAGTACTACTTCGATGAGATGTACGACGCCGCCTTCGTGCGCCCCATGGACGCGATCGCCGCGATTGGCTACCGCGACGTCGAGGAGCTCGTCATCGACGGCGCCGTGGTCGGCGCGGGTGAGGCCGCGGAGGCCACGGCCGGCAGCCTGCGCCTGACCCAGAGCGGCTACTTCCGCAACTACGTGCTCGTGTTCGTCGCCGGCGCGATCATCGCGGCCGTGCTGCTCATCGTGAGGGCGGCCTCATGACCATCGGCGCGCTCTCGGTCATCTGGCTCCTTCCGCTCATCGGCGCCCTGATCGTCGCCTTCCTGCCGCCGCACCTCGGCAAGTACATGGCGGTGCTCGTCGCGGTGGCGGCGCTGGCGGTGGCGGTTTACGTGGCCGTGCTGTTCGCGCCCGACTACCACCGCTTCCAGTTCACAGAGACCTTCGCCTGGATCCCGCAGCTGCACGTCTTCTACCGCCTGGGCGTTGACGGCATCAGCATCTGGCTGGTCGTCCTCAACGCGTTCCTCACGACGATCGCGATGCTGGCCACCCCGCTCAGCACCAGGAACGTCAGCCGCTTCCTCGCCCTGATGCTCGCGATGTCGGCGGGTATGGCCGGCGTGCTCATGGCCACCGACCTCGTCCTCTTCTATGTGTTCTGGGAGGCGATGCTGATCCCGGCCTACTTCCTGCTCTGGCTGTTCGGCGAGGGCGAGCGCCCGGGCCGTGCGGCCCTGAAGTTCGTGCTGTACACGCTCGCGGGCTCGCTGCTGATGCTGGTCGGCGTCATCGGCGAGTACGTGTTCCAGAACGTGCTGCCCGGCCAGCAGACGTTCGACCTGGCGCAGCTGCCGTCGGTGGCGCCTTCACCGGGCATCCAGTTCGGTCTCTTCGCCGTATTCGCGCTCGCGTTCGCCATCAAGACCCCGCTGTTCCCGTTTCACTCGTGGGTGCCGGACGCTTACGCGGCCGCGCCCACGCCGATGCTGGTGACGTTCGCCGGCATGATGGGCAAGACCGGCGCCTACGGATTCCTGCGCATCGCGATCCCGCTGTTCCCCGACCCGACCGGGCTGTGGGACTGGCGCTGGGTAATCCCGGTACTGGCGGTCGGCGGCATCCTGTGGGGCGCGCTGATGGCGATCGCCCAGCGCGACATGAAGATGCTCGTCGCCTACTCGAGCATCAGCCACATGGGCTTCATCGTGCTGGGCATCTTTGCCCTGAACGTCCAGGGCCAGCAGGGCGCCGTGCTGCAGATGGTCAACCACGGCGTCATCGTGCCGGCCCTCTTCCTGATCGTCGCGTGGATCCAGGACCGCACCGGGTCGCGCGACCGATCGTCGGTGTTCGGGCTCGCCCCGCGCATGCCGATCCTGGCAGGAGTCTTCACGGTCGTGGCCCTTGCGGCGCTCGGGCTTCCAGGCCTCAACAGCTTCGTCGGCGAGTTCATGACGCTGCTCGGCGCGTGGGAGCGCGCACCCGCGCTCGCGATCGCCGGCGCGATCGGCCTCGTGCTGACGCCGGTCTACATGTTGCGGCTCTTCCAGGGCGCGATGTATGCGGAGAAGCCGTACGCCTCCGAGGTCGATGACATCCACGCCGGCCAGCTGACGCTGCTTGCCCCACTCGTGGTGCTGATGTTCGCGCTCGGCCTCGCGCCTGGCGTGCTCACGGCGTTGATGACGTCGGTGGCGCAGCAGGGACTCGCCCGATGATCTTCGCCGCCGCGACGCCGGACCTCACCTACTCGTGGAACCAGGCGCTCAGCGACCTCGGCCAGGTCAGCGCCATCGCCGCCCTGACCGGCTTCATGCTGTTCGCGATCATCGCCGAGCTGGCGCTGCCGAAGCCCCGCCGCTCAGGCGTGGTGGCGATGGTGGCCGTGACCGGTTTCGCGTACTCCCTCGGGACCGCGGCCTACCGGTGGATCAACGGCCTCGGCGGACCGGCTTACCACGGCTACGCCACGGGCGACAGCTTCGCCCTGTTCTTCGAGATCCTTTTCGCGGTCCTCGGCATCCTCACCGTCGCCGTTTCGCATCCGTACCTCGAGCGCCGAGGGCTGCGCGAGGGCGAGTTCCACATCCTGGTCATGGCCGCCGTGATCGGCATGATGGTCCTCGGCTCGGCGACGTCGCTCGTGACCGTCTTTCTCGGCCTCGAGCTCTTCTCGATCGCGCTCTACATCGCCTGCGGCTTCATCCGCACCGACAGCCGCTCGCAGGAGGCGGCCGCGAAGTACCTGCTGGTCGGTGGGTTCGCGAGCGCGTTCGTGCTGTACGGGATGGCCCTCGTTTACGGAGCCTCCGGGACCACGGTCATCCCGCAGATCGCGACGCGGCTCGGCCCCGCCGCCGCGGGCAACCCCCTGCTCGTGCTGGGCATCGTCCTCATGGGCGTCGGCTTCGCGTTCAAGGTCTCAGCGGCGCCCTTCCACATGTGGACTCCGGACGTCTACCAGGGCGCTCCGGTGCCCGTCACCGCCTTCATGTCGGTGGGCACCAAGGCGGCCGCGTTCGCGATGATCGTTCGCGTCTTCGCCTCCGGCCTTCCCCACCTCGGCCCCGAGTGGCAGGCGCTGCTCGCGTTCGTCGCCGCCACCAGCATGATCGTGGGCAACCTCCTTGCGATCGCGCAGACGAGCCTCAAGCGGCTGCTCGCCTACTCCGGCATCGCGCAGGCCGGCTACATCCTCATCGGCGTCATCGCCGGAGGCAAGGACGGACTCGCCGCCGTCCTCTTTTACCTGTTCGTGTACCTGTTCATGAACTTCGGCGCGTTCGCGGTGGTGACATTGCTCGCCGGGCCCGACGCCGACCACGACCGCATCTCGGACCTCGACGGGCTGCACCGGCGCAACCCGTTGATGGCGATCCTCATGACCGTCTTCATGCTTTCGCTCGCCGGCTTCCCACCGTTCGTGGGCTTCTTCGGCAAGCTGTTCCTCTTCACCGCCGGCGTGAACGCGGGCTACACGTGGCTCGTCGTGCTGGCGGTGGTGATGAGCGTGGTGTCCGTCTACTACTACGTGCGCGTGCTCGTGCCGGTGTGGTCGCCGACCGCACGCACCGACGAGTTGCACGCGCCCGTGAGCACGACGGCCGCGATCGCCATCAGCGGCGTCGCTTCGGTTTTCCTGGGGCTGTACCCGACGTGGGCGCTGATCGCGGGCCAGGTCGGCGTGGGCCCGATCGCCGGACCCTAACCCGGTCTAGATTCCGCTTTTGTGCTCAAAAGCGTGGAATCCGAGGCGAATAACGCGCATTTGTGCACAAATACGTTGAACTGACCGCGCGCTTACCGGCGCGATCACGCCGGCAGGGTAACCCCCATCGGGAACGGGCGCGGATATGGACCGGGCGAGAAATCGGCGAACGCGGGCTGGGCGGCGAAGATGCCGCCGATGGAGTTGTACTGCGGGCCCAGGTCGAGGGCTTCTTTGTTCATCGCGCCCGGCAGCAGCGCGGGATCTTCCCAGACCCCAGTGATCAGACGATGCAGCATCTCTTTGATGACGCTGATCACCTCCGCGGATGTGAACGCGCAGTGGCCGGCGCGGTGCACGAACACCTGGCGCAGAAGATCCTGCTTGCCCGCGGCCCGGACGACATCCGCATAAGCGGTCTCCTCCTGCGGGATGACCAGGCCGTCCGCGGTCGTGTGCAGGGCCAGCACCGGCACCCTGATGTCGCCGTTGAAGCTGATGAACCGGTCGAGGTAGCCGGCGGCCTGCTTGTCCGGCTTGATCGTCGCGCCGGCGTTCAGGATGGCGAGGTCGGCGTTCAGATTGAGCCCAGCGGCGCGGTACAGCGCGATCACCTCGTCGCGATCGGGCGAAATGTCCAGCTGGTGCCGGTAGTCGACCCCGACGTTCCACGACACGTTTCCGCCGGCGCGCTTCTCTAGCTCGGCGCGGTACCGGAACGCAAACGGAAAATCGACTCGCGACTCCCACTGCAGCTGCGCGGCGGCCTGCGCGCTGAAATCGGTCGCCGCGGGTTCGGGCTGTGTCGGCACGAACCAGCCGGGGAGGTCGGCGAGCGCTGAGACGAGGGCCATGCGCGCCTTGCCGGTCTGCGTCTGGGTCGCCCCGGCGACCAGGTCCGCGGCGAGCTTCGCGTTGGCCGCCGGATCGGTGATGTGCACGAGCTGCAACTGCGACTGAGGCGCGAGCAGCGTCTTGAACGCGTACGCGGCGTCGAGCCCGGTGTTCCATGTCGCGACCCCGCCCGCGAGCACGCCGCACAGCGGGATCGCGCCGGCGAACCTGTCGGGGTAGTTCTGGACGAGCCCGGCCGTGATGATCCCACCGAGTGAGGCGCCGATGGCGATCACGCGCTTCGGCTTGCCGACCTTCTTCTGGAAGTAGTCGAGCAGCGCGATCTGGTCGCGCAGCGCGTCCTCGATGGCCCATCCCGTCGAGCTGTAGGACGACGCGGCCACCGCGTACCCGCCCTTCACAAGCCACTGGCCGGTCACCGGGTCGGGCGACGCGGACGACGGGTTCGTGCCGCCGGGAGCGACGTAGCCGTGGCTGTAGAGAAACAGCGTCCCGTTCCACGGCTGGGGCACCTCGATCGTGTAGCTCGCCGCGCCGAGCGAGCCCGTGAGGATGTTCGGACCGGCCGGCGTGGACGACGACGTCTTCGTGGTGGCGCTGCTCGTGCACGCGACCAGCAGCACGAGGGTCACGACGAGGGCGCCGGCTCGCCTCAGATGTTGGATCGCGACTGACCCCCGTCGACCGCGATGCACGCGCCGTTGACCAGGCTCGCCTGCTCGGAGCACAGGAACGCCACCACGTTCGCCACCTCCGGCACGGTGCCGAAGCGCTGGAGCGGCATCTCGCGCCGGACGAAATCCGCGATGCCCTCGGGGTCCTGCTTCTGCCGGCGGTCCCAGCCGCCGCCTTCCCACAGCACCGAGCCCGGCGCGACGCAGTTGACCGTCACGCCGCGTGACGCCACCTCGCGGCCCAGCGATGTCACCACGCTGATCTCGGCGGCTTTGGCGGCGTTGTACGCGGGCGCGCCTCCGGATTCCCGGCCGAAGACCGAGGAGATGACGACCACGCGGCCCCAGCCGCGCTCGAGCATCGAGGGCAGGACCAGCTGCGTCATGCGCACGCTCACAGTCACGTTGCCGGCGAAGGCGTCCTCGAAATCGTCCGCGGTCGTGTCGGCCCAGCTGCTGCCCGAGCGCGTGCCGAGGTTGTTGACCAGGATGTCGATCGGGCCGAGGCTCTCGACGGTGGCGTCGACCGCCCGCTTGCACCCGTCGTCGGAGAGCAGGTCGGCCGCGACTCCAACACCGCCGATCGACTTCGCGATGGCCTGGACATCGGTCTCGGTGCGAGCGACCACGGCGACGCGCGCTCCTTCGGCCGCGAGGGCCTGCGCGATGCCGAGTCCGATGCCGCGCGTGGCCGCGGTGACGAGCGCGACGCGGCCTTTGATGCCGAGGTCCATCGCAAGGCATGCTAGCGACAGGCCATGGCCGTCATCCTTCCGCCCGGCGCCATCAACACCGGCGAGCCGGTGGTGCCGCGACCCAGCGCCACGGTGGTGCTGATCCGCGGCTCGCGACCGTGGGAGCTGCTGCTGGTGCGGCGACCTGGGGGCGCGGACTTCGCGCCCGGCGCGTACGTATTCCCCGGCGGCACGGTCCACGCCGGCGACCGTGGCGCCGCCGACGAGATCAAGGCGGCGGGGCTGCGCGAGCTCTTCGAGGAGGCCGGCATCCTCCTCGCACGTCGCGGACGCGCGCAAGCGAAGGAAAGCGACTGCGTCCTCGTGCGCGCGCGCATCGCGCAGGGCGACACGTTCACGGCCGCGCTCGCGGCGTGCGGGTTGACGCCGGCGTTCGACCGCCTCGTGCCGCTGGCGCGATGGGTGACGCCGGCCGTGTTGAGCCGGCGCTACGACGCGCGGTTCTACCTCGCCCGCATGCCGGCGGGCCAGTCGGTGCTGCCGCAGGAAGGCGAGGTCGTCGACTGGCTGTGGACGACGCCGGCGCGGGCGCTGGAGGACCCCGCGATCACGCTCGTCTACGCGACGCGGTCGGTGCTCGAGACGGTCGCGACCGGAGAATCAGCGTCGGCGATCTTCGCGCGTGCCCGCAATCAGCGCGAGGTGCCGGTGGTGGAGCCCCGCATGGTCGAGACCGAGTCCGGCTGGGTGGTCGAACGCTGAGTCTCTAGCGCCAGAGATCGCGCCAGCGGTTGTACTGAATGACCTCGACGCCGCCCTGGCGCAGCGTGTCCAGGCCGGCCGGATCGCGATACGCCTCGCGGTAGTAGACGCGCGCCACGTTCGCGTTGATCGCCATCTTGGCGCACATGACGCAGGGTGACGCGCTGACGAACATCACCTTGCCGGGCAGCTGCGCGCCGGCCTTGATCAGCGCGTTCTGCTCGGAATGCAGGCACCCGCAGGCGCCCGGGGTCGTGGTGTCGCAGCGGTTCGGCAGGCCGCGGGCGTTGCCGTTGTAGCCGATGCCGAGCACCTGGGTCAGGTCGGGAGTCGTGATCACCGTGCCGACCTGCAGGCGGGCGCACGTGGAGCGCTTGGCGAGCTCCTCGGCCATGCGCATGTAGACCTCCTCGAGGGGGATCCGGTCAGGCGCCTGGCCGGCCTCCGCCAGGGGTTTGATCTCGGCCATCGCGTCCATGTTAACGACCTTGTATGTACCCAACTTTCAGACTAGAATCCCCAATATGTCGCTGCTCGAACTGTTGTTCGCACTCCTTCTAGTATGTGTGCTGGCCGCGGTCGGGGGCGTCGCCGCGCTCGTCTGGAGCCTTCACCGGCGCGGCGACGGCCAGGCCCAGAGGTTTCAGCAGGACGTGGCGGAGCTGCACGCCCGGCTCGACCGCGGAGGCCTGACGCAGGAGGCGCAGGCGGCGGAGCTGCGGGAGCGGCTGAGCCAGACGCAGTCGGTCATGGAAGGCCTGCGCTCGGCGATGGCGGCCCGCCAGCCGGTGGAGGAGGACGCGCGCGCGAGCTTGCGCCACATCGAGAGCGTCATCGCCGGCAGCTCCACGCGCGGCGCGGCGGGCGAGAACATCCTCGACGAGGTGCTGCGCCACCTCCCGCCCGACATGCTCCAGCGCAACGTCTGGGTGGGCGGCAAGGTGGTGGAGCTGGGCCTGCGGCTGCCGGGCGGCAAGCTGCTGCCGATCGACTCCAAGTGGGTGTCGAGCGGCGCCCTCGAGCAGCTTTCCAATCCCGCCATCGACGCGCCCCGGCGCACGCAGCTGGCCGGCCAGGTGGAACGCGAGGTCGAGCGGCGCGTGCGCGAGGTGAGCCAGTACATCGACCCCGAGATAACCGCGACCTTCGCGCTCGCGGTCATCCCCGACGCGGCGTACGACGTGTGCCGGAGCGCCATCGTCGACGCCCACAGGCGGCACGTGATGGTGGTGGGCTACGGGATGGCCCTCCCCTATCTCCTGACCCTCTACCAGCTCCACCTGCAGTTCGCCCGCACGATCGATATGGAGAGGATGCAGTCGGCCCTCATCGACGTCGAGCGCCACCTCGACGTGCTCGAGAGCGTTCTCGACAACAAGCTCCAGCGTGCCGTGACCATGCTCCAGAACGCGTACGGCGAGGGCAAGCAGCTGTCGGCCCGGATCCGGGCCTCGGCCCACAGCATCCAGGTCGCCGAGGCTGCCGAGGTTTCCCCAGGGGCCCCAGACGAGGTTTCCACAGGATCGCTCCCGCTCGCCCTGCTCGACCCCGTTCGCTAGGCCCGGTTTTGCACCCGTTTCCACAGGGAAGACCCAGCCTCTGCCCATTCGAGCCGCAGGCTTATCCACAGGTATTCCACCTACATATTGCGTTTCCCGGCTCATCGACACCAAATATCTTGTGTTCAGGGCTTGACAAGGCCAAAACCGCCTCGTATCATTCCGAAGCGTTACATCGAGGCCCTGGGGCATAAGTGGCGGGCATGCTCTGGGGCCTCTTCCATCCCCAAACGAATATTCCAACGACCCAGCAGACGTCCCAGCAGCGAAAGAAGGTCGGGCGCGCCCCCAGCGCGCCCGGCTTACAAAACACCCTCAACGGGGATGATTAAGGAGGCGTTTTCTCTAGATGGCCAAGAACGTAGCTGAAGTCGCCGCCGGAGCCCGCCGCAACGGTAACCACAAGCCGAAGTTCGGGCTCAAGTTCGAGCGCTTCTTCACGCCTCCGGGCAGCCACGCCTACGACCTGATCGAGTGGGAGCGGCGCACCGCGGCCATCACCAGTGAGAAGGGCCAGGTCATCTTCGAGCAGAAGGACGTGGAGGTGCCACGGTCCTGGTCCCAGCTGGCCATCAACGTGGTCGCCCAGAAGTACTTCCGCGGCAGCCCCGGCAGCCCCGAGCGCGAGACGAGCGTCCGCCAGATCGTCGACCGTGTGGTCGACACCCTGGCCGCCTGGGGCCGCGAGGGCAACTACTTCGCCACCGAAGAGGACGCCGCCAACTGGGCGGAGGAGCTGCGCTACCTGCTGGTGACCCAGCACGCCTCCTTCAACAGCCCGGTCTGGTTCAACATCGGCGTGCCCGGGCGCGCCCAGCAGGGCTCGGCATGTTTCATCAACGCGGTCCAGGACTCGATGGAGTCGATCCTCGACCTGGCCAAGACCGAGGGCATGCTCTTCAAGTTCGGCAGCGGCACGGGCACGAACCTGTCGGTGCTGCGGTCCTCACGCGAGCAGCTGTCGGGCGGCGGCACGGCGTCCGGCCCGGTCTCCTTCATGCGCGGCTACGACTCGTTCGCGGGCTCGATCAAGTCGGGAGGCACCACTCGCCGGGCGGCCAAGATGGTCATCCTCAACGCCGATCACCCGGACGTCCTCGACTTCATCCGCTGCAAGGCCGAGGAAGAGAAGAAGGCCTGGGCGCTGATCGAGGCGGGTTACAACGCCGGCTTCAACGTGCCCGGGGGCGCGTACGACTCGGTCCAGTTCCAGAACGCCAACCACTCTGTGCGCGTGAGCGACGAGTTCATGCGAGCGATCATCGACGACAAGGACTGGCAGACGCGAGCGGTCGTCGACAAGCGGGTGATCGACACGTACAAGGCACGCAAGCTGTGGCGCGAGATCGCCGACGCGGCGTGGGTCTGCGGCGATCCGGGCCTGCAGTTCGACAGCACGATCCAGGACTGGAACGTGGTCCCGAACACAGGGCGGATCAACGCCACCAACCCTTGCTCCGAGTTCGTCTTCCTGGACGACACCGCGTGCAACCTGCTGTCGCTGAACCTCATGAAGTTCCAGAGCGAAGCCGGGACGTTCGACGTCGACCGTTTCCGCCGCGCCGTGGACGTGTGCTTCACCGGCCAGGAGATCATCGTCTCGAACGCTTCCTACCCCACTCCGGCCATCGGCAAGAACTCCGAGGCCCTGCGGCCGCTGGGGCTCGGCTACGCCAACCTCGGCGCCCTTCTGATGTCGATGGGCTTCGCATACGACTCGGACGAAGGCCGTCGCTTCGCCGGCGCGATCACGGCGATCATGACCGGGCGCGCTTTCGCGCAGTCGGCTCGCATGGCGCAGGTGAAGGGTCCGTTCAGCGAGTTCGCCAAGAACCGCGAGCCGATGCTGCGGGTGATGGAGAAGCACCGGCAGGCGGCTTACGCCGTCAGCACGTCGCCGGAGTCGGCGGACGTCGTGAAGGCGGCCCGCGACACCTGGGACGACGCGGTGAACCTCGGCCGGATCCACGGCTACCGCAACGCGCAGGCAACTGTGCTTGCGCCCACCGGGACGATCGGCCTGATGATGGACTGCGACACCACCGGCATCGAGCCCGACCTGGCGCTGGTCAAGTACAAGAAGCTCGTCGGCGGCGGGCTGCTGAAGATCGTCAACAACACCGTGCCGGCCGCGCTGCGCAAGCTCGGTTACGACAGCAACGAGGTCAAGGAGATCGTCGAGTACATCGACGAGAACGACACCATCGAAGGTGCACCGCACCTGGTGGACGAGCACCTGAAGGTGTTCGACTGCGCGTTCAAGCCTGTGAAGGGCGCGCGCTCGATCGCGCCGATGGGCCACGTCCGGATGATGGCCGCCGTGCAGCCGTTCATCTCCGGCTCGATGTCGAAGACGGTCAACCTTCCGACCGAGGCCACCGTCGAGGACATCGAGCAGACTTACATGGAGTCGTGGAAGCTCGGCCTGAAGTGCATCGCCATCTACCGCGACGGCTGCAAGCGTTCGCAGCCGCTGTCCACTTCGCTGGACAAGAAGAAGGAACCTGAAGCGACGGTGGAATACCGCGCCATGCGGCGGAAGCTGCCGGACGAGCGCAAGTCGATCACTCACAAGTTCGACATCGGCGGCCACGAGGGCTATCTGACGGTCGGCCTCTACGAGGACGGTCAGCCGGGCGAGCTGTTCGTGACCATGGCCAAGGAGGGCTCGACCATCTCGGGCCTGATGGACGCGTTCGCGACGCAGACGTCTTACGCGCTCCAGTTCGGCGTGCCGCTGAAGTTCATGGTCGACAAGTTCACCCACATGCGCTTTGAGCCGTCAGGCTTCACCAAGAACCCGGAGATCCCGATCGCGAAGTCGATCGTCGACTACATCTTCCGGTGGATGGCCGCCCACTTCCTCCCGGTCGAAGACGCCGAGGAGGCGGGAGTGATCCGGCGCGAGCCGGCGGTTGAAGCGCCGCCACCTCCCCCGCCCGCGACCAAGCCGGACCCGGAAACCGGTCCCGGCGCGCTGAAGATCATCGCGGCGCCCACGCCGGCGAACGGGATCCAGAAGATCGCCTTCATCAACACGGACGCGCCGGCGTGCCCGGACTGCGGGGCGATCACCGTGCGTTCAGGCTCGTGCTACAAGTGCCTGAACTGCGGCGCGACGACCGGCTGCAGCTGACGTAGTAACGGGAGGGCGCGTCGATGGTGTGGTTGCAGTCGATTCTGCTGTACGTCCACATCCTGGGCGCGATCTTCTGGTTCGGTTCGGGGATGATGCTGAGGTTCATCTTCGTCCCGTCCCTCAGCACGATGCCCTATGAGGCGCAGCATCCGTGGTTGCTCGTGCTGCGCGACAACTACAGCAAGATCATCGGACCGGTCGGCGGCCTCACGGTGCTGTTTGGGATCCTGCGTGGAATCTCGACCGGGGTGTTGGGCATTCTCAACACGCCCTACGGCATCACATTTGTGACGGCGTTCGTGCTCGCGATTCCCGTGATCGTCGTGGGCGCGCGCTTCGTTGGTCCGACTGCGGAGAAGCTGGCGGCCGCCGGCTCCCGCGAAGAGGTGCTGGTTCTCGCCAGGCAGATCAGCCGTTACGGGTGGTTTGAGACCGGCGGCATGCTGCTCATCCTGGTCCTGATGGTCGCCATGCACGCGGGGTACTGAGGACCACGCGCATCCCCGGCTAGACTCGGCCGGGCCATGGAACATACAGCGCCGGCGATTCTGGAGCTCGGCCTGCTGCTCGTCCTGGCCACGCTGGCCGGCAAGGCGGCCAGGCAGGTCGGCCTGCCCGCGGTCCTCGGCTACCTCGCGGTCGGTCTCATCGTCTCTCCGTTCACGCCGGGATACGTCGCCAATCGCGAGCAACTGGCCGTGCTGGCGGACATCGGTGTGGTGCTGCTTCTGTTCGAGGTCGGCATCGAGATCAACCCGATCCACCTCGCCCGGCAGCGGCGTCTGCTCCTTCTCGCGCCGGCGCAGGTGTTCATCACGTGGGCGGTCGCGGCGGTCGTCGTCGGCCTGTTCGGCGTGAGCACCGCCGGGGCCGCGATGGTGGGGCTCTCCATCGCGATGTCGTCGAGCGTCGTCGTCGTGAACATCACGCGCAGCGCGCGCCGCACGACCGACGCCGGCACCGATGCTGCGCTCCTGAGCTGGAGCGTCGTCCAGGACCTGCTCGGAGTGACGTCGGCACTCGTGCTGATGGTGGTGATCGGGCTGCAGGGGCGCTCCGGCTTGGCGGCCCTCGGCGGGATGCTTGCGTTCATCGCGCTGGCCGCCGCGGCGGCGGTGGTCCTGCCCTGGATGCTGCGGCGCCTGCGCGCGGATCACGATCTGTTCCTGCTGCTGTCGATCGGCAGTGGTCTGTTGCTCGCCGGCCTCGGTTCCCGCTTTCTCGGCATCCCGCTCGCGCTGGCGGCGTTCGTCGCGGGCCTGGCCATCACAGAGAGTGAAGAGGCGGGCGAGGCGCGCCTGCGGCTGCTGCCGTTTCGCGACGTGTTCGCCGTGATGTTCTTCGTCTCGCTGGGCACCGTCATCGATCCGAGCGCGCTCGGCGCGGCTCTGCCGTGGCTGGCCCTGGTGGTGGGGCTCGTGATCGCGACGAAGGTCGCGCCGGCGTGGGCGCTGGCAAGGTTCGGCAAGCTGGAGGCCAGGCCGCTGCAGCTCGCGGTCGGACTCGGCCAGGTCGGCGAGTTCAGCTACGTCCTGGGTGCGCTCGCCCTGACCGCAGGGATCATCACCAACCAGCTCGAGACGGCGCTCGTGGCGGCCGTGGTGATCACGATCGCCGCATCGTCAGTGCTGGTGAGGTTGATCCCGAAAGTCAGCAAGCCCGCGTAGCTGGCGGCCTTCGGCGTCGAAGTTGTCCGGACTCAGCCAGGCCTCGAATGCCGCCTTCGCCACGGGCCACTCCGAGTCGAGCATCGAGTACCAGGCCGTGTCGCGATTCCGATCCTTCACGACCATGTGCTGGCGAAATATCCCCTCGTACGTGAAACCGAGCCGCAGGGCAGCGCGGCGCGACGGCTCGTTCAGCGCGTTGCACTTCCACTCGTAGCGCCGGTAGCCGAGGTCTTCGAAGGCGTGACGAGCCATCAGGTACATCGTCTCGGTGGCCGCCGGCGTGCGCTGTAGCGCTGGCGAGTACCAGATGTAGCCCACCTCGATCACGCCATGCTCGGGGGTGATGCGCAGGTAACTCGCCATCCCGAGCGCGCGGCCTGAGGCACGGTCGATGATGGCGTAGAACAGCGGATCGGATGACGCGGCGCGCGCCACCAGCCAGTCGCGGAACGCGGCCTCGTCGGCGAACGGCCCGTCGGGCAAATACATCCAGATCTCGGGCGCACCCGCTTGAGCCGCCTGGAGATCGGAGCCATGGCGCTCCACGTCCAGCGGCTCCAGGCGCACCAGCCGGCCCTCTAAGACGACACGGCCGGCCGGGCGCGCGGGCCTCCAGTGGAGGCTCAACTTCGGGTCCGCGCCGGCAGGCGCAACGCCACGGGGAGGCCCGCCAGAGCGGCAACGCCCATCACTCCCAGCGCAAGGTACGGATTACCGACCACGACCTGGACGATCAGCGCGAGCACGACGCCGCCGAGATTGCCCGCCATCATGAGGAACCCGACCGCGGCGCCCTGACGCTCCGGACCCGCGTGCACCTCCGACCAGTCGAGCACGACCGGCAGACAGGCGAGCAGGACCACGCCTTCGAGGAAGAACCAGCCACCCAGCCAGAGCACGTTGTGGCCCAGCGCGACGGCCCCAAACGCCAGAGCGGTGATGGCCAGCGCGACCAGCAGCGCCATGCGCCGCATGTCGCGAGATGCAATCGCCGGCGGAATGACCGCGGCACCGATG
>DASSLR010000092.1:0-2619 GCA_035689345.1 Candidatus Dormiibacterota bacterium
GACGCGATAAATGCCCGGGAGCCACCGCCCCGGCGACGGAAGCGGACGAAGTCGTCAAGGAAACCGTGCCCGACCAACGCGGCCTGCTCCTGTGGGGGCGCCGCGGTCGAGATTCTCCGGTCGCGCGAGGCCGCGCGGTCAGGCGTGCCGAGCCACCATCGGGTTCCACCGGGACACGATTGGCTTCTTCGCCGGGATGGTTTTGACGCATGCCACGATCACGACGTCTTTAGGCACGCACTCGTCGACCGAGTTCATCGCCGCGACGTGGACCCGCTCGACATCGGCCGCGCCCGCGACGAGATCGGGGCCAACGACCAGCGCCCTTACTGTTGCGCCTCGGGGCACGCGCTCCAGCTCGGCCATCAGTTCGGCTACCGTCATTGGACGCACCTCTGATCGTTTAGGAGATCATGAGCGAGTGCGTTGACCCAAATGATTCTGTACCAGATGGCCTTTCGAGCTTTCCTATTTATACGCGCGACACAACGGTCTGAACGTCACGGGTACGACTCAACTGGTCCACGGCGGCGCTCCGAATGTCCGATGATCACTGAAAGCACTGGAAATGAAAGCACTGGAAATCGTTTGCATCCCAGAATGAGCAACGGCCGTCTCGCCTGGCTCGTGTACCGAAAACAAAACGGCTCTACCGGCTTTCGTGTGGGTAGAGATCGAGCCCTCCGCAGTGAAAGTAGATGGCGATCTTGAAGTGCTCCGGGTTGCGGAAGCCGCGCGCCGTCTTCTTCACCCACTGGATTAGAGCGTTGATGGCCTCCAGGCCCGCGTTGGTGATGCCGTGCTGCAGATAGGTCAGCAGGTTGGGGAGATGGCGCTGAATCAGCTTGGCGACGCCGACCACTGGCTTGAGCCGGCTGTGGCTGGCGCGCCAGAACCACCGCGTGAAGAACGTGCGCGCGGCGCCCAGGTAGGCGTAGTCCCAGAAGGCCCCGAACTGCTCCTTGATCATCCACGCGCGGGCCACCTTGAGATCGCCCCGTTGCAGCTCGCGGAAGGCTTCGCGCTGGGCGGCCGTCATGTCGCGCGGCCGCATGAGCCAGAGATACTTCGAACCGGTAAGGCGGTCGTCGCCGCTCCGCCGAAGCACCCGGTGCTCGGCCCGGCGCACCAGATCGACCGCGGTGTGCAGATGTTTGACGACGTGGAACTTATCGAACACGATCTTGGCCTCGGCATCCGGCAGGTGCGCGCGCGTCGATTGCACGTAGGGCTCCCACATATCCATCGCGACGGCGGTGATACCGGTCAGCTGCGCCGACGTCAGCGTGGGCCAGAAGCTGTCCAGGCTCTCCTGCTTTCGATCGTCGCTCACGTACAGCACGCGGTTGCGATCGAGATCGGCCACGATCGTCAGGTAGCGATGGCGCTTCGCAACGGCTTTCTCGTCGACCCCCACGTGCGGGACCACCTCCGCGCCGCGCCGGGCCAGGCCACGTTTCACCGCGCGCCCCTTGATGCCCCACGCCTCATCCCACGTGATCCGCAGCAGGCGGCCGGCGCCGGTCACCGAGCATTCTCGCAGCAGGTCGATGGCGAGCCGCTCGAAAAGGGCGGTGAACTGCGAGCCCGGCTCCGCCCAGGGAATGCGGATCTGGCGCACCCCGTGCGTCGCGCACTCCACCCGCGGGACGTCCGCCTCGATCCAGGTCGTGAACTGCATGGTGTCCAGATGGCGCCACTGCCGGGGCTTGCGGTCGTAGCGCGGCTCCGCCGCCCCGCACTCCGGACACATAAAGGGGCCGGCCCCGGCGTCGACCTTCACGACCACTCGCCGCGCCGTCACGTCCAGCTCTACGCCCACGACCGTCCACGGCGGAGTCAGCCCCAGTATCGTCCGGTAGAGCTCGACGTCGCGCATCGCGCCGACCCTCCTTTCGGTTGGTCGGAGCATAGCGGCTCGAGGTCACGAACCCACACGATTCCCGGAAGAGCCTAGTTTTCTAGCGGGTCGAGGTAGCGATCCAACGCCTCGACTGCCGACTCGTGACGCTCGGGCTGCACGTGCCCGTAGGTGTCGGCTGTCCGCCCGATCGTCGCGTGCCCCATCTGCCGCTGGACCCACCGCAGATCCGCGCCGTCACTCAGGAGCCACGTCGCGTAGCTGTGGCGGGTTGCGTGGTACTTCCGGTAGGGCAGCTTCGCGGCGGTGAGGAGCGGCTGCCAGACGTGCTGGAGGAAGTACGGATAGCGGAGCAGCCCGCCATACGTGGTCGGGAACACGAGGGCGCGCTGCTCGACGGTCCACTGCTTGACCTGGGCTTCCAGGTCCATCGCTTCCACGTGGGCGCGGAGCGCGGCCAGGAGCGCCGGGGAGGCCTTCACGCGGCGACTCTCGCCGTCCTTGCAGGGCTCGATGCGCTGGCTCTTGTCGGAGACGGTGCGCTCGATGGTGAGGTAGCCGCGTCGCCAGTCGATATCCGTGCGCCGGAGCGCCGCCGACTCGCCCCAGCGCAGCCCGGCCAAGAGCCCGGTCAGGATGAACGGTGCCCAGCGCGGGCAGATTCCAGTCGCCATCTCAACGAGCGCTGGACCCTCGTCCTGGGTGAAGAACGCGGCGGACCGCCGACGCGCTTTCCGGTGCGCCCCCTTGCCGATGAA
>DASSLR010000093.1:0-36409 GCA_035689345.1 Candidatus Dormiibacterota bacterium
ACGATTCGAGCTGGCGACGACACGTACAACATGAACCCCTGCTTCGGCACCAACCAGACGAGCCGCTGGGGTGACTACAGCGGGGCGGCGATCGACCCACAGAACCCGTCGAACGTGTGGGTGTCGGCCGAGTTCGCCGCCCGCGGCAGCGCGGCCAACGGCGACGCCGGCTGCGACTGGGCGACGTTCGCCGCTCAGCTCACGTTCGGCGTGGCAACGGCCGCGACGCTGACGTCGATCTCCCCGACGTCGGGCCCAGCTGCAGGCGGCACTTCCGTGACGTTCAACGGCACCGGCTTCGACGTGGTCGCGGGGACGACCACCTTCAGTTTCGGCGGCCCGCAAGCCACAGGCGTCACGTGCTCTAGCGGCACCACCTGCACCGGCACCTCGCCCGCCGGGACAGGCACTGTCACTGTGACCGCGACCGTCGACGGCGTGCAGGCGGGCGGATCTGCGACGTTCACCTACACCGGTCCGGCGGTGCCCACCTTGAGCTCGATCTCCCCCTCCTCCGGTCCCGCGGTGGGTGGCACGTCGGTGACATTCAACGGCGCGGCCTTCGACCCCGCACCCGGTGCGACGTCGTTCACATTCGGCGGCTCGGCCGCCACGGCGGTGAGCTGTTCGTCCTCCACCCAGTGCACCGGCACGTCGCCGGCCGGCACTGGGACGGTGAGCGTGACGGCGACAGTCGACGGGGCGCCGGCCAATGGGTCGCCGACCTTCACCTACATCGCGTCGCTGACCTCGATCTCTCCGACGTCGGGTCCGGAGGGAGGCGGGACGAGCGTGACGTTCACCGGCACCGGCTTTGACACGAGCGCCGGCCGCACGACCTTCGCGTTCGGCGGCGTGGCCGCGACGGGGGTCACGTGCTCCAGCAGCACGACGTGCGCGGGGGCTTCGCCCTCAGGTACCGGCACGGTGGCGGTGAGCGGTAACGTGGACGGCATCCCCGCCAGCGGGGCGGTCACGTTCACGTACATCACTCCGCCAGGGCTGAGCTCGATGTCGCCCACGTCGGGCCCGGCGGCCGGAGGCACGAGCGTGACGTTCATCGGGCGCGGCTTTGACGTGGCTCCAGGCCAGACTTCGTTCCTCTTCGGCGCCAATGCGGCCACGGGCGTCTCGTGCTCGAGCTCGACGAGCTGCACCGCCAAATCGCCCGCGGGCGCGGGCGCTGTGTCCGTGACCGCCACCGTTGACGGAGCCACGATCGCCGGCAACCTCGTCTTCCTCTACGTCCCGTCGATGACCGCGGTCACGCCCTCGACCGCGCCGGCGGGCACCACGGTCACGATCACGGGCACCGGCTTCGACACCACCGCAGGGAACACGCAGTTCAAATTCGGCAACGCGCTGGCCACCAACGTGCAATGCAGCAGCAACACCACGTGCACCGCGGTGGTGCCCGCGGGCAACGGCAACGTGACTCTCACCGTCACGGTCGACGGTCAGCAGGGCTCGAACAGCCTGACCTTCCACTACCGCAAGCGGTAGCGCCGGGCGTCAGCCCGTGTGCTTGTTCAGGAAGGCCAGCGTCGCCTGGTTGAAGCCCGCGACGTTCTCGTAGATGGCCGCGTGGGCGCAGTCTTCGAACACGTGCACCTCAGAGCCCTCGATCTTGCCCTGGAGTTCAGGCGCAAACCGCGTTGAGGTCACCATGTCGAAGCGGCCGAACGTGATCTGGGTCGGCGCCTTGATGCGGCCGATCACCGCCGAAGCGTCATGGTTGATGACCGCGTCCGACTCGCGCATGAACGCGTCCAGCGGCTGCACAGGCCGGCTGCGCACGAAGTCGGCCAGCGATTTGACGTAGTCCGGCTTTTCCGCGTAGAGGCCGGGCGTGAAGCACCAGGGAAAGATGCCCAGGATCACCATCTCCGGGACGCTGCCGAGGCCCTTGGCGATCGCCTGCCAACCCTCGACCGCGGTCTTCAGGAACGGGTCGGTCTTCGGCCAGCTGCTGTGCAGCGACAGCGTCTTGACTCTCTCGGGGTGCTTGGCCGCCAGGTGCATGCCCACCGCCGCTCCCAGCGAGACGCCCATCACGTGAGCGCGGTCGACCTTGATCGCCTGCATGAATGCGGCGACATCCTCGGCGAACAGGTCCGTTGTGTACTTCCCATGCGGCTTGTCCGACTGTCCCGCGCCCCTGAGATCGACAGATATGCAGGTGAAGTGCTTGGCGTAGTCGGCGACCTGGAACGCGTAGCACGCCTGGTCGGCCGCGAGGTACGGGATCAGGATCAGAGGCTCGCCCTGACCTGTGCTCTCGTAGTAGATGTTGATGCCGTTCGCGTGGACCGTCGGCATTGGCGACACCCTCCTTGCGTGAGCGCGGCTGGAAAGGTCATAACCTAAACCTGTGGGACAGCCCCGCGCAGAGGTCGTCGGCAGTCTCTTGAGGCCGGCCGCGCTGGTCGAGCTGCGCAAGCGGCACGACGCCGGCGAGGTGGACGCGGCGCACTTCAAGCGGGAGGAGGACCGCCACGTCGAGGCGGCCATCCGGCTCCAGGAAGACGCCGGCATCGACGTCGTCACCGACGGCGAGCAGCGGCGCTACGCGTTCTTCGGCCACCTGGTCGAGTCGTTCGACGGGTTCGACAGGGAAGGCGGCTGGGCGATCCCGTTCCGCGACGAGACCGGCGAAGAGCTGGTCTTCAAGCGCCCGGTGGTCGTGGGCAAGCTGCGCTGGCGGCACAGCATGTGCGCCGAGGACTGGACCTTCCTGCGCGCCAAGTCGCGCAAGCCCGGCAAGGTCACGATGATCAGCGCCCAGCAGGCCGCCGCGTACTACGACCCCGAGAAATCGCGCCACGCCTACGCGACGCGTGACGAGTACCTCGCCGACATCGTCGACGTCTCCCGGCGCGAGGTGGAGGAGCTCATCAGGCTCGGCTGCTCTTACGTGCAGATCGACGCGCCGCAGTACGCGGCGCTGCTCGACCCCAAGATCCGCGCCGGCTATCGCGAACGCGGCAGTGATCCGGAGCAGCTGATCGACCGCTGCATCGAGCTCGACAACGCGATCATCGAGGGCCACCCGGGCGTCACGTTCGCGATCCACATCTGCCGCGGCAACAACCAGAGCAAGTTCTACGCGGAGGGTGACTACGAGCCCATCTCGCGCATTTTCGAGAAGACGCTGTTCAACCGGTTCCTGCTGGAGTACGACGACCAGCGTTCAGGTGGGTTCGAGCCGCTGCGGCACCTGCCCGAGGATCGCGTCGCGGTGCTGGGCCTGGTCACTACCAAGAAGCCGCGCCTCGAGACCGAAGAGGAGCTGAAGCGGCGCATCGAGGAGGCCTCGAGGTACGTGCCGCTGGAGCGCCTGGCGCTGAGCCCGCAGTGCGGTTTCGCGTCGACCATGGAAGGCAACCGGATCACACCCGACGAGCAGCGGCGGAAGCTGGAGCTGGTCGGCCGGGTCGCGAAGGCGGTCTGGGGCTAGGTCCCGATCAGCTCGGCCAGGCGGCCGGCAAGTCCCTGGATCGCGACCCGCTCCTGTTCGGTGGAGTCACGCTTGCGAATCGTCACCGCGCGGTCGTTGAGCGTGTCGAAGTCGACGGTGATGCAGAACGGGGTGCCGATCTCGTCCTGACGGCGGTAGCGGCGGCCGATGTGGCCGCCCGTCTGGTCGTACTCGACGCGGAACCTGCCCTGAAGCGCTGATTGCACCTCGCGCGCGACCTTGATCAGGTCCTCCTTCTTGGACAGCGGGACGATCGCCACCTGCACCGGCGCGACGTTGGGGTGCAATCGCAGCAGAACGCGCGGCTCGTCGTTGACCACGTCCTCGTCGTACGCGTCCAGCAGCAACGTGATGAAAATGCGGTCGACGCCCACCGCCGGCTCGATCACCCAGGGCAGGTAGCGTTCGTTCGTCTCCGGGTCGAGGTAGGTCAGGTCGGTCTTCGCGGCCTCCTGGTGCACGCGGAGGTCGAAGTCCGTGCGGTCCGCGACCCCCTCCACCTCGCCCCAGCCGAACGGGTACTCGTACTCGATGTCGGTGGTCTGCTTCGAGTAGTGCGCCAGCGATTCTCTCGGGTGGTCGTAGAAACGCAACCTTTCGGGTTGGATGCCGAGCACGTCCGTGTACCAGCGCATCCGCTCCTTGCGCCAGTAGTCGAACCAGCTGTCGTCCTCGTTCGGCTTGACGAAGTACTCCAGCTCCATGAGCTCGAACTCGCGCAGCCGGAACACGAAGTTGCCCGGGGTGATCTCGTTGCGAAACGCCCGGCCCTGCTGGGCGATGCCGAAGGGCACGCGGACGCGCGTGGAGTTGATGACGTTCTTGAAGTCGACGAACATGCCCTGCGCCGTCTCCGGCCGCAGGTACACCGCCGAGGACGACTCCTCGACAGGGCCGACGTGCGTCTTGAACATGAGGTTGAACATGCGCGGCTCGTCCAGCGGACCGCCGCACTCGGGGCACTTATCGCCTTTCACCGCGTCGGCCCGCCAGCGTTTCTTGCACCGGCCGGTGCACTGGCGCAGCGGATCGACGAAGTTCGTCAGGTGCCCCGACGCGGCCCAGACCTCGGAGGGCATGACCAGTGTCGACTCGAGGCCGACGACGTCGTCACGCAGCTCGACCACGTGGCGCCACCACAGGTCGCGGATCGCGCGCTTGAGCGCGACGCCGTAAGGACCGTAGTCGTAGAAACCGGACAGGCCGCCGTAGATCTCGATCGACGGATAAATGAAGCCGCGACGCTTGGTCAGCGCCACGACCTTGTCCATCAGCTGGTCGCGGTCGACCGTCATAGATGGGGTCCCCGCGAAGTCACGCCGAAGGCTCTGACTTCGTGGGGGTTAAGTGCCGGGACCTCATCTCGTGCAGGAACTGTAGCGACTTGAGGCGGCGGTCCAGATGATGCTCGAGCTGCGTGGTGAGCACGTGCTCGATCTCTTCCATGAGCTCGCCGTCGAGCTTGAGCCGGCGGTACGTCTGCAGGTCGCCCGAGGCCATGAGTCGCAGGACCTTGATGGCCGCGAGCGACGTCGTGGGCATGCTGAGGTCGTCGCGATCGCACAGAAAACCGCCCGCCGACGGGCTGAACGCCGCCGGCCTCGCCGCCAGCGGGCGTTCGCACGACGCGCACACCGAAAGCTGCGGCGCGTAGCCGAGCAGGTCGAGGGCGGCCATCAGAAAGTAGGCCGAGGCGCGTCGCGGGTCGCTCTCGCGGGCCAGCTCGTCCAGCGCCGTCACGGTCAGCTCGTAGACGCCGTCGACCGGGTGCCGGTCCTCGCACACCCGCTCCGCCAGCTCGGCGATGAGCGCCGCGTGCGACATGCGTTCGAGTTCCCCGGCCATCCTGGCTCCGGGCAGGCGCTCCACCTGTGCCACCACGTCCAGCTCGCCGCGGCCCTTCGCGAGGAGCACGTCCACGTGGCCGTACAGCTCGAGCGAGGGACCGAGCTTGCTCTCCGGCCGGCGGACCCCCTTGGCGATCGCCCCCACCTTGCCGTGCGTTCGGGTCAGGAGCGTGAAGATCCGGTCGGCCTCGCCGTAGTCGAGCTTGCGGAGCACGACGGCGTGGTCGCGGTAGGTGGTCAGCGTTCCTCCTGGAGGTAGCCGTCGGCGTCGGCTTTGGCCGGACGCTCGGCCGGCGGGAAGCCCGCCTCGACCAGCGTGTCGTCGGGCCAGGGCTGATCCGCGATCAGCCGCAGCTGCTCGACCCGGTTGCCCTTCGCCTGCTCCACCTTCCACTTCGCCCGGCCGCCCTGGATCACGGCGCCCGGGGCCGGGATGGTGCCCAGCGAGGCCACGACGTAGCCGCCGGCGGAGTCGTACTCCCCGGACTCGTCGATGCCCAGGCCGAGCCGCGCGTTCAGCTCCTCCATCGGGTAGCGCGCATCGACCAGCGCCTCGGTCGGGCTGACGATCTTCAGCTGCTCCTCCTCCGCCTGGTCGTATTCGTCGCGGATCTCACCGACGATCTCCTCGAGCAGGTCCTCGAGCGAGACGAGCCCGGCGGTGCCGCCGTACTCGTCGACCACGACCATCATGTGCACCTTCTTGGAGCGCATCTCGTGCAGCAGCTCGTCGACCTTCTTGGTCTCGGGCGTGAACAGGATGGGCCGCAGGATCTTGTCGATGCTGAACTCCGGGGCGCTCGACAGCGTGTAGAAGAGCAGCAGGTCCTTCGCGTGGATCAAGCCGATGATGTGGTCGAGATCCGTTTTGTAGACCGGCAGTCGCGTGTGCCGGTGTTGCTTGAAGACCCTCACGATGTCCTGCAGCGTCGCGCTCCTCTCCAGCGCCACCATGTCGGTGCGCGGCACCATCACCTCGCGAACCGACTTGTCCCCGATCTCGATGATGCCGTGGATCATGTCCCGCTCCTGCTCCTCGATCACGCCCTGCTCCTCGGACACGTGGAGCAACGTGATCAGCTCGTCCTCGGTGAGGTACGGGGCCTTCGCCGCGCGGCCACCGGTGAGCGCACGCGAAACGATGGTCACGGCCCACAGCACCGGACTGAGGAAGGTGGCCATGCGGTCGACGGGCCCCGCCGCGAGCAGCGCCACCCGCTCGGCGTAGCGGATGGCGAGCGTCTTGGGCGTGACCTCGGCGAGCAGCAGGAGCAGCACCGAAAGGAACAGCGACACCAGGAGCGCGAGCCACAGCACGTCCTCCGGCGGCACGCCCCAGCGGTGGAAGAGCGAGTCGGTCAAAAGGGTCGTGGCGCTCGAGGCCACGATCAGGGCGACGGTGTTGATCAGCAGGACCGTGGACAGGAAGCGATTCGGATCGCGCTGCAGCCGCTGGAGGATGCGCGCGGCGCGGCTTCCCTCTTCGGCGAGATAGCGAACCCGTAAACGGCCGACCGAGGTCAGCGCGGTCTCCGTCCCGCTCGCCATCGCGGCCAGGACGAAGCAGACCAGAATCGCGATCACCTCGGTCCATTCCTGTGCGGTCATCGGGGCCCGGCTATCGGAACAGCTCGCTGACGCTCCGGTTCTCGTGCACCCGGATGATCGCCTCGGCGAGCAGCGGGGCGACCGACAGCACCTTGATCGGCGGCCCGAGACGCTCGGGCGCGATCGGGACCGAATCGGTGACGATGACCTCGTCGATCTGCGACTTCCTCAGCCGGTCGACAGCATCGCCGGTGAGCACCGGGTGCGTCGCCGCGATGAGAACTTTGTGCGCCCCCTGCGAGCGCAGCGACTGCGCCAGCTTGGAGATCGTGCCGCCAGTGGTGATGATGTCCTCCACGACCACGCAGTCGCGTCCTTTCACGTCGCCCGAGACGGCGATCACCTCCGCCTGGTCCTCCTCGGGCCGGCGCTTGTAGCCGAACGCGATGGGCGCCTGCAGCTGGTTGGCGACGGCCTCAGCACGGCGTCCACCACCGGCGTCGGGCGCGACCACGGTCAGGTTGTGGAGGTTCAGCGTCCGCAGGTAGTCCGCGAAGATGCGGAACGGCGACAGGTGGTCGGTCGGCACGTCGAAGAAGCCTTCGATGGCCTCGGCGTGCAGGTCGAGCAGCAGCAGGCGGTCGGCGCCGGCGAGCGTGATGAAGTTGGCCACGAGCTTGGCCGAGATGGGCTCGCGGGGCTGGGTCTTGCGCTCCTTGCGCGCGTAGCCGTAGTACGGGATGACCGCCGTGACGCGCCCCGCGGAAGCCCGGCGCAGGGCGTCGAGGATGATGAAGAGCTCCATCAGGTTCTCGTTGACTGGCGGGCACGTGGGCTGGATCACGAACACGTCGTGCCCCCGCATCGAATCCTCGATCTTGACGTTGATCTCGCCGTCGGCGAACCGGCGCAGCCGAGTGTCCGTCAACGGCACGCCGAGCACTTGCGAGATCTTCTCCGCCAGGGCCGGGTTGGCGGATCCCGCCAGCAGCTTGAGCTCGCCCCACGGTGAGGCGGATTCGGCCACGAACTCGGTGGCCGTCTGCACCCTCCCGATCATCTGTGGTCTGAGCCCACTGTCTTTCTCCGTACCACCCTAGCTGGAACCCCGACGGCTGTCGCGCCGTCGGGCACGTCCTTCGTGACGACGGATCCCGCCCCGGTGCGGGAGCCCTTGCCAAGTTTGACGGGCGCGACCAGCATCGTGTCCACGCCGACGAAGGCGCCGTCCCCGATCTGGGTCTTGTTCTTGACCTCCCCGTTGAAGTTGGCCGTGATCGTGCCGGCGCCCACGTTCGCGTCCTCGCCGACCGAGGTGTCGCCGAGGTAGGAAACGTGCGGCACCTTGCTGCCGCGTCCGACCGTCGTGCGCACGAGCTCCGCGAAGCTGCCGATGTGGACGTCCTGGTCGACCACCGTTCCGGGCCGAATCTTGACGAACGGCCCGCAGTCCGACCGGTCGCCTATGCGCGCGTCCTCTATATGTACGTGCGGCCCGATGCGGCAGGACTCGCCGATCTCGGTGTCGCCCTTGATGTGGGTGAACGGCTCGATCACGGTGTCCTGGCCGATGCGCACGGTGCCGTCGATGAACGTGCTGGCAGGGTCCGTGACCGTCACCCCCGCGGCCATGTGGCCGTTCAGGATTCGCCGGCGCATCGCCCCGATCGCGGCCGCCAGCGTCTCGCGGTCGTTGATGCCCATCGCCTCGTCGCGGTCTTCCAGGCGGACGATGTTCACCGGCTTCATGTGCTGGAGCACGTCGGGCAGGTAGAGCTCGCCCGCCTGGTTGTCCTTGGTGATCTTGCCCAGGGCTTCGACGAGCGGACCGCCCTGGAAGCAGTAGAGGCCGACGTTTATCTCGGTTGACTCTGCATCGTCCGCCCGCGCGTCCTTCTTCTCGACGATCCGCTCGAGTCCCCCGCCTGGCGCGCGCAGGATGCGCCCGTCGTCCCTGCTGGGATCGTCGACCGAAGCGATCGTCGCCTGAGCTCCGGAGCCGCGATGCGCGTCGATGATCTTGCGAATGCTCTCCGCCTTCAGGAGCGGCGAATCCGCGTTGACCACGAGGACGTCGCCGCGCGACAGCACCTCTGCCGGCACCTGCTGCACGGCGTGGCCGGTGCCTTCGGGCTCACGCTGGTAGATGACCTCCGCCCGGCCGTCGAGGTGCGCCGCGACCTCGGCGTGATGCGCGCTGACGACGGCCTTTATGTCGGTGGCGCCCGCGTCTCTGACCGCGTCGACCACCCAATCGACCATGGGCCGGCCGCAGATTGGATGGAGCACTTTCGGGGTGCGAGACCGCATCCGAGTGCCGTGCCCGGCGGCGAGGATGACAGCCGTTAGCTCCTGGCTCAAATTGGGCTAAGAAATTATACGGGCGACCTTTCCGAGTGCCCCGGCCGCCGGGCGAGGGTCTACTGTGGTGGCGTGAGCGACGAGGTGTCGGTCGACACCGAGAACGTGACCGTACCGGAGAACCTACCCGTACTTCCGCTGAAGTCGACGGTGGTGTTCCCGCGCATATTCATCCCACTTTCGGTCGGTCGCCGGCGCTCGCTCCGGCTGCTCGACGATCTGCCGCCAGGGGATCGCTACATCTCGGTGGCCGCGCAGCTGGATGAAACCGCGGAGGAGGTCGCGTTCGGCGACCTGCACCACGTGGGGGCGATGGTGCGCATCCAGCACATGCTCAAGCTGCCCGACGGGACCGTGCAGCTGGCGGTGCTCGGCGTGCGCCGCATCAAGCTGACGGCCGCCGTCTCCGACGATCCCTATCTCACGGCGTCGATCGAGGCGTACCCGGAGGTCGCTGACGATCAGACCCCCATCGAGCGCGAGGCGATGCTCCGCCGCGCGATCGCCTCGTTTCAGCAGCTCGTGGCCCTCGCGCCGCAATTGCCGGCCGAGCTCGCCAGCGCCGCCGGGGCGATCGACGACCCGCTGCACCTCGCGTACTACATCGCCAACCACATCCGCCTGACCACCGACGAGCGGCAGCACCTGCTGGAGATGGACTCGGCGCGCGAGAAGCTGGAGAAGCTGCTCGGCCACATGGCGCACGAGCTCGAGGTGCTGGAGCTCGGCCGCAAGATCCAGTCGCAGGCCGAGGAGTCGATGGGCAAGGCCCAGCGCGAGTACTTCCTGCGCGAGCAGCTGAAGGCGATCCAGCGCGAGCTCGGCGAGCTCGATGGCGACCAGGCCGAGCTCTCAGAGCTGCGCGAACGCATCGAGAAGGCGGGGCTGCCGGCGGAGGCGAAACGGGAGGCGGATCGCGAGATCAACCGGCTCGAGCGCATCCCGAGCGCCTCGCCCGAGTCGTCGGTGATCCGCACTTATCTCGACCTCATGGTCTCGCTGCCGTGGAACACGTCAACCGGTGGCGACGTCGATGTGGCAAAGGCCCGAGCCATCCTGGACGACGACCACTACGACCTCGACAAGGTGAAGCAGCGCATCGTCGAGCACCTCGCCGTGCGCCAGCTGCGCCAGGACCGCGGCGCGACCGACCGCGGACGCGAGCCCATCCTCTGTTTTGTCGGCCCGCCCGGCGTGGGCAAGACGTCGCTTGGGCATTCCATCGCGCGCGCGATGGGTCGCAAGTTCGCGCGAGCGTCGCTCGGCGGGGTCCACGACGAGGCCGAGATCCGCGGCCACCGGCGCACCTACATCGGGGCGATGCCCGGCCGCATCATCCAGGCGATCCGGCGCGCGGAGTCGAACGACCCCGTGTTCATGCTCGACGAGGTGGACAAGATCGGCGCCGACTGGCGCGGCGACCCGTCGTCCGCCTTGCTCGAGGTGCTCGACCCGGAGCAGAACAAGGACTTCCGCGACAACTACCTCGACGTCCCGTTCGACCTTTCGAAGGTCATGTTCATCACGACCGCCAACACGCTCGAGACCATTCCGCCCGCGCTGCGCGACCGCATGGAGGTGCTCAATCTCTCGGGCTACACGGAAGCCGAGAAGGTGCACATCGCGCGGCGCTTCCTCATCCCCAAGCAGCTCGCCGCGCACGGCCTCCGGCCGGACGAGGTCACCATGGCGGACGACGCCATCCGCCTCATCGTGCGCGAGTACACGCGCGAGGCCGGCGTGCGCAACCTCGAGCGCGAGATCGCGTCGGTCATGCGGCGCGCGGTCGCGGACATCGCGGTGGGCAAGAAGATCCGCAAGGCGGTCGATGTCCGGCGCGTGCGCGCATCTCTCGGCAAGCGGCGTCACTTCGACGACGTCGCGGAGCGCATCGACCGGCCGGGCGTCGCGACCGGGCTGGTGTGGACGCCGACCGGCGGCGAGATCATCTTCGTCGAGGCCGCGATCACACCCGGCCGCGGCGAGCTCAAGCTCACCGGCCAGCTGGGCGACGTGATGAAGGAGTCCGCGGCGGCCGCCCTCTCGTACCTGAAGTCACACGCGCACGAGCTCGGCATCGAGCCGGCGAAGTTCAAGAACGACATCCACGTACACGTTCCCGCCGGCGCGCAGCCCAAAGAGGGGCCTTCGGCCGGCCTGACCGTGCTCACAGCAATGACATCGATCCTCACCGGACGGCCGGCGCGCGACGACATCGCCATGACCGGTGAGATCACACTGCGCGGACGGGTGCTGCCGATCGGCGGCGTCAAGGAGAAGGTGCTCGGCGCGCATCGCGCGGGCATCCGCCGGGTCATCCTGCCGAAGCGCAACGAGGCCGACCTCGACGACATCCCGCCCGATCTGCGGCGTCAGATCGAGTTCGTGCTCGTGGAGTCCATCGACGAAGTGCTCAAGGAGACGCTCACGCGCGACGGACCGCGCGCCGAAGTCGCGACCAACGGGTCACACGACGGAAGCCCGGCGCCTAGCGTTCCTGAGCCCGTGGCTGGGCCCGCTGCAGGATCCTTGCGTGCGCGGCGAGCTCGGTCGAGTCGTCCAGCGGCGCGAGTTCGTCAATTCCGCGACGACTGAGGGCTCGCCGGATCAGGTAATCCGCCAGCTGCGGGTTCTTGGGCAGCAGCGAGCCGTGCATGTAGGTGCCGATGACGCCGCCCTGCACGCAGCCCTCGCTGCCGTCGCTGCCGTTGTTGCCCGAACCGAGCCTCACCTTGCCGAGCGGCCTGGCCCCTGCCCCGAGGTACGTGCGTCCGCTGTGGTTCTCGAATCCCACGAGCGTTGAGGGCTCGATGCCTTCGATCGTCGATTCGACGACGACGTCGCCGATGAATCGCTTCTTGCCGGCCTCGGTGCGCACGTCGATCAGGCCGATGCCGGGGAATCGCTCGCCTTCCGCCGTCTGGTAGTAGTGCCCGAGCAGCTGATAGCCCCCGCACACTGCGAGCACGACCGAGCCATTCGCGACCGCGGCCTCCAGCGGCTCCTGCTTGAGCTCGATCAGGTCGTCGTACACGAGGGCCTGCTCGCGGTCCTGGCCGCCGCCGAAGAAGAACACGTCGACGTCTTCGATGCCGGTCACCGCCCCCCGACCCAGGTCGATCACCTTCGCCTCGAAGCCGCGCCACTCCGCACGCCGAAGCAGCGTGAGGATGTTGCCCCGGTCGCCGTAGATGTTCATCAGGTCCGGGTACAGCCATCCGACGATGAAGCGGTTCTTCCTCTTCGCCATCACGTCTCCCAGTAAGGCTTGGCCCAACCGCGGCGGACGAGCTCGGCCCTGATGTCCAGCATGGCGGTGTACGTGCACAAGATGTGCGCGGTGGCGCCCTCGGGCGTCACCGATATCAGGTCGTCCAGCGCTCGGCCCGGCTCCGGCTGCGGTGGCCTGGCCTCCACCCCGGCGTACTTGAGCCGGACCGCGAGGTCGTGCGCGCGCGTGCCGGCGGGGACGACAGCTTTGGCTCTGCCCGCGAGTCGCTCGAAGTCGACGTCCCATATCCAGGACACATCCGTGCCGTCGGCCTTGCGGTCGTTGAGTCCGAGGATGAAATGGGTGCCACCGGCGAGGTCGACGGCGGTGCGCAAGGTCTCATTGAACCCGGCCGGATTCTTGGACAGGACCAGCACGAGGTGCCGCCCGCGAAAGTCCATCCTCTCCTGCCTGCCGAACGCCGCCTTGAACGCGTGCATGCGCTCGGCCATGTACTGGCCGTCCACGCCCAGGCACAAGCCCGCCGCGAATGCGGCGAGCGCGTTGTACGCGTTGTAGAGACCGCCCACCGGAAGCTCGAGCCGGATCTCGCCGATGTTCATCGCGATGCCGTCGAAGCCGTCGAGGGAGATGTCGGTCGCGGCCACACCAGGCGTGGGGCGCGCGAAATCCCCGTTGGGACACGTGTAGACGCCATCGTGGCCGAGATACACGGCCGTGAAGTGCAGGCTCGCACCGCACTTCGGGCACGTGCGCGCGTCGGCCGCGTGTGGCAGCTTCTTTTCGGCCACCGACGGGTCCTCGATGCCGAACCATAACGGCGCTCTCGCGAGGTTGAGGCCGATCTCGCCGACGCGCGGATCGTCGGCGTTGAGCACCGCCTGCCCCTCCTCGGGCAGCGACGCGAGCGCCGCCTCGATCGTGGTCGCGATCTTCTCCAGCTCGCCGTAGCGGTCGAGCTGGTCGCGGAACAGGTTCAGCACGATCGCGATGCGAGGTTGGATCTCCTGCACCGCGCGCGGCAGGCTCGCCTCGTCGATCTCGAACACTCCCCAATCGGCACGCAGCCGGCCGTCCGGCCCCGCGCTGCGGAGCGCCGCCGCCGTCGCGCCGAAGATGAGGTTGGCGCCAGCGCGGTTGGAGACCACGCGTTTGCCCATGCCCTCGAGGATGGTGGTCAGCAGGCGCGCGGTGGTCGTCTTGCCGTTGGTGCCGGTGATCACGATCGAGCCCTCGCGCAGGTCGCTCGTGAGCTTCCGGAGCACGGTCGGATCGATGGCTCGGGCCACGTCGCCGGGCAACGTCGTGCCGCCTCCTCGACCGCTCAGGCGGGAGAGCGCGCCGGTCGCCTTCCCCGCCCACACGGCGGCCGTGCGCCGCATCAGGCCGCCCACGCTCCGACCGCGGACGTCACGGCCGTCCAGCAGTCCAGCTTCTCCACCGCGGTTTCGGCTTCCCCGCGACTCGGGCACTCGAGGAAGAACGCCGAGCCGCTGCCAGTCAACCGCCAGCCCTCGCCGAGATGCTCGGCGAACCTGTCCACGCGCGCGTCGACCATGCCTGCCGCCGCGCGCAGCTGGTTGGCGCCATCGTCCTGATGCTGCGGGCCAAGCCGGTCCCAGGCCTCGTACACCGCGGCCGTCGAAAGCTCCACGCCCGGCCAGGCGATGGCAAACCAGGAGGCCTCGACCGCGATCGGCGTGACGCGCTCGCCCACACCCTCGACCAACGCGGCACCGCCCGTGAGGAAAAAGGTCACGTCGGCGCCGACCCGTCCCGCCGGCGGCGCCAGGTCCACCTTCAGCCGGTGCAGTGCGACCAGCGCTCGCATCGCGGCGGCCGCGTCCGAGCTCGCGCCGCCCAGACCCGAGCCCGGCGGTATCCGCTTGTGCAGCGTGTACGCGGTGGGCAGGATCCGGCCTGCGGCGGACTCCACCTCCGCATGCGCGCGCAGCACCGTGTTGTCAGCGCCTGCGGGCAGGTCGAATCCGGTCACGCTCAGCGAAGTCTTTTCCGCAGGCTCCGCGACGAGCAGGTCGTGAAGAGCGATCGCCTGCATGCGCGTGCGAAGCTCGTGCATGCCGTCCTCGCGCCGACACACGACCACCAGATCGAGATTCAACTTTCCGTGCGCCGGCAGCGCGATGCTGCTCACGCGACTCAGGGACGAGCGATGCGTAGCTCTGACCGGTACGCGATCGCTCTTTCGCGGTAATGCCGCGCGGAGCTGCCCACCCAGCTCCTCGACGAACCATCGAGCTCCTTCTTCACCGTCGCCGGCACGCCCGCCGCCAGATGCCCCGGCGGCACCTCCTTGCCCTCGCCGAGGACGGAGCCGGCGGCCAGCATCGACCCGGCTCCCAGGCGGCTTCGCTGCAGCATCGTCGCGCCCATGCCCACCAGGGCGCCCGCCTCGACGGTGCAGCCCTCGAGCTGCGCCGAGTGGCCGATGGTGGCATCTCGCTCGATGACCGTCGGCAGCTCGCGAGCGCAGTGGATGACCGCGTTGTCCTGCACGTTGGCGCCCTCGCCGACTTTGATCGCCGCTTCATCCGCCCGAAGCACCGCGCCGAACCAGACGCTCGCGCCGGCCGCGATCTCGACTTCACCAATTAGCACCGCCGTGGGCGCGATGTATGCATCCGCGTGCACTTGCGGCCGATGGCCTCGGAACTCGAATTCCACGGGCTCCTATAATTCCAGATTCGTGCTCAACTCCATCCCGGCGATGACGCGCGGTTAGCGATGGCGAAACGAACCGCGTCCGCCAAGAAGCAGGCTCGCGCCGGCGTCCGGCGTTCCGCGCGCAATCGCGGCGTGCGCTCTGAAGTCAAGACCCTGGTCGTCAAGGCCCGGCGCTCGTTCGTTGAGAGCCCGGTCGCCGAGGCCGATCGAGCCGCGCTGACGGTCGAGGCGATCCGCGCCCTGGACCGGGCGTCGGCCAAGGGCATCCTCCACCGCAACAACGCCGCCCGCCGCAAGTCGCGGCTGATGGCCCAGCTGGTCAAGCTCGGCGGATCGATGCCTGCACCGGCCCGCGCGAAGGCAAAGAAAGGCGCGGCCGCCGCTCCGCCGCCCGCTCCCGCCAAGCCCGACAAGAAAGGCAGGAAGTAGGCTCGGCCTCCGGCCTCACAGCCGGCTGAGCAGAACCTCCAGCCCAAGCTCGGCGTCGACCTGGCCGGACTTGACCTCCCACTCGTAGTCGCGGATCGCCCGCAGCGCCGCCTCGAGCCGTTCCGGCTGCACCGATCGAGCCGAGTCGTAGGCCTTCTGGACGACAAAGGAGTGCTCGGTCATGTCGTTCTGCATGTCGTGCAGCGACTCGCCGCGATCCTGTCGCGCCCGCACCTCGAGCACCAGCGCCAGGTGCCGCGCGATGCGATACGCGACCGAGGTCGGCTGATAGCCGGAGCGCGTGAGGTTGCGCGCCACCGTCCACGCCTGCGCGGTCGGCGACGGCAGCAGGTTGTCAGTCAGCTTGAACACCTCATCCTCTCGCGCGCCCGCCAGCAGCTCGTTGACGACGTCCGGCGTCAGCTTCGCGCCGGACGCTTTGTAGGCGACGAGCTTTTGCAGCTCGGAATCGATGACGCCGACATCCGCGTGGCTGACGCGGGCCGCCTGCGCGCCCACAGCGCGGGTGAGACCAAGCTCCTCGGCCCGCCTCACCGTCCAGTCGGTGAGCGCGCGTCCGCGCAGCCGCTGCGACTCTTCGACCTTGCCGCCCGCGCCCGTGACGGCTTTGGCCAGCTTGTTGGTCGAGCTCACACGGCCGTTGATGGTGATGAGGAGGCGCGTGGTGGCCGGCACCTCCGACAGCGCAGGCGCCAGCGACTCGGCCTTCGCACCAGGCACGCCTCTCGCCCAGACCACGCGAAACGGGTCGAGAAACGGGCCCTGCAGGATGGCGTCCTGCAGGCGGGCGGCCGGCAGCGCACCGCCGTCGAGCGGCTCGTAGCCGAAATCGGACACAAGCCCCTCTCGCCAGCCGGCGATGACTGCGCGCGCTTTCTCCTCGACGAGGAATCGCTCCTCGCCGTGCAGGAGAAGCACCGTCGCCGCTCCGCTCGATGCCCGTGGCATGGCCTCGATCGTAGCTACAGCGGCACTGTGATCGTTCCCTCCTGATCTGTGCGCAGGACCGCCGGCGGAAAGCCGGCGGCCATGCGTCCTGGACCACGCGACGCGATGAGCTGCGGATCGCCGGCGGCACGCGCCAGCTCCGGCGCCAGAAGGCTCGCGCCGCCCACCGGCAGCAAGAGATACGTGCACGGGCCTCGCAGTCGCGCGGCGGCGACCACCTGCGCGTCAGCGTCGAGGTCGCTGAAGTCGCAGAACGACCTGCCTGACGGCGACACGGCGCGCAGGGCGAGGTCGGCGGCGCCTGGCACGTCGCCCGGCGCACCCCGCTCGGGCGCGACGATCTCCATGCGCAGGCCCGCGACCTCCAGGACGCTGCTCGCGAGAAGACGAGCGATGCCGGCGCCGTGCGCGGCCTGATCGAGGGCGACGGTGCGCCAGGCCACGCCCGAGAGGTCGACGTCGGGCAGGAGCACCATCCTGGCGGTGCGGTCGAGGCCGGCGAACCCGCCGACATGTCCCTGCGTGGGCGCTGTGATGACGAGCGCCTCGAGCTGTCGCTGCCACGGGGGCAGCAACTGTCCGATGCCGTCGGCGAGCGCGGCCGGGCTGGGGCCCCCATCGATGAGCACCGTGCCACTTGTTCCCTGGAGCACGACGGCCTGACCTGAGCCGACCGCCAGGACGCTGGCCTGCGCCGGCTCGTGCGCCCAAACTAGCATCGCGCCAAGGGAGATGACGACCGGGCCTCCGATGGCGGCGGCAAGCGCGGCGCGCCTCCGCGTCCCGTGGCTCGCCCACGCCGCGATGCCCGGCCCTATGGCGGCGTAGTACGCGGCGCCCGTCCATGTCGGGAAGCGAGGGATGTCGACGGCGGCGCCCGGCATCCTTGCCAGGAGGTAGGCGACCTGCTCCAGGTAGGCGAGCAGACCCGCGACGGGGATGGCCGACGCCGCCGCCGCCGGGGGCACGAGTGACAGCGGACCGAGCAGGAGTCCGGCCACGACCATCGCCGGGAGGAGCGGCAGCACCAGGGCGTTGGCGATGGGCCCCACCGGTGACAGGACGTGAAAGTCGCTCGCCATCATCGGCAGCGTTCCGATCTGGGCGGCGCACGTCACGGCGAAGGGCTCGCGGAAGAACGTCGGCATCCATCCCAACCTGGCCTCGATGCGAGGAGTGAGCAGGATGATCGCGGCGGTTCCGGCGAACGAGAGCTGGAAGCCGACGTCCCACGCAAGCTCCGGGCGCCATCCGAGCATCGCGGCCGCGGTGAGGGCCAGCGAAGTCCACACGTGCGACGGCCGGCCGAGGTGCGAGGCGGCGATGGTGAGGGAGCCCATCGCGGCGGCACGGACGGCAGCCGGTGTCGCGCCGCCGGTCAGGGCGTACACACCGACGAGCCCGATGGCGGGCCAGGTCGAATTGCGCCCGAGGAGCGGTCGAAGCGCGGCCTGCGCGATGCGCGCGAAGACCGCGACCTTGAGTCCGCTCAGCACGAGCAGGTGCACGAGGCCGGTCGCGACGAGTGCTTTTTGCAGGTCCGGCGGGATGCCCTGGCGAACGCCGAGCACGACTCCGAGCAGGACCGAGGCATGCGGCGGCGGGAGCACGCGGTCGACGGCGCCCGCGTACCACGCACGGATGACCGAGACGAGGCTGAGCAGGCCGTCGCGCTTTCCCGTGACGTCGATGCCGGTCGCCTCGAGCTCGAGGAAGGCCTGACGCTGCGCGAGATAGGCGCGCCGATCGAACGTAGGCAGGTTCCGCGGCAGCGTCAACTTGCCTGTCGCCTGGACCTCGTCGCCGTAGGTCACCGCGGCCGGGCCCCGCCACCGGACGATGAGGTTGCCGATGGAGGTGACGGCCCTGCCGTCGATGGACATGGCGGACGGAATCACGAGCACTTCGGCGCCACCACCCGCCGGCCGGCTGTCGTCGGCGACCTCTCCGCGCACGACGGCCGTCCGTCCCGCCAACGCATGAGCCCGGTCCTGGATGCCCGGATCGGTGGCCGGGAGCTCGGCACGCGCCACCCCGGCGAGCGCCGCCGCCAGCGCCAGCGCGATCACCGCAGGCCGCAGTGCCAGCGCGAGCACCGCGACAGGCACCACGAGCGCCAGGGTGGCGATTCCGATCAGCAGCCCCGCCGGCGCGGCCACCACAGCCGCAGCGATCGCCACCGACCACGCGGTCGCGACGATCACCGCGGGTGGAACGTGGTCGGTCAAAGGGTCAGGTACCTCCGGGCGATGACGAACTCGGCCTCGCTCATACCCAGCACCTCGACCAGCTCGCGGATGTTCTGGAATCCGCCGAAGTTGGTCCGGTAGTCGATGACCTCCTGGGCGAAGGCGGAGGTGAAGCCCGGCACCATCTCGAGCTCTTCGACAGTCGCGGTGTTCAAGTTCGTCCGCGTGATGACGACCGAACCGGAGGTGCTGCGGAGGAATGGGACCTTGACCTGCTCCCCGTCCTTGAGACGGCCGGCGAGGTCCGGCAGCTTGGTCGCATCGGCTTGATTCGTCAGGCCACCGGCCGCGGCGATGGCGTCGTAGACGCGATCTCCTCTGGGCATGCGGTAAAGGCCAGGGCTCTTGACCGCACCGATCACATCGACGAGCAGACCCGACGGTGGCGGCACGGCAAGGGTCTGTGCGATGGTCGCGGGCACGTTCGGCCGGACCGACTGGTCATAGGCGTAGACGCCCGCGAGCGCGCCCAGCGCGAGTGCGATGGGGAGTGCGAGCAGCAGCGTGCGGCGGCCGCCGGGAATGAGGTGGAGAAATTGGCGCCGGGGATGACGCATGCAGGCGACGCTAGAGGCGACCGGTCGCCATGGGAACGCTGCCTGTTAAGGGCCGAGTTCCGCGGGAAGGATTCGAACCTTCGGTCGAGGATCCAAAGTCCCCTGCCTTACCACTTGGCTACCGCGGAGCGCGCCTGCAACAGTACCGCGGAAGTCCCGAACCGCCGGACGCCGGCCGTGACCCGCGGCGGACCTGGTGCGGTGGCCTAATTGATGAGGTCTGTGATCCTTTTGACGGCGGCGCTGGCGGCATGCGTTGCCCTCGCAGCGTGCGGCGGTTATCAGTTTCCGGGCGGCGGCTCGAGCGGCGGCACGGGGACCGTGTCGGGCAAGGTCGTGGCTGTCCCCTGCGCGCCCGTGGAGAGGGTCGGCTCGCCGTGCCCGGGAAGGCCGGTGCAGGGTCTCGTGCTGACCCTCACGTCCTCGAGCAGAGAGCAAGTGACGGCGACGACCGATGCCGCGGGGCAGTACGCGGTGGAGCTCAAGGCGGGAACGTGGACCGTGGCCTTCAAGAGCTTCATGAGGATCATCAGCGGGCCGACCGCCGTCACGGTGAGCGCGGGCGGTACGGTGGTCGCCAACTACGTCCTGGACTCGGGGATCCGCGTGCCCCAGCCGGCGGCTTAGGACCGCTCAAGATCCCCCCACCCTCCACTTGGGGGGCGGGTGGGGAAGCTACCGGCCCGCGTCAGGCCAGGTCAAGCCTGCCTGTTAAGGCACCAGGTTGATCAGCCGGTCCTGGACGTAGATCACCTTCGACGGTTTGGAGCCGTCGAGCGCCGCCCTCACCTTGGGGTCCGCCAGGGCGGCGTCGAGCACCTTCTTCTCGCTCGCACCGGCGGCCATCGTCAGCCGCGCCCGCAGCTTGCCGGCCACCTGCACCACAACAGTCACCTCTGGCTCGGCCGCGATCGCGGCGTCGAACTCGGGCCAGGCGGCGTCGGCCAGCATGCCTTCCGCGCCTAGGCGCTCCCACATCTCCTCGGCCACGTGGGGCGCGACCGGGTTAAGCAGCTTCACCAGCACCTGCACGGCGTGATCCCATCCGGAATCGCGCGTGCCGCCTCGCTGCAGGTAATCCTGCATCGCGTTCGCGAGCTCCATCAGGTACGCGACTGCGGTGTTGAAACGGAACGTGTCGTAGTCGTCGGTGACCTTCTTCACCGTCTGCGCGACCTTGCGCGCCAGCGCAACCGCGTCGGCGCCTCCGCCTTCGACCACGATCGAATCGGGCTCGATCACCAATCGCCACACGCGCTGCAGGAACCGCGCCACGCCGTTGAGACCCGCGTCGGTCCACTCGACGTCCTCCTCGGGCGGGCCGATGAACATCTCATACACCCGGCCGGCGTCGGCGCCCTGCTTCGCGACCAGCTCATCCGGCGACACGCCGTTGCCGGCCGACTTCGACATCACCTGCCCGAAGCGCTTGACCATGCCCTGGTTGAACAGGCGCATGAAAGGCTCCTCCACCTCGAGCATGCCCGCGTCGTGCAGGACCTTGATGAAAAAGCGCGAATAGAGAAGATGCAGGATCGCGTGCTCCACACCGCCCGTGTACTGGTCGACAGGCATCCAGTGGTTGGCCAGCTCGGAGTCGAACGGCTGGGTCGCGTCGTGCGGGCTGACGTAGCGCAGGAAGTACCACGACGAATCGACAAACGTGTCCATCGTGTCCGTGTCTCGCCTGGCGTCGCGACCGCATTTCGGACACTTCACGTTGTAGAAGTCCGGGTTGTCGGCCAGCGGCTTGTATTCCTTCGGCAGCAGCACCGGCAGCTCTTCCTTCGCCACCGGCACCATGCCGTCGGTCTCGCAGTAGATGATCGGAATCGGCGCGCCCCAGTAGCGCTGGCGTGAGATCAGCCAATCGCGCAGCCGGTACTTGATCGCGCGCTTGCCGACACCTCGTTTCTCCAGTGAGTCACAGACCCGCTCGAAGCCGGTCTTCGTGTCGAGCCCGTTGAACTCGCCGCTGTTGACCATCGAGCCCGGCCCGACGTACGCCTCTCGCAGCGTGCCCTGCGGCCCGGTGGGAGGTGCGATCACCTCGCGAATCGGCAGGCCGAATTTTCTGGCGAACTCGAAGTCGCGCTCGTCGTGGCCCGGCACCGCCATGATCGCGCCCGTGCCATAGGTCATCAGGACGTAGTCCGCGATCCAGATCGGGATCTTCTCCCCGTTCACCGGGTTGATCGCGAACGCGCCGGTGTTCACGCCCGTCTTCTCGCGTTCCGTGGACAGACGATCGATCTCGGTTTCCTTGCGCGCCTTGTCGATGTAGGCGTCGATCTCGTTGCGGTGCTCGGGCGTGGTGATCTGCGGCACCAGCGGATGCTCCGGCGCAAGCACCATGAAGGTGGCCCCGAAGAGCGTGTCCGGCCGCGTGGTATAGATGCGCACGGCCTCGCTGCCGCCGACGACCGCGAAGTCGACCTCGGCTCCTTCGCTGCGACCGATCCAGTTGGTCTGCATGACGCGGACCTTCTCCGGCCACTGGGTCAGCTGCGCCAGGTCGTCGAGCAGCCTCTGTGCGTAGTCGGTGATGCGGAAGAACCACTGCTCCAGGTCCTTCTTCTCCACCTCGACGTCCAGGTGCCGCCAGCACCGTCCGTTGATGACCTGCTCGTTGGCCAGTACGGTCTTGTCGACGGGGCACCAGTTCACCGGCGACATCGCGCGATAGGCAAGGCCGCGCTCGTAGAAAAGCAGGAACAGCCACTGGGTCCACTTGTAGTAGTCCGGCATGCACGCCGTGACCTCGCGGTCCCAGTCGTAAAGGATGCCCAGCATCTTCAGCTCGCGCGTCGCCTTGGCGATGTTCTCGCGGGTCCACGTCTCCGGATGCAGGCCCGGTCGCTTCATGGCCGCGTTCTCCGCCGGCAGGCCGAAGGCGTCCCACCCGAACGGGTGCAAGACCTCCATGCCCTGCATGCGTTTCATGCGCGCCAGGATGTCGCCCATCACGTAATTGCGCGCGTGGCCGACGGTCAGGTCGCCCGACGGATATGGATACATGACCAGGTCGTAGTACTTCGGTTTCGGCGAGGCGTCGTCTGCCTCGAGGACCCCGCGCTCGGCCCAGATCCGCTGCCACTTGGGCTCGATCTCCTGCGGGCTGTAGCCGGTGCGCCTGGTTGCGTTCATCGCGAACTTCCAATTCTATTTTTTGCCGCTCGGTCAAAATGGCCGGAGATCGATGGAGCACCTGTGGGCGCCCTGGCGCATGACTTACATCAACCAGGATCCCCGCCCGGGCTGCCTGTTCTGCCGGGCGCGCAACGATCCCTCAGACCCCGACGCGGAGCTCGTGGTCTGGCGGCCCGATGGCGCGACGGTGCTGCTGAACAAGTTTCCGTACAACCCTGGCCACGTCATGGTCGCGCCGGTCGCACACAAGGGCGACCTCGCCGACCTCGATGACGATGAATCCCTGGCGCTGATGAGGGCGGTACGCAGGACCCTGACTGTCTTGCGCGAGGCGCTCAAGCCCGAAGGCTTCAACGTCGGCGCCAACCTCGGACGCCCGGCTGGGGCCGGCATCCCCGACCACGTCCACGTTCATGTAGTCCCGCGGTGGAACGGCGACACGAACTTCATGCCGGTGATCGCCGACGTGAAGATCGTCAACGAGCACCTGACGCAGACCGCCGAGAAGCTCCGCCAGGCCTTCGCCACCTGACCCGCCCGCCGACCACCGTGGCTTCGACCGAGCCACCGTGGACCACCGTCATGTCGCACAGGTAGCCGGGTTTCAGCGCTCCGGCCTCGTCCTCCATGCCCACGGCGTAGGCCGCGCCGGCAGTGTAGGCACGGCGCGCTGAAGTTGCGCTCAGCGCGAGCTCGGGATGCCAGCGAGCGCGCCGTCGCCAACCCGTCGCCGCGTCGATGCCGAGCAGTGGATCGGCCGTCTCCACGGGCGCATCGGAGCCGAAGGCAAGGAGTGCGCCAGCGTCCTCGAGGGCCCGCCACGCGTAGGCGTTGGCCGTCACCGAGGGCCATTCCGCATCCGCAAGCTCGCGATCGGCCACGGCGTGGATCGGTTGCATGGAGGCGATCACGCCGGCGGACGCGAACCGCCGCCGGTCCTTTGGGTGCACGCACTGCGCGTGCTCGATCCGCGGACGCCAGCGGCTCCACGCCCGCCGGTGCGGCAGCAGCGCGTCGAGCGCGCGGCGCACAGCGCCGTCGCCGATGGCGTGCAGGCACACGTTCAGCTCAGCCCGCGCGCAGCGCTCGATCATGTCCACGAGGTCGGCCTGGCTGAGGCGCGAGGTGCCCGAGCCGTCGAGCATCTCGGCGGTGCGGCTGCCCAGCGAGCCGTCGAGGAAAGCCTTGACTCCCCAAAACCGCAACCATGGGTCACCCCACCCCGAGCGCACGCCCATCCGCTCTGCGTGATGCAGGTCGGCCAGCGGGAGGTTGTACGTGACACGCAGGGGCAGCTTGCCGCGTGAGTGCAGTCGCTGCAGCGAGCGGAAGTCTGTGGCCGTGTCCATCGAGTGCACACCGCTCAGGCCGACACGCACCAGCGCGTTGAGCACGCGCGCCATCGCGACGTCGAACTGGCCGTCCGAGGGCTCCGGCACCAGGCGCTCGACGGCATCCATCGCCAACTCGCGCAGGATGCCGGTGGGCTCGCCCGCCTCGTCGCGGTCGATCACACCCCCAGGCGGATCGACGGAGTCGCGGCCGATGCCCGCCAGCCGGAGCGCCGCGGTCGAGGCCCACGCCGAGTGCCCGTCCTTGCGCCGCAGGTATGCGGGGCGGCCGCCGGCAGCGCCATCGAGCTGCTGCCGCGTCGGAAAAGATGCGTCCGGCCAGGCGTCGTTGTACCAGCCGGCGCCGACCACCCAAGCTGTCTTCGGAAATCGGTTCGACCAGCGCTCGATGCGGGTCAGGGCCGCATCGCGACTTCGGCTGCCGGTGAGGTCCACCGTGAGGTGCCGGTCGGCGAGGCCGCCAAGGTGGATGTGCGAGTCGACCAGTCCTGGCCAGGCCTCGCCGCGCAGGCGCACCACCTCGGGGTCACGACCCGCTGCCGCGCGCGCGCCCGCGCCGACGGCGAGGATGCGCCCGTCCGGCCCGGCTGCGATCTCAGGCTTGCATCCGGCAAACAGAACGGCCTGCTGCTTCACAGGCGGGGGTCCCCGCGAAATCGATGATTTCGCGGGGTCATAGACCGTAGGTCTTGGCGATGATCTCCTTCATGATCTCGTCCGTGCCGGCGCCGATGCGCGCCAGCCGGGCGTCGCGCCAGGCTCGCTCGACCGGGAACTCCTTCATGTAGCCGTGGCCGCCGAGGATCTGGATGGCCTCGTCGGCCACCTCGCACGCGACCTGAGTCGCCAGCAGCTTGGCCTGCGAGATCTCGCGCACCGGGTACTCGCCGGCGTCCCACTGCTTGGCGGTCTGGTACACGAACGCCTGCACCGCGGCGACCTTGGTGCCCATGTCGACGAGCTTGTGCTTGATCACCTGGAACTGCGAAATGGGCTGGCCGAAGGCCTGGCGGTTGCGCGCGTAGTCGGCCGTGTACTCGAAGACGCGCTGCGCGCCGGCGATCGCGCCGGCGGCGGCGATCATGCGCTCTCCCTGCAGCTCCCACATCAGGTTCTTGAAGCCCTCGCCCTCCTCGCCGATCAGGTTGCCCACGGGCACCCGGCAGTCGTCGAAGGCAAGCTCGGCGGTGTCGGATGAGTGCATGCCCAGCTTCTTCAGCGTGCGTGAGACCTCGAAGCCCGGCGTCCCCTTCTCGATGACCAGCAGGTTGTAGCCCTTGTGTCCGCGCTCGCGGTCGGTCTTGGTGACGACGAGCGCCCAGTTGCACCTGGCACCGTTGGTGATGAACGTCTTGCTGCCGTTGACGATGTAGTGGTCTCCGTCGCGGCGCGCTGTCGTGGTGATGCCGGCGACGTCCGAGCCGGCGTCGGGCTCGCTGATGGCCAGGGAAGCGATCTGCTCGCCGCGGATGGCCGGTACGAGCCACTTGCGCTTCTGCTCCTCGGTGCCGAACCTGAACACCGGGGGCGTCGCCATCTCGGCCTGCACGGCCACGGCCATGCCGAGCCCGCCGCTCCCGATCTTGGCCATCTCCTCTGACAGCACGACGGCGGAGAAGTAGTCGCCGCCCTGGCCGCCGTACTCGGGCGGGTAGCGCAGGCCGAGGAAGCCGAGCTCGCCGAAGCGCCTGAAGATCGAGTCGGGGAAGGTCGTTTCCTCCCACTCCTCGAGATGCGGCTTCACCTCCTTCTCCAGGAACCTCCGGATGTGCAGGCGGAGCTCCTCGTGAGCGTCGGTGAAGTACATCGCGTCGAGTTTAGGCCTGGAACGGGACCCGAGCGGCTTACGGTATGATCGCCAAGCCTTAGGGCCGTCACCTCGACCGTCAAAACACGTCTAGGAGCTGGGTTGGGTTCGGTAATCAAGAAGCGGCGCAAGAAGATGCGCAAGCACAAGCACAAGAAGATGCTCAAGAAGACCCGTTGGCAGCGACGGGCGCACGCCTGAGCTAGGAGGGCGCTATGGGGATCGGTGGCTGGATTGTGATCGCGGTCGTCGCTCTCCTGGTCATCTGGTTCGTCTTCACCTACAACCGCCTGGTCACGGCGCGCAACCGGACCCAGGAGGCCTGGTCGGAGATCGATGTCGAGCTGAAGCGCCGGCACGACCTCATCCCGAACCTCGTCAACACCGTGCAGGGGTACATGGGCCACGAGCGGGGCACGCTCGAGGCGGTGACCAACGCCCGGGCGGCGGCTGTGGCCGCCGGCGCCACCGGCGATCCGGCCAAGATCGGCCAGGCCGAGAACATGCTGACCCAGAGCCTGCGCAGCCTGTTCGCGGTGTCCGAGAACTACCCCGACCTGAAAGCGATCTCCGCGTTCACCAACCTGCAGGAGACGCTGACCGCCACCGAGGACAAGATCGAGTTCTCGCGCCGCTTCTACAACGGCAACGTGCGCGACTACAACATCTCGCTCCAGACCCTCCCCACGTCGCTCATCGCCGGCATGCTCGGCTTCAAGCCGTTCGCCTTCTTCCAGGCGGACGAGGGCGACCGCGCGGTCCCCGTCGTGAGCTTCAACCAGGGCCCCGGAGGGGGCGGTCCTCCTCCCGCCGCCGGCGCGTCGGGTCCGCCTCCGATGACGGGGTCGTCAGGACCTCCGACTCAGTAGCGCTAACGCGGCTCAATTTCGCGAGCGCCTCGCGAGAATAAGCCGCAGCCCGCGCGCGACGGGCACCAGTCGAGGAGACGAGAACATGACGTCCGCGTCCGTACTTCCGCGTACCCGGGTGCTGGCCGTAGCAGTGGTTGCCGCGCTGCTGGCCCTGGTAGGGACCCAGCTCATCGCCCAGCGGCCGGCCGGCAACGCCGGTGCCGCGACGGCAGGCATCGTGCGCATAACCATGACCGTGCACGGCATGCACCAGGGCCAGTTCAAAGGCGACACCCTCGCCGGCAAAGGCGCCTCCAGCACGATCGCCGTCGTCGCCTACCAGTACTCGGTGACCTCGCCGCGGGATCTCGCTACGGGACAGGCCAGCGGCAAGCGCCAGCATCACCCGGTCGTCATCACGCATGAGCTCGGTAATTCTTCGCCGCAGTTTTTCGAGGCCATCGTGACCAACGAGGTTCTCGACAAGGTGGTCATCAACTTCGCCAAGACGGATGCCAGCGGCAAACTGACCACCTTCTACGTCGTCACGCTCCGCGACGCGACGGTCAGTGAGTTCAAGCAGTACAGCTCCGGGAACTCCGTCCTCGAGGACATCTCGTTCACCTTCAGGCAGATCGAGCAACAGGACAAGACGGACAACATCACGGTCATCGACAGCTGGGTGGCGGCGGACTAGCCACCGCGCGACCGCGCCCAATCGAGCTGAAATCTGGACCCGTAGGCGGCAGCCGCCTGCGGGTCCTCTGTTTCCACATCGAGCTCGTGATTGACGTCGAGACCGCTGTACGTCCAGTTGGCCGAACCGAGCATGAGCTCGCCGTCGAAGAGCCCGATCTTGGCGTGGAGCAATGTGCCCCGCGGGACTGGATACCAGCGCACGGGCACCCCGGCCGCGCTCAACACCTCGAAGCTGTGCCGGTTGTAAGGCTGACTCGGATCGAGGAGCACTTTCACGTCGGCACCCCGCCGGTGAGCGATGGCCAGAGCGAGCAGGACGTCGGGATCGGTGAGGGTGTAGACCTCGGCCCAGACGCGAAGCCGCGCCGCTTCGAGAAGACGCCGCAGCATGTGACGGATCTCTGCGCCGGGCGAGGTCTGGGCGACGCGCGACAGCGTGTCAGGCGCCTCGGGCTGCGGCTGCCCGGCCGCCAGCGCCCAGTCCTGCCCGAAGATGCGCACGGCTCGCGCTACCTCGACAGGTTCCCGTGTCTCGAGCACGTAGTCGTGATTGCGGTCGCTGTGGGCTCCCCAGTTCATGCCGCCGATGACTGCCTCGCTGTCGGCGACGAGGAGCTTCACGTGATCGATCTGGTGCGCGGCGTCGTCGACCGGGTAGAAGCGCGCCGCGACGCCTGAGCGCAGCAGGGCGTCAAGCGAGCCACGGCTCGCGTCGACGGTGGGATCGGTGATCACGCGCACATCGACACCGCCGAAAACGTCGCGGCCCAGAGCGCCCACGATGTCCGAGCGGCCGAGCTCGTACATCTCCACGTACACGCGCTGACGGGCGTGCGCGATCAGTGCGCCGACCAGCGTGAAGATCGACGCGTCCTGCCACAGCCGTTCCGTCGCGCCCGGCGCGACCGCCGCGGCGACCGCGACCGCGGCCGCAGGCGGCGCCGGGCCCGAGCAGCCGGCCAGGCACAGGGGAATGAGCAAGACCCCGCCCGATCGGAAGCCTCGCCAGGGGGAGGAGAGGACCCTGCGCAGGCAAGCCACTCGAACCACAGCGGCCTGAACGGTACGCACGGCCGGCGGCGGCGCCAACCCAGCCTGTTAAGGGCGGCTAGAGCAGGTCCACCTTCATGCCCGCACGCGCGCCGAGCATCTTGTCCGCGCGCTGCTCGCGCACGCCGATCTCCAGGTAACCCATGCTGCCCAGGTAGACGAACGGCTCGTTCGCTCGCGCCTCGGCATAGGTGATCGCCGAGGCCGTGACGTAGTGGTTGTGCACCTTCATCGGCCGGATCGGCGGCTTGAGGTTGGTGACGAGGTTGCCGAAACCGTCGACCCACAGGATCCGCGGCGAGGAGTTGTCGAGCATGGTCGGCGGGTCGGTAGGCGGCCCGAGCGAGTCGAGCGGCACGCCCGACGCCAGCGCGGCCGCTGCCGGTGCGAAGACGTCGCGTCCTTCAAACGTGGGCGCGCCGCTCGGCCGCGGCGCCAGCTCTACGACCGACTGCAGGCCCACCTCTTCGATCACGATCCCGAACAGCCCGTTGTCCGGACCGACGTAGTACCGTCCCCCGGCTCGCAAGGCGAGCCGCCGCCGAGTCGAACCGACGCCGGGGTCGACCACGACCAGGTGCACCGAGTCGCCCGCAAAGTGACGAGTCCCCGCAAAGAGCATGAAGGCGCCGGCCGAGACGTCGAACCGCGGAACCTCGTGACTCACGTCCACGAGCACGGCGTTCGGGCAGCCCGCCAGCACGACCGCCTTCATCGCGGCCACGAGCGGCGAGCCCGAGCCGAAGTCGCTGGTGAAAGTGACTAGCGGAGGCCCGGCGGCCGGGCCGTGGCTACCAGTACCGTGTCTCCTTCCAGGGATCGGCCTCGTCGTGATACCCACGCTGCTCCCAGAACCCGAGCCGGTTGCGCTCCATGAACTCTAGCCCGCGCAACCACTTGGCCGACTTCCAGAAATATTTCGACGGCACGAACAGGCGCAGCGGATATCCGTGCTCGGGCGTGAGGTCCTCGCCGTTCCAGCCGTAGCACAGCAGGTTCTCCTCGCGGTCGAGCACGTCCAGCGGCACCGAGGTCGTGTACCCGTACTCGCAGTGCGCCATCACGTACTTCGCCTCGGGGCGAGGCTTGACGCGCTCGAGAATCTCCTTGATCGGCACGCCGGTCCACGTGTCACCGAGGCGGCTCCACGCGGTGACGCAGTGGATGTCCGCCACCACCTCTTTCGAGGGAAGCGCGCGCAGCTCGCCGTAGTCGAGGCGCAGCTCATGCTCGACCGCGCCGAACACCTTCAGGTCCCACTTCGCGATGTCGGTGTGCGGCACAGGCCCGAAGTGGAGCAGCGGCCAGCGGTCGGGCGCGGTCAGCGTCTGGCCGGGCGGGATGCGCGAGGGATCTACGCCCTCGGGCAGCTTCTTATTCTTGAAGAGGAAGGCCATCGTCGCGAGTATAGGAATCGGCCGGATGAGCCCGGCTGTTCCGTGTTCGGTGGCATACTGGCGATCCTTCGAGTGGGCCCGTAGCTCAGTTGGGAGAGCGCGTGAATCGCACTCACGAGGCCAGGGGTTCGAATCCCCTCGGGTCCACCAATCGCCGGCCAGGCGAGAGCAATTAACCGTCGCTGCCGGCACTCGCTGGATTCGTTCGCTGCCGTAAGCCGCCGCTGCCGGCAACCGCGGTCTAAACAGGCGGCGTAACGACGCAGCCCTACGCGCGGTTGAACGAAATGTATGAGCTCCTATCCGGTCGGCCAACTGTCGCCGGACGGCCGGTGGAGGTGGAACGGGATCGCATGGACGCCGGAGGCCCAGCCCGACCTTGTGCCCCCGGCTTGGTTGTCGATGCGGGTTTCCGAACGTGCCAGCTGGCTAGCGGTCGCAGGCTGTGCGGTGGTCGGCGTGCTCGCCGACCAGTTCCTTCGCGTGGCAACCTTCGGGCTCGCAGCCACCGCCATGCTGGTGGCGGCCGCGCTGACTCTGGCGATTGCAAACCGCTCCAGGCGGGTCGAGCCTCTGGCGCTCGGAGCGCTGGGGGTTACGTTCGCCGCATTCATCACCGTGCGCTCGAGCCCATGGCTGGTCTGGCCCGATCTCTTCGTCTCGATCGCGCTGCTCGGTGCGGCCGCCTCCATCGCGGTGCGCGGGTCGCTGCTCGACGTTGGTGTTTCAGAGATCGCGGCTCGCGCCTGCCATGCGCTCGTTCATCTCCTGGCAGGCATCGGTTTTGTCGCGAGTCCGCTGATCGATGCGCGGCACAGGATGGCGAAAGCCGGCCCTCTCGCACGGGGCTTGCTCATCGCCACACCTATCGCCGTCCTCATCACCGCCCTGCTCGCGTCGGCGGATCCGGTTTTCGCTTCGTTCCTGACCTTGAACGTCGACATCGGCCAGTTCCTGCTGGACGTCGTGTTCGTAAGCATCGGCGTCGTCGGGATGGCCGGGCTGATCCGCCTGGCTGCAGCCGAGCCGCTTGATCGCATCAACGGTCCGACATGGCGCCTTGGCACGACCGAAGCGCTTGTGGTGCTGGCCGTGCTGGACGCGATCTTTGCAGCGTTCGCACTCGCCCAGGCCCTCGCGGCGACTGGGGCCGCAGCGCAAACGCTCCGCGAAGCGGGCACCACCTATTCGGATTACGCGCGCAACGGATTCTTTCAGCTGCTGTGGGTGGCGGGGATCACGCTGGCGGTGCTGGTCGCGCTGAGCCGAATCAGCCGGTTGTCGAGTCGTGCTTTCGTCGCGCTCGAGCTCGTCGCGATCGCGCTCACGATGCTCATCGTCTTCGTTGCCTATCGGCGCCTGAGCCTCTACGAGGAGGCGTATGGCTTCACGATGCTGCGCCTGTACAGCCACATCTTCGCGGTGTGGGTCGCGGCAGTCTTCTTGCTGCTTGCCGCTGACCTGCTTGGTGTCTGGCGCGGGCGGCGCTGGTTCGCCGGAGCGGCGGCTGCGACTGCTCTGGCCGTCCTCCTGGCGCTCAACGTTCTGAGTCCAGAAGCGCTCGTTGTCGGGCACAACGTTGAGCGAGCGCATGCCACGCAGAAGCTCGACACGGACTACCTGGCAAGCCTTTCGAGCGACGCCACCCCGGCGATGGTGAACGCCATGTCGGTCCCTGGAATCAGCTCGCAGCTGCGTGGCGCCGCCTGCTCGGGTCCGAAAGAGTACGCGCCGTCTCTTGCGGCCTTCAACGTCGCCGATCAGGCAGCGGCGGCAGCCCGGCGAGCCGACTGCTGATAAGTTCCGGGGATCTACGACAGCTCAGCGCCACCACCACCCGTGCGGGTCCGAGACGATCCGCTCCACCCCGATCCGGGCTTCGCCGAGCTCTACGCAGCGCTACCCGACGCCGACGATCTCTTCCCCTGGCTTGATTGGTGCCGAGCGGCGGCGCCACCCGTCCTCTATCTCGGCATCGGTACGGGCCGCCTCGCCGTGCCGCTGCATCGCGCGGGAATCGAGCTGGTCGGCGTGGACGCCCACCCCGACATGCTCGCCCGCCTGCACGCACGTGAACCGGGAATCACCACAAACCAGGCGCTCATCGCGACCCTGCAGCTCCGCGACCGCTACGACCTCGTCATCGGTCCATCAAGCATCCTGACCGAGGACGAGAACCTGGCCACGGCGGTGCGGCACCTGAAGCCGCGCGGCCGCGTGGGCATGGAGCTGATGAACCCCCACTGGCTGGCATCCGACCGGCATGACGGTGTTCGCCTGACATCTCTACCCGACGGCTCAACCGAGATGGAGGTCGACTACCACCTTCCGGACGGCAGCGTCGTCGTGCAGGTGGTCGACAACGTGAAGATGGGCCCCTGGCCCGAGGACACCGAAGACCGCCTCGACCGTTTCGGGTTGACGCTGGTCTGGATGGGCTCGCGCGAAGACGAGCTCAGCGACAGCCCGACGTACTTCGTGCTGGCAGCGCTGGAATGGTCCGCGTCGGATGAGGCCTAGGGCCCATCCTCCCTGTGGGCCATCGCGACGCTTTTCGGCACGACCATGCGCCAGGCGTCGATCACCAGCTCGCGCATCTCTTTCTCGTCGATCGCGTCCATCCTCACCAGCACCCAGTGGTAGCGGAGGTCGCCGCCGGTGGGCAGCATGAATTTGTCTGGCGAGCCGCCGACGAGGAAATCGCGCTCCTCCTTCGGAAAGCCGAAGCCCATCACCTTTCCGTCGCGCGAGAAGGACGCGTAGACGATCTGGCCGACGTAGAACTTCACCCGCCCCCCGACAAAACCCTCGGTCGTGCGCGGTAGCGTCATCGCGAAGCGACGGACGTCGTCGACAGTCACCAATATCGCGAGATGATATGGGGGCGATGGCGCACCCGGTGATCGAGCAGCTTCGCTTCGCTCGCGGCGAATGGCGGCGGGGTCTGACCGGCCTGACCGAGAAGGAGGGCTCCAGGCATTTCGGGCAGATGAACTCGATCGGGTGGATCGTCGGCCACCTGGCGTGGCACGAGCAGCGCGTCGTGCTGTACCGGCCGCAGGGCATCCTGCTCGCGCCCGCGTTGCAGGACGAGTTCTACTCCGGCGCGCCGATGAGCACCCCATCGCTGACAGCGATGCGCAAGGTATGGAACCGGATCACCAAAGCGTCCGAGCCGTTCCTCGACACATTGACCACCGCCGGCCTGCTCAAGGACCTGCCGATCAACGGCAAATCGATCGGCCAGACGCAGGGCGACGCCATCCGGCGCATGACCTACCACTACTGGTTTCACATCGGCGAGATCCAGGCGATCCGGCAGATGCTCGGCCACAAGAAGCTGCCGGTCTACGTGGGCGCGATCGAGGCCAAGGCTCCCTACAGGCCCGAAAAGAACTCCGACTAGGCCGGCGGGTCGGGGCGCACGTCGAGGATCGCGTCCTCCAGCTCGCGCATGCGCCTGCGCTCCTCGTCGAGGTACTCCAGCTTGCGCCGCCACGCCGGCACGGGGCGCTCGCCACTCGCCTCCAGGCGATCCTGGCGGCGGGCGTACAGGAAAAGGATCAAGGCGAACACGGCCAGTGGCACGGCGAAAGGCGAGAGCCCGAGCAGGAAGCTCGCCCAATCCGGCGGCGGGGCGCACGTCGCCGGCGCAAAGCTCGTTAGACCCGCCGCGCCCGGCGCGTAGACGCGTCCGTCGTTGTCGGCGATGACCGCGCCATGGGCGATGGGCGGCACCGCGATCGAGCCGAGGAACGAGCCATCGCCGTAGTAGACGCCGATGGAGCTGTCGTGCGCGCCGTGCGGCGATGCGACCACGAAGCGATCGGCGCTCGCGTCGTACTCGACCAGGTCGCCGCCGGCGACGGCGCGCGACACCTGGCTCGTACCGGTCGTGAGATTGAAGAGCGCCATGCTCCCGCCACACGCGACCATCGCCAGCTGGCGCGACGGATTGATGGCAAGGCCCGAGGCCCGGCAGCCTTTCAGAGGGAAGGAGCGCGTCACCACCCGCTGCGTCGGGTCGACGCGAAGCAGCGGATCGTCGCCCGCCGCCGTCACGTACAGCATGCCGTCGGCGGCGTCGAAGCGCGGCTGCTGGACCGGAACGTTGACCGGAATGCTGTCGATCACTTTCTGGGTATCGGCGTCGATCACGACGACCTGACCCCCGCTTCCGTTTCCGGCGTACACGCGTCCGTTGGCGGCGCTGTAGTCGAGGAGGTCGACGCCTGTCGGGTCTGCCTGGATGCGCCCGACCACGCTCAGCGGCGTCTTCGGCGCGCCGGCGGTATCGATGACCGCCACCACGCCTTTGGCCTCCGCGACGTACAGCCGCTGCCGGTCGGCCCCCAGCGCGAGCCCGCTGGGCGGTCCATCCAGCGGAACCGTCTCGACGAACCGAGGGCTGACGCCGCCGACGTCTACCACGTCCACCCCCTTGTGCGAGCGGTCGGCCAGGTAGACCAGGTGGGAACCCTGGTCGACGGCCACGCCGTCGAACGATCCCGAGGCGAGCACAGGCATGGGCGTCTGCACGACGGTGGAATCGCAGCTGCCGCAGGCGCTGAGGAGCAGGAGTGATCCGCACGCGGCCAGCGCGGTGGCGACGCTCGCCACGATGGACGCCAGCGCACCGCCCCGCCTCATATCGACAAAACGTGCCGGCGCCGCCGAGTACGGGAGGGCTAGGCCTGCTTCCTTCCCATCACCGTGCGCAGCTGCGCGGGACTGATGTTCGCGCCGGAGCAGATGAGAGCGACACGCTTGCCGCGGAGGCGATCCGCCAGCGCCGGGGACAGGAGGGCCGCCAGCGACGCCGCCCCCGCCGGCTCGACGAGCGTCCGCGTCTTCTCGATCATGATCGCGACCGCGTCGAGGAGTGAGTCGTCGCTCACCAGTACGAAGTCGTCGAGCAGCTCGCGCAGGATGCGCTGAGGCAGCGCGAACGCGGTGCGCGTCGACAGGCCCTCGGCGACCGTCGTGTTGGGGCGCTCCACGAGAGAGCCTTCGCGCCAAGAGTCGTGCGCGGTCGGCGCCTGCGCCGACTGCACCCCGATGACCTCGATGCCAGGACGCGTGCCTTTGGCCACGATGCATGCGCCGGACGCGCCGCTCCCGCCGCCGACAGGCACGATCACCGCGTCGATGTCGGGACGCTCGTCCAGGACCTCGAGCGTGTGCGTGCCCACGCCCGCGATGAGGTGCGGCTCGTCGCCGGAATGGATGTACCGGTAGCCGTGCTCGGCCGCCAGCTCTTCGCAGTACTCCCGCGACTCGTCGTAGTCGCGGCCCTTCAGCACCACCTCGGCGCCGAAGTCGCGCATGGCCTCGACCTTCACCGGGTTCGCGCCCTCGGGCGCGATGACGATCGCCCTCACGCCGAACAGGCGCGAGGCCATCGCGATCGACTGCCCGTGGTTGCCGGTGGACGCGGTGACCACGCCGCGTGCGCGGGTGGCCTCGTCCATCTGGGCCATGAGGTTCACGCCTCCGCGCACCTTGAACGCGCCGGTCGGCAGCAGGTTCTCGTGCTTGACCCAGACCTCGGCGCCGGTGAGGCGGTCGAGCGATGGATAGTTGCGCAGCGGCGTGGCGGCCAGGTACGGGCGGATGCGGTCGCGCGCCGCGACCACGTCCTCCAGAGTTGGCGCTTCCAGCGCGGCCCTGGCCACGACGCTATTTTGGCTTCACCGCGCCACCGCGCGTGGATCGCGATCCGTCAACTCGCCTTCACGAGACTCACTTGCAAGGAGCCCGTTTGGGGCAGAGAATCGTTGGCGAGGCCTGCGGGTATCCGGCGGCTGCCGGTTTGAATACGGAGGGCGTAGGTGAAAGCCAGTCTCTATCGCAAGCTGTCGAATCTCGCCGCTGCCGCGAGCGTGGTTGCGACCGCGTTCGTGGCGGGCACGGGCGCGGCACCGGCCGCGGCGGCAAGCACTGGCCCGTGCCAGCTCAACTCGGCGAAAGGACAGATCCAGCACGTCATCTACATCCAGTTCGACAACACGCACTTCCGGCGTGACAACGCGAACGTGCCGTCCGACCTGGAGCAGATGCCGAACCTGCTGAACTTCATCCGCGGGAACGGCACGTTGATGACGAACGACCACACGGTGCTGATCTCACATACGGCGACCGGGATCCTGTCCTCACTGACGGGCGTCTATCCCGACCGCATGGGACAGCCCGTGTCGAACAGTTACCGCTACTTCTCCGGTACCGGCAGCCGCACCGGCGTCTCGTTCGCGTACTGGACGGCCCCGTTGTTCGACCCGGCCGGCTCTGCGACGGACACGACGCCGACGATGATCGACGAGAGCGGCAAGGTCGCGCCGGCGCCGTGGGTTCCGTACACGCGCGCGGGATGCGACTTCGGTGCGGTCGGGACGGCCAACACGGTTCTCGAGAACACCGCGATCGACATCCCGACCGTCTTCGGCGCGAACTCGCCGCAGGCGCAGGAGGTCGCATCGAATCCCGGCCAGGCGTTCTCGGATTTCGTCGGCATCGGCGTGCACTGCGCGCAGACGTCGTCGCTCTGCTCCGACGCGAACGGCGGCCGACCCGACGTCCTCGGCGACGAGCCCGGCGGCTACAACGGCTTCAACGGCCTGTTCGGTGCCAAGTACGTCGACCCGTTGATCTTCCCGGGCGGCACGCCCACGGACCTCAACGGCAACACGATCCAGGATGCAAGCGGCCACGTCGGCTTCCCCGGCTTCGACGGGATGGAGGCGAGTGTGTC
>DASSLR010000094.1:0-9213 GCA_035689345.1 Candidatus Dormiibacterota bacterium
CAGCCAGGACGCGTTCAACGCGTGGGTCCAGCAGCAGCTGCAAGCCAAGAATCAGCCGTCGCCGTCACCCTCCGCGTCCCCCTCGCCGTCGCCCTCGCCCTCGGCCTCACCGTCTGCGTCACCATCGGGCTCACCTTCCGCCAGCCCGAGTTAGCATGGAAATGTAGATGGCGGCGACCACAGTACTGCCTCGCCCGAAGGCCTACGACGACACGTTCTGGAAGCCCATCAGCCTGTGGCTGACCACGACCGACCACAAGCTGATCGGGATCATGTACATGGTCACCGGCATCCTCAGCTTCCTGATCGGTGGCATCTTCGCCCTGATCATTCGACTGCAGCTCTCGCAGCCGAACCTGAAGGTGGTCGACCCCGAGACCTACAACCAGCTGATCTCGGCGCACGGCGTGACGATGATCTTCTTCTTCGTCACGATCTTCCTGACCGGGATCGCGAACTACATGGTCCCGATCATGATCGGCGCCCGTGACATGGCCTTCCCGCGCGTCAACCTGCTCGGGTTCTGGCTCGTGCCGGTGTCGATCATCCTTTACTACAGCGGGTTCTTCACCGGCGGCGCGCTCAACGCCGGCTGGACCGGCTACGCGCCGCTGACCGAGAAGGCGTACCAGTCGCACAGCCTCGGTGTCGACTTCTGGGCGCTGAGCATCATCGTCTGGGCCATCAGCGGCATCATGGCCTCGACCAACTTCCTGACCACGATCGTGGCGCTGCGCGCTCCGGGCATGAAGCTGACCCGGCTACCGCTCTTCGTGTGGGCGCAGATCTCGACCTCGATCCTGCTGCTCGTCGTCGGCGCTCCGCTCGCCGCGGCCATGATCCTGCTCGAGTTCGACCGCCAGCTGGGGACGCAGTTCTTCACGACCGCGGGGCGCCCGGTGCTGTTCCAGCACCTGTTCTGGTTCTTCGGCCACCCCGAGGTCTACATCATGATCCTGCCCGGATTCGGGATGATCTCCGAGGTCATCCCGGTCTTCGCGCGCAAGCCGATCTTCGGTTACATGTCGATGGTCGCCGCGCTGTTCGGCATCGTCTTTCTCTCCATGACCGTGTGGGCGCACCACATGTTCACGGTCGGCATGAACACCTACGTCGAAGGCTTCTTCATGCTCATGACGATGCTCATCGCAGTGCCGACGGGCATCAAGTTCTTCAACTGGATGGCGACCGCATGGTGGGGATCCATCGACTTCACCGTGCCCATGAAGTTCGCGTTCGGGTTCCTCGCGACGTTCCTCATCGGCGGCATCACCGGCGTCTACCTCGCGTCGGTGCCCGTGGACACACAGCTCCACCAGTCGTACTACGTGGTGGCCCACCTCCACTACGTGCTCTTCGGAGGCAGCGTCTTCACGATCTTCGCGGGCCTCTACTACTGGTTCCCCAAGATCACCGGCCGCATGCTCAGCCGCAAGCTCGGCGAGTGGAACTTCTGGACCCTCTTCATCGGGTTCAACGGGACGTTCCTGATCATGCACACACTCGGTCTCGAGGGCATGCCGCGGCGCATAGCGACCTACACCAACGAGGCGTGGGCCACGACGAACCTCATCATCACCGTCTCCTCGTTCCTGATCGCGTTCTCGGTGCTCCTGTTCATCATCAACATCGTCGCGAGCTGGAGAGGCGGAGAGATCGCGGGCGACGACCCGTGGCAGGCGAACACTCTCGAGTGGGCGACGACGTCACCGCCGCCGCCTTACAACTTCGAGCGCGTCCCGCCGGTCCGCAGCTTCATGCCCCTACGCGATCTGCGCGAGTCCGGTGAGCTGGAACCGGAACGCACCGGTGCTCCCGCACCGGCGCCGGCGCACTGATGCACGTGTATCTCGCGGGCGAATGGGTGCCGGCGTGGCTCTTCATGAGCCTCACGTTCCTGGTGGCCGCGATCGGAGTGGTCGGGCTGGGATGGTGGGTGCTGCGCGGCGACGCGCGCAACCGCAGGGCGGAAAGCGTCTTGGACAGCCCGCCCGAACCTGAGCACACCGAGGCCCACCACTAAGCAGGTAGTCCGGGCCGGTTATGCGTAAAGTCAGCGCATAGCTCTGAACCTCGTAGATCTCCTGATCGTCGGGGCCACGGTCGTCGGAGTGGCAAACGGCTTCAGCCGCGGCTTCTGGCTTTCCCTCGCGCAGTACGTCGGCCTGCTCATCGGCGTGGTCGTCGGGGCGGCCGCGGCGCAGCCGCTGCTCGACTACCTCGGCATCACGAACCCCGTCGCGCGCCCACTCGGCGCCGTGCTGGTTCTGGTCATCGGCGGAAGCCTCGGCTCGAGCGTCGGGTTCGCCGTGGGCCAGCCGATCCGGCACCGCATCCTCAAGGAACGGGTGCATACGACCACCGACTCGATCGCCGGCGCCGCGCTTTCCGCGGTCGCGGTGCTGGTGATGTGCTGGTTCCTCGGCCTCAGCTTCTCGCGCGGGCCCAGCCCCGATCTCTCGTACGCCCTCCAGCGCTCGGTCGTGCTGCACGTGCTCGATCGCGTGGCCCCGAGGCCGCCCACCTTCCTCGCGCGCGTGCAGGGAATCCTCGCGGGCGTGTCGTTCCCGCCGGTGTTCGACACGCTCGACCCGAACCTGCCTGGCGCCCTGCCCATCCCCACCAACGTGGACACGCCGGGCATCAAGGCCGCGGCCGGTGTGACCGTGAAGGTGGTCGGCGCGGGCTGCGGCGGCCTGGTCACGGGCAGCGGTTTTCCCATCGGCAACGGGCTGATCATCACCAACGCCCATGTCGTCTCTGGCACCACCGACCACCGCATCCAGACCTCCGACGGCACGATCCTGCCCGCGGCAGTCGTGTACTTCGACCCCGAGGTGGACGTGGCGATCCTGAGGGTGCCCGGCTACGCCGGCCCGGTGCTCACCTTCGCCTCGGCCGGCCGAGGCACCGAAGGCGCCGTCATCGGCTATCCCGGAGGTGGCCCCGAGAGCGTGCAGCCTGCGGTCGTGGACGGGTCGTTCACGGCCGAGGGCCGCGACATCTACAACGCAAACCTCGTGCAGAGGCAGATCTACGTCCTGCAGTCACACGTCCGGCCGGGCAACTCCGGCGGGCCGCTGGTGGACAGAGAGGGCCGCGTCCTCGGCATGGTCTTCGCGACCTCGGCGAGCCAGCCCGACCAGGCCTACGCGCTGACGGACGATCAGATCCAGAGCGACATCAACCAGGCCAAGCAGAGCCGCACCGAGGTGAACACGCTGCACTACTCCTGCGCCGCCTGACCGAGACAATTCCACGCGTTTGTATACAAACGCGTGTTTTTCGGCCGTTTTTTCGCGCCTTTGTATACAAACGATCGGGTGACTAGGGCTTCTTTTCCTCGTCCGGTTTCGCTTCTTCGATGAGCATCACCGGGATCCCGTCCACGATCGGGTAGACGACCTTGCAGTTGGGGCAGCGCAGCTTGTCGGGCTCGCGGAACTCGATCTTCGTGTGGCACTTGGGGCAGGCCAGGATCTCGAGCAGCTCTTCCGATATCACGCAGGCATATTAAGCGCGGATCGGCGGGCACATCTCTAGACTGCGCGCGTGATCCTGCGCCGGCTCTACCTCTACCTGGTCAGCGCGGCGTCGCTGGTCGTGCTCGCGATCGGCCTCACCGGCCTCGGATCGACCGCGCTCATATTCGTATTCAACGACCCGGAGGCCGAGTTCAGCCGCCCGGCCCTCGCCGGCTTTGCGGCGGCGGTCATCGTCGCCTTCCCCGTCTGGGCGATCCACATGTGGTTCGCGCGGCGCTATGCGCTGCGCGATGCGGCCGAACGAGCGTCGACCATCCGCCACCTCTACATCTACTGGGCCTGCCTCGTCTTCGCGATCTTCTTCACGGTCAACCTGAGCAACGCGATCTGGCAGGCGCTGCAGCCGGTGGTCGACTCCATCCCGCCGCCCCAGTTCCCGCCTGTGAACCCCTCGCCCACCCCCTCCACGACGTTGCCGGCGACGCAGTCGGCGTGGGGCGCGCTCGTGCTGCTCGCGATCTGGCTGCTCCACTACCGCATGGCCGCGCGCGATCGCAACGCGGTCGGCGAGAAAGGTCCGTCCGCCACGTTGCGTCGCTGGTACATGTACGCCGCGCTGCTCATCGGCTTCGTGCTGATGCTGGTCAACGGCGCCTTCGTGCTGCAGCTGCTGTGGGCGAAAGCGCTCAACAGCAACCTCTATCAGTACGACCAGCTCTCCAGCCCGATCGCGGGCCTGGTCAGCGGCTTCGTCCTCTGGTCGTTCCACGCGCGCGTGGTCGCGACGCGCCACATCGAGGACGACCGCAAGTCGACGCTGCGCGCGGTCGAAGGATTCCTCGCCGTCGGTTTCAGCATCGCGCTCGCGCTGTACGGCGGCAGCCAGATCCTGTACTACAGCCTCGCGCGCCTCCTCGGCGTGGAGAACCCAGGCGGCCTCGGCAACGACATACTCGCCGGACTCGCCGATCCAGGCTCGAAGCTCATCGTGTTCGCGCCGGCGTGGCTGCTGGTGCGGAGCCGGCTCTCGCGCGATGCGTCGACGGGCGAGGAGAAGCGGCAGGCTTCGATTCGCCGCCTGTACGTCAACCTGGCGTCGCTCGTGTCGATGGGCGCGATGGCGTTCGGCGCCGGCCAGGTGCTGTGGACGCTGGCCGAACACCTCGAGGCCCCGATCATCGGCGTCAGCGCGTTCGACTGGCGCAGCCCGCTGAGCCTGGGGATCACGCTCTTCGTCGTCGGCGGCGCCGTCTGGCTGGCGCACTGGCGCCCGGCGCCCGCGACGGAGGAGCGCCAGTCGTTGAGCCGGCGCCTGTACCTGTGGGCTGCGCTGTTCGGCAGCGTGCTCGCGGGGCTCGGTTTCGCCGTGGCCCTCGTCTACTCGGTGCTGCAGCAGCTGCTCCAGCCGAACCCCCGGCTCAACGACCCGTCCAACTTCGACTGGGGACACTACCTGGCGGCGCTGTTCGTGGCAGTGGTCGTCGGCCTCTACCACTGGCGCGTGATGCGCGCCGACGCGAGGGCTCGGCCGCCCGCGGCGCCGGTGGCGCCGCCTGTGGCGCTCCCCGAACCCATCGCCGCGCTGACGCCCCAGCCGGTCGCTTTCTCCAAAGTCCAGGAGGCGATCGACCTCGTCGACTGGCGCCGCCGCGTCGGCGACCTGTACCGGCTCCAGGGCGACATCGCGGGCTTCCGGCGCCAGCGCGACGAGCTGTTCCGGACCCATCCGCAATCGCCGATCGAGCCCGCGGAGCGACCCATCTTTCCCGGCCTGCGCTACTTCGACCACGACCCCACCTATCGCGTCCACGCGCGCATGGAGCTCGGACCAGGAGACGAGCTGGTCATCGACACCGGCGGCGAGGACGGGTCGATCAAGTACCGCCGCGTTGGCAAGCTGGTGTTCCGGCTGAACGGGGAGGAGTGCTCGCTGACCGTGCTCGGCCTCGTCCAGTACGCGAGCGGCCTGTTCGTGCCATTCAAGGACGCGACCTCGGGCCATGAGACCTACGGCGGCGGCCGCTACCTGTTCGACACGGCCAAGGACACCGACGCGCGCGTGCTCGAGCTCAACGCAGGCTCGTCGGACGTGACCATCGACTTCAACTACGCGTACAACCCGTCGTGTGTCTACAGCCCGCTGTGGGCCTGCCCGCTGGCGCCCCCGGAGAACACGTTGACCGTGCCGGTGCGGGCCGGCGAGCGCATGTACGAGCACCCGGCGACCCCGCCGGCGGAGGGTGGCCCGGTCTAGGTCTAGACCCGCGCCGGCCTGGCGTTCACCAGCTTGATGACCTCGCCCGCTCGCGCGATGGCCTCGGCTGTCGGAAGGGTCGGGTTGTTGAGGGTGAAGCCTCCGAACCCAGCGTCGACGTAACCCTGCAGCACCTCCGCCGCCTGCGGCGGAGTCACCGCCTGGATGAAGGGGCGGCGCTGTTCCGGGATGCGCTCCAGCAGCGCCTTGGCTTCGCGCTCGTTCTCGACGATGAGGACGCCGGCGCCGATGGTCAACCGCACGCTCGACGGGTCGCGACCGACGGCCGCGCAGTGCTCCTCGAACACGCGCTTCTTGCGCTTCAGGTCTTCGAGGTTGCCGCCGAACCAGTGGCCGATGTCTCCGTGCTTGGCCAGGATGCGCAGCGTCTTGCGCTCGCCCCCGCCGCCGATGAGGATCTTCGGCCCGCCCGCCTGCACCGGACGCGGAGAGTTGAGGGCATTCTCGACGCGATAGTGCTTGCCCTCGAACGACGCCCGCTCCTCCGTGAACATGAGCTTCGCGATCGTCACCGCCTCCTCGAGTCGCTCCATCCGCTCGGCGATGGGTGGAAAGTCGATGCCGTAGCCCCGGCTTTCGGACTCGTTCCACGCGGCTCCGATGCCGAGGATGGCGCGGCCGCCGGAAATCACGTCGAGCGTGGTCACCTGCTTGGCGAGAACCGCGGGGTTCCGGTAGACGACCCCGGTGACCAGCGTGCCCAGCTTGACTCTCCTGGTCTCCCGCGCGATCGCGCCGAGAGTCGTGTAGGCCTCCATCATCGGATCGGTCTCGGGACCGATGCCGCCGATTTGATGGAAGTGGTCCATCACGGTCACGAGGTCGAAGCCGGCGGCCTCGGCGGCCTTCGCCTGCTCGATCACGCGATCGAACAGAGCTGGGCCTTTGGCGTCGGCAAACGTGAAGTTGGGCACGTGGAATCCGAAGAGCAAGGTCATGGCTATTGAAACTACGCCGATCGGGTGCTGCTTCCCGCGGGCTGGCCATAGATAGAATCGGCTCTCGAGGCGTATGTCCATAGACGAAACCACTAGCAGCCGGCTCAACGGCCTGCAGCTTCTGCAGGTCGAGGGCTTCCTCGAAGTGGCGCGCCGTGGCAGCGTCAGCCGCGCCGCCGAAGCGTTGTTCATCACCCAGCCGACGCTGACCGCGCGGCTGCACGGGCTGGAGCGAGAGCTGGGCGCCAGGCTCTTCCTGCGCACGCCGCGCGGCATGCGCCTGACCGACGCCGGACGGGCGTGGGTCCCGTTCGCCGAGCGAGCCATGCGAGCGCTGGTCGAGGGCCGTGACGCACTCGAGCAGGTGAAGACCGCCTCGGCCGGTCACCTCACCATCGGCAGCGCGCTCGCGGTGAGCACCTACATCCTCCCCGACCTGCTGGAGAGGTTCGTCGCCATGCACCCTCGCGTGGAGGTCTCGGTGCGCACCGGCCATTCGGAGGACATCGTCGAGCTCGTGCTTCGCGATGAGGTGCAGCTGGGTCTCGGGCGCGCGATCCACCACCCCGACCTCGAGCTGCGCCCGTTTCACCGCGAGGAGCTCGTCCTGGTCTGCGCGCCGGACCATCCGTTCGTGAAGCGCAAGTCGGTGACGCTCGCCGAGGTCACCAACCAGAAGCTCATCATGTTCGACCGCACGTCGAGCTACTACGAGATCACGCAGTCCGCGTTCGTCTCCTCCGGCGTGCGGCTGCGCCGGTACATGGAGATGGACTCCATCGAGGCCGCCAAAAAGATGGTCGAGCGCGGGCTCGGGGTCGCCCTGCTTCCCCAAACCTCGGTGGCGCGCGAGGTCGCTGCCGGGACGATGAGCCGGGTTCGCCTTCGCGACGCGCCCCACATGTACAACTCGATCGCGGCGTTCCGCAGGCGCGACGCAGGCAAGCCCGAGGGCGTGGTGGCCGCGTTCATGAGCCTGCTCTCCAGCAAGTAGCCAGGGCGGCGGCTATTGATGTCGCCTATGAGAACGATCAGATCAATTGATTTGACCGATGCCTGACCGATCCGTAACCTCCGCCGCATGGACAAGCCCGAGCAGCTGCCGGAGATCGAGGCCACCGGTGAGCCGACCACTCACGAATGCGAGTGCCCGGATCCCTGCAACTGCGATCACGAGAACGAGTAGAACCCGACCCGATCGGCGTTAGCAGTTCCAGTACCAGGAGGTATTGATGGATCTTGTCGCCACGCCTCTCCTGCCGGAGGGGTTCAAAGTCCCGGCGTCTCGAAGCGAGGATCCGAGCAAGAGGCTGCGCAAGCTTCTCGCCAGCAAGCCTTACGTCTTCGGCCCAGGGGTTTACGACCCCTTCGGGGCGGAGCTCGTCATGTACCACGGTTTCGACGCCGTCTACTTCAGTGGCTACTCGTTCGCCATCGGCCACCTGGGCACGACCGACATGGACCTCTACTCGTCGGTGGAGATCGCCGACGGCGCCAGGCGCACCGTCAGCGCGCTGCGCAAGTTCCAGCTGACGATGGCCATGGGCGACCCCGAGAAGAAGGTCGCACCGATCCATCTCGAGATCCCACCCGTGATCGTCGACATGGACGCGGGCTACGGCAACATCTTCAACGTCCAGCGCACGACCGACCTCTACGTGCGCGCGGGCGTCGCGGCCGCGCACATCGAAGACCAGGTCATGCCCAAGCGCTGCGGCCACATCGCGGGCAAGGCGTTGATTCCCGCGTCAGAGTTCGTCGGCAAGCTGCGCATGGTGCGCGCCGCGGCGGACGACCTTGGCCACAAGGATTTCGTGGTCATCGCCCGCACCGACGGTGTGTCGGCCACGGAAGCGCCGGAGTCGAAACGGGGCATCGAGCTCGCGATCGATCGAGGCCTGCGCTACATGGACAGCGGCGTCCCAGACCTTCTGTGGTGCGAGTTTCCGACCGCCGCGCGCGGGCCGGTCGAGCAGTTCTGCAGCGAGATTCGCAAGCGCTTCCCGAAAACGCGCTTCGCGTTCAACTACTCGTCGTCGTTCAAGTGGCAGAACGAGAAGAACCCGATCACGTGGGACGAGCTGGGCGAGCTCGGAGTCGGCTTCATCTTCATCACGCTGGCGCTCCAGCACGCGGCTGGTTACGGCATCTCGATGCTGCTCGACGACCTGAAGAATCAGAAGCAGGACGGATACATCGCCTTGCAGCGCAAGGAGTGGGCGGATGGGATCGACGTCCCGACCCGCAGCCACCACGAGTTCAGCGGCGTGCCCTACCACCAGCACGTCGGCCACGTGTACGGGGCGACGCGCCTGAGCGAGGAGATCGACGAGCACCTGGAGGTGTCGCAGGTCGTCTAGCTCGTAGCATTCCGGCGCGGATGCTGCTGTTCCCGTTTCGTTACCTGTGGTGGCTCATCTCGAGCCTCCGCGCGCGCATCGGGCGGCCGCCCGACTACGTGACCTTCCTCATCGAGGAGGACATGCCCGTGCTGCCCGATCCGCCGGTGCCGGCG
>DASSLR010000095.1:0-18967 GCA_035689345.1 Candidatus Dormiibacterota bacterium
CCGCTCATCGGCCTCGGCATCCTGACTGCGGTGCTGCCCATGCTCTCGCCCCAGAAGGGAGAGCAGATGTCGGTCGCGGTCCAGGGTTTCCTGCTGCTCATATCCGGGGTCTACTACCCGCTCTCGGTGCTGCCGTACCCCATGCAGGTGGCCGGCATGCTGTCGCCGCTCACCTACGCGCTGGCGGGCATCCGCCAGAGCTTGCTGGACGGCAGCTCGCTGCGCGACCAGCTGCCCACGATCGGGATCCTCCTGGCCATGGGCGCGGTGATGATTCCGGCCAGCTTCGCCTTCTTCAGCTGGGCTGAGACTCGGGCCAAGCGCCTTGGATTGCTGAAGCGAAGCGGCTAGTCAGGCGCGGGGGGATCAGGTTCCCCCCGCGGGCCCCCCTCGCCTGGCGACGCTTGCGGCCCGAGGTACAAAGTCGCGGCCGAGTTGACCTCGGCCGCCCCGCCACGCGGGTCGAATGAGGCGCATCTCCGGCCTCGGGCCTGGTGGAAGTGGCGTCAGCCCTTTACAGCGGTCAACCAATTGTCGACCAAACTAATGTTCGTCGATATCACATTCGACCCCCACATATGGGGCAGGCACGACAGCCGACCACAAGATCCTGCGCCGAGCGCCTCGAACGCCTGGGATTGGCCCTCTACATCTTGTGGTAAAGGTATTGACAGACTTAAGGGCGATTGATACGGTCTGCGGCGAATCGCGGTGAACAGTGGGGAGAAGTGGTGAATTCCGCAGCCGTCGCAGCATACGTCGCACCCTACGTCTCAGTACGGCACGCCATACACCTCCTCTACGCCACTTCTCCCTACAGCCGCGATGGGCGCTCCCTGGGTATGAACCTTCGGTACGACAAGAACGGCGCCCGGCTCCCGCTCGAGCTGTACGGCTGCGGCTGCAGCATCTGCGCCAGCCAGCAGCGCAAGCTTCGCCGCTTCTGGCAGGCGCGGTGAGTGTTCACCGGCGCGCACAGGGTCCGCGTGGACGAGAAGGGGCGGCTGGCCATCCCGGCGGGATTCCGCAAGCAGCTGCCGGAGGGCAGCTTCGTGTCGGTAGGCCTGGACCGGGTGCTCGCGATCTACCCGCCCGAGGTGTGGGCGGCGCTGGCCGACGAGCTGCGAGCGCCGTTGCAGGGGCCGGACCAGCGAGCGTTGGCACGGACGCTCTACTCGCTGTCCGACAGCTTCGAGCCCGACGGCCAGGGCCGGATCACGCTCTCGGCGGAGTCACGCCGGGCGGCGGGGATCGAAGCGCCATCGACGGCGGTCGTGATCGGGAGCGGGTCGAGGGTCGAAATCTGGCCCGAGGCCCGATGGAACAGCTACAGCGCCGACGCGCAAGAACGTTTTACCGAATTCGCTGACAGGGTGATCTCAGGACACTGACCGGAGCCCATCAGCCCGCACTTTCAAAAGAGGTAATAGAGCTGCTCGAACCCCGCAAGGGGGCAGTCGCGATCGACTGCACCCTGGGGCAGGCGGGACACGCCCGCCTGATCCTCGAGAGGATCGTTCCGGGCGGCCGGCTGCTCGGGATCGACCGTGATCCCGCCGCAATCGATGCCGGTCGTCGCGTTCTAGCTGACTTTCACTCGGCCGCCACCCTCGTCCAGGGACGCTTCGGCGACCTGGGCGAGCTGGCGGCCGCCAATGGTTTCGACCCCGCGGACACGATCCTTTTCGACTTCGGCATCTCCAGCGCTCAGCTCGACGATCCGGAGCGTGGATTCAGCTTCCGCGCCGACGGTCCGCTCGACATGCGCATGGACACGAAGTCCCCGCTCACCGCCGCCAGGATCGTCAACGAGTACGACGCGGCGGAGATCCAGCGCATGCTCCGCGAGTACGGCGAGGAGCGCTGGTCGCACCGGATCGCACAGTTCATCGTGGCGCGGCGCCCGCTGCGCACCACGCGCGATCTGGTGCAGGCCGTGGAGGCCGCCATCCCGCGAAGGGCCTGGCCGCGCGACATCCACGTCGCGACCCGGACGTTTCAGGGCCTGCGCATCGCGGTCAACGACGAGCTCGGCCAGATCGAGCAGGGATTGCAGGCAGCTCTAAAGATTCTCAACCCCGGTGGTCGTATGGCGACGATCAGCTTCCATTCACTGGAAGACCGCTTGGTGAAGTCATTCTTCATCGTCGAGTCCAAGGACTGCATCTGCCCCCCCCAGCAACCAGTCTGCACCTGCGGCCACCGGGCTTCCCTTCGCATCGTCACCAAGCATGTGGTCCGTCCCTCCGCCGAGGAGGTGGCCGCCAACCCGCGAGCGAGGTCGTCTCGCCTGCGGGTGGCCGAAAAGATCTAGGTCGCTCTTCACCCCTCCCAAGCCCTGGTGGCCGGTTCAACCCCTCCGGCCATCAGGCACCAACAACGTCGTTGTTCACGTCCCAGCAAACGATGAGGCACACGATTTGACGTCCACGAAAATACTGACCCGACGCCGGCTCGGCGCTCACGGCGTGCCGCACGCACCCGTGACGACCGTCCGCCGCCGGCGCACGCGTGGCTTCGTGCAGGTGGCGAGCGCCGCCACGGCCGAACGCCTGCGCCTGAACCGGTTCGGCCACGCCTACCTCGGGTTGGGCGCGGTGCTGATCGGCGTCCTTTTCTATCTGGCGCTGGCCGCGCAGGTCACGCAGTCCTCGTACCAGATCCAGCAGCTGCAGGACCAGCAGCGCCAGCTGCTCGCGGAGCAGGACCAGCTCAAGTACCAGGAGGTCACCCTGCAGGCGCCGGCGCAGGTCGAGCAGCAGGCGTCGCAGAGCGGCATGCAGCGCGTGCCACCGGCCAAGCTCGTCACCGCGCAGCCTGTCGCGATCAACCTCGAAGCCCCCATCGGCGCGCCGCCCACCGATCAGACCCCGCTGTGGGAGCGTGCGCTCGCCGCCCTCGTCACCCGCATCGGCGTCACCCGTGACGCCATGGCCGCCACCCACTAAGTGGAAACGGGACTCCGATTCGGAGCCCCGCAGCGCGGTGCTAAGAGCTTGCCCGGACGCTGGCGCGTGCTCGCGCTCGTGCTGGTCGCGGCGCTTCTCGCAAGCCTGGTGTGGACGCGACTGGCCTACTGGCAGGTCGTGCGCCACGTCGACCTCGCGGCCAGCGCGCAGGCGCAGTACCGAGAGGTGGTCGAGCTGCCCGCGATACGAGGCGCCATCTTCGACCGCAACCTGAAGCAGCTGGTCGTCAACACGACCGTGTACTCGGCTTTCGTATCGCCGGACCAGATCCCCGACAGCCAGCGCGCCCGCGTCGCGCTCGCCCTGGCCACGGTGCTCGGCGCGGACGCGCCGAAAGTGAACCAGATCCTGGCCTCCGGCAAGAAGTTCGCCTACATCGCGCGCCGCTTCTCCAAGGACAAGGCCGACCAGCTGCGCTCGATGCTGCTGCCCGGCGTGGGTCTCGAGGAGGAGCAGCAGCGCGCCTACCTTCCTGGCATCGCGGGCTCGAGCCTCGCGGCCAACCTGCTCGGCTTCGTCAACTACGACGGCGAGGGCCAGTACGGCATCGAGAGCTACTACCAGAAGCAGCTGGCCGGGACGCCGGGCTACATCTCGAGCTACCGCGACCTGGCCAACCGCGAGATCGTGCTCGGCACGCACACCCACCAGGATCCGGTCAACGGCGCCGATCTGGTGCTCTCGCTCGACTCGAACATCCAGTACGCCGCGGAGCAGGCGCTGGCCGACGGCGTGAAGAAGGCCAACGCGGAGAGCGGCAGCGTCCTGATCATGGACCCGTCCACCGGCGGCATCATCGCGTGGGCCGACTACCCGAGCTACAACGCGAACGATTTCATCCACACCGACCCATCGCACTTTCTCGACAACATCTCGAGCTCGGTGTACGAACCGGGGTCCGTGATGAAGGTCGTCACCCTCTCCGGCGCCATCAACGCCGGCGCGATCACGCCGAACATGGTCATCAACGACCCAGGCTTCGTGTACGTCGGTGGCTACCGGATCTACGACTGGGACCGCGCCAATCACGGCAACATCACCTACACCTACGTGCTCCAGCACTCGCTCAACGTCGGCGCGATGAAGGCGATGCTGGCCGAGGGGCACACCAACTTCTACAACTACCTGCAGGCGTTCGGGCTGACCAAGGAGAGCGGCATCGACGTGGCGGCCGAGGACACAGTGGCCCCGCCTTCGGCCGCCAAGATGGCCGACTCGCAGTACGCGACCACGTCGTTCGGCCAGGGCATCGACGTGAACATGGTGCAGATGCTGTCGGCCGTGAACGTCATCGCCAACGGCGGCAAGTACGCGCCCCCGCACGTCGTGGAGCGCATCGGCAACAACCTCAACCCACTGCTGCTGCAGCCGCAGAAGCAGGTCATCAGCGCGGCGACCGCGCTGCAGATGACGCAGATGATGGAACAGGTCGTGCAGCACGGCTCGGGCTGGATGTCGCGGGTTAGAGGCTTCGAGCTCGACCAGGCCGGCAAGACGGGCACCTCGCAGATCCCCGTCAACGGCAAGTACACGCTCGACGTCTGGGCTTCGTACGTGGGCTTCCTGCCGGCCCTCCACCCGAAGTTCACGATGATCGTAGTGATGCGCAAGCCGCACTACCCGGGAAGCAACCGGGACTGGACGCTCAACGACGGCTACATCACGGCCGCGCCCGTGTGGCAGAAGATCGCCCAGCAGATCGTGGTGGACTGGCGCATAACACCCGACCCCCGGTAGCGCGTTCCATATAGCTGATGAAGCTCACGCTCCTCGACCTGCTCGAGGCGACAGGGGGTGGAGAGGTCGGCGGCACGCAGGTCGCTGAGCGCTTCGCCACCTATCACACCGATTCGCGCGAGGTGCAGCCCGGCGGCCTCTTCTTCGCCCTGCGGGGCGCGGAGATGGACGGCCACCAGTTCGTGCCGGATGCCATCACCCGCGGCGCGGCCGCGGTGGTGGTCGACCGCAAGCTCGAAGCGCCGACCGGCATCGTCGAGATCGTCGTGCCGGACACGTGGAAGGCGCTCTACGACGTGGCCGCGCTCGTGCTCGCGCGCGTCAAGCCCCTGGTCGTCGGCATCACCGGCAGCAACGGCAAGACCTCGACCAAAGAGATGACCGCGGCCGTCCTGGCGACGAAGTTCGAGGTGCTCCGCAACACGGGCAACCTCAACACCGAGACCGGCGTACCGCTCACGATCCTGCGCCTGGAGCCGAACCACCAGGCGCTGGTGCTGGAGATGGGTCTGCAGCGCGCGGGAGACATCGAGCGCCTGGCGTCGCTCGCGCGGCCGAGCATCGGCGTGATCACCAACATCGGCACGGTGCACATGGAGTTCTTCGAGAAGCAGGAGGACCTAGCCCGGGCGAAAGGCGAGCTGGTCACGGGCCTTCCACCGGACGGCCACGCGGTGCTGAACGCCGACGATCGCTATTTCGGGATGCTGTCGGCGATGTCGACCGCGCCGGTCACGAGCTTCGGCATCGAGGGAGGCGACTTCCGCGTCAGCGGCTACAAGCCGGCCGCGGATGGCGGGTGTCAGTTCACCGTTCGGGGCACTCACGTGGAGCTCGCGATGACCGGGCGTCATCAGGCTTTGAACGCGGCCGCCACGCTGGCCGCGGGCGAGGCCGCGGGTGTGCCGCTCGACGAGGGCGCGAGCGCGTTACGGACCGTCGCCGTCGACCATCGCCTCCAGGAGTTCACGACTCGGGCCGGCTTCGTGGTCGTCGACGACGCTTACAACGCGAGCCCCGAGTCGATGCTCGCGGCCTTCGCGGCCATGACCGAACGCCCGCACGACGGCCGCCTGCTCGCGGTGCTCGGGCACATGGGGGAGCTGGGCGACGCCGCCGGCGACGCGCACCGCCACGTCGGCGAAGCGGCCGCGCGCACCTTCGATGAGGTCGCCGTCGTCGACACGCCGCTCGGCCGCCTCCTGGCGGAGGCCGCGAAAGCCGAGATCGTCCCCGACAACCGCGCCGCTGTCGCGTGGGTGCGCGCGCACGCGCGCGAGGGCGACCGGGTGCTGGTCAAGGCGTCGCACAGCCGTCACCTGGAAGAGGTGGTGAAGGAGCTGACCGCGGCTTGATCCTCGACGCGATCACATTCGCCGTCTCGTTTGCGGTCGCCGCCGCTCTCTACCCGTTCGCCATCCGCCTGCTGCGCCGCGCGGGCTCGCGGCAGGTGATCCAGGAGGAACTGCCCGACTCGCACCAGAAGAAGGCGGGCACGCCGACGGGCGGCGGCATCCTGTTCGTCGCGCTCGCGCTCGTCGGTGGGGCGATCGCCACGGCCGTCGGGCACGCCGGCGCCCTGCCGGCGATGGCCGGCCTGGCGCTGGGCGGCGTCATCGGATTTGTTGACGACGCCAGCAAGCTGCGGCGCGGCTCGATCGGCATCCCGGCGCGCCTGAAGTTTCCGGTGCAGATCGTCCTGGCCATCCCAGTCGCGTGGCTCGCGCTGGGCCATCAACCGTTGTGGTGGTTGCCCCTGGCGGTCATCGCGGTCGTGGCCGCGGCCAACGCAGTGAACATCACCGACGGCATGGACGGCCTGGCCGCGGGGCTGTCGATCATCGCCATCGGGGCGATGGTGCTGCTGCTGCCTGGGGCGCCGGACGGCGAGAAGGCCATCGCGATGACGCTGTGCGGCGCGCTTGCAGCGTTCCTCGTTTTCAACCGCTATCCGGCGCGTGTCTTCATGGGCGACACCGGATCCCTCGCCATCGGCTTCGCGCTCGCGGCGATGGCCATCCAGCAGGGCTGGATCCTGCTCCTGCCGATCGTGGCTCTGGTGTTCGTCCTCGAGACCCTGTCTGTCATCATTCAGGTGGCCTACTTCAAGGCCAGCGGCGGCCGCCGGGTTTTCAAGATGACCCCGATCCACTACACGTTCCACCACGAGGGTTGGTCCGAGCGCCGCATCGCGCTGTCCTTCTGGACGGCCGGGCTGCTCGGAGCACTGGCCGCTTTCGGGGTGGCGCGCATCGCCTCGTGACCGCGTTGGTCGTCGGCGCTGCGCGCAGCGGCGTCGCGGTGGCCAACCATCTCGCTCGTGCCGGCGAGCGCGTGATCGTCACCGACCGCAGGGCGCGCGCGGACCTCGAGCCGGCCATCGCGCGCCTGCCCGAGACCGCGGAGCTGAAGCTCGGCGGCTACGACGACGCGGTGCTCGTCGGGATCGACATCGTCTACGCGAGCCCCGGGGTGCCGTGGGACGCGGAGCTGCTGAACCATGCGCGGGCCAGAGGCATCCCGGTGTCGAGCGAGATCGACCTCTTTCTCAAGCTGTGCCCCGGCACGGTCGTCGGCGTCACGGGCACCAACGGCAAGACCACCACCACCGCGCTCACTGGTGAGGTCCTCGCCGCGGGCGAGCGGCCGGTGATGGTCGGCGGCAACATCGGCGAGACCGTGCTGGACCGCCTGCCCGAGGTCACGCCCAAGCACTGGGTGGTCCTCGAACTCTCGAGCTTCCAGCTCGAGTCGGTCGAAGGCCCGCGCCTGCACGTGGGCGTGATCCTGAACGTCACGCCCGATCACCTCGACCGTCACGGCACGTTCGAGCGGTACGCGGCGATCAAGGGCAGGATCATCGAGTTCGCCGGCGCCGACGACTTCGCCGTCCTGAACGGGCGCGACGCGACGTGCCGCGACCTCGCCCGGAAGACACGCGCGCACGTCGTGTGGTTCGACCGCCACACGCCGGTGCCACCCATGCCGATCCCCGGCCGGCACAACCTCGAGAACGCACTCGCGGCCGCCGCGGTCGGCCGCATCGCCGGCCTCGCCGACGACGCGATCAACCGCGCCATCGCCGCCTTCAAGGGAGTCGAGCACCGGCTCGAGCTGGTGGGCGAGTGGCACGGCGTGCGCTGGTACAACGACTCCAAGGCGACCAACCCCGACGCCGGCCGCGTCGCCCTGACGTCGTTCCCGGGCACGCCGCTCGTCCTCATCGCCGGCGGCTACGGCAGCGGCTTCGAGCTCGCGGAGTGGGTGAAGGACGCCATCGCGCACGCCGACGCGGTGGTGCTGATGGGCGCGTCGGCGGACCTCCTGCAGGCCGAGCTGCGCGAGCACCCGAACGTCGTTCGCGCCCACGACCTGGCCGACGCGGTCGCAAAGGCCGCGGCGCTGGCCAGGCCCGGCGGCGTGGTGCTGCTCAGCCCCGCCTACAAGTCGTTCGACATGTTCAAGGACTACGAGGACCGCGGCCGCCAGTTCAAGGCGCTCGTGCGCGAGAGATTCGCGGCATGAGCGTGCACGCGCGCAGCCAGCCCGATCGCCACCTCCTCTTCGTCACGGTCCTGCTTTGCGGCGCTGGCCTCGTGATGGTGACCAGCGCCAGCGTGGCGTTCGCCTATACGCAGCACGAGACGCCCTTCTACTACTCGATCCGGCAGGCCGCGTGGATGGCCATCGGCTTTGCCGCGCTGTTCTTCCTGAGCCGCTTCGACTATCACCGGCTGCGCCCCCTTGCTCCGGCGGGCGCCGCCGGCGTCCTGCTGCTGATGATCCTGGTCCTCGTGCCGCACCTCGGCGTCACCGTCAACGGCGCGCGGCGCTGGTTCGACGCCGGTCCGTTCGGCACGTTCGAGCCCTCAGAGCTCGGCAAGCTCGCGTTCGCGCTGTTCATCTCGCACTGGATCGACCGCCGCGGGGACAAGATCAACGACTTCCAGCGTGGCTTCCTGCCTTTCGTGGCGATGCTCGCGGGCGTCCTCGCGCTGCTCATGCTGCAGAAGGACCTCGGCACGGCGGTCGTGATGGTCGCCATCTTCATCAGCGCCTACTGGGCCGGCGGCGGACGCATGCGCCACGTGGTGCTGCTCGTCGCCGCGATGCTGCTCGCGTTCATCGCGCTGACAATCGTCGAGCCGTATCGCTTCGCGCGCCTGACGTCGTGGCGCAACCCGCTCGCCGACCCGCTGGGCGCAGGCTTTCAATCCACCCAGTCCATCTACGGCCTCGCCTCCGGCGGCTTCTTCGGCGTGGGCATCGGCCACTCGGTGGAGAAGTACGGCTGGCTGCCCGAGGCCCACACCGACTTCATCTTCGCGATCATCGGCGAGGAGACCGGCCTCCTCGGCACGACGCTGGTCATGCTCGGCTTTCTCTTTTTCGCGGTCCGCGGTTACCGCACCTCGATGCGCGCGCCCGACACGTTCGGCGTCACGCTCGCCGCCTCGATCACCACGTGGATCGCGTTCCAGGCGCTCATCAACATGGCCACCGTCACCAACACGCTCCCGGTGACCGGAGTGCCTCTGCCGTTCTTCAGTTACGGAGGCACCGCGCTCGCCACCACACTCGCCGGGGTGGGCGTGCTGCTGAGCATCGCCCGCAAGGGCACCGTCCGGGTCAAGGCGCAACACACACCGAAAAAGGGGGGAGATGCGGCTTTTGATAGCTGGCGGCGGAACCGGTGGACACCTGTTTCCCGCTCTCGCCGTGGCGCGGGCGTTTCGCGCTGAGGAGCCTGCAGGCGATGTGCTCCTGGTCGGGCGCGCCGGTGGGCCGGAGGAACGGCTGGTCCCCGAGGCCGGGTTCGAGCTCGCGACGATCAGGGTGCAGGGCCTCAACCGCGACGCGCTCTGGAAGAACCTCGCCCTGCCCGCGGTCCTTCCCGCCGCGCTGCGTGCCGGCCTCCGCGTGGTCGACCGCTTCCAGCCGGACGTCGTCCTCGGGATGGGCGGCTACGTGATGGCGCCCGCCGTCGCCGCGGCCCGCATGCGCGGCATTCCGTACGTGCTGCACGAGAAGGACGTGCGCCCCGGCCTCGCCACGCGCATGTTCGCGGGCGGCGCGGCCGCCATCTGCACGACCCTTCCCGGCACCGAGAAGCGGCTCGGCACCCGCCGCATCGTCCTGACCGGAGTGCCCTTGCGCCCAGGTTTCGAACGCCGCATCCCGAATGTGCCGGCGCGCGTGCTGCTCGTCACCGGCGGCAGCCAGGGCGCGCGCAACCTGAATCGCGCGGTGTGGGGAGCGCTCGACGACCTGACGCGCATGTACGAACGAGTCATCCACGTGGCGGGCAGGCAGGGCGCTCAGGGCGTGGCCGAGCACCGCCGCGACGGCTACGAGGGGATGGCCTTCTCGGACGAGATGCCCGCACTCACCGCGCGCGCCGACCTGGTCGTCGGCCGCGCCGGCGTCGGTACGATCGCCGAGGCCACCGCCGTCGGGCTGCCGATGGTGCTCGTCCCGGGCACGTTCGGCGGCGGCCACCAGGAGGACAACGCGGCGGCGATGGTCCACGCCGGTGCCGCGGTGCGCATAGGCGACTCCGAGCTCACGCCGCAGACGCTCGTGTCCGCGCTGGACGCTCTCACCTCCGAGCAGCTGCGCAGCATGGCCCACGCCTCGGCGGCGGCCGGCCGGCGCGACGCGGCGCAGCGGGTGCTCGAGGTGGTGCGGGAGGTGGCGCGCAGGTGAGGGTGCACCTCATGGGCATCGGCGGCGCGGGCGTGTCCGCCCTGGCGCGGGTCTATCTCGCGCGGGGCGACGAGGTCAGCGGCTGCGACGCGCAATCGTCCGACGTCACCGCCGAGCTCGAGGACGAGGGCGTGACCATCGACGTCGGCCACGACCCCGAGCACGTGCTGGGCAAGGACCTGCTCGTCTACAGCGGCGCGATCAAGGAATCGCCCGAGCTCGACGCGGCCCGCGCGATGGGCGTCCGCGTCATCACCCGCGCCGAGGCGCTCGCCGAGCTCATCGAAGGCGCGGATTCGATAGCCATCGGCGGCAGCCACGGCAAGACGACCGTGACGCACATGACGGGGCACATCCTGACCGAGGCGGGCCTCGACCCCACGGTGCTCGTCGGTGACGGCAGCCACTCGCGCGCCGGCCGCTCGTCGTGGCTCGTGGCCGAGGTCGACGAGTCCGACGGCTCGCTGCTCCTGCACCACCCCAAGCGCGCGATCGTCACCAACATCGAGCTCGACCACACCGACCACTTCCCGGACGTCGAGGCCGTGCAGGCGCTGTTCGCGGAGTTCATCGCCCGCCTGCCCGCCGACGGCGTCGCCGTGCTGTGCGCCGACGACGCTCGCGCCCGCTCGCTGGCGACGCAGGCGCGCAAGGTCACCTACGGATTCGATGAGAGCGCCGACTACCGCTGCGACGACTCGCGGCCTTTCACGATCCACCACGGCGGCCGCGCGATCGGTCGGGTCAACCTGCGCCAGCGCGGCCGGCACAACATCCAGAACGCGACCGGCGCGGCGGCGATGGCGCTGGAGATCGGCGTGCATTTCGAAGAGATCGCGTCCGCGCTCGAGCGCTTCCCGGGCGCGCACCGCAGGCTCGAGTTCCTGGGCGTCTTCCAGGGCGCGGCGGTGTACGACGACTACGGTCACCACCCGACCGAGGTCCGGGCGACGATCCAGGCCGCGCGCGAGCTGCGGCACCGCCGGCTCATCGTCGTCTTCCAGCCGCACCGCTACTCGCGCCTGACCTCGTTCCTGAACGATTTCGCGCGCTCGTTCGACGGCGCCGACCGCGTCCTGCTGCTCGATGTGTACTCGGCCGGCGAGCAGAACGCGAGCGGCATCAGCGCGCGCGACCTGGCCGAGCGCCTTCCCAACGGCACCTACGCCGGCAGCTTCGAGAACGCGCGCGAGGCGCTCGAGGGCCTGGCCGGTCCGGACGACCTGCTCCTGCTGATGGGGGCGGGCGACATTCGCAAGAAGCTGGGCGATGAGCTGGCGCAAAAAATCTAGTCTCGACTGGCTTCGCCAGCTGCCCGGCGTGACCGAGGACGAGCCGCTGGCGACGCGCACCTCGTTCGGCATCGGCGGGCCTGCCGAGTTCTTCGTCGAGTCCGGTCGCGTCGAGGCTATCGAGAAGATGATCAACGGCTGCGTCGAGCGCGGCATCCCGTACCTGCTGCTCGGCGCGGGCACCAACCTTCTCATCGCCGACGCGGGCGTCGAGGGCCTGGTCATCCGCGTCGTCAACCGCGAGCAGTCGATCAACGGCACGCGCGTGCGCGCGGGCGCGGGGCTGAAGATGATGCGGCTCGCGCGCACCGTCGCCGACGCCAACCTTCGCGGCTTCGAGTTCGCCATCGGCGTTCCGGGCACGGTCGGCGGCGCCGTCTATCAGAACGCAGGCTGTTGGGGCAGGGAGATGAAAGACGTGCTGGTCGAGGTGACCGGCTTCGTCCCTGGCAAGGGTGTCGTGACGTGGACGAAGAAGGACCTGCACCTCGCCTACCGCACGTCGGCCCTGCGCTCCGGCCCGCTCAAAGGGGCGCTGGTGGTCGACGCGACCGTGCAGCTCGAGCGCGGCGACGGGGAAGAGGCGAAGCGGATGATGGCGAAGCTCACCGCCGAGCGCAACGAGACGCAGCCGATCAAGACCAAGAACTGCGGCAGCGTGTTCAAGAACCCACCAGGTGACTCGGCGGGGAGGCTCGTCCAGGCCGCGGGATTGAAGGGGACGCGCCAGGGCGCGGCCGTGGTCTCCACCCTGCACGGCAACTTCATAGTCAACGAGGGCGGCGCCAAGGCCAGGGACGTCGCGGCGCTCATCGAACGCGTGCGCGCCGAGGTCAAGAGCCGTTTCGGCGCGGAGCTCGAGACCGAGGTGGAATTCGTGGGCAGGTGGAAATGAGGATCGCGGTGCTGTGCGGCGGGCGTTCGGCCGAGCGCGAGGTGTCGCTCAAGTCGGGTGCGCAGGTGCAGTCAGCGCTGCGCGAGCTGGGCCACGACGTCGTGCAGGTCGACATCGACTCCACGACGTGGGACGTCCTGCGGGACGGCGGGTTCGGCTGTGTTTTCAACGTGCTGCACGGCCGCCTCGGTGAAGACGGCACCGTGCAGGGCATGCTCGAGCTGCTCGGCCTGCCTTACACGGGCTCGGGCGTCCTCGCGTCCGCGCTGTGCATGGACAAGGCGCGGGCGGCCGCCGTCATGGCGACGGCGGGCCTCGACGTGCCCGAGTTCGACGAGCTCGAGATCAAGGAGGGCGTCGCTGCGGAGACCGTCGAGCAGCTCGTCGCCAAGTACGGGCTGCCGCTGGTGATCAAGCCGGTCCGCGAGGGCTCGACCATCGGCCTGACCATCGCGCGCGACGCCGACGCGGTGGCCAGCGGCCTGGTGCTCGCCTCGAAGTACGACCGCCGCGTGCTGGCGCAGCGCTTTCAGGAAGGCACGGAGATCACTGTCGGCGTGCTGGCCACGCCCGACCTCCAGGTGCTGCCGACGCTCGAGATCGTCAGCGAGAACCCGGTGTACGACTACGACGCGAAGTACACGGCGGGCAAATCGCACCACGTCATCCCCGCACGCATTCCGGAGCGCGCGCGCGAGGAGGCGCAGAACGCGGCCGGCCAGGCCTTCCAGCTGCTCGGGTGCTCGGGCATGGCCCGCGTCGACATCATCGTCGACGGCGACGGCACGCCCTGGATCCTCGAGGTCAACACCGTGCCCGGCCTGACGGCGCTGTCCTTGCTGCCGGACGCCGCCAAAGCCGCCGGCGTCAGCTTCGGTGAGCTTTGCAAGCGCCTCGTCGACCACGCCGTGGCGCGGCACGAGCATCGTGTGGGGCCCACCTCGAGATGAAGATGCGCAGGCGGCGCTCGCGGATCCGGAGGTTCGACTGGCGCAGCAACATCGACAACAGCGAGCCGCTGAAGGGGCAGCTGTGGAGCCGGTCCGAGAAAGCGCTGCAGGAGCCGGACGTCCACTGGTTTCGGCGCGCGGCGGCCGGCGGCGTCGCGGTGATCGAGGGCGTGCTGCTCCTGTGGCTGCTGCTCGGTCCCGCCACCTCGATCCGCAGCATCGAGGTCCATGGGGCGAACCATCTGACGGCCTCGCAGGTGGTGCGCGCCGCCGGCCTCGACCAGTCGATGTCGATCCTCGCCGTCGACCCCGCGGGTGAGCGGCAGCGACTCCTCGGTCAGACCTGGATTCGCACCGCCTCGGTGCAGCCGCGGCTGGACGGCACCGTCCGCATCGACATCAGCGAATGGGAGCCGGTCGCCGTCTATCACGCGGGCTCGTCGGGTGCTCTTTTCCTCATGTCCGACCAGGCGGTGCTCCTCGGCGCCGCGCAGTCGGCGGGCCCGCTGGTCAACATCCAGGGTCCGAGCGGGTCCGAAGCGCGCGTCGGCGATCGTCCGCTGGACCCCGAGCTGCTCGTCGCCCTCGTGAACATCCAGCGCGGGCTGCCGGGCCTCATCGGCCAGCAGGTGTCGATGTTCATCGTCGACTCGTGCGGCAACCTGACGATGGTCACGATGCGCGGATGGAAGGTGTACTTCGGGCGCGTGCTCACACCCGAAGAGTTCTCCTCGCTTCGTGACAAACTGGCAGCCTTGAAAGCGATTCAGAGCAGCGTGAACTACAACTCGAACGACCTCGACTACGTGAACGTGATGAACGCGTCGGAGCCGGCCACGGCCTTCAAGTCGAAAGAGCCGGTGCCGCCGAGCCCGTCGCCCGGCGCGAAACCGACTCCCGCGCCGACGCCCGCATGCAAATAAGGGGCCCCCGCCAACTCGCGGCGAAGCCTCTGCGTTGGTGGGGCTTATGCAGGTAATCGTCATTGCGATCCTGTTCGCGCTTCTCGGCGCGCTGCTGGGGATCCTGTCGCCGGTCACGATTCCGATCACCTACGCGCGCTACACCGCCATCTCGCTGCTGGCCGCGCTGGACTCGATCTTCGGCGCGTTCAAGGCCTACATCGCCGGCTCGTTCGAGCCGCGCGTCTTCTTCAGCGGCCTCATCACCAACATGGCCCTCGCCGCCGGCCTGACCTTCTTCGGTGACAAGCTGGGTGTAGATCTCAGCATCGCGGCGATAGTGGCTTTCGGGGTCCGCATCTTCAACAATCTTGGGGCAATCCGCAGACACTATCTCTGATAGGAATGATGTAGGGTAGACACAAGGGCTGGCCTCGGGTCGAGAGGGACCCACAAAATCTGGTCCATCAGGCTCCGGGAGCCCTTATAATCCCGCTCAACCCGCCACTCAACAATCCCAACGTTCCAGGAGGCATCGCAGCACCGTCTTGTCGCGGCGGAAGAAAACCGTCGGTCTCGACCTGGGCACCAGCCGGGTCGCCGTGATCATCGCCGAGTCTGACGACGTCGGCGGTGCCGTCAGCGTCATCGGCGTGGGCGAGGCGCGTTGCGACGGCCTGCGCAAGGGCGTCGTGGTCAACCTCGACAAGACCATCGCGGCCATCCAGCTCGCGGCCGTGTCGGCCGAGCGCATGGCGGGGCAGCGCATCGAGGCCGTCCTCGTGTCGCTGGGCGGCACCCACATCTGGTCCCAGAACTCGACGGGCGTGGTCGCCGTGGCGCGCTCCGACCGCGAGATCGGCGAGGACGACGTGCAGCGCGTGGTCGAGGGATCGCGCGCGGTGAGCATCGCCTCCGACCGCCAGGTCATCCACGTCATCCCGCGCGGCTACACCGTCGACGGCCAGGAAGGTGTGCGCGACGCTGTGGGCATGACCGGCCAGCGTCTCGAGGTGGAGACGAACATCGTCACCGGCGCGCAGACGGCGCTCCAGAACGTCATCAAGTGCGTGCACGGCGCCGGCTTCGACGTTGAGGACGTGGTGTGCACCGGGCTCGCCGCAGGCGAGGGCGTGCTGACGCAGCAGGAAGTCGAGCTGGGCGTGTGCCTGGTCGACATCGGCGCCGGCACGACCTCGGTCACCATCTACAACGAAGGCTCCGCGCGCCTCCTCGCGGTCCTGCCGGTCGGCGGCAACCACGTCACCAGCGACATCGCGATCGGGCTGCGCACGACGCTGGACGAGGCCGAGAGCTTGAAGCTGAACTACGGCCACGCGCTGCCGGACGTCATCGACCACGGCGAGAAGGTCGAGGTCCGGCAGGTCGGCGGCGACCGCATCCAGGCGCTGCCGCGCCGCTTCCTCGCGGAGATCATCGGCCCGCGCATGCGCGAGATCTTCCTGATGGCGCGGGAAGAGGTGCGCAAGTGTGGTTTCGAAGGATTGCTGCCCGCTGGCGTGGTGGTCACGGGAGGCGGCGCTCGCCTCATGGGCACCACGGACGCGGCGCAGAGCGTGTTCGACGCGTCGGTCAGGCTCGGCCAGCCCATGGGCATGGTCGGGCTCGCCGACCGCTGCCAGGGACCGTCGTTCGCCGTCTCCGCAGGGCTGGTCAAGTGGGGCTCGCACGTGCACGCGCGCAGCTACGCCAACGGCCGTCAGTCCGCGACCCTCGGGTCGACCTATCAAAAAACAGTGAGGTGGCTGCGCGATTTTTTCTAGAGAACAACACCGCAACCAGCTGGAGCTCGCCATGTCCAGAGAACGCACTAAGGAGGACCACGTCATCCCAATGAGAGAGAGCGAGTTGCACGAGGGGCGAGCGCGCATCAAGGTCGTCGGCTGCGGCGGCGGCGGTGGCAACGCCGTCAATCGCATGATCTCGAAGGCGCTCAAGGTTCAGTTCATCGCGGTCAACACCGACAAGCAGGCCCTCGAGCGCTGCCAGGCCGACGTCAAGGTGCAGATGGGCAGCAAGCTCACTCGCGGCCTGGGCGCCGGCGGCGACTGGACTCGCGGCCGCGACGCGGCCGACGAGAGCCGCGCCGAGCTCTCCGAGGTGGTCAAGGACTCCGACATGGTCTTCATCACCGCGGGCATGGGCGGCGGGACCGGCACCGGGTCGGCTGCCATCGTGGCGCAGCAGGCCAAAGAGCAAGGAGCGCTGACCATCGGCGTGGTCACGCGACCGTTCGGCTTCGAGGGCCGCATCCGCAATGACACCGCGGAGGAGGGCATCAAGGCCCTCCGCAGCAATGTGGACGCGCTCATCGTCATCCCCAACGACCGCCTGGCCCAGGTCGCGTCGTCAAAGACGACCCTGGAAGAGGCGTTCCGCATGGCGGACGACGTCCTGCGCCAGGGCGTGCAGGGCATCTCCGACCTGGTGACGCAGCCGGGCGTCATCAACCTGGACTTCGCCGACGTGAAGGCGATCATGGAGAACGCGGGCGAGGCGCTGATGGGCATCGGGCATGGCGCGGGCGACTCGCGGGCCGAGGACGCCGCCAAGCAGGCGGTGTCGAGCCCGCTGCTCGAGACGTCGATCGACGGCGCCAAGGGCATCCTCTTCAACATCACCGCGGGCAAGGACATCACCCTGCAGGAGGTCCAGAAGGCCGCCGAGATCGTGCGCTCGGCCGCCGACCCGAACGCCAACATCATCTTCGGCGTCGTCCGCGACGACACCATGCAGGGCGAGATCAAGATCACGGTCATCGCCACCGGCTTCGCCGGCAAGACCCACACCGAGGCCAAGCAGGAGTCGGCGCGGAAGCCGGCCTTCGAGCGGCCGGAGTTCGGCGCCGAGGAGCTGGGCGACATCAACATCCCGGCGTTTCTCCGCAACCGCATGTAATCTCGGTAACACCACCCATATGCGCTGCCCGTACTGCGGACACCACGACCTGAAGGTGGTCGACTCGCGCGACTCCGAGGTGGGGGAGGCGATTCGCCGCCGCCGTGAGTGCCTGCAGTGCGGGCAGCGATTCACGACCTACGAGCGGATCGAGGCCGTCCCCTTCTACGTCACGAAGAAGGACGGGCGCCGCGAGGACTTCGACCCGCAGAAGCTCTTCACCGGCCTCAAGAAGGCCACCGAGAAACGAGACATCTCCCCCGAGCGCCTGCGCGCCATCGTCGACGACATCGAGGCCGAGCTGCGCCGCTCCGGCCGCGTCGAGATCCCGAGCGGCGAGATCGGCGAGATGGTCATGGAACGCCTGCGCGACCTCGACGAGGTCGCGTACATAAGGTTTGCCTCGGTGTACCGGGAGTTCATGGACCTCCAGCAGGTCAAAAGAGAGATCGAGCAGGTTCTGAGTTCGCGCCGGCCCTAAACGAAGCGCTAATCAGGCCCTCGCGCGGTCGCTCCGAATCTGATGTACGGCGGGATGGCGAGCATCTCTCCGTCATCGCCTCGGACCAGTTGCCACTTGCCTTCGTGAACCATCCTGTGATGCCTGTGACACAGGAGGACCAGGTTGTCGAGATCCGTCGACCCGCCATGGATCCAGTGCACGACGTGGTGCGCGGCGCTCCACTTCGCCGGCCTGTCGCATCTCGGCCAGCGGCACCCGCGATCACGCGCCTCCAGCGCACGCCGCATCCGCGTGGAGACGACTCGCTTCGAGCGCCCCACGTCGATCACGACTGACTCCGCATCCAGCAGAACCCGCGCGATGTTGCATTCGCATGCAATCCGCTCGGTCGATTTCGAGGAAAGAAGTTGCGAGTGCTCCATCTCGGCCGCCGGTGCCCCGATCAGCCCGAGCAACGTTTCCACCGAAGCGGTCACTTGCATCTGCACGTTGTTGCCTGCGCCCGATGCCAGGTCGACCAGCGCGTCGGCCATCCTCTGCCCGTAATCGCGATGGTCGTGCTCGCCCGATTTGCGCGCGAGCGGCTCGAGCGCGTTCCTCAGCGCCGCGCCTCCGACGGGATCAAGAGCGCCGCTGAGGATCGTCGATCCGTCGATCCAGGTGCTCAGCTCGAGGTAGCGGTTCTCGACCGCCACCGCCTGCTCGCTCTCGAAACCAGCGGGGTCCGCAGAGTGCCGGTAGTGCCGGCACACGTGATGGAACTTGCCGGGTGAGTTCTCGGACGCCTGCTTGACGAGGTCGTCTTCCTGGAAGCGATCGCCGACCGCGTCGGCGGTCCTGGCCATCGACGCGACGTGCGCGAATCCGATCTCGCCCCGCGCCAGCGCCTGCATGCTCTCGGGCATGCGCTCCATCACCTGGCCGACTTTCAGCCGGTCGGCCGCCGCCCCATGCGTGAGATTGCAGTGGTGCCGCATCCAGTCGATCGGCGTCGCAGAGCCGTCCTCTTCGTAGACCTCGCTAGCGGCAAACCTGGCGGCCAGGCTCGAGAAGCAGAGCTCGAGCATGTCGATCTCGTGGCGCACGAGCGCCATCTCGGCAGCGACCTCGCGCGGTGTACGAGTGTCGGTGACG
>DASSLR010000096.1:0-28949 GCA_035689345.1 Candidatus Dormiibacterota bacterium
TGATGGTTGAGGTCGTAGGCCATGGCCGCGGATCCGCCGGGGGGCGGGCTGTCGGCAGGAGCGTGCTGCGTCCAACCGTTGACGTCCCACGTCCACGTGTCGGCCAGCCCGACGCCGCCGAACAGCACCATCACGCGGTGGTCGATGTCGAAGGCGAACGCGGCGTTCGCGCGCGCGGCCGGGGCGCCGGGATTGAAGGCGGCCGCGGCGCATCGCTTCTGACCGGTCGGGGGCGATACCCGGCTCCCGGACGCGTTCGCCGCCGTGGAAACGGATCCGGCCGTGCCGCACGCCGTCAGGGCGATGAGGGTCAGCAAAACCCAGCCAAGACCGCGTATCGCGCGCATCGTCGAAGACGGCAACGTCAGGCCGCTTGCCGAGTTACGCCGGAAGGCATAAGTGATCTACGCCAGCCCGGCGTTTGAGTTGCAGATCTTGAGGCGGGAAGGGACGGCGAAATGAGCAAGGCAACGGTGCGCAAAGTCTTCGTGATGGGCCTCGTGTTGTGGGTCGTCGGCGGCGTGCTGGCGGCGCTTACGATGCAGGGCGGCCAGTCTCCACACCCAGGGGTCTACTCCGCCGGCCTGGCGCTGGTGGCGGTCGGGGCGCTGGTGGAGGTCATCTCCTGGATCCTGGCGCTGATCTCGGTCGCGCTGCTCGGGCGATGGGGATGGTTCCTGGCGATGCTCATCCTGGCCCCGCTCGGCCTGCTGCTGATCGTCATGATCATCTACTCGTTTGTCGGGCCGTCGCAGCCTCGCGCAGCCCGGCGCCGGCAGCTTTCCGCAGGCTGACCTCAGCCCGGTAGGCCGGGCCGCGCGGGTGATTACACTCCGGCATCGTGGCTTCGGAGCGGCGAATCGTGACAGCCCTCTTCGCGGACATCGCCGGCTCGACGAGCTTTGGCGCCTCCGAGGATCCCGAAGAGGTTCGCGACCTCATGGGCCGCTACTACGGAACCGCGCGCGATGTCATCACGGCGCATGGCGGCACCGTCGAGAAGTTCATCGGCGATGCGGTGATGGCCGTCTTCGGGCTGCCACGCGCTCATGGCGATGACGCGGTGAGAGCAATCGCGGCGGCGATCGCGCTCCGGGATCGCCTCAGGTCGGACGCGGACCTCGCCCGCCTCCGGCTGAGATTTGGACTCGCGACGGGAGAGGTGTTCGGCTCGCGCGAGACCGACCGAGGCGACTTCCTCGCCACCGGCGACGCGGTCAACGTAGCGGCCCGTCTCCAGCAAGCGGCCGCGCCCGATGAGATCGTGGCCACCGACCGGACCGCGTGGGATGCGCGGAGCACGTTCGAATTCGGCCCGGCGCGCCAGGTTGACATTCAGGGTCGCGGCGAGCCGGTCATCGTGCGCACCCTGATCGGTCCAGGCAAGGGTCGCCTCGGCCAGTCGCCTCTTCCCTTTGTAGGTCGCGTCGACGAGCTCGACCAGCTACGCCTGACGGCGCGACGGAGCTTCAGGGACAGGATCCCGGCGGTCGTGAGCATCGTCGCGCCGGCAGGTACCGGAAAGACACGGCTCGTCGAGGAATTCCTGGACGTGGCGCTACCGGAGCTCGTGTCGAACGCCAGGGTTGAAACAGCGCAGTGCCTCCCCTACGGCGCCCAGCTGACCTACTGGCCGCTGCGGTCGGTGCTCTTCAGCCTTGCCGGCATCGGTGCCGAGAGCTCACAGCTGCCGGTGGTCGAAGCGGTGCAGCGATGGCTTGGCGACAGGCGCGACGCCGAGCTGCTGGCCGCGACCGTTGGCGCCGAGAGCGCCACCCCTTCCGATCCGACCGAGCTCTTCGCCGCGTGGCGCTCGGCCCTGGCCAGGGCGGCCGCCGACAATCCGCTGGTCATCGTTTTCGAGGACCTCCACTGGTCGAGCGACAGCCTTCTCGACCTGGTCGAGTTCGTCATGGATCCAAGGGAGGCGGTCCCCATCCTGATGATTGCGATCGCCCGGCCAGAGCTCATCGATCGGAGACCCGCCTGGGGCGGCGGTCGCCGGAACTTCGTCTCGATATATCTCGATCCGCTGCCCGAGGCCGACATCGCCGCCCTCATCGGCCCCCTCCTGGAAGGTGTGCCGGTGGATACGGTGCGCGAGGTCGCGCGGCGCTCGGAGGGCAACCCATTCTTCGCCGGCGAGCTCGCACAGGCCGTGCTGGAGCGGGCAGGCGAGGCGCTACCGGACACCGTGCAGGCGACCGTGCTCGCCCGCCTGGACCTGCTCAACGAAGGCGAGCGGCGGTTGCTCCAGGTGGCCTCTGTGTTCGGACGCTCGTTCCGGCCGGAAGGCCTGCGCGCGATCGCCCCGGAGGTCGGGGACCGCGAGTCAGACCTGATCGACGAGTTGATGGCGCGCGACATGCTGCGGCGCCAGGACGCCGAGCACCTCGCGTTCCGGCACATCCTCATCCGCGACGTCGCGTACTCCACGCTGCCACGCGCGGAGCGCAGCCGCCTTCACGCCGCAGCCGGCGACTGGTTCGAATCACGCGCGGGCGGTCGAGAGGAAGAGGTCGCCGAGATCGTCGCGCTCCACTTTCGCGAGGCCATGTACAGCGCGGGCTCGAGGTCGCCGGTTGCCGCCGACTTGCGCCGCAAGGCCGGCCGGTGGTTGCTGCGCGCGGGCGAGATGGCCGCGAGCGCGGCCGCGTCCCGAGAGGCGGAGGCGCATTTCCGGGCCGCGCTGGAATGCTTCGACGACCCCGACGAGGCAGCCGCCATCTGGGCGCGCCTGGGCGAGGTCCTGCGGCTATATCCCAGCGGCTTCGAGGCTTACAAGCACGCCTACGCCCTCGCGCGGGATCCGACCCGCCGCCTGGCGAGCATCGCCGGGCTCCTGCTCAGCGGAATGCGCTACGCGCGCACCAATTTTTCGGAGGAGGAGGTGGAGGCCGCGATCGACGAAGGGGACGCACTTCTGCAGGCCGTCAAGGACACGGCGCTCGAAGCCAGGTTCCTGGCCGGCGTCGGTTTCCAGACGAACTGGGCCCTGGCGCGAGGCTTGCGACTGGCAGACGCCACTGCTCGCCGCGCGGAACGGAGCGCCACCAGAGGCGCGGAGCTCGCCCAATCGCTGGGCGCGCCAGACCTCGTCAGCGTTTGCCTGGACTCTGTGGGATCGTGCGCGATGTACCGGCTGGACTGGCAGGCCGTTCGCGAGCACGCGGAAACGCGACGTGCATTTGGCGAGAGGCTTTCGTTGCCAGAAATCATGGACGCGGACCACGTGGTCTGCTGGTCGTCATCTGTGCTGGGCGACCCTCACCGAGTCGATCGCACCAACCGGGAAGCGGCTGCCCGACTCAGGCCAGGCCAGCTCCCGGAGTGGCGCCTGTCCATCCTCTGCTGGCGGCTTCGGGTGGAGTACACGCTGGGCGAATGGGCCGAGGCCACCGACACCATCGATCAGGCCCTCGCCGCGTGGCGGTCGCTGGGCAGCCCGGGTATGGGGTGGGTGCGCGTCGGATTCCGGCCCGGGCTGTTGATCGCGAGGGGTAGGCGCGACGCGGCCCGGAGCAACGCGATGGCTGGAGCGTTCAGGGCCGCGAACAGCGCGACGCCGCCCGTGCCCTATGACATCGCGCTTGTCGATGACGACCTGGACGGGCTGGCGCGATCGGTGTTCGGTTCCGCAGGTTACGGGTTCGGGGCGCCAATCATGGCCGACGCCCTGCGGCAGCTGGTCGACGCCGAACGAGATTCGATTGACGTGATCGAGAGCATCCCTCCGGCACACCGTCGTCTTCCTGTCGTTGCGCCTCATGTCGCGAGGGCACTCGGAATGGCGGCGCGGGACGTCGATCAGCTCCGGGCCGCGCTCGACCTTGCCCGGACTGCATCGGACGTGCCGTTGATCGCGCGGCTATGTCTGGAGGTTGGACGCCTCGCGAACGAACCGTCGCTCGTCGCCGAGGGCCACGACGCGCTGGTGAAGATGGGCGACCTGGTGCAGCTGGAACGCTACGGCCTCTGACTCTTCTGGGCACGACTGGGAAGGCGTAGTCCTCGACCGGCGGAATGTAGTCGCCGCTAGCGCCAAGGGCCACGACCCTCCATAGGCCGGGAAACGATGCCAGCTTGAGCATGGATACGCGCCTCTGTGAGTGTGCCGGGGCGGAAGGCTTCGAAACGTTACCCGGCTGGCCAGGGGGTATCATGCCGGGCCAGCCGTGGCGTCGAGGCTCTTGATCGCAATGGTGGGGGTGGCCACCGTTCTAATTGCTGCGTGCGGCGGCTCAACGACCTCGTCCTCCAGCGCGACGCCGACCGCTGCCGTCGACCCCTGCCTTGTGGGGACGTGGACTACGGTTCCCTTGACCGAGAACTCCCCGGCTAATGACGAAGACATCAGGTACAGCGGAGGCGCGGGCGAGGTCTTCACGATCACCGCCCAGGGCGCAGTGACCATCGACACGCACGCAGCCCAGCAGGTCGTTTTCGTATCGGCCGGCCAAACGTTCACCGCGACGGTCATGGGCACGGGCCGAGGAACGCTGAGAACCATCACCAGCAGCGAGTTCATTTACAAGCCGAGCGCCGGCGACACTTTCACAACAACCTCGTTCGATTCGAACGGTGTGGCGCTGGGGCCACCGAGGCCTGACTCCGCTTTCATAGCTGACTACACGTGCACCCCGGGGCGGTCGTTCACTTTCTACAAGGACTCGGTCAACTACATGATCGACGGACCCAAGGTCACCCTTACGGCGGGCAACGCCAACTCGTAGTCGAGAGCATTCGGGGGAGTCGAGGTGGCTGGGGAGGAAGGATTCGAACCTTCAACCTTCTGATCCAGAGTCAGCTGCGCTACCGTTGCGCCACTCCCCAAGCTCGGGGCGCCATTTTAAGAGTCGCCGGAAACGGCTACCTGCGCGGCTCCTCCAGGTCGACGGTACGGGGTGAGCGCTCCACGTAGAGCGGCGGTGCGGCCCCCATCAGCCTGTCGAATATGTCCTCGAGCAGAACTTTGGCCTGGTACAGGTTCACCGCCCAGCCGACCCCGAAAACCCGGTCGCTGAACAATTGCTCAGAATCGGGGTTCCAGTAAGCGCTCCGTATGCGTTCCCAAGTAGGGGGTCGGAAGTCGTAGGGTACGAGACCGAAAACGCGACCGTGCCACGTGCGCTCTGGTTCGGGCTTGGCAAGCTCGGTGGCCACCGCGGCCACGACCAGCCCAACCACGGCCAGGCGGAGCAATCGGCGGAATCCTCGCAAAGCCCCCATACTTCAAGGAGAGCGTAGCCCACAGTAACCGTGCACGTCCTGAACACGTTGAGGCAAGCGGGGTAGATGGCCAAGAGGCTCCAATCCACGGCGCGCTGGTTGCGCTGGCTCACACCTGGGCTCGAGATCAAGCGCTGGCTGCTGCTGCTCATGTTCGCCGAGCTGGTGCTCGTGCTCGGTGCCGCCTACGCGTTGAAGGAGATCTACCAGACCGCCACGCTGCCACGGCAGTTCTACTACATCACCCTGCAGTTCTGGCCCTACTGGGCGCGCGCGACGGTGTTCGGCATCCTCGGCGTCGGACTGCTGGCGTTCAGCTACCTGAAGCTCACGCAGTCGGTGCTCGGTCCATTCCTACCCGGCACGAGCGGCGGCAGCATCGTCGAGATCATCCACGCGTTCCGGCTGCGCGGGCGCGGCCCGCGCATCGTCGCCATCGGCGGCGGCACGGGGATGTCGGCGCTGCTGCGCGGACTGAAGACCTACACGTCGAACCTGTCGGCCATCCTCACCGTCGCGGACGACGGCGGGTCGTCAGGACGCCTCCGCGACGAGTACCGCGTGCTGCCGCCGGGAGACTTTCGCCAGTGCCTCATCGCACTCGCCGACGCCGAGCCGCTGATGAAGCAGCTCTTCGACCACCGCTTCACCGAAGGCTCGCTCGACGGCCACTCGTTCGGCAACCTCTTCATCATGGCCATGGCCGACGTCACCGGTAACTTCGAGCACGCGCTGCGGGAATCGGGCAAGGTGCTCGCGGTCAAGGGCACGATCGTCCCCTCGACGTTGCAGGACGTGACGCTCGTCGCGTCGATCAACGGCAGCAACGTCGAAGGTGAGTCGAAGATCCCGAAGCAGAACGGAAAGATCAGCCAGGTCTTCCTCAAGCCTGATGGCGCTCAGGTCAACCCTGAGGCGGCGCAGGCGATCCTGAACGCCGAGCTCATCGTCATCGGGCCCGGCTCGCTATACACGTCGATTCTGCCGAATCTCCTGGTGGAAGGCATGGTCGAGGCGATCAAGGCGTCGCCGGCGCTGAAGCTGCTGGTGGTGAACCTCGCGTCTCAACCCGGCGAGACGGATGGATATGGAGTCGGCGACTACGTGGGGGTGATCCGCCAGCACGTCGGGTCGAACCTGTTCGATTTCGTCCTCGTCAACTCCAACCACTCGCACATACCGACGGGCGGTCAGTCCCAGGTGATCTTCAAGGCGGAGGACGCAAGCAGCAACCCGGAGGTGCGCTTCATCGCGGCCGACGTGGTGAACTCGCGCATTCCTTCCCACCACGACCCGGACAAGCTCGCCCGGGTGATCATGCGGAAAGTGTGGCAGGCCTAGCCCTGTAGCGCCGGGCGACCACCTCGACGATCGCCATCGCGACGGCGACGTAGATGTAACCGTCGAGCGCGTCGACGACGTAGTGCTCGCCGAGATACACGATCGACAGCAGCACGGCCAGAGACCACGCGACCAGTCCGATCGCCAGCGCGCGCGACCGGCTCCACGCGTACGCGGCGGCGAGCGCAGGGAAGGCCGCGTGCAGCGAGGGAAACGCCGCGAACTGGTTCGGATTGAAGCTCGCGTAGATCTGTGAGATGAAGTACTTGCCGCCCCACAGCGCCGGAACGGTCTGGTTGTTGATCTTCACGACCTCGCCCGGAAACTGATACCAGGGCGGCGCGCTCGGAAAGAACAGGTAGGTCGCGAACGCCAGGAAGCACATCAATAGAAGCGCGGCGACGAAGCGCCGGTAGTGGTCGCGGTTGTTCACCCAGAACACAAAGCCGACCACGATGGGCAGGGGGAAATGCATGAAGTAGAAAAACATCGCGATGACGTCCTGCGGGCTCACGACGCCGGGGTGGTAGAACGCGTGCTGCAGGACAAGCGTCGGGATGGTTCCGCCGAAAAACGCGCGCTCCAGTCCGGACAGGTCGTGCGGCGCGAAACCGGTCTTGGACGCGAACCCGCGCATCTCTTCGTACGCCAGAAAAAGAATCAGGAAGGGCAGCCAGTCGACGATGAAGCTGCGCCCGCGGCCGAGCGCGATGGCGATCAGCAGGAGCGCCAGGACCACGAACTCGGGCTCGATGGAGATGCCGCGCCACAGCATCACGCCGAAGATCAGCACGAGATACGCGGCGCTGCCGGCGAGGATGAGCCGCGACCGGGGCTGCCGCGGCGCGGCGGCCCGCGGATCAGTCTTTTCGGACAACCACCACCGCCGTGATCTCCACGGTTACCGAAAAGGGGAGGGCGCTGGCGCCGACCGCGGCCCGCGTGTGCTTGCCCGCGTCGCCGAGCACGGACGCGATCAGATCCGACGCGGCGTTCATGACCTTCGGCTGGTCGCCGAAATCGTCCGTCGAAAGAACCCAGCCGGTCACCTGAGCGACCTCGACCACGTTGTCGAGCCCGACCGCGCCATCGATCTGCGCCAGCACGTTGAGCGCCGCCGCACGCGCGGCGTCCTGCGCCTGCTCGACGCTCACCTGGTCTGGGCATCGACCCGTGAGACGCGTGCCCTCGCGCGACGACACCTGACCCGCGATGAAGAGCAGCGCCTTGCCCTCGCCGATCGGAACGAGTCGTGTCGGTATGTACGACGCGAGAGGTTGAGGCGCGGCGGGCAGGGTCAATCCCAGCTCGCGCAGTCGAGCATGCGGGTCGCTCACGTACAGAACGTTAGCGGCGGCGGCTTCTGATTTGCGACACGACGGCCAGCAGCAGCACCACCAGCGCGATCACCCCAAGCGCGATGTACGGCACCTGCGATGAGCTCAGCAGCTTGATCAGGTCGAGGCCCGAGCCCGGCGAGCTGTGCGGTCGCGCACCGCTTGCCGTGGGAGTGGATCCGAATGGCTGCTGCGGCGCGCCGCCGGTGTCGTGATAGCTCCACAGAAAGACGCCGTGGTCGGAGGGACGGAACGTCGCGACGTACAGGATCGGCTGCTCGTCACCCGAGACGGCTAGCGCCGTCACCGACTGCAGCGGCGGTTGCAGCGAGCTGAAGTGCTGGCCTGAGTCGCCCGTCGCCCAGATCCCGCCCGACTCCGCGCCGCCGCCGTCGCTCGCGACGTAGAAGCGGTCGTGGTGCGTGGATGTGAACCCGATCTGCGTGTAGTCGGTCGACGGCAGCAACGCCCCGGCGCTGAGAGAGGTGAACGTGGTGCCGTTGTCCTGGGAGATGAACAGAGCGGTGTTGGTGCCCACGACGAGCGGGCGCACCGTGCCGTTGGGCGGCAGCGGTCCGGCGGCGATCCTGGTGACGATGGTGCCGCTGATGGCCGGCTTCAACGCGGTCCACGTCGAACCGGCGTCGGTGCTCGTCCACATCGGGATGGTCCCGGACTGGCCCGCGTCGCCCCCGGCGACCAATCGCACCGGCGCATTCACCGCGGCCACAGCGATTGCGTCGACGCTGGACGTGGCCAGGCCCAACGAGCTCCACGACTGTCCCGTGTCGCTGGAGTACACGCCTTTGTCTGTAGCCGCGACGATCATCGTGCGCGCGAATCCAAAGGCACGCACCTGCCGGCCGTCGAGCCCTGCGGCGGGACTCCACTTCACGCCGCCGTCGCTGCTGAGGTAGGCGCCCGCGCCGCGCGTGCCCGCCAGCACGAGAGTTGGGCTGAACGGACTGAACGCGATGGTCAGCACCGCTGAGCCGCCGCGCATCACCGAGGTCCATGTCGCTCCGCCGTCACCGCTGCGGAAAAGTCCTCCTTCGCCGCCGCCGGCGACGAGCGCGTGATCGTTGATCGGATCGACAGCCATCGCAAAGACTGGTGTGCCGCCACCGCCCGGCAGAGAAGTCAGCGCGACCCACGTGGACGGTGGAAGCGCATCGGCATTGGCGGCGATTGCAGCCAGCAACAGCGTGGGGCCCACCGCCATCGTCGCGAGAAGACGCCTGGAGAACTGCGACAGAACGCGGCCATTTTAGCGGCGCACCAGGCCCCGCACTCGAATCGAGATCGCGGGTCGATTGCCTACAATCCCCTCGTGCTGGCTCGTGCTGCGAGCTGGCTGGACCGCGCTGCGTTCAGCCCTGACACGCTTCCGGATGACCTCGTCATGGGTGTGGCATTGACGCCGCCCGTGGTCGCGGGACTCGTGATCTTCAAGCTACCCGCGGTGGAGATGCTTGCGATCGCGCTGATCGCGGGCGTCGCCGCGCAGCTCATATCGCGGTTGCTCTGGCGAGGACTGCTTCCGAAACCTGAGACGAGCCCGATCATCGCGGCGGTCATGGGCATCGCGCTGGTGGGTGCGGGCGCGCCGCTGCTGATCAGTGCGGAGGTCGTCGTGCTCGCCGTCGTGCTCGAGGTCCTGCGCGCGCGATACACACCGGCCGTGCACGCGCAGCCGGGTCTGATCGCGTGGGCGGTCGTCACCCTCGCGACGCGCGGCGGAACGCTGGCGTGGGTGAACCCCAATGGCGGCAACCCGCTCGAGCCGATCGCGATCTGGCACCTTTTCCCGCCGGGCGCCGCGCCCGTGGATCCCATACGCCTCTACGTGGGCAACGTGCCCGGGCCCGTGTTCGCGACCTCGCTGATGGCCGTGGCGGTGGGCATCGCCTGGCTCACGTACGCGCGCCGGTTGAGCCCGGTGGTGGCGCTGTGCTTCCTGCTGGGAGCCCTGTTGCCCATCGCGCTTTTCCACTGGGACTTCCTCTTCCACCTCGACAGCGGTCCGATGTGGTTCGTCGGCGGGCTGATCCTTTCCGATCGGCGCTCGCTGCCGAGCTCGTGGACGGTGCGCCCGCTGCTCGGTTTCCTGGCCGGCGCGTTTTCGGTGGCACTGCGTTCGCCCCAGCTGGGCAGCCGCGGCCTCGAGATGGCCGTGTTCACGGTGGCCGCGGCCCAGGCGCTCGTAGCTCTCATCGTCGTCGCGGTCTGGGGAATCAAGAGCACATCACAGCGCAGGGAACGGGCGCGTTTGCTGCGGCGGCGAGACGAGCAGCTGCGCGCGATCAACCGCACCGAGGAGCCGGTCGACCCGACAGCCGCCTAGTTCACCGTCAAACGGTCGAGCTTTGTGCCGAGCGCTTCCGCAATCGCCTCGGCGCGCGCGCCGGCCCCTCTGACGATGCGCGGCTTGACCGCCGCGAACGGCGTGATGTCGACGCGCAGCCGGCCCTTGCTGACAGAGTGAGTCCATACGCCGAGGACCTCACCGTTCACGAGCAGGACGGGCGATATCCAGCCGGAGACGCGGCTCACCTTCCAGCGATGTGCCTTGTCGAAGAGGTGGTCGCGGCTGGCGTGTCCCATCAGATAGGGGTCGAATCCAGGCAGCAGCTGGACAGACGCCTCGCCTGTGCGCGCCCGCATCGCTTTGAGGTCGGCCGCGAGCAACTGGGCATGCGTGCCCTCCACGGAGACGTCGATCAGCTCGTTCTGGAGCGCGGTCCAGGCCGCGCGGTCGGCGCCCGGAAAATTGCCCATCCAGCGAGCGAAGTCCTTTCGTGTCGCAGGTCCGTACGCGCGTAGATAACGGCGCGCAAGCTCAGCGGTGGCCGCCTCGCGCTCGAGCGGGTGCCATTCCTGCAGCCACTCCTCCGGACGTACGAAGGTCACGCTCTGTCCCCGGTTCGGACCGAAACAGAGCCTGCCTCTGCGGGCGGCGGGCTTGAGAATGCCGCCCCATCCCGACCGGAGAATCGCCTGCACGTTGCCGGGCTGACCGCGACCGACCGCAGCGATCAGCTCCTCGCGGGTCATCGGCGTGCCGTTGAGAGCCGCGTCGATCCTGTCGAACAGGCTCATGAGCTGCGGCTCGGTCAGCTTCAAGTACTTGAGCCACGTGCTCAGGCTGCGCAGGGTGTAGGCGCCTAGCGCGCCGGTATAGATGGGCAGGTCGCTCGAACGCGCGAGGTGCAGCGTGCCGCGCATGAGCCAGGTCTTGACGAGCGTCTTGCGCTTCCACAGCGCCTCGCGCACGTCCTCGGGCGTGCAGTCGACCCGCACGGCTATCTGGAGCTCCGCGAACGACATCACCTGCGCCTGCACGCCGCCGATGTCGCCGACGACCTTCGCCAGCTGGGCCCTGGGCGCGCGTGCCGTCAGGTGATGGCGCTCGAGCCGGAAGGCGTGTACGTCAGCCCAGCTGAGCTCGACAGCCACGACTACTGGAAGAGCTTGCGGCCTCGGGTCACGAACTGATCGCGCCGCGGGCCGGTGCCGACCAGCTCGATGGGCGCGTTGATCAGCTCGCTGATGCGCACGACGTAGTCGCGGCAGCGCTGCGGCAGGTCGTCCCAACACCGTGCCTGGCCGATCTCGGACTGCCAGCCCTCCATCTCCTCGTACACCGGCTCGCAGTGCTTGTAGTGCGAGATGTTGGCGAGGGGGTGGTCGTAGGTGGTCCCGCGGAAGCGGTAGCCGGTGCAGATCTTGAGCGCCGGCTGGTCGTCGAGGATGTCGAGGCGCATGAGGGCTGCCACGCCGACTCCGTTGACGCGGCAGGTGTAACGCGCGACTGCCGCGTCGAACCAGCCGATCCGGCGCGGCCTGCCGGTGACCGTGCCGAACTCGTGGCCGCGCTCGCGAATCTGGTCGCCGATCTCGTTCGTCAGCTCGGAGGGAAACGGCCCGTAGCCGACGCGCGACGTGTAGGCCTTGAACACGCCGATCGTCAGGTCGACCTTGGTCGGCGGGATGCCGCTGCCGGTCAGCGCGCCGCCCGCGGTGGGATTGGAGCTCGTGACGTACGGGTACGTGCCGAAGTCGAGGTCGAGCATCGTCGCCTGCGCGCCCTCGAGCAAGATGTTGGCGTTGCGATCCAGCGCGTCCTGGACGATCGGGTACGTGTCCTTGATGTACGGGTCGAGCTGCTTCGCGTAGCCCGCGTACTCGGCGAGCATCGTCTCCCAGTCGTATGGCTCGCTGCCGTACAGCTTGGTCAGGATCGGGTTCTTCACCTGGTCGACCACGAACGCGAGCTTCTTGCGCATGAAGGCCTCTTTCTGGAGGTCGCCGATGCGGAAGCCGATCCGCCGCACCTTGTCCGCGTACGCCGGGCCGATGCCGCGCCACGTCGTGCCGAGGCGATCGTCGCCGCGCACGTCTTCCTCGAGCTGATCGAACAGAGGGTGGTAGCGCATGACCATGTGCGCCCGCTCGCTCACTACGAGGTTTCGGGGCTCGATGCCGCGCTCCCTCAGCTGCGCGATCTCTTTGAGCAGGACGATCGGATCGACCACGACACCATTGCCGATGACGCAGGTGCAGGCCGGGTAGAGGATGCCCGACGGCATCAGCTGGAACTTGAACTCGCCGTCCTCGGTGATGACAGTGTGGCCGGCGTTGTTGCCGCCCTGGGAGCGAATGACCATGTCGGCCTTCGCGGCGAGGTAGTCGATGACCTTGCCCTTGCCCTCGTCGCCCCACTGTCCGCCGACCAGGATGATGACCACGGTCTAGGCCGAGTCGGTGCCGGGCTCGGGGCGCCTCGTCTCCAGGTTGTAGAAACGCGTGTGGTCGCGCCTGAACTTCAGCTCGACCATGCCGGTCGGACCGTTGCGGTGCTTGGCCACGATCACCTCGGCGATGCCGGGCTTCTCGTCCGACTTGTAGTACTCAGGCCGGAACAGGAACATGACGACGTCCGCGTCCTGCTCGAGCGCGCCGGACTCGCGGAGGTCGCTCAGGATCGGCCGCTTGTCGGGGCGCTGCTCCGGGGCGCGGCTGAGCTGCGAGATGGCGATGACCGGAACGCGGAGCTCGCGCGCGAGACCCTTCAGCGCGCGCGATATGGACGAGACCTCCTGCACGCGGTTGTCATCTCCCCTGCTGCGGCCGTGCATCAGCTGCAGGTAGTCGACCACGATCAGGTCGACGCCGTGGCGCATCTTCGCCTGCCTCGCCTTGAGCTGCATCGTGAGCTCGTCCATGGTCGGAGAGTCGTCGATGTAGATCGGCGCTTCGCCCAAGGGACCTAGCGCGTTTGACACGCGATCGAACTCGGCCTCGGTCAGCAATCCGCGATGCAGCCGCTGCGCGTCGATCTGCGCCTGTTCGGTGAGCAGCCGTTCGGTCAGCTGCTCCTTGGACATCTCCAGGCTGAACACCGCGACCGACTTCTTGGCCTCGAGCGCGGCGTGCATCGCCACGTTCAAAGCCAGGCTCGTTTTTCCCATCGAGGGCCGGCCCGCCATGATGATGAGGTCCGAGTCCTTGAAGCCGCCGGTCATGCGGTCGAGGTCGTGGAAGCCCGACGGAATCCCGACCACGCCCTGCCCGCTCTCCATGAGGATCGAGATGCGCTCCATCGCGGGGCCGAGCAGGTCGTAGAGCTTCGAGAGCTCGCGCTGGTCGCGGTCGTCGGCCACGCCGAAGACCAGCGACTGCGCCTGGTTGATGGCTTCCTCGGCCTCGATCGAGTCGTCGTAGCCGTAGCCGGCGATGTTCCCGCCGGCCGAGATCAGCCGCCGCTTGTATGCCTTCTCTTTGACGATCCGGCCGTAGAACTCGATGTTCGCCGCGGTCGGCACCGCGCCCTGCATCGAAGCGAGCTGCGCGCGGCCGCCGATGCGCTCGAGCACGCCCATCGTCTGCAGCTGCGCCGCGAGCGTGACGTTGTCGATGGGCTCGCCCGCCGCGAACAGATCCAGCGCCGCACGATAGACCTGGCCGTTGTTCTCGCGGTAGAAGTCCTCGGGATGCAGGAACTGCAGGACCTTCGCGATCGAAAGTGGATCGAGGAGGATGGACCCGAGCACGGACATCTCCGCGTCAAGGTCGTGTGGTGGCACCCTCCCGGGTGTCAGCGCAATGGTCGCCATCAGTTACGTCGAAGAGCCCTAGCGGTCCTGCGTGACGATCAGGTTGACGTGGGCGGTCACGTCGCGGTGCAAACGGAGTGGGACCTGGTGCTCGCCAAGCGTCTTGATCGGCTCTTTGATGTCGATCTTGTGGCGGTCGATTTCGACGCGGTGCTGCGCCTTCAGCGCCGCGGCGACGTCCTGGTTGGTGATGGACCCGAACGCCTTGTCCTCGGCCCCCACCTTCAGGCGCACGACCACCGTCTTGTTGCCGATCTCGTCGGCCATGGCCTGGGCGTCGGTGCGGTCCTTCGCCTCGCGCTTGGCGACCGCGTCGCGCAGCCGCTTGCCCTCGGCCTCCACACCCGAATGGGCGATCACCGCGAGCTTCCGCGGCAGCAGGTAATTGCGACCGTAGCCGTCCGCGACCTCCTTGATGTCGCCGGCCTTGCCGACGCTCTCGACGTCCTTGGTCAACATCACCCGCACTGAACTAGCCCTCCGCTACCGATGGATATGAGTCGTCGAAATCATCCGGTCTGATGAACCGGGACCGGACCCGCTTCACGAGCTGCCTCGTTCCGTGCCGCGCCGCAACCATCGTGTCCCGCACGTCGCGGTCGAAGATGCTGTCCTTGGCCGCCAGCGCCGCCTCGTGCTCGCGCCGGAGGTCCTCCGGGCACGCCTCGATGAAAGTCTGGACCGCCAGGATGCCCAGCGCCAGCATGTCGAGCTCGCCGAGCACCGGGATCCAGGCCGGGAAGTCGATCGGGCTCACGATCACGCCCAGCGCCCCGAACAGGAGCGCCTTGGGCGCCCGCGGGACCCGATCGTCGCGCAGCAGGCAGTAGGCGAGCTTGCCGTGTCTCGGCACCTCCACCAGGACTTGCATGGCACGCGAAAGCAGTGGCATGGGGGCGCGGAACAGGGTAGCGGGTTTCGGGTTCCGCGGGAACCCCACTTAACTTAGCCTTGCGACGTGAATTCGGCGGTCGCGGCGGTCGCCAAGCCGGCCCGGCTCGGCAACGGGCGGCACACGGCCCTGTCCTTCTTCTGGTTTGGCCTCAACTTCCACTGGCTGCCGATCGGATTCGTCCTGATCCAGAGTCAGCTCCGGGATTTCGTCCCCCACAGCACCTACGGCGCGGCCCTCGGGAACATGGTCGCGGTCGGGGCCATATTCGCGGTCATCGTGCCACCGGGCGTCGGCCAGCTGTCCGACTACCTGTTCACGCCCTGGGGCCGGCGGCGGCCGATCATCTTCGTCTGCACGATCCTGAACCTCGTCGGGCTCGGGATCATGATGACCGCCCACAGCTACGCCCAGCTGTTCGTGGGCTACCTGTGGATCCAGTTCTTCGCCAACGCCGCCGGCGCGGCGTACGCGGGCGTGATCCCGGACGTCGTCCCAGGCGGCGAGTTCGGCAAGGCCAGCGGCTTCCTGGCGGCGATGAACCAGGGCGGTGGGCTCGCCGGCGTCCTGACCACCTCGGTTCTCGCCGGGGCGCACATGTTGACGTGGGCTTACGCCGTGATCGGCCTGATCACGATCGTGACCATGATCCCGGCGCTCATCGCGTCCCGCGGCGAGGGCATGCACCGGATCGAGCGCGGCCCAAGGCAGCCGCTGCTCGAGTCGGCGCGCAAGTTCGTGTCGCCGCTGTGGAGCGGCGATTTCGGCTGGGTCATCTTCACGCGGTTGATGGTCACCGCCGCGATCACGATCGTCGCCTACTTCCTTTCTCCGTTCTTCAACGACATCGTCAAGGTGAGCAACGCCGACCAGTTCACGTCCAACTGGCTGGGCATCGTCTTCGTCGCGGCCATTCCTTTCGGCATCACCGGCGGATTCATCTCGGACCGCTTCGGACGCAAGATCTTCGTCTACCTGAGCGGCGTCGCCCAGAGCATCGTCGTCCTGGTGTTCATCGTGTTCTACCCGCCGCACATAGCCATCGTCATCGCGCTTGGGGTTCTCTACGGTCTCGGCTACGGCCTTTACTACGCGGTCGACTGGGCGCTCGCGTGCGACACGCTGCCCGACCGCGACAAGTCGGCCAAGGACATGGGCCTGTTTCACGTCGCTCAGGTGCTGCCGCAAACGATCGCGCCCGCGATCGGCGGCTACCTACTCGACTACTTCAACGGCGTCTCGCCCAACTCCGGATACCGTGCGGTCTTCGGCTCGGCGATCTTCTTCTTCATCCTCGGCACGATTTTCGTGAGCCGCATCCGCTCGGTCCGCTGATCGCGCGCGGCGGACCGCCAGCAGCGAGGCCACCCAGATCGCGGTGATACCGACCACGCCGAACTCGGCCATCAACCGCAGCACGAGCAGGTCGGAGTAGCCCGAGACCAGGAGGGTTTGAAACCACTTGTGCGCCGGGCCGATGAGCATCCAGCCGCCGCTCACCAGCGCGAGGACGAGCCAGTCGCGTCGCCGGATCGCCCAGTCGAGCAGCACCAGCATCGGCAGCAGCAACAGCACCAGGTGCGTGCCCCACGAATAGCTGGCGATGAGCGGGCCGGCGGCGACCATGGCCGCGGCTTCGAGACCGCGCGATTCGCGGCGGGACGAAGGCCGGCGCAACACCCAGAAGGTTGTGACCAGGACCGCGAGCGCAACCGCAAGCGTGAGCACCCGCGCGACGGGGCTGACATCGCGGTCCACGCCTAGAAACGTCGCGGGGTCGAGGAGGCGCGCGATGGTGCCGCCCGGCGAGTGGTTCTCGAACAGGCCGGTGCCGGCCGTGAGCACGGGCGCCACCTTGAAGATGAACTCCGGCAGGTACTGGGGCACGGCGACCAGCCACAGCACGAGGCCCGCCACCGCCGCGCCGGCGAGCATCCGCCAGCGGCGGCCCCACAGCACCAGCAGGCCGAGGGGCGCCTGGAGCAACTTGATCGCCACCGCCGCACCGAGCGCGGCCCCTCCCCACCACCGGTCGCCGCCCATCCAGGCGAGGAGCCAGATGCCGCTGAGCCCCAGGAGCACGAGGTTGACCTGGCCCTCGTCGAAGTTGGCCGCGACCGGCTCGAACGCGATCGCCACGAGGACGAGCAATGCCGGCATCTGCCAGCCCTTGACACGCAGCGCGCGAAGTGTGGTCCAGAGGAACACGACGAGCGACAGCTGCAGCACCGCGAGCACGACGGCGAGCTGTGCGCTCGCGCTCGCGTGGACGAGCGGCTGCAGCATCCAGGCCAGCGGCAACGGCGTCACGTACTGCGCGCCGGCGAGCGGCAGAGGCGTGAAGCCGCCGGAGCTGCCGGCACAGCCCTGGATCACGCACAGGTCGTACGGGTCGCGGCCGGAGGCGATCTTCGTCGCGGCCGCCATGTAGTTCTCGGTGAAGTCGCCAGGGAGCGCTCCGATCGCCAGGGGCAGCAGCAGCGTCCGCCACACGTACAGGGCCGCGATCGGGATCCCGGCGACGATGAGCAGCAGGGAACGGAAGCGGGCGTTGTCCAGGGGCGAACGCACGGACGCGATTATCCCGAGGAGACCCTCACCCCTGACCCCTCTCCCGCGAGCGGGAGAGGGCGTTCCCCTGGAAAACAAGTTGAGGCGGCGCCTGCTGCGGACACCGCCTCGAACCGGCTCCATCGATGAACACGCTTCTTGGTTTCCGCGCCGCTTTACGGCCGTTGCCTACTTTTGGAGGCCAACCTTTGCGTGAGCGATGGGACCGGTGTCGTGCGCTCTCTCCACGTTGCGACGACATCGGCGACATGTCAAGAGGTTTGTTTTCCCAGAGCGCACAATGGGATCCATGCCCGAGCTCAGCTACGTTCACGGAGCGTCAGACGTACCGCTTGTCGGGGAGCCGATCTTTCACAATCTCCGCCGCACCGCGGACCGGTTCGGCGGCCACGAAGCGCTGGTCGTGCCGCACCAGGGCTTCCGCGCCACCTACAAAGAGCTCGTCCAGCAGTGCGAGGAGATCGGCCGCGGCCTCATGGCGCGCGGAGTGAAGGCCGGGGACCGCGTCGGCATCTGGTCGCCCAACCGGTACGAGTGGGTGCTCGTGCAGTACGCCACCGCCGCGATCGGCGCGATCCTCGTCAACATCAACCCCGCGTACCGCACCTCGGAGCTCGAGTACGCGCTGAACCAGTCCGGCATCAGCTTCCTGATCCTGGCCGCGGGCTTTCGCCAGGCCGACTACCGGGCGATGCTGGCCGAGGTCAAGGGCCGCTGCCCCGCCCTGAAGGAGGCCCTCGTCCTCGAGGACGGCTGGGACGCCCTCCAGCGGGACGCCGGCAAGACCTCGGTGGACGAGCTGCGCGAGCGCGAAGCGACACTGCAGTTCGACGACCCGATCAACATCCAGTACACGTCGGGCACGACCGGCTTCCCCAAGGGCGCCACCCTCACCCACCACAACATCCTCAACAACGCGTTCTTCATCGGCGAGTCGCTGCGCTACACGGCCGACGACCGGGTCTGCATCCCGGTGCCCTTCTATCACTGCTTCGGCATGGTGCTGGGCAACCTCGCCTGCACGACGCACGGCGCGACGATGGTCATTCCGGGCGAGGCCTATGACCCGGTCGCGGTGATGGAGACGGTCCAGAAGGAACGATGCACTTCGCTGTACGGCGTGCCGACGATGTTCATCGGCGAGCTGGAGCATCCTCGATTCAAGGAGTTCGACTTCAGCACGCTGCGCACCGGCATCATGGCCGGCTCCCCGTGCCCGGTCGAGGTTATGAAGAAGGTGCAGACGGTCATGCACATCCCCGAGATGACGATCGCCTACGGCATGACCGAGACGTCTCCCGTGTCGACGCAGTCGGCCACCGACGATCCGCTGGAGAAGCGCGTGTCGACGGTCGGCCGCGTGCATCCGCACGTGGAGATCAAGGTCGTCGACCCGACCACAGGCGCCGTGGTGCCGCGCGGCACGCCGGGCGAGCTCTGCAGCCGCGGCTACATGGTCATGCTCGGCTACTGGGACAACGAGGAGGCGACGCGCCAGGCCATCGACGCAGCGCGCTGGATGCACACCGGCGACCTCGCGACCATGGATGACGACGGTTACCTGAACATCGTCGGCCGCATCAAGGACATGATCATCCGCGGCGGCGAGAACATCTACCCGCGCGAAGTCGAAGAGTTCCTGTACGGCCATCCGATGATCGCCGACGTGCAGGTCATCGGAGTGCCCTCGGAGAAGTACGGCGAGGAAGTGATGGCGTGGGTCAAGCTGCGCGAGGGCGGCGGCGTCTCGGGTGAGGAGCTGGCGGCCTGGTGCAAGGGCAAGATCGCGTCCTACAAGATTCCGCGCCACTGGAAGTTCGTCGACGGTTTCCCGATGACCGTGACCGGCAAGATCCAGAAGTTCAAAATGCGCGAGACCGCCATCGAAGAGCTCGGCCTGGAGAAGGCCGCAGGGGTCCGAACCGCCTAGCGATTCGACGCATTTGTGCACAAACGCGCGAAATGCGAGCCGAATAACACGCAAATGTGCACAAAACCCGGAATGCCCGGAGAGCGGGCCGCTAGGCCGTCACCTGCGGGGCTTCCAGGGACCGCGAGTACGCCCAGGGGGAAAGGCTGGGCGCTTCGAGCCCGTGGTGCATCAAGACAGTGGTGACGTGCGTGCGGTGGTCGTTGCCGTGATGCAGCGCCTGCGCGACGATGACCCACGCCGGCACCTTCGTGCCGTCCGACATGTCGATCTCCTCTTCGAAGTCTGGTCCGGCGTCCAGGTAGGCGAGCCATTCCTCGCTGGTGCGCCGAAAGTGCTCCTGCAGCGGCGTGATCCCGCCCGCGTTCAGTCGCGGCAGCCGGCCCTTGCCCTTCAGGCGGGACAGGTACGAGCGGTTCGACGAGATCGTGTGGTCGAGCGTGTCGAGGATCGAACCAAATGTGCCGGGGGCGGTCAGCGCGAGCTCGTCGGCTGAAAGCGCCAGGCAGCGCGTGAGCAGCTCCGTCGTGGCCCACTCGTGGTGGCCGAATCCCCGGCGCAGCAGTGAGTCCCTACGTGTCCTGACGCCGTCGCCCGCGCCCTCGGGATGCGAACCTTCGGCCTCGAAATAAGCCCAGAGGTCCAGCTCGGGGCCTTCGACGTCGTGCCGGCCCAGCTGCGTTCCGATCTGCGCCCGATGGTCGTCGCCATGGTGCAGGTACTGCAGCACGGCCAGCCAGTCGGTCATGGCGGTCGGACCGCTGCGACGCTGGACCTCGCGGACGAGCTCCGGGTCGCGATCGAAATCGAGCGCGCCGGGCCACTCCTCCACCACCCACCGCATGGGCGCACGAAGCTGGTCGAGCGCCAGCGGCTTATCGGTGTCGAGCGGCTCCTCGCGCCGCCGGCCGGTGATCCAGCGCAGGAATCCGACCTCGGCAGCGACGAGATGCGTGAACTGCGCGTCGATCCCTCCCAGCAAGTCTTCTTCAGCCGGCGCGCTGATGAGGTCTGCCGGCTGCCGCGCGCAGAAGTCGAGCAGCTGCTCGTTGGCCCAGGCATTGCGCTTGAAGAGGGCCACCATCGGGTGCATAGCCGTCAGCGTAGAGACTCGTAGGGAAACGCGGCGGCGAACGGCTCGTAGAGCAGCAGAACCTTCTCGATGGGCAGCAGGTCGCGCATGAATATGCCGCCGGCGGCCACGCCCGCGGTGCCGACGATTCCCGACCCGTCATGCGGCGCCGCCTGCTCCGCGAGGTCCTGGGCGGCGCGGAACGAGATGGTGCGACCCGACGAGTGGGCTAGGTCGATCGCGGCCTTCCACGCAGTGGCGTACATGGCGGGTACGCCGGACGATCCCGCCGGCGGCGTAGTCACGCCTGGCGACGGCACGGGCGCCGCCGGGCCCGGAGACGTGGGCGGCCTGGGCGCCTCAGCCAGGGCCTTGGCCACCGCCATCACCTCGGACTTGGCGTCGCCGTCGAGGTGCGGCAGAAACTCCATGAACAGCGCGATCTGCCGGTCGATGGGCGGCGGCAGCTCGTAGCCGGGCCCGGGGAGGATCGTGGCGAACGGCCGGTAGTGGCCCGCAAACTCGCCCTGGCTCATCTGCTCGCGCACGAGGATGGCGAGCGCGACGACCTGCGCCGATTCGAGTGCGGCGGTGGCCATGGCCTCCGGCAGCACCTTGCTGATCGCCAGCTTGGTCTGGGCCACGCGGAAACCGCCGGTGAACGCGTTGGCCATGGCGGGGTCGGCGCTCGACAGCAGAAGGTCGAGCCGCTCCTCCTGCGCGAGCGTCGAAGCGCGCTGGCGCGAGAGGATCCGCGCGGCCGCGACCCATTCCCACTGGGCCTTGCCCAGCGCCTTGGTCGCGGCGCCGAGAAACTGTCCGGCCTCGGTTGCGCTCAGCGGACCGCGACCTGCTCGGGCAGCAAGCCTTTCGCGCGCAGCTTGTCGATCGGGTGATAGGCGTCGACGATTCGCATCGTGCCCGACGTGGAGCGAAGCACCATCGACTGGGTGTACGCGTACACGTCCTCGTAGCGCACTCCGTGCAGGAGCTCGCCGGACGTGATGCCGGTGGCCGCGAAGAAGATGTCGTCGCCGCTGCACAGGTCGTCCAGGCAGAGCACCTTGTCCGGCTGGTGGCCTTCCTTCATTGCCATCTCGCGCTCGTCCTTGTCCTTGAAGAACAGCTTGGCCTGCATGTCGCCGCCGATCGTCTTGATCGCGCAGGCCGCGAGCACGCCCTCGGTGGCGCCGCCCGAGCCCATCATGCAGTGGATCCCGAATCGCGTTTCGAGCGCGGCCTCCAGCGCGCCGGCCACGTCACCGGCGCTGATGAGCTTGATGCGGGCGCCGACCTCGCGGATCTGGGCGATGATCTCCTTATTGCGGTCGCGCTCGAGGACGACGACCGTGAGCTCCTGCGCGGGAAGGCCCTCGGCTTTGGCGATGCGGCGCAGGTTCCACTCGACCGGCATCTCCAGGTCGATGACACCTCTTGCCCGGCGTCCGACCACGAGCTTCTGCATGTAATGGGTGTGCGTGGTGAACATCGAGCCGCGCTCGGCGAGCGCGACCACCGAGATCGCGCCCGGCAGGCCGCTCGCCGTGAGGCTCGTGCCCTCGATGGGGTCGACCGCTACGTCCACCTCGGGCTCGAGGCCGTTGCCGATCTCCTCGCCAAAGTAGAGCATCGGCGCCTCGTCCTTCTCGCCTTCGCCGATGACCACCGTGCCACGCATGTCGACGTCCGCGAGCGCCGCCCTGATCGCCTCCACGGCGCGCGCGTCCGCCGCCTTCTTGTTGCCGCGGCCCTGCAGCGGCGCGGCGGCCAGCGCTCCGGCCTCAGTGACCCGCAGCAGCTCCAGCGCGAGGTTGCGGTTGATCCGCCCCTTGACCTCCGACATCAAGGAAACAGGCTAGCCGATGCCCCGGCGCCTGATCGGCAGCTTGTCCGCCTCGACCCAGAGATCTTTCTTGCTGACGAGCCGGCGGTCACCCTCCTTGCTCAGGTAGACGCACGTGCGCTCGAGCACGGCGGTGACGCGCACGTTGACGCCGTTGAGCTGCGCGTCGAAGCCTTCGATGAGGACCTCGTCCTCCTCCAGGTCGACCTCGCTGAGCCGGCGGATGCCGCCCGGACGCGGCCGGGGCGGCAGCTCGATCATGGTCCGGGCGCCGGGCGAACGCTTGATGGTGAGCCGCGCGGAGGCCGGCGGCCCGGTGGGCGGCCGGCGCGTGGCCGGCGGAGGCGCGCCTCGACGCGCCCTCGTGGGCTTCCTCGAGGGCCGCCTAGAAGAACTCACCCCAGAACTTCCTGACCTTGCCGATCGGGTTCGGCACGCCCGTGACCACGCTCGTCGCCGGGCGCGGCGACTCGATGATCGAGGTCTCCGGACCGTCCGGGATGCCCTCCGGGTGGACGCGGATCACCCCGTGGTGGACGCCACCCTCCAGCACTACCAGGGCGCCCACGCGGGCGTCTCCCTCCAGGCGGCCCGTGTTGGCGATCTTCAACCGCGTGGTCGCCACGACGTTGCCGCGCACAAAACCCGCGATCGTGACCTTCGCGGCCTTCACGTCCGCCTCGACGTGCGCCTCGGGTCCGATCATCAGCTCGCCATCGCAATCGATGCGTCCGCTGAACGTGCCCAGAACGCTGCCGTTGCCCCGAATCTGCAGCTTGCCGGACAGTGAGTCCTCTCTTGCGATCACGGTCGATACGGCACCATCGCCGCTTCGAATCTCGCGATCGCCGTTCACCGCCGGCGCTTCAATCGTTTCCAGCACTGCGTCCGCCATATCTAGCCTCCAACCCCATTCCCTTGGAAACCTGAAGAGGCCCCCAAGCCCTTCCTACGGCCAGCATAGCTGCTGCTTAACAAATGGACTAGATGTCTTCGTGGGCCTCCAGGTAGGCGACGATGGCCTTGCGATCGGCTGGAATCTCGCCGTCCATCACGAGCTCCATGAGGCGGGCCTTGATGCGACCCACCTCCGGGCCGGCGGCGAGACCGCGAACGCGCATGATGTCGGCTCCGTCGACCGGCGGCTTGAGTCGCGACGGCATCTCGCGATGCACCTCGTCGAGCCGCCGCTGTAGCTCGTCCATCTTGTCCTGGTCGGGATAAGCCGACGCCGCGAGGTCTGCGCGTGCGAGCTTCATCAAGCGCTCGAGCTGGTCGCCCGCGTCGCGCACGAGCCTGCGCACCGCGCCATCGGTCCACTCAGACCTGTAGTAGACCGGCCGCAGGTGCAGGCGCACGAGCAGCGTCACGTGCTCGACGTCGCGCTGGGAAAAGCGCAGGCGCTCCAGCGCACCTGCGGCCATCGTCGCGCCGACCTCCTCGTGGCCGGTGAACGCTCCGTCCGCGGTCGCGGTCCGCGGCTTGCCCACGTCGTGGAACAGCGCCGCCAGGCGGAGGATCAGGTCGGGTTCGGTGTGCTGAAGCGCCTCCAGCGTGTGCCCGTACACGTCGTGCGTGTGGTAGCCGCCCTGCACGACTCCCCTGCACGCGGCCACCTCGGGCAGGACGGCGTCGAGCAGCTCGCCCTCGTCGAGGAGCTCGATCGCCCGCTTCGGCCGCTCCGAAACGAGCATCTTGCGCAGTTCGTCGGCGACTCTCTCGGCCGAGATGACCGGCGGCACCAGCCGGCCTTTCATCTCTCGCATCGCGGGGACGACGTCCGGGGCCAGCTCGAAGCCGAGCTGCGCCGCGAAGCGCACGGCGCGCAGCATGCGCAGCGGGTCGTCGCTGAACGTCTGCGCCGGCGCGATCGGCGTGCGCAGGATCCCGGCTTCGAGGTCCGCACGACCGCTGCCGAGCGGGTCGGTGATGGCGCCGTCGAAATCCATCAGCAGCGTGTTGATGGTGAAGTCGCGCCGCTTGATGTCCTCCTCGAGCGAGGCCGGCCGCACCACCGGCTTGCGCGAGTCGGGCGGGTAGGACTCCGAGCGGGCGGTGACGAACTCGACGATGTGGCCCGGCACGGTGACCTGGGCGGTCCCGAAACGCTCGAAGATCGCGGGCGGCGGGGCGCCGGCGAGCTCGGCGAACCGGCGAGCGACAGCAGGTGCCGAGCCGCCGGCCACGACCACATCTGGGTCCGGGTGCGGCCGGCCGAGCAGCTTGTCGCGCACGTAACCACCGACGACCCACGCCTGCGCGCGCTCGTCGGAGGTCGCCTGCTTCAGCAGGCGCAAGACGTCCTGGTCGCTGACGGCTGCTACTGGTTGATGCGCGCCCATTCCACGGCTCCCACCTGGCCGGCCCGGTCACCCAGCCGGGCGCGCAGCAGGCGGGGCCGGCGGGCCGGCTTGATGAACGGTGAGGACTTGAGGGTTTCGAGCATGGTGGGCTGGACCAGCGCCCACGAGCGCGTGACCCCGCCGCCCATGACGAACAGCTCCGGATCGACCGCGTTGGTCAGGCTGATGAGCGCGAGCCCCATGTAGCGCGCGGCCCGCTCCACGACCTCACGCGCGTGCGCGTCGCCGCTGGCCGCCGCTTTGAAAAGCTCCGATGCCGGGTGGCCGGTCTCCCGGGCCAGGCTCGCGCCGCCGGCCATCGCCTCGAGACATCCGCGCTGGCCGCAGTTGTCGAGCGGGCCGTCGGGGTCGATGATCATGTGGCCCACCTCGCCCGCGGTCCCGTGCGCGCCGCGGTGAAGCTTGCCGTCGATGATCAGCCCACCGCCGACGCCGGTGGACCACGTGATGTAGACCATGTTCCGCGTGCCCTGGCCGGCCCCGCGGTGGAACTCGCCGAGACCCGCCATGTCCGCATCGTTGGCTACGTGCACGCGAGCGCCGGTGGCGCGACGCAGCAGATCCGCGAGCGGCACGTTGCGCCAGCCCGGCAGGTTGGGCGGATTGACGAGCACGCCGCGCTTGATGTCGATCGGGCCCGGCGCGGCGATGGTGATGCTGGTCACTTTCTCGCGCCGCCGGTGACGCTCGATCTCTTGGGCGGCCCACTCGACCATGCGCTCCGGAGTGCGCAGCAGCGGCGTCTTGGTCTTGAAGCTCGCGATGAGCCGGCCGTCCGAGCGCGCGAGCGCGACGCGCACCTGGGTTCCGCCGAGATCGATTCCGGCCAGCATTGCCGGAAGTAGGTTAAGCGCTCCCCCCGATCCGGCGAGTGCCGGCACTCGACCCGAGTTTCAGGCTTTTCGGCGTGCCAGTGCCGGCACTCGCGCTAAGCCGTCAGGAGTTGCTGGCCGCGGAGCGAGGCCAGGATCTCCATCGGCGCACGGGCGCGGTTGAACGTGTAGAAATGAAGCCCGGGCACGCCCGCCTCCAGGAGCTCCACGCACTGCTCGATGCAGTGGCGCACGCCCAGCGCCCGCACGACGTCGTCGTCCGGCGCGTCCGCGATCTCGCGCGCGAGGCCCGCCGGCACCGTGGCACCGGTCATCGAAGCCATGAAGGCGAGCGAGCGCCGGCTCGGCACGGGCATCAAACCGGGCACGATCGGGATGGTGATGCCGGCATCGCGCGCGCGACGAACCAGGTCGAAGTAGAAGCGGTTGTCGAAAAAGAGCTGGGTGATCAGGAAGTCGGCGCCGGCGTCGACCTTGAGCCGCATGTAGCGAAATTCGTGCTCCAGGTCGGGGCTCTCCGGGTGCTTCTCCGTGCTGCATGCGGCGCCGATGCCGAAGCGGTAACCCGCCCGCCGCAGGAAGGCCACGAGGTCGCTGCCGTGCACGAGCTGCGGATCGGCCGGCTCGAAAGGCAGTCCCGGCCCTGGCGGATCACCGCGCAGCGTGAGCACGTTGGCCACGCCCTCGCGCTCCATCCAGTTGAGGATCCTGCGCGTCTCGTCCGCGGTGTTCGCGCACGTGAGGTGAGCCATGGCCTCGATGTGGTACTGGCGCTTGATACGCGTGACGAGCTCGAGCGTCTTCTGCCCGGTGGCCTTGCGGTACGTGACGGAAACCCAGTCAGGGGCGTGACCCGCGAGCGCGGCGATCGTCTTCTCGACCACCGCGACCTCGTCCTCGTCACGCGGGGCCATGAACTCGAACGAGACAGTCGGGCGTCCGCGCGCCAGCATCTCGGCGATTCGCATTCCTGGTGCAGCCTACCGCAAGACCCTGGAGTCTCCGACGCGGCGCGTCACCCGGCGCGAGTCGAGATGTTCGAGCAGAGCGAGCACAGGACGCCGGCTCGCCCCCATGCGATCGCGCAGCCGCGCCACGGTGACCGAGCCCTCGGCCGCGATCAGCTCCTTGACCAGCGCGACAGCGTCCTCGTACGCGCGTTGCGTGAAGACGACTTCGTCGCTGACCCGCACGAGATCGCCCCGACGCTCGAGCGCGCGCACCACCTCCGCGCCCGCGCCCGACCTCTCCATCGCCTCCGCGAGCGACGGTGGTGCGAATGGAGTGCGGCCGATCTCCTCGATGAGCCTCGACGCGGCGCCGTCGGTCGCCTCCACCGCGACCCGGTGATCGGGCAGCGCGACCTCGGAGCCGCGTTCAACGACGACGCCGTCCTCGACCAGGCCGGCAAGCGCCGGACCGAACGCCGCCGGCGGCACGCCCAGACGGCTGCGCAGCTCCTCGCGAGGCATTCCCGGCCGCAGCGGATGCTCGGAGTGATAGGCGGTGAGCGCGGACCGCGCTCGCGCCGTCAGCGCGTCCCAGTGCTCGGAAGCCCAGATCCAGCCGGCGACGCGTTTCGCGTTGAGCTGGTCGGCTCCGCCGCTGGCGAGGGTGGCCTTGAGCAGCGCCGCGAGGGCCACGCCTCGCGGGTACTTGCGCAGCTCCTCCTGCAGGACGTCGCCCGACACGCGGCGCTCCAGCGACTCGCGCACCGCCGCATCGTGCCGCGGGTGCTTGCGCGGCGCGACGTCCGCGAACCGGCCGCCGGCGAGCGTGGCCGACGGGCTCGGCACGCGGAGGATGAACCGGTCGCCCGCCGCGGCGGCGATCGGGGTGTCGAGGTACAGCTGGACCCATCCCTCCTTGCCGGCTTCGATCGCGTCCCCCTCGAGCACGATGGCCCGCGCGCCGACCTCCACCGTCCCGGTGTGCAGGGTGAGCTCAGCGCCGTGGCGCAGGGGTCGCGGCGCGTCGGCGAGCACGCGCACGCGCGCATCGACTCGCCTAGTCGTGGGCAGGGTGCCAGGCCTGGCCAGGACGTCGCCGCGCTTGATCTCGCTGCGCTCCGCGCCGGTGATGTTGGCGGCCACGCGGCTTCCTGGTGACGCCACCTCGACCGAGCGGTTGTGCTGCTGGAGGCCGCGCACACGCACCCGGCGCCCGCCCGGCACGAGCTCGAGCTCGTCGCCCGCCGCGACCGTCCCGTCGACGAGTGTCCCCGTGACGACGGTGCCGAAACCGCTCAACGTGAACACGCGGTCGATCGGCAAGCGCGGCCGGCCGATGTCGGATCGCGCCTCGGCGTCATCGAGGATTCGGTCGAGCTCTGCCTGCAGCTCATCGAGGCCCTGCCCGGCCGGCGCCGAGACCGGAACGATGCGGGCGCCGGCCAGCGACGTCGGTGCGAGCGCCGCCTTCACCTCTTCGGTGACGAGGGCGCGCCACTGGTCGTCGACCAGGTCGAGCTTGGTGAGCGCGACCACGCCGCGCGTGACCTCGAGCAGGTCGACGATCTCCAGGTGTTCGCGCGTCTGCGGGCGCACTCCTTCGTCGGCGGCGACCACCAGGATTACGGCGTCGAGCCCATGCACGCCTGCGAGCATGTTGCGGATGAAGCGCGCGTGGCCCGGCACGTCGACGATGCCGACCTCTCGCCCGCTGGGCAGCTTCAGGTGCGCGAAACCGAGGTCGATCGTCATTCCTCGCCGCTTCTCCTCAGCGAGGCGGTCGGGGTCGATGCCGGTGAGCGCCGTGATCAGCGTCGACTTGCCGTGATCGATGTGCCCCGCCGTGCCGACCACGAAGCTCATTGCTGGATGCTCTTGACAGCAGCCTCCACGGCGTCGATGAGCACCTCGTCCTCGCCCTTCAGCACCGTCCTCGGGTCGATGCAGCACGCCCCGCTCTCGACGCGCGCGATCACCGGCGGCTCTCCGCTGCGCAGCGCGGTCGCGATGCGCGATGCGGGGCCGGCGATCGCCAGCAGAACCGTGGGCAACGCGTGTCCCGGCACCGATCCCCCGCCCACCGCGGACTCGCCCTCGATCAGCTTCACGTCGACTCCGCGCTCGATCAGCTTGACCGACCACATGGCGGCGCGGCGCCGTACGTCCGCGACTGGCGCGCGCAGCATGCGCTCGACAGGGATGTCTTCGGCCCGACCGGCGAGACGCTGCTGGACCGTCGCCTCGAGCGCGGCGAGCGTCATCTTGTCGATGCGCACGGCACGGGCGAGCGGATGCCGCGCCATCCTGTTCACGGATTGCGCACCTCCCAGCACGATGCCGGCCTGCGGCCCTCCGAACAGCTTGTCCCCCGAGAACGTGACCACGTCGCAACGAGCCACGGATTCGGCGACGGTCGGCTCGGCGGCGATCGGTTCCACGGCTCCGCTGCCGAGGTCGTCGATGAGGAGCACG
>DASSLR010000097.1:0-121458 GCA_035689345.1 Candidatus Dormiibacterota bacterium
AGGGTGGTGTTCGAACGCTCCGTCGCCGGCCTCCCGGCACGACCGGGCCACGTCCAGCAGCTTCAGAATTCCGTCGGGGTCATCTCCGGTCGCGGCCTTGACGTCGGCCAGGAGCACGTAAGCCTCTTCGTATCGCGGCCCGACGTCGATTGCCCGGAGGGCGGCCAGCCGGGCGCTCTCGAAATCGCGATCCTCGAGCCAGATCCGTGCCAGGTCTATCCATCCGGCCCACTTGGCCTGCGGCGGCAGGCCTGGATTCTTGGCCAGGTATTCGCGCAGGATCCAGCGCACCGACTCCTGGCGACGGCCGAGTCCAGTGAGCGTTCGGCCCATCAGCCACTGGGCTCGGGCCATCGCCTCAGGCCCGGCGCCCGCACGTTTCAGCTGGCGCAACCAGGCTCGGAGCATGGCCACGTTCCGCTCCAGGGACGTCCGCTCCACTCCGTGGTGCTGAACGGCCAGGTCCCCAACGCGGACGGCGAGAATCGACCCGGGATCGCTGGTGGGCGCGGCGACCTCGTGGACAGGGTGCCGCCAGCGCCAACCTGCCGCCAGCCTCAGCATTCGGTCGGCAAGCATCACGGTCACCGGGATGCCGACGGCGTCCACCTGGTAGATGTAATCGAGCTGGAAGACGTCGGCCCTGGGGACGTCGCTGACGGCCTGGCGCAGCTTGCGTCCGACCGAGGCAGCCGGGGCCGGCTCTCTGCCGGTCGTGGTCAGGTCGACCATCGTGTCGTCGCTGTCGAGCCATATGCAGTGCGTCGTCGTGACGTGAGAGAACGACGCATTTCGTGCCGCCGCGAAACCCCAGTCGTCCGAGTCGTAGCCGTTGGGACGCGGCCTCCAACGGAACCGATGCAGCTCAAACGGCGGACCAAGTCGGGCCACGTGACGCCTGGTTCCGTCGCGTGAACCTGTATCCACGACGACCACCTGGTCGAGCTCTGTCAGCTGTTCCAGCAACGGCGCGAGCGTCTCGAGGTTGTCGCGGGTGATGATCGCGGCTCCGATCGATACGGCTGAAGGGCCACCCGAACCAGTCATGGCCATGCTGAGCGACACGCTAGCCTAACCTCTTCGTGGACATCGCCTTCATCGGCACGCGCGGAGTGCCGGCCAGCTATAGCGGCTTCGAGACGTGCGTCGAACAGGTCGGGAGGCGGTTGGTCGAGGCGGGCCACGGCGTCACGGTCTTCTGCCGCAGCGGGCACTACCGCACGCATCCGCGCGAATACCTCGGCATGAAGCTCGAATATCTGCCCGCGATCCCGCAGAAGCACCTGGAGACGCTGAGCCACACCGCGCTGACCGCGCCACGCGTGCCGGCCACGACCGCGATCGTCTGTATGGGCGTCGGCAACGCACCGGTCGTCCGCCTGCTCGAGCTGCGGGGACGCCGCACGGTCTTCAACGTCGACGGCGCGGACTGGCAGCGAGAAAAATGGGGCCGGTTCGCCAGCTGGTACCTGCAGAGATGCGAGCGGCTTGCCGCAGGCGGACGCAGCATCGTGCTCGCCGACGCCGGCGCGGTTCATCGCTATTACCTCGAGGTGTACGGCCGGGAAACCGAGGTGGTCCCGTACGGTGCCGACCCACCTGCGGATACCGGCACGGAGGCGATCCGCAAATGGTCGTTGACTCCGGGCTCCTACGCGCTTTTCGTGGGGCGCCTGGTGCCGGAGAACGCCGCGCATGACTACCTCGAGGGCGTGCGCCTGTCGGGCATCCAGGCGCCGGCGGTCGTCGTGGGCGATGCCGCGTACGCGGACGGCTACAAGAGAACCCTCCGCGCGGGCGCACCCGACAACGCGGTCTTCACCGGCTACCAGTTCGGCGCTTCGTATCAGCAGCTCTCGAGCCACGCCGGCGTCTACGTGCTGGCCGCGACGGTGGGCGGTACCCACCCGGTGCTGGTCGAGCAGATGGCGGCGGGCAACGCCATCCTCGCCCGCGAGACCGAGAGCAACCGTGAGGTGCTGGGTGACGCGGGCGTCTACTGGAGCACGCCGGCGGAGCTCGCCGCGCAGCTGAGGAAGCTGTGGCCCGACGTCGACGAGAGGCGGCGGCTGGGGGAGGCCGCGCGGCGCCGGGCGGCGGAGCGCTACAGCTGGGAGGCCGTCACGAAGCGGTACCTGGAGCTGTGCGCAAAGTCCCTGGCCGGCTAGAACCGCGGTCACCGGCGGCATCGACCGCCGCCAGCAACAGCCCGATCAACACCCAGGTGACCATCAGCTCCAGCGTCTCGGTCGCCTGGTTGGTGATTGCGATCACGAGGCATGCCGCGCCGAGGCCGAGGACCGTCGGCTCGGAGCGATGCCTCCACACGCCGAGCACCACGAAGACCACGAAAGCTCCGAGCGCGAGAACTCCGAGCACGCCGGTGTCGTGCGCGATGAAGAGGGGCAGGTTGCCAAGGTGCTCGGGCGAGCCTGCGAGCGTGTGCAGCTGGCCGTAGCTGTCGATGCCGCGCCCGAAGAGGGGGGAGGGCTTGAGGTCGGAGAGCGCAGGACCGAACTGCGCAAGCCGCCCCAGGAGGTCGGCCGCATTGCCAACCGAGCGGCCGATACCGCCCTGGCTGTACGCACCGAACGCATCCACCAGGAGGATGCCGAGGACCAGCACGAAACCACCGACGCCACCGGCAGCGAGCGTGCGCAGGTCGAGATGGCGCCGCGCCACCGGTAGGACGCTCAGCAGCACGACGACGACGACTGCGATCCACGCCGCGCGCGCGAAGCTGGCCGCCCACGCGCCGAGGCAGACGGACGTGCCGATCCAGGACCGCTGGAAATAGCGCGGACCCAGATAGATCCAGGCGACCGCGCCGGCGCCCATGAAGGCGCCCAGCACGTTGGGCTCCCAGAGCGTGCCGTACGCGTCCAGGTGCGCGGTGGCGGGGTTGAGGCCCATGGAGATCGTCGGCCCGACCACGTGAAGCATGTAGGCGAGGTAGGCGTAGGCACCCTCGAAGGCAAAGGCCAGGAGCGTCCAGCTCATGACCTGGTCGAGGTCCCCGCGCGTGCCCGTCAACCGCCGCGGCAGGAACAGCGCGAGGGACGACACGAGCAGCAACCCGAGGATCTTCAAGCTGTCGCTGCGGTTTGGAGATTCGACGATGCTGCTCACGAGCGCGACAGCGAACCAGGCGAGCAGCGCGGCTTCGGCACGGTTCGGACGGATCATCAGGCTCCGGCCAGACCGAAGCCGCGGCGCGACGAAGCCCAGCAGCGCAAGCCCCGCCGCGACCTGCTCGGGCCGGATGTTGAGCCTGCCCACGGCGAAGGTGTCCCGATCGATCAGGCAGGTGACGACCAGCAGGACGTTCAAGCCGACCTGCCATCCCAGGACCCGCACGAACACTGCGCCGGCGGCGGTTACGAGCAGGGCCATCACCAGCGCCGCACCTGGCGGGTGCAGGTGCGCCAGCTCGCCGGTCGCGGCACCCAGCGCTACGCCGGTGGACGCCAGCGCCATCACCGTCCGCGGCGCAGGCGGTCGCCAGCCTGGACTGGCGTGTAAGTCGATCTCGGACGCGGCCTGGCTCACATCACGTTTGCCTTGCGCGTCAGGAGCGAGCCGCGCATCCGCTGCAGCGTCTCTCGCAGGTCGGAGCCGATCATCAGATAGGCCCCCAGCGCAAAGCCGATCGAGCCGAGCAGGTAGGCCACCGCCAGCACCGGCAACGTGAACATGCCCGTTGCGGTCACCGCGAGCCACGCGATCCCGTACGTGGAGCCGGCCAGCCCGAGGACCTTGAGCACCTGCACGAACCAGGGCCACGGCGGCAGATCGAGACACTCTCTGGCGATGCGCGGAACCATGTACGCATACATGAACAGGTGATAGAAGACCCACGAGAACGCAGCCCCCGGAAGACCGTAGACCGCGATCAGGGCTGCGGTGACGGGCAGCACGACGAAGAGCGCGTAGACGTTGGTGCGCGCGGCGATCTGAGGTCTGCCCATCGCGATCGACATCATGTATGGCATGTTCAGAGTGCCGTTCATCCAGGAGCCCAGCGCAAGGAACGCAGTGGGCAAAAGCAGCCGGCCCGCGACGGACTCGTTGAAGACGAACGTGTACACGGGCAGCGCCGCGAAGCAGATCCCGGCGAAGAGCGGCAGCACGCCGAAGCAAACGAGGTCCTGCAGCTTCCGGTACTGCTGCATCAGCCCGTAGCGGTCACCGGAGGCATGCAGAGCCGAGAACGACGGAAAGGCCGCCTGGGCCGCGGCGGTCGTCACGAAGGAGCCGCGATTCACCGTGTTCGACGCGAAGCTGTAGAAACCGAACTGAGCGATTGGCACGAGCTTGCTCACGATCACCTGCGCCGCCTGGATGTGCACCAGGGAGAGGATCGAGATCACCATCATGCCGCCCGTGAATCCAAGGTTGCGGCGAACGACCTCGCGGGAGAACGAGGGCGCCAGCGTCCGCCACCCCACCTGCCGCGCCGCCATCAGCACGTAAGCGGCGACGCTCAAGAGCGCGCTGACCGAGATCCAGACCGCAACCGCGTACGCCTGGCCTCCTGACACCAGCACCGCCAGGATTCCTCCCTGCTGCACTGCGGTCGCGATCACGTCGATGGAGTTGTTGATGTGCATCAGCTGGCGGCCACGGAAGATGCTCGTGTACAGGGCTTTCGGCAGCACCACGAGGGACGTGGCGCTCATGATGCGCAGCATCGTCGCGGCCGTGTTCGGATCCAGGCTGGTGAGGTTGACCCAGTGGGTGACCAGGAACGGGGCCACGAGCCAGATCAGCACCACGAGCAGCACCCCGGCGCCCCAGTACAGGGTGGACGCGGTACCGATCACCGAACGCACGTAACCCGGCTCGGTGTCCAGGTGGCTCGATACTTCGCGCACGATGGTCGCCGAAACGCCAAGCTCCAGCGCGCTTGTCACGAGCTGCGTCAGGACGATGTTGAAGAAGATGATCCCGAAGACGTCGTCCCCGAGGTGGCGAAATATGAAGCGCACCGCGATCACGCTGAGGACGAGAACAAGGCCCTGACCCGTGACGTTGGCGATCAGGTTCCGGGTCAGGCGGGTCACGGCGTGCACACCGCTAGCGGCCGGAAGTCTTCACCCGCTTCAAGAAGCCGCCCGGGCAGTAGGTGACCTTGAGCCGGTTGTAGTAGGGATCGGTCTGGAAGTCGTCGTTGGCGTCGAGGAATGCCTGCACCGCATGCCACGGATTGTCTTTTGCCCACGTGGGTGACCCGCCAGGTGCATCGGTCAGGACCTGCATCACGCCGTCGAATACGACCAGGTAGCTGTCCGGCGTGACGAGCGGCGAGTACATCTCGAGCTCTTTGGCCACATGGGCGGCCGTGTGGTTCGAGTCCAGGGTCACGAGCACTCGGTCGTCGGGGCGCAGATGATTGCGGACCTCGGCGAGCGTGGCGGCGTCGACGGAGCTGCCTTCGATGAGGGTGAAACGTCTGCTCAGCGGATGGCTCTGCAGGGCGAGCCTGTTGTACTTGCGAATCTCGACGTCGATCCCGATGACGTGGCCCTTGCCGAGCAGCTCGAGGATCGAGGCATAGAGCACGACCGCTCCTCCGTGCGCCACGCCGCACTCGATGACCACGTCGGGCCGCACCTTCCAGAGAAGCTCCTGCATCATCACGATGTCTTCCGGCGTCTGGATGATCGGGATTCCGAGCCAGGTGGGCTCATAGCTGACCTTCTGCTGCCAGCCAGACCGTGTGAACAGGTTCGACAACACCCTGAAGCCGTCCGGCGAATAGATGTCGATCTCTTCGGATCCTTCCGGCAGGTCGACCCTGATCGTGGAGCCAGGCTGGCGGTCGAAGAGCTCCGGCGGCTGCCTCACTGCCGGCTCTTCCACCACGCGATGGTCTGCGCAAGGCCGTCTCGCAGCGTGTAGCGGGGCGACCAGTGAGCCTCGGTCCGCAGCCGGGTGCTGTCTCCGCAGATGTACGCGGGATCCCAATCGCGGGGAGGGAATGCACCCAGGCGAATCAGCTCCGGTCGACCCAGGAGCTCGCCCAGGGTCTGCATGAGCCCGGCTATGGTAACAGCCTCACCTGAGCTCACATTGAACGCACCGTTCAGGCGAAGCCGGCTCAACGCGCAAAGTCCTGCCGCAACGTCCTCGACGTGCAGGTAGTCACGTACCTGGTCGCCGGCGGTGGTGCGGAACTCGGCGCCGCTGCCCAGGGCCTTGATCGCCTGGGGCATCAGCCGGCGCTCGTCCTCGAACGGCCCGTACAGGTAGAAGAGCCGCGCCCAGGCGAAGCCCATGCCCAGCTGCGGCGCGCGCTGGGTCGCGATCAGCATGAATGCCAGCTTGGCGGCGGCGTACAGGGTGAACGGCCTGGTCGGCGAGGTTTCTCGAAGCGGCGCACCCTGCATGTCGTATTCGAAGCACGTGCCAACGCCGACCACGTGCCGGCAGCCGGCGGCGCCAAGGACCTCGAGCAGGGTGAGGCTCGACCGCAGCGAGTCGAGGTTGCGCGGCGACGGGAGGTACTTGCCAGGCTCCGCGTACCACGCGGCGTGGATGCACGCCTCCGGGCGGCACCGTCCGACCGCCGCTGCGATGCTGTCGGCATCGTCGAGGTCCGCCTCGACGATGTCGACCCTGGTTGCCAGTCCCTCCAGCCGGGCTTGGGGATGCCCGGGCCGCACCATGGCGGCCACCTCGACTTCAGAGGCAACCAGTTGACGCACGACCTGCGAGCCGACGAATCCGCCGGCACCGGTGACCAGGACGGTCACCGCTCTTTCACTGACCAGTCGTAGGGAATGTGGTTGTCGTGGGGATCGATGCGGACCGAGTCGGCCTGCTCATGCGGTATGTCGATGAGGTCGGCGATGATCGCGGGCTCGGACCCGAGACCCTTGAACCCGTTCCAGAGATCCGGTGGAATGACCACGAGCGAGTAGTTGTCGGGACCCAGGAACAGCTCCATGAGCTCGCCCTTCGTCCGCGAGCCGTCGCGCTCGTCGTAGATAACGAGCTTCACTCGGCCATGGATGCACGCGTAATGCAGGGTCATGTTCCTGTGCCGGTGCCAACCCTTGACCACGCCGGGATAGACAGTCGAGAAGTAGATCTCACCGAACGCGGAGAAATGGGCATCGGTGCGCTTGAGCATGTGGTAGATCGTGCCGCGCTCATCCGGGATGCGTTTCAGGGGAATGACCTGTACGCCGTCGATGCTCATACCACGGTCGGCTCGGGTACAGGGATGATGAACTTGCCACCACGCTCGCGATACGGAGCTTGCTGCTCCAGGATCTCATCGGCGAAGTTCCACGTCAGGAGCAGCACATGGTCCGGCCGTTCCTCGAGCAGCGCGGCCGGCGGCTTGATGGGCAGGTGCGTGCCCGGCGTGTACAGGCCCTGCTTCACCGTCGATCGGTCGGCGACGAAGTCGAGGGTCTCTCGTCCGACCTTGCAGTAGTTGAGCAATGTCGAACCCTTGGCCGAGGCGCCGTAGGCCGCGATGCTGTGACCCGCGGACTTGAGGTCGGCGAGCATCGCGACCAGGTCGGCCCTCAGGCTCCGCACCCTGTCCCCAAAGTCGCGATAGAACTTCGAGTCGGCGACACCCGCGGCTTGCTCCTGCTCGAGGAGGCGCAGCACGCGCTCCGAAGGCCGGCCGCGAAGGGCGGCGTGGACCTGCAGCGAGCCCCCATGGAGTGGAATCTCAAACACGTCGACGATCTCCATGCCGTGGCGTTTGAAGAGAGGAACCAGCGCGGTCAGCGAGTAGTAGCACAGGTGCTCGTGGTACACGGTGTCGAACTCGAGGCGCTCGATCATCGGCTTTACGTGCGGTACCTCGATGACCGCCACCCCGCCGTCCTGGAGCAGCTCTGCGATGCCTGCGACGAACCCGTTCAGGTCGGCGACGTGCGCGAGCACGTTGTTCGCGTGCATCACGTCGGCGCGACGCCCGCTCGCGCGCAGCTCGCGTGCGAGGTCGAGCCCGAAAAAGCTGGTGAGTGTCGGAATGCCCTTGTCCTGAGCGATGCGCGCGACGTTCTCCGCGGGCTCGATGCCCAGCACGGGAATGCCGGAGCGCATGTAGAACTGCAGCAGATAACCGTCGTTGCTCGCGACTTCGACCACGAGGCTCTGCGGTCCGAGCCCGCGTTCGCTTGTCAACCGCTCTGCCAACTCCCTCGAGTGGCTCACCATCGTGTCGCTGAAAGAAGACAGGTAGAGGTAGTGGCTGAAGAGCTGCTCCGGCGGCACCGTCTCGGTGATCTGCACAAGTCCGCAGGCCGTGCAGAAGACCAGGTCCAGGGGGAAGGTGGCTTCGGGCTGGTTCAGCTCAACTTCTTTGAGGAGCGCATTCGCAAGCGGCGTTCGGCCGAGCGAAAGGACGAGGTCGAGCTTGGTCGAGCCGCATGAGCGGCATGCACTCACGCTGAGGCTCCGAAGAAGCGGCGGTACCAGTCGATCGTCAGCTGGAGTCCGCGCTCGAGCTGGAATTCGGGCTGCCAACCCAGTCTTGCGCGAGCTTTGGCCGCGCTGAGGTACTGGCACTTGATCTCGTTGCTCGCCTCGTTGCGAATCTCGGGCTCCAGGTCTGAGCTCATGAGCCGGAGGATGAGGCCGGCCAGGTCGAGGACGCTGATGGGCTGCTCGTTGGAGAAGTTGAAGGCTTCGCCCGCGAGCTCGCGTTCGGCGGCGAGCTTTTCGGCGCTCAGCGTGTACGCGGCGGCCCCATCCTCGACGTAGAAATAGTCGCGCACGAGCTGGCCGTCCGACCTGATCACCGGTCTCTTGCCGCGCAGGACCGACCGGATCGTTCCCGGGACGATTCGACTCCAGTTGAGATCGCCGCCGCCGTAGAAGTTTCCACAGCGCGTGATGATCACCGGCAACCCGTACGTGACGGCGTAAGACTGCGCGATCAGATCGCCTGCCGACTTGCTGACGTCGTACGGGTGACGGCCCGCAAGGGGCATGGACTCGTCGTATGGGAGGTGCTCCTGGTCGCCGTAGGACTTGTCCGAGGAGGCGACCACCACCTGCCGCACTGCCGGACTTCGCCTGCACGCCTCCAGCAACGCCCACGTGCCCGCGACGTTGGTCTCGAAAGTCGAGATCGGATTGCGATTCGCGATCGGAACGATGGTCTGCGCCGCCAGGTGAAGGACTGTGTCGATCTCGTACTCGCCAAGCACGCGCTCGAGCAGGCGCTGGTCCCGCAGGTCCCCGCGCACGGTCTTGACCCGGCCGATGAGCCCGGAGCCGATCAGGTCGCTCTGCGGCACCCAGTCACGCACGAGGCACACCGTGTCGGCCTCCGAGTCCACGAGTCTCTTCACCAGCCAGCCGCCGACCAGGCCCGACGCGCCTGTGACCAGCGTCGGGCGGTCGCGCCAGAACTCGGTGGAGGCCGGAGCTGTCAGTCCCACGTCTTCCACGGAGGCTGCCCGCTCTGCCAGAGGCTCTCGAGCAGGCGGACGTCCCGCAGCGTGTCCATGCACTGCCAGAAACGGTCGTGCTTGTACGCGGCGAGCTGGCGATCGGCGGCGAGGTGCTCGAGCGCGTCGGACTCCAGGCTGGGGTCGTCGCCGCCCAGATAGTCGAACACACCCGGTTCCAGGACCATGAAGCCGCCGTTGATCCAGCCTTCCCCGATCTGGGGCTTCTCGGTGAAGTCCGAAACGAGGTCTCCGTCGAACACGAGGCCTCCAAACCGGGCCGGCGGCCGAACCGCGGTCACCGTGGCCAGCCGGCCGACCTTTTTGTGGAACCGCAGGAGCTCGTCGAGATCGATGTTGCAGACGCCGTCCCCGTAGGTGAGCATGAAGGTCTCACCCTCGAGCCACGGTTTCAGGTTTCTCACGCGAGCCCCGGTGTTCGCCTTCAAGCCCGTGTCGATCAGGTGCACGGTCCATGTGTCGCCTCCCGCTTCATGGAAGCTCGACTGCCCGGTGGCCAGATCGACAGTGACGCTCGAACGAAGCCGGTTGTAGTCGAGAAAGTAGCGCTTGATGTCCTCGCCCTTGTAGCCGAGTGCCACCACGAATTCGTCGAAGCCGTGGCGGAGGTAGTGCTTCATGATGTGCCAGATGATCGGGTGGCCTCCGATCTCGACCATCGGCTTGGGCCTGACCTCAGTCTCTTCGGAAAGGCGCGTGCCGAGGCCGCCGGCGAGGATGACGACCTTCACTTCGACGACAAATCTTACCTTTGGGGCTCAGGGCCTCCCGGCTGCGGCTTCGAAGTAGGCGCGGGTCGTCAGCTCGGCGCAGCGGCTCCAGGTGTACAGCCCCGCGCGCGCCCTGCCCCTGGCCACGAGCTGCGCGCGGAGGTCGGGTCGCGAGATCACGGCCTCGACCGCTTCGATGAACGCTCGTGCGTCTGATGGGTCGACCAGCACGGCGGCGTCTCCGAGCACCTCTGGAAGGCATGGCGCCGTCGACGCGACGACCGGTGTGCCTGCCGCCATGGCTTCCAGCGCCGGAAAGCCGAAGCCCTCGTGCCACGATGGGTACACGAGCACGTCCGCGCTCGCCAGCAACGAGGGCATCTGCTCACGCGGCACCTTGCCGCGCCACTCCACCCGGCCAGTCAGTCCCAACCGCCGGATGCGTTCAGCCTGGTCGGGATGCTGGGCCTGGTCCGCTCCAGTGATCACCAGGCGTCCTCGCCCCAGCATGCTGGTTTCAGGGGCCGCGCTCATCGCCTGCAAAACCAGCTCCAGGTTCTTGCGCCTGGTAGGTGCCCCGGCGAACAACAGGGTGGGCGGACCCTCCTGCGTACGCGAAACGGGGGCGGCGCGGGAGAAGTCTTTGCCGATTCCGTAAGGAGTCACCGCGATGCGGTCCGCCGGCACGCGAAGGTCGCGCGCGATCTCGGTCTTCGCGCTTTCCGTCCCCGTGATGACGCGCGCCGCGGCCCGGGCACGCCGCCCGAGGAAGGCGCGGATGTACGCGCGCCACTCGAAGTCGTGGTCGTCGGGGAAGGAGAAGATGGACGTGTCGTGGACGGTCAGCACGAAGGGCGCCGGTAACCTCCACGGCGCGACGAATGCAGGGCAGTGGACGAGCTGGGCGCCGGCCATCCTCCGAGCTGCGCCGCCGAGCAGCCAGCGCGCGGTGCCGGGCAGTCCTGGCGCGGAGCCCGCGTCGATCGGCACCACGTCGATCTCTTCCCGCTCTCTCAAGGCGCCGATGAGCTCCCTCGCGTAGGTGCTGGAGCCCGCCGCGCCCCGGTTCGGAAAGGTCATGTCGATCGCCACCCTCAGTTTCGCGGCGCTCACTGGAAGCCACAGCTGCTGAGGATCCGCTGCTCCACTGCTCTGACGTTGGCGCGCGCGTCGAAGCGGCGGAGCGCCTCCGCGCGGGCGCTTCGCGACAGGCGCGCGTGGGTCTCGTCGTCGGTCAGCAGCCGGACCAGCGCGGACGCGAGCCCAGGCACGTCGCCCTCGCGCACGAGCAGCCCGGTCACCCCGTCGTCGACGAACTCCGGGATCGAGCCGGAAAATGTCGAGACGACCGGCACGCCGCATGCCAGCGCCTGAATGGCTCCCATGCCCACCTGCTCCGCCCATTTCCGGGTTGTCTTCGACGGAGCCGCCAGCACGGTCGCGGCGCGGAGATAGGAGGGCACGTCCCTGTTCATCACCGCGCCCACGAATTCGGTCGACGACCCGACGCCCGCCGCCTGCGCCGCGGCGCGCAGCTCCTCCTTGTCGGGTCCATCTCCTATGACGGTCAGCCCGGCCCTCGCGTGCCGCAGGACGAGAGGCATGGCGTTGACGAGATCGAACACGCCCTTGGCGCGCTCCAGCCGACCAAGGAACACGATCGACTTGTCCGCGCCGCCCACCTTGCGCCGCGGGCCCTCAGGCGTGAACTCGGTCGTGTCCACGCCCCAGGTGCCATACATCATCCGGGCCGTCTTCTCCCGGCGCGCGCCTGCCCACAGCAGGTTGCGCTCGGCACCCTCGTTCACCGCGACGGCGAGGTTCGCGCCGCGCACGTACGGCCCCGCCGACGCCCGCACCAGCGAAGCCCACGCCGCGCCGTACTTACCCGCGACAGGCAGATTGTCGAGGCTGGGCACCACATACGGAGTGCGTGTTCGCTTCGCGTACGCCAGGACAGCCCAGTCGTAAGGGATCAGCCGGCGCACGAACGGCTCGGCCCCTTGGATGATTTGCGGTCGGGCACGCCGCAGGCGACGCAGAAGGTCCAGCGGGCTCCGAAACGAATCGGCGTCCTGCCTTTCGGACGGCGCCATATCGAGGTACGAACTCTTGTGGTAGAGGTGCAGCGGCTTCAGCACTTCGAAGAATCGCAGCGGATCGTGCAGGTCGCGCCTGATGTCATAGCTGACGATTGCGAAGCTGACCAATTTTGGGTTGCTAGCATTTTCGCGAATGGCGGATTCGGAGTCGGCCAGGCGGGCCAACATCGCGTCATACGCGACGAGGGACGCCGCACACGGCTCGCCGCATCTCAATCACCCGACCGTGTGGCGGATCTACAAGCGCGCTGTCGACCGGGTGCTGGCTTCGGTCGGCCCGTCTCCGAGTGTCCTGGACCTGGGCGCCGGCGATGGCGCGGCTTCACGCGTGTGGATCGAGGCGGGTGGGCGGTTGACCGCCGTCGACACGTCGGCCGAGCAGCTGCGGCGGCTGAAGCAGCACCATCCCGCCGTCCGCACGGTGGAGGCGGACGCGCTCGACTTCCTGACCGGCCAGAGCGAGCGTTTCGACGTGGTCAGCCACGTTTCGATGCTGCACCACATCCCGGACTACCTGGCGTTGCTGCGCAAGAGCGCAGAGGCGGTCGCGCCGGGAGGCGCCTTGATCACGTTCCAGGACCCGCTCCGCTACGACAGGCTGCCCAGGCTTCACTTCACGGCGGCCCAGGCGCTCTACATCCCGTGGCGGCTCACCGAGGGCCATGTCATCCGCGGCGTCGGCAATCGGATCCGAAGGTCGCGCGGGGTGTTCCGCGAGGACAACGTCGATGACAACGAGGAGTACCACATGCATCGCAACGGCGTGGATTCGGACGCTATCGCCGCCATGCTCGCCGGCGATTTCGCCACCGTCGAGGTCATGGTCTATTTCTCGAGCCAGGCGCGTGTGTCGCAGTGGATCGGGGAGCGGCTGAAGATCCGCTCGACATTCGGCATCGTCGCCACCGGCCGCCGCTGAGGGCTTTCAGGCCAGCGCTTTCTGGTACGCCTCGTAGGTCAGCGTCGCACTCTTCGCCCAGCTGAACTGGCGGGCGCGCACGGGACCCGCGGCTGACAGCCGGTCGCGCACGGCCGTGTCGGTGGTGATCGCCTGGATCGCGGCGGCCATCGCCTCAGTCGAAAGTGGGTCGAACATGAGCGCGGCATCGGCGCAGATCTCCGGCAGCGCGCCGGCGTTGGAGCACGCAACGGGCACTCCGTGCGCCATCGCCTCGATCGCGGGCAGGCCGAAAGCCTCGTACAAGGACGGGAAGACAAAAGCCGTGCAGTGGCTGTAGCAGGCCGCGAGCTGACGGTCGCTGACGTAGCCGGTGAAATGGACGCGCTCGCCGAGGGGGACGGCCGCTGCCAGCACCTCGCCGCCGCGATGACGACGTGGTCCCACGACGACCAGTCGCAGATCGCTACCCGCCCGCGAAGCCTCGAAAGCCCGCATCAGCCGAATCAGGTTCTTGCGTGGCTGCAGGTTGCCAACCGCAAGGAGATACGGCCCGAAGTCGCCCATCCCGAGCGCCTGGAGCTCCGCTTTGGCGTCAGCGTCGGAGATCGGCTGCGCCGCAGCACCAGGTCCGTTGTGAATCGCAGAGATCTTTCGTTCCGGAACGCCATACCGTTCGACGATCCTGTCGCGCTCCCATTCCGACACCGTGATGACCCTCGCCGCCGAGCGCAGCGACCTGGGTACGAACGTCGAAAGGACGCGCAGGTCGCGGGATGAGAACCACTCCGGATGTGAGGCGAACGAGATGTCGTGCACCGTCACGGCGAGCCGAGCCCGCGACCACAGGGGGGTCGCATAGGTCACGTGCAGCAGGTCCAGGCCGTCGCGCGCCGACCTCACCGGCAGCTCCCATCCCAGGCGCCAGGCGGGGTTGCCGCTGGCCAGCCGCCTGAAGCTGACACCACGCGAGGGCTCCGACCATGGCCTGCCGAGGTGATACACGACGAGATCGAGATCGGTGTTCGCCATCGCGCCGAGGGCTTCCACCAGACCCCTGACGTAGCTTTCATTCCCGGTTTCCAGGCCGCCCACCATGTGGGCGTCGATGCCGACCCTCACGCCGCCAGCACGCTGCGATACGCGGCGAGCGTGGTGGTCACCGCCTCATCCCACGTGAGCGCGGCCGCGCGCTCCTGGCCGCGCGCGCGCAGCGACGCCGCGAGCGCGGAATCTCGAGCCGCGCTCAACAGGCACCTCGCAAGCTCGGTGGCCGAATTGGGGTCGAATGTGAGCGCGGAACCGAGTGATGTCTCCTCGAGCACCGGGAGCCGGCTGTGGATGACGACCGCGCCGGCTGCAAGTCCCTCGGCCACCGGAAGACCGAAGCCTTCCTGGAGCGATGGGACGACAAGGGCGGTCGCGCCGCGCATCAGGCCGGTGATCTCCGCCGGAGGCACGAAGCCCAGGTAACGCACTCGGGCGCTCAAGCCACGCGCCGAAAGGTGGCGATTCAGCGTTGCCACCTGCTTCGGCAGCCAGTGGCCGCCGATCAGGAGCTGCTCGCTGAGCTCGCCGCGCGATGCGAAGGCGTCGAGCAGGACGCCGAGGTTCTTGTTCGGGTTCGGACCGCCCAGATACAGGAAGTACGGCCTGGCCTGGTCGGTGTGCGTGCCGCTCGACGGCGGCAGATCCACGCCCGGTGCCGCGACCCTGATCCGGCTCGCGGGGATGCCGAGGAGGCGCGACACGTCATCGGCGGTCTGCTCGGAGATCGCAAAGAGCATGTCGGCGAGCTGGAGCTCGCGCAGGTAGGAGTCATAGCCGGACCGCGCGATCAGGCCGCGAAGCTGGCGGCGACGCTCGCCCTGTTCACGCCGCTTGAGGGGAATCAGGTCGTAGACGGTCGCGAGCACCTTGTGGCCGCCAAGCCTCGTGAGCGCGTCGGGATCCGTGATGTGCACCGCCTGCACCCTGCTCCTTTGCTTGCGCAGCCTCATCGCCAGGCGTGCGAACAGCCAGGCGCCTCGATACTGCGGCATCGGAACCCGCGGCAGCTGGACCAGGCGATGGGGAGGAGGGATCGAGTCCATCCCGACGTCGCCACTCCAACCCCAGAACTCGATGGGAACGTTGCTCTGCACGGCCAGGCGGCGCGCCAGTCCGCGCACGTAGGTGCCGATTCCGCGGTAGCGATGGGCATTCTGCAGCGGGGTGAGATCGAATGCGATCCGCGGTACGGGCGACCCAGTTCCGGACATCCGGCACTGGAGGGTAACCTGTAGCCATGGCGCGTCGCGGAGCCCAGGTGCGCCCGGCACCTGCTGATGTGGCACTGTCGGACGTCGCCCACCAGAAGGCTTCCACCGGCGTGCTTGCGAAGTTGCCCGCGGACTGGCTGCCGATCGCCCTGGTCGTGGGGGATGCCGTCGTCGCCGCCATCTCGGTGCCGTTCGGCTACTGGGTCAAGTACAACAACGCCGTCCAGGCGCTGCCATTTCAGCCGTACCTGGCTGCAATTCCGGTCGTGGTCGTGATCTACCTGTTGGCGATGGCGATCACCGGCCAGTACCGTTCGTGGCGGGGCCGCACCCTCATCGACCAGCTGTTTGCCGCCTACGCGGGGATCGGACTCGCCGCGGTTCTCATCTTCGCGGCCATCGAGCTCGGAAACCTCGGCGCGAGTTACTCGCGCCTCACGATCGTGCCCGCGGTCGCCCTCGCTGCGGTCCTGATGACGGCCGAGCGCTATCTGCTGCGTCAGTTCGAGACCAGGCTCAGGCGTCGCGGCATTGGCACGGAGCGTGTGCTGATGGTCGGCACCGGCGAGGGGAGTGAGCTCCTGATCCGGCGCATGAGCATGTTTCCCCAGTACGGCTTCCACGTCGTCGGAGTTGCGACCGACGAGCTGACTGCGAGCTCCTATCTCGATGTGCCGGTCGTCGGCCGCGTCGGCGACCTGCCGTCCCTGGTCACGCAGTACGGCGTGGACCAGGTGTTTCTCGCGCTTCCGGCCTCACAACGCGAGCGCCTGCTTCACCTGATCAAGCTCTGCGAAGACGCGAAGCTCGAGTTCAAGATCGTGCCCGACCTGCTCGAGATCATGAGCACCCGCGTGGACGCCAACGCCATCGACGGTCTGCCGCTCGTCGGCATCAGGCGCAGCCAGCTGCGCGGCTGGACCGCCGCCGTCAAGCGTGCCACCGACATCGTGGTCGCCTCCGTCATGCTTGCCATCTTCAGCCCGGTACTCCTCGTGGCGGCGATCCTGATCAAGGTCACGATGCCTGGACCGATCCTGTTCCGTCAGGAACGGATCGGCAAGAACCGCCGGCCTTTTGTGATCTACAAGTTCCGCTCGATGATCCCCGACGCCGAGTCCAAGACCGGGCCGGTGGTGGCGAAGCCCGGCGACGACAGGGTCACGCCACTGGGTCGCTTCCTTCGCCGATCGAGCATCGATGAGCTCCCGCAGCTCTTCAACGTCCTGAAAGGCGACATGAGCCTGGTCGGACCCCGGCCCCAGCCCACCTTCTTCGACGAGCGCTACAGCGGCGAGGTGCCGCGCTACCTCGAGCGAAGCCAGGTGCGACCAGGTCTGACCGGCTGGGCCGAGGTGAACGATCTGCGCGGGGCGGCGCCCATACACGACCGAACGATGTACGACGTTTACTACATCGAGCACTGGTCCCTCGCGCTGGATCTGAAATGCATAGTGCTGACGGGCCTGCGCCTCTTCACCCAACATCACGCTTACTAGCAGATGAATCCCGCACGAGTGCTGCGGCCGGTCGTGCGTCGACTTTTCTCCGAGGCCACCCGCACCCGCATGCGCGAGTACCTCAGCGCAACTCCCGCGCGGCGGCTCTACACCCAGGCCGACGATGAGGTCGCCCTCATCACCGCCGAGCTCAAGAGTCTGAATGGTGGTTCGTGGGACCTGGGCGCGACAGCCGCGTCAACCGCCGGCATGACCGAGCGCGTCATCGAGATCCCGTGGGTCATCTCCCGCATCCGAGGCGAGCACCGGCTGCTTGACGTCGGCACCACCTGGGCGCTACCCGTGTACCTCGACGCCATGCGGGTGAGCGGCGTGAGCGAGCTCTGGGGTGTCGACCTCGTAAGGAAGCCGGTTGAAGGTTTTCGGATGGTGCAGGGCGACGTCCGCTCGCTTCCCTTCCGGGACGCGAGCTTCGAGCTCGTCGTGTGCATCTCGACCCTCGAGCACATCGGCCTCGACGTGAGCGGCTATGGCGGCCTGGCCCAGAGCGAGGCGTCAGGAGACGTGCTCGCGCTGCGTGAGCTGGCCCGCATCCTCACGCCAGGGGGCCGGCTCCTGATCACCGTGCCTTTCGGCCGGCGCCAGCAGCTGCACTGGCTCCGGCAGTACGACCAGCCTGCCTGGGACGAGCTGGTGCGCCAGACGGATCTCCAGACCGGCGAGCTTGCGTACTACCGTTACGGCGACGTCCGCGGCTGGCGCAGGGCATTCCCACCCGAGCTGCCGGACAGGGGCTTTCAGGAGCTGGGCGCTCCCAACGCCACCGGTGTTCTCTGCGCGGAGCTGACCGCTTCCGCGTAGGATCCCAGCCTTGTTCTTCACCGTCGTCATCCCCACCCGCAACCGACCCGAACTGGCCGCGATCGCGCTCAGGAGCGTTCTCGGCCAGGACTTCCAGGACTTTGAGGTCGTCGTCTCCGACAACTCCGGTGAGGAAGACGCCGGGCGCCTGAGAGCCGAGGTGGCGAAGGCGGCCGATGATCGAGTGCGGTACGTGCGCCCTCCCGGCGAGCTGGACATGGGCGAGCACTGGGAGTTCGCGGTTGGCCAGGCGCGCGGGGAGTACGTGGGTTACCTCACCGATCGAATGGCGTTCCGGCGCGACGCGCTGAGCATCCTCCACGGGGAGATCACCGCTCGCGGGTCCGAGGTGGTCTCTTACTCGAGCAGCGGCATCCTCGAGGTGCAGAGCCCGTATCGCCTGCAGCGGCCGCCGTTCAGCGGTCGCACCGAAACGTTTCGCTCGGATTGGGTGGTGTCGTTGCTCGCACACTCGGTGGCTCCATGGGGCGCACCCTGCATGCTCAATTCGTTTGCCAGCCGGCAGCTGATCGCGGCCATGACGTCCGTGTACGGGACGCTCATGGCATCCATCGCGCCCGATGCGGCGTTTTGCGTCCACGTGCTGGACCACGTGGATCGCTTCGACTATGTCGACAGGCCGCTGATGGTGAGCTTCGGCCACGCCTGGAGCAACGGCGCGGGCTTCGGCAGCGGTCAGCTCAACGACTCCTCTCGCGAATTCGCGCAAAGGGTTGCTCGCCGCGGGGGCCTACCGTTCGCGCCCATCCCCGAGATCGTCAACAACCTCAACATCCGGGCCAACGAGTACGGGCGGATGCGCAGCGAGCAGCGCTCTGGCCGTTTCGTCGAGCTGGACATTCGCAGTTACTGCGACGAGCTGGCGGCCGAGCTGCAGCTGCAGGGCACCAAGGCGACGTCCGAGGATTGGTCGCGGCTCGAAGATTTCATGCGCGCCCACGGTGTGGCGCGAGCCAACGTCATCCCGGAGAGATCGCGGCTGAAACGGCTGGCCCAGCCGGTGCTGCTGGCCGCCAGCGACTGGCTGGGGATCAATCCGCTCAACCGGCCCGTGGGCAGGTTCGCGACGGTCGAAGGTGCGCTGCGGTACGACGAGGCTCACACGCCCAGGCCCAACTCGAAGCAATCCGGGTTCCTGCGCGATCGCGATCGAGCCAGGCTGGCGGCGGCAGGCGTCGGCCTTTCCTAGGCCGGTCCGCCGAACCCTTATGTTTTCGCCGTTGGCTTCATCGCTGCTGTCGCGGGCGGGCGCGCGACTGGGCCTCGACTCAGGCGATTTCCGGATCAGCCTTTTGCTTTGCGGTCTGACGTGCGCTCTCATGCCTGCCTACACGCTGCGCTGGCATGTCGGGTTCTATCCGACGACCGTGCTCGAGGACGCGGTGGCGCTGACCCTGGTTGCCTTCGCCGTCGAGAGCTACGGGGCTCGAGCAGTCCCGAGCTTGCGCTCGCCATTCAGCATCGCGGCGGCGATCCTGCTGCTCGCCGGCGCCGTCTCGTTAGCCGTGGCACCGGACAAGCGGGCCGCGCTCGGGATCTACCGGGCCTACTTCGTCGAACCCGTCGTCTTCTTCTACGTCATCGGCAACGTCGTGCGGACGCCGAAGAGGGCGTCCGTCCTCCTCGCGGGTCTGGGGGTCGCCGGCATCGTCGTCTCGGTCGCCAACGCATTCGTGGTTCTTGATGCCATCCGGCATCACGTGCTGAACGTGGTCAACACGGGACCGGTCGCCATCTTCATGAACGCCAACGACGTGCCGTTGTTCCTCGTGCCGCTCATCGCCATCGCGGGTAGCTACTTGCTCTACTCGCGAGATCGTCTCGAGCGCATCCTGAGCGTCGGCTTCATCGCGCTCGCCGTGGTGGCGACGCTGCTCAGCTTTTCGCGTGGCGGATACCTCGCCCTCGCGGTTGTGGCCCTCGGACTCGCGATCTCCCACAGGCGTCGTTGGTGGCTGCTGGGCGGCGCGGTGGCGGCGGCAATCGTGCTCATCCTGATTCCGCCCATCAATCACAGGCTCGCGATCGAGCTCGATTTCTCAAACGGGAGCAACACGCTCGTGGGGCGCTTCGAGCTGTGGAAGGCGAGCCTGCAGATGCTCTCGCAGCACCTCATCTTCGGCGCGGGCCTGTCCGGATTCGCGGCGACGCTCGCCCCGTACTGGAATCCGACGCACACCGATCGCTTTATCTATCCGCACAACATCGTCTTGAATTTCTGGAGCGAGACCGGGTTGTTGGGTGTCGTCGCTTTCGCGTGGATCATGGTGGTGGGGTTCCGCACGTCATGGCTGGGCTCGAGACAGACCAGCTCGCCGTGGCGGCCACTCGAGCTGGGAATCCTGCTGGCGCTTGTGGGCGTGATCGTGCACGGCCTGGTCGACGTGCCTTACTTCAAGAACGACCTGAGCCTCGAGTTCTGGACGTTGATCGGACTGGCCTGGGCCGGGGTCAGGTGGACCGCGCCGCTCAGCGCGGCGGGGGTGGTGAAGGGCTCGACTGGTTGACCGGCGGCCGCGTCACCGGCGCCGCGGGCGAGACCTGCACCACGGGCGTGCGCGGCGGAACCGACGGCGGGGCCGTGGATTGGGTCGCGCCGAAGTGCATCACGAACTGCTTGACGACGTTTCCGGCCGCAACGAACACCTGGCCACCCGCCTCGGCCGGAGTCGAGAAGCGGTTGATCGAGAAGCCGGCGCTGTGGTAGATGAGCGCCCCGGTGCCGGCGCGATAGGCGAACAGGCCGCCGCCGTTGCTGGCCACCCATACCGCGCCCGCCGCGACGATGGGCGGCCCGAACGTGGTGGTACCGCCGGCGTGCCAGTCGGGAGCCGCGCAGACGGAGTCGCACGGGCTGAAGGAGGGAGTCACCGTGTCGACGTGGAGCGCGACCAGCCCGTGGCCTTCGCACTCGACGTACACGAATGGGGCCGAGTAGGCGAACGAGCCGAACGTGGCATCGCTGTGATTGCCGAAGCAGACGTCGTTGCCACTGTCCGAACCTGCAGGAGTGGGGAAGAGCTGGCCGCCGACCCCGCCGAGGTTCGTGGGATCGAGCAGGAAGCCGGTGCCCCACTTGCCGGCCTGGAACATCAGGCTGTGGCTGATGAGCAGCGGTCCCGCGGAGCCGAGGTCCTGGTCGTTCGAGCACCAGTTGGCCTGCCAGTCACCGGGCATGAAATACGTGTTCTCGACCAGCGACGACGACGACTGGACGACGGCGTCGTTGATGAAGTTCGGGTTGCCGAGACCATCGTCGCTGCAGCCGTCGCCGCTCCCGTTGTTGACACCGTTGCCGGTGGTCACGTACACGTCGCCGGTGGTGTCGTCAACGGCCACGCCTCCCGCGGCCCAGATTCCGTTGCCGGTGTTGGAGGTCTGGCCAACGGTGAGGGTCGTCGAACCGTTGGTCGGCACGCCAAACACCCAGCCGCTGTAGTTGCCGCAGTCGCCGGCTCGCCCACCGAAGGGCACGTAGACATACCCGCTGTGGACGGCAAGGGCGCCGCGCTCCTGTTGGATGCGCCAGTCGAAGCCGGTGGCAGAGATCAGCGTGTTGAGCTCCAGCGCGCCGGTCGCCAGGTTCAAACCCACGAGCCGGTACTGATCAGCCGATCCGCCCAGTGGGTCGGTCAGGAGGATGGCCGCATAAATGCGGTTGGTCGACGGATCGATGACCGGCGTGCCCAGGATTCCCTGGGGAGACACGTTGCCGCATCCCCATGCATTCGCCCCGCCGCAGCATCGAGACTCGGGATTACCGAGCCCGAAATCGGCCTCCATGTTCTTTGACCAGACGAGTGATCCGTCGGTCTGGTTGAAGGCGTAGACGGTGTTGTTCAGGGTGGCCGCGTACACGATGCCGCCGTAGATGAGCGGCTCGGCGTAGATCTGCTTGTCCGTCGCTGCGGACGTCCAACCGGGAATCACGCTGGTGACGTACTTGGCTGCGGGGTCCGCACCCGAGTGGGCGTCGTCGTGGTGATACACCGGCCACGAACCGTTGGGAGTGATGGGCGTAAGCAGCGCCGCCCTCGGCGCGAGGCGGGCACCCGCAACGACGAGCCCGGCGTGGTTCGTTGCCGCGGTGGTCGATGTCATGCCCGCAGCCGGGCTCTCTCCCACGGCCGCACTCTGTGTTGCGAACGCGGTGGGGGCGCTGCCGGCGAGCGGCAAACCAAACGTGAACGGCGCAAGCAGGAGCAGCGACGCCAGTAATGCGCGCGCCTTCATCGTCGGTAATTCTGATAGTTCGACGGGCCCATGGGAAACTCCCCGAGGGGGCTAAAGGCTTCAGAATGGCCTCATGCCCAAGCCGGATCGCGAACGCGCGAACCAGTCGCGGCCGGCCATCGCCAAGCCGCGCGGCCTGGCTGCCCAATCGCAACCGCGCGAGGATCACCTGCGAGCAGCGGAAGGCTCGCCACGGGAGCCCGTCAGCCAGAGCCGGAGAAACAGGTAGATGACCGAGGATTCGACGCACGACCTCGAACAGCAGGTGCGAAGCCTGTCGGGAACTGTGGACGAGCTGCGCGCGCGACTCGCACGGCTGGAAACCACAACCGGCCTGGACGCACCGGCTGAACCTTCGCGTGGCAGCCGAAGAAACTTTCTGCGGCTCGGTGTGGCGGCGGCGGCAAGCGCCTTCGGCTGGCTCGCGGTCAAGGCGGTGCCGGCGGCCGCCGCCACCGGCGGCTACATGGTGCTCGGATGCGCCAACACGGCCGCCAACCCGACCACGCTGCAACCGAGCGTCGCCGCGGCCCCCGCGTTTGCGGCCGAAGACACAGCGTTCTCACCGTCCGCGCTCAGCACCGCGTTGACGGCGACGGGCGATGCGTTCACCGCGCCGCTGCAAGGCCTGGGCGGGAGCGGGGCGGCCGAGGGCGTCGACGGCTGGGCGTCGGGAGCCAGCGCCTATGCGGTGTTCGGTTTCACCGATGCTGGCGTGGGCGTGACCGGCGAGAGCTCCACAGGTATCGGCCTCTACGCCCGCGCGTCAGGGCGCATCCGGCAGGATCCGCTCGCTGCGGCGGGCCTGCCCGGCTACTCACCGAACACCATGGAACAGGTTCGCGACCTCAAGGGCGTGCTCTGGATCCACAACGACGTCGGCGCGTGGCGGCGCGTGAACACGCTCCGGACCGACGCGGCGAACGGCAGCGGGACGGCCTTCAAACCGATCCGGATCGTGGACACGAGGAGTGGCAAGGGCGGAGTCACCGGCCCGGTCGCCAACACCCAGGTGAAGACCTTCGACGTCATCGCGTTGAGCGCGGGCGCGATCCCTGCCGACGCGATAGCGGTGGTGGGGAACATCACGGCCGTCGGCTGGAACCTGAACGGTTTCCTGACGGTCTTTCCAGCAGGCGTGAGCTACAACCCCAACACCGACCCGTCGACCATGAACTTTTCGGGCAGCGCTTACGCGTGGGCCAACTCGTTCGTGGTCGGGCTCGGAACCGGCGGCAACGCCGGCAAGGTGTCGGTGTACGTCGGCACGTTCGGCAGCGGCTCCAGCAACTTCATCATCGACATCACGGCATACGTCCAGTAGCGGTTCGGCCCACCCGCGGTCAGTACGGTGAGGGCCGTGCGCCGCGCCCTGAGCGTGCACGTGGCGGAGGTAACCGCCACGCTCGCCGTCTCGTGCCTGTTCCTCGCCGTGATGAGCGGCCACCTGCAGAGCATCGACGGCCTCGTGATGTGGCGCCAGGCGCTCTCCATGACCTACCACCTCTCCTGGTCATTCGTGCCGCCGGTCTGGTGGGGCAGTGTGCTGACCAGCAGCAGCCGAGGCGTTGGCGCGTCTTTCCAGTACGTCCCGGCGTTGTTCGTCTTCCGCTTCCTGCCGCAATACAACCCGAACCAGGGAAACGTGTACGACCTTGGCCTTCTGTATGCCGATCGTCTCTACCTCCTGGTCGGCGCTCCGGTCTGGGTGGTGGTGACCGCCGCCGCGGCGTTCCTGAGCGGCCTGACCGCCAAAGAGCTGACGGGAAGCCGCCGGGCGGCGCTGTGGGCGATCGCGTTCTTCTCCCTGGGCTCGCCGGCTTTCGCGGCCTCTAGAGGAGACACGCCGCAACCGCTGATCGCGCTTTGCTGGATTGCGGGACTCTACGCGAGCGTTCTCTACCGCCGCTCGCGCAAGCCCGTATGGCTGTGGATCGTCGCCGCCAGCCTCTTCTACGGGGTTCTCGTGCGACCCCTCGAAGGTTCCATGCTCCTGATCGGCGCTCTGGCGATTCTCTGCTTGCCTGCGCCGCTCAAAAGCATCAGGTCCGCGATGGCGGTGGGCGCGGCGTGGGTGAGCGCAGTCCTGGTGACGCTCGCGACAAACTGGGTTCGGTTCGGCTCACCCATGAATTTCGGTTACCGGCTCGGCACTCCGGAGGCCTCGTGGACCACGCCGATCTGGCAAGGCGTTCCCAACGCTCTCATCAGCCCGGGCCGCGGCGTCCTGTGGGAGTTCCCCGCTCTGATCCTCGCGGTGGTGGGTGCGCGATGGCTGTGGAGTCACGAACGTCGCGTGGAGGTCGTGGCCCTCTCGACGATGCCCGTCGTGCTGTTCATCGAGTCGTGCACCTTCACGGACTGGGTCGGAGGCTGGGACTGGGGCTTCAGGTTCTTCCAGCCGGCGCTTCCGCTCGCCGCCGTGCTTGCCGGGGCCGGCGCCATCAGATTGCCGCGGGTGTGGTCGCCATGGGCGCCGGCGCTGCTGCTCTCGGCCGGTCTGCTGTGGAACGTGCCCGCGATCACCACGGACATCCTCGGCGGCTACGGGGCCGCTTATCAGGACGGCCCCGCGAACTGGCGTCTCGAGTCATTTCCGCTGATCGGTGCCTGGAGGTACTTGCAGCACGTCTTCCCAGAGCACGGCACGGACGGCAACGCGGTGGACATCGTCTGGTTCCGAGCGACGCTGGTGGCGGGCAAAGCCGCGCTGCTGCCGTTCGTCGCGCTTCTCGCGTCGGGACTGATCCTGTGGGTGAGGTCGATTCGTCTGGTGGCGGGAGATGAGAGAGACGGCGAGCTAGTTAGTTCGTGACTCGGTCTTGTCCCTGGCTACCAGCGGGTGGTGACGGGCCAGCTCCACGTGCCGCCGGCTGTGGTAGTCGCTGTCGGCCTGAACCCCGAACAGCCGGCGATGTGAAGCGACGCGGAGACGCAGCAGCGTCCCGAGGGCGCGGATCCCGTCCACCCAGGTGAGCTTCTTACCCTCTTCACGCCCGCGAGCGTAGTAGCGGATCGGCACCTCGTGGATGCGATATCCAAGCCTCAAAGCTCGGGCCGTGATGTCGGGTTCGATGTCGAAACGCTTGCCGGAAAGATTGAGACGGCGCCAGAGATCGGAACGCAGCACCTTGTAGCCGGTCTCCATGTCCGAGATGTAGCAGTTGAAAAGGAGGTTTGTCGCCAGCGTGACCACCATGTTGCCGAGCACGAACCAGAAGCTGAAAGCCGTCTGGCCCGCAAAACCGCGGACGCCGAAGACGACGTCGGCTCTCCCTTGCTGCAGCGGCTCGAGCAGCGCGCTGTAGTCTCGCGGGTCATATTCGAGGTCGGCGTCCTGCACCAGGGCGAACGGCATGCGCAGCTGGGCGACCGCATCCCTCAGTGCGGTGCCCTTGCCCTGGTTGGTCTGATGACGAAACGTGCGGAGCCGCGGATCCTTCGCGCTCAGTCGAGAGAGGATCTCCCAGCTCCCGTCGGTGGAGCCATCGTCCACCGCGATCACCTCGCCGACCTCGGGCCGGTCGAGAACGTGGGTGAGGATGATCTCGAGAGTGGGCTCCTCGTTGTAGATCGGCATCATCACCGAGAGCACGTCGCGCTCAGCCATCGGCACCAAGCGTACTTCGGCCTGAGGGAACGAGGACTAGGACTGGCCGACCACGTGAGGCCAGGCGTCGTAGAAGTTCGTGTCGATCGAACCGGCTTCCACGCCCGAGCCGAGATCGAAGATGTAAGTCGTACCGGTGAGCGGCGCGCCTCCCAGCCCGCACGGGGACGCGGTCGTGCACGGTGTCTCGCCCGCGTACCAGACCAGGCTCGCGGTCGCGAAGACCGCGCCGACCCGCGGACTGGGAGACAGCTGCTGGATCGACCCTGAGGCTGTGGTCAGGTCCAGGGTTTCAGCGACGTGGTTGCCCTGAGCATTCAGCAGCGCGAACGCCATGCGGCTGCCGTCCGGGCTCGGACGCGGGTGGATCCACGCCGTTCCGCTGCTGACTGAAACCAGCCCCCCGCCCGGGGCCCACGACTGGATGCCCGCGCTCGTGCGGAAGTAGAGCCGGGCGCCGCTGCCGGCCCAGGCGGCCATCGTGCCCTGGGCGCTGCTGTACGCGGCCGAGCCGTCGGAGACGTGGTCGACCAGGATCGCCGACCCGTGCTGGGTGAAGGTCTGCTCCACCGCCACGTACTGGCCGTCGGCCGAGAAACCGACGTAGAGGTCGTCGGCGTCAGGGTTGGCGCCACGCGGCGGCACCGCGCCGAGGTCGCTGAGGAGGCGGTCGCCGGACGACGACAGGAGGTGCCACTTCATGTCCTGGCTCGAGTTGGAGTCGATGTACGTGAGGTGGCTGCCGTCGGGGCTCCAGGCATACGCCCACGATCCGAACCCGCCGTAGCTCCAGGCGCGCACCAGCGAGGTGCTCCCCGACGCCATGTCGAAGATGTAAAGCGCGCCGGGCGCGCCCTGGTCCGAGCTGGCCGTGACGATGTACGACAGTCGCGTCGCGCTGATGAACCTGAAGTAGCTGCCTCCGGTGAGCGTGCACCGGTTCGCGGGGTGGCCGATGTCCGTGATGTCGCGCACGATGATCCCGGCCACGTTGCGCAGGTTCACCAGCACGAGCTTCTCGCCGGCCGAAGGCGGCGAGCTGCAGGATGCCGACACCGGCGGCACCGCGCCGGCCACCGGGGTCGGGCTCGGGAACGTGGTCCCACCGGACGTCGACGAGGTGGGGGAGGAGGAAGCGCCGGGTGTGACGTGAGCTGAAGGGGTGGGGTGAGCAGCGGTGCTGCTGCTACCGCAGGCCGCCAGCATGACGGCCGCCGCCAGGCCCAGGGATGCGCGCCACCGCATGCGACCCGCGATTCTAAGCCACGAGCCGAAGTTCACCAAATAGAATCGCCCGTCGGGATGATCGACGGATTCAAGGTCGGAGTCGTCATCCCCGCGTACAACGAGGCCACCTCGCTGGCGCGGCTGCTGCCGAGGATTCCCCGCGATCTGGTGGACGAGGTCGTGGTCGTGAATGATGGTTCAACGGACGAGACCTCGGCATCGGCACGGTCCAGCGGCGCGACCGTGATCGACAGGCCGCAGCGCGGCGGGCCGGGCCCGGCGATCCGGGACGGGCTCGACCGCCTCCGAGGCGAGAAGTTCGACCTGGTGGCCGTCATGGCGTCGAACGGCAAGCACGATCCCGCCCAGCTGCCCGACCTGATCAGGCCGCTCGCGGTGGAGAATTTCGACCTGGTGCGCGGGTCGCGCCACCTCGAGGGTGGCGGCCACGTGAACATCCCCTGGCACCGGCTGTTCATGATCCAGGTGTTCACGCTGCTGTTCTCCGTCCTGGCGGGGCGGCGCGTCACCGACGCGACCGGCGGCTACCAGGCGTACCGGTTGAAGATCCTCGACGACCCTCGCATCGACCTCCACCAGGCCTGGCTCGGTCGCTACGAGGTGGAAACCTACCTGTTCGCCAAGACGCTCATGTGCGGCTACAGGTGGAAAGAGGTGCCGGTGCAGATCACGTACGCGGGCGGCAAGAAGCCGTACACGCGCGCGCGGCCCGTCGTCGACTGGTGGGGCTACTTCCGGCCGGTGCTCCTGCTCAGGCTCGGGCTGAAGCGCTGACCGCGCGGCCGAGCGCGGCCGCCACGCGGTGCACTCCGTCCTCGGTCAGCTCGGGGTACATCGGCAGCGAGAGGACCCGCCTCGCGGCGGCCTCGGTGACGGGGAACGAGCCAGGGTCGAACCCCGCGTCGCGGTACGCCTCCTGGAGGTGGATCGGCAACGGGTAGTGGATGCCCGTGGAGATGCCCTGCTCCGCCAGCTCCCGCTGCACGCGCTCTCGCTCCTCCACCTGCACCACGTACAGGTGATAGACGTGCTCGACGTCGCCTGACACGCGCGGGAGGGCGACGCCGCTGTCCTTGAGCAGCTCGTCGTAGAGCGACGCGATGGTCCGCCGCGACGCGTTCCAGCGGTCCAGGTGCCGCAGCTTCACGCGCAGGACGGCGGCCTGGATCGTGTCGAGCCGGCGGTTCCACGCCAGGTAGACGTGGTCGTACTTCTCCCGCTGGCCGTAGTTGCGCATCATCCGCACCTTGCCGGCCAGCTCGGGATCGTTGGTCGTGAGCGCGCCCGCGTCGCCGTACGCGCCGAGGTTCTTGGCCGGGTAGAAGCTGAAGGCGGCGAAGGCGCCAATGGAGCCGGTGCGCCGACCTCTGTAGCGCGCGCCGTGCGACTGGCACGCGTCTTCGATCACGGGCAGGCCGTGTTCGCGTCCGATGGCGAGGATGCGGTCCATGTCAGCAGGCTGGCCGTAGAGGTGCACGGCCATGATGGCTTTGGTGCGGGGCGTGATCGCCGCCTCGATGAGGTCGGGGTCGAGGTTGTAGCTCGTCGCATCGACGTCGACCCACACCGGCGTAGCGCCCGTGAACGAGACGGCGCTCGAGCTCGCGATGAACGATCCGGCGGGCGTGATCACCTCGTCGCCCGGGCCGATCCCCATGGCGCGCATGCCGAGCTCGAGGGCGGACATGCCTGAGTCCAGGCCCACGCAGTGAACCGCCTCGCAGTAGCGTGCGAACTCGTTCTCGAACTCCGCGACGTCGGCCCCGAGGATGAAGTCGGTGTTGGCCATCACGCGGTCGAGCGCAGCCTGGACCTCCGCCGCGATCGAGGCGTGCTGCGCCTTCAGATCAACGAGCGGAAGTTTCTCTTTCTCGCCAGACATACGGCCGTTCGAAATAACCCTTGAAGCACACGAGCTGGTCGACGTCCTTGACGCGCACGGCCGGGTTGCCGGCGACCACCACGCCGGCCTCCACGTTCTTGGTGACGACGCTGCCGGCGCCGATCAGCGAGCCCGCGCCGATCCGGACGCCCGGCAGGATGGTCGCGTTGGCGCCGATGCTCACGTCGTCCTCGACCGTCGCTCCGAGCACGCAGTCGAGATAGCGCGGGCACATCGGGTGCGGGTCGTCGGTGAAGACGACGTTCGGTGCCAGGAACACCCGGCTGCCGATCCTGGTGTGCTCGAGGAAGCAGCCGCTGTGAATGCGCGTGCCGTCGCCGACGCGGTTGCCCGCCTCGAGCACGGCGTGGGTGCCGACGCTGCAGTCGTCGCCGATGACGTTGTCCTCCCGGACCAGCGCCCCGTGGCCGGTCTGAAACCGATCGCCGATCACCGTCCCCGCGTAGATCACCGTGCCCGAGCGGAGGAAGCCGCCAGCGCCGATCACCGTCTTGAGCTCACCCGCCTTCTTGCCTCGCGGCGGCTCACCGACGACGACGCCGTCCTGGACGACGGTTCCTTTGCCGATCGTGACATTGGAGTGGATCAGGAAGCTCATGCTCGCGCGTGGGAGGACGCGCGCAGCTCGCGCTGGGCGCGCTCCAGGACCTTGACGATGGCCACGCCGTCCTCGGCCGACGCGAGCGGTCGCGCCCCGGTGCGAACGCATTCGACGAAGTGCTCGAGCTGCTCGCGCAGCGGCTCGCGCTGCTCGAGGCGCGGGATGACGATGTCCCCGTCGCGCACCGCGGCGATGAATTCCGCGAACCCGCCCTCGCGCGGCTGGTAGTCGGCGCCGCGGTCGTAGATGCGCAGCTTTTCCGTGGCGTGCGTGTCGTCGAACACGACCATCTTGCGGTCGCCCACCACGGTCACGCTTCGCACCTTGACAGGATCGAGCCAGCTCACGTGCACGCTCGCCAGCACCTTGTCGGGATACGTCAGCGTCACGAACACCACGTCTTCGGTGTCGGGCTTGAGGTACGACTGGCCGCGCGCGATGAGGTCGACGGGGTCGGCGCCGAGCCAGTAACGCAGCATCGAGAAGTCGTGGGGCGCGAGGTCCCACAGCGCGTTGACGTCCTGGCGGATCGGTCCCAGGCCGGTGCGCGTGAAGTAGAGGTAGCGGATGTCGCCCAGCAGGCCGTTGTCGATGTAGCCCTTGATGGCGCGCACGGCGGGGTTGAACAGGAAGGTGTGGCCGACCATCAGGACGCGCCCGCTGCCGCGTTCGGCATCGGCGAGCGCCTCCGCGTCCTGCACGGTCGCGGCCAGTGGTTTTTCCACCAGCACGTGCACGCCCGCGGCGAGGCAGCGCTCCACGACCTCGCGGTGGGTGGAGGTCGGGGTGGCGACGATCACGGCGTCGATGTCGCCGTCCCGCAGCATCCTGTTGTAGTCGGCGTAAGCCCGCGCGCCCGGGTACTGGCGGTCGAATGCGGCCAGGCGCGCGGCGGCGGGCTCGGCGCACGCGGCGAGGCGCGCGCTGGTCATGGTTCCGGAGAGGATCCGAGCGTAGTGAGGCCCCCACAGGCCGAAGCCGATGAGGCCGACGCGGAGCTGCTCGGGGGCGGCCATGGTGGTGAAGCCCGCGGATTATGGCACAGGAGCTCCTGAGATCCGGCTGGAATTGGGCGCAACCTGCGGCCGTAAAGTGATCTGAATACGTCCGGCCACCGCCAGGAGATGAGCATGTCCACCCTCCAGTTCGACCCGGAAGAGGCGACCCACTGGGAGCAGACCCGCCCCCGCAGCATCACGCCGGCGCGCTGGAAGCAGTTCGAGGGCTACGCGACCGAGATCTTCGACGCCTTCGGCATGGACCTGCACACCCCCGGCACCACCGATACGCCGACGCGCTTCCTCAAGGCCCTCTTCGACGCGACGGCCGGCTACGAGGGCGACCCCAAGCTGCTGACCGCCTTCCCCACGGAATGCCACGGCGGCCCCGACTGCAACATCAGCCAGGTCATCGAAGGGCCGATCGAGTTCTTCTCGCTGTGCGAGCACCACGCGCTGCCGTTCCACGGTCACGCGTGGATCGGCTACATCGCCCACGAGGAGATCATCGGCATCTCCAAGCTGACGCGGCTCGTCCGGGTCTTCGCGCGACGCTTCACGGTGCAGGAGCGGATCGGCGTTCAGATCGCCGACGAGCTGGTGCGCGTGCTGAAACCACACGGCGTTGCCGTGCACCTGAACGCGACCCACCTCTGCACGCAGATGCGTGGCGTCCGCGAGGGGCATTCGCGCACGTGGACTTCCTACTGGCGCGGCAACTACGAGACCGATCCGCAGCTCCGTACCGAGTTCCTGCAAGCGGTCGCCCAGACGAACGACCACTGAGCAGTCCAGACCTTCTCGACGCCTTCGAGGTCCTCTACGAGGCCGAGGGCCTGCCGAGCTACCTGCTGCCGTTCGAGCTCGAGAGGATCTACGCGGGCATCGGCTTTGAGGCGCAGGCGGTCTATTCGAACTTCGTGAGCTCGATCGACGGCGTGGTCGCGCTCGGCGAGGGGACCTCGGCCGGCTCGGTGATCAGCGGCAAGAACCCGGCCGACCGCTTCCTGATGGCCCTGCTTCGCGCCTGCGCCGACGCCGTCCTCCTCGGCGCCGGCACGCTGCGCGCGACACCCGGCCACCTGTGGACGCCAGACCATGTCTTTCCCCAGTACGCGGAGGCCTTCGCCGGCCTCAGGCGCTCGCTCGGGCGCAGTGCCGAACCTCGGCTGGTCCTCGTCACCGGCAGGGGCGACGTGGACGCATCGCACGTCGCGATCAAGCACGGCGCGCTCATCTTCACCACGAGGTCGGGGGCGGAGGCACTGCGGTCGCTGCCGCCCAGCTGCGAGGTGGTGGTCGCCGGCGAGGGAGACCACGTGGACCTGGGCGCCGCCATCGTGGAGCTGCGGAACCGCAACCTGGGCGTGGTCCTGACCGAAGGCGGCCCTCACGTGATGGGAGAGCTGATCGAGCGCGGCCTCCTGGACGAGGCTTTCCTGACGATCTCGCCGGTCGTGGCCGGCAGGGGAGGGGAGAGGCGGCTGGGGATGGTGGAGGGGGCCGAGCTGCTACCCGGTCGGGGCGTCTGGTCCAGGCTCCTGAGCGCGCGCCGGCACGGCGAGTACCTCTTTCTGCGCTACGGCCTGCGAGGCTGACGGGGTAGTGAGTTTGTAGTTGTTCACAAGGCCCCGTGCGGGTGTAGGCTCATAAACCCCGATGGCCCCGCCCCGGTCGGTATTGCCATGAGCACTGTGCCCCGCGAGAGCGAGGATCAGCTCGTCGACGCCAACGGCCACGAACCGTTGGACTCGATCCGGTCGTGGCTGGCGAGCGGTGCCCAGGTGGTCGACCGGCGCCGCCGCTTCGGCCGCCACGGCACGGCCAAGCGCCTGCTGGTGGTCGACCCGGCCAGCCGGCCGAACGGCTCCGAGCGCTGGCACACCACGACCTCGGCCCTGCAGCGCCACACGATCGGCGGCGCGCTGTCCGAGATCGACCCCGAGCACCGCCGCGTCATCACGCTCGCCTACCTCGAGGGGCGCACCAACAGGGAGATTGCGACCACGCTCGGCGTTTCCGTGACGACCGCACGGCGGCGGCTGCTGGCGGCGCTCGAGCGGCTCGAGACGATCGTCAGCGCGGCGGGGGCCTGGCTGGTGGGCGTCCTGGTCGGTTTCGCCATCTACGTGCTGGCGCGGCTGGCACGCCTGACCGACTCCGCCGACAAGATGCAGCGCGTGGCGGCGACAGTGACCGTCGGCGCCCTCGCCGCCGCCGCGGTGGGAGTGGTCACCTACATGCCCAGCAGCTCCGGGCCGCACCACGGCGTGCCCGCGCCCCCGGCGGCGCTCGCGCCGCTCGGCACCAACCTCATCGTGTCCAACGTCGCGGACGCGCCCGGCGGCACCCTCACTCCCGACACGCCGGTCGGGGGCGGGGAGAAGGCGCCCAAGAGCCATGACAAGGACTCGACGCCTTCGGGCCAGGCCGCCAGCGGCGGCGCTGCCAACCCGGGCGCCAACGGATGCCACGGCAACCCGACGGGGGCGCCCCCGGGCACGCCGATCGGGTACAACGGACACCTCGGACCCCCCGTGAACCCGCCTGGCCGGGGAGGCTGCAGGAGCCTCTAGCCGCTAGCGGTCGGCCGCTCGGGTCCTCAGCGCGCGCGCCGTTCCTTCCTGGGCTTCGAGCAGCGCCCTCCGGACCGGTCCTGGAAGGTCGCGCTTCAGCATGCGGTCGACCAGGTCGACGACCTCCTGCGTGACGATGGTCGCCGGGTACATCGCCCGCACGAACAGCAGGCCTTCGTCGATCTGGTGGCTCTCCCAGACGTCGAGCAGCTCGTCGAAGTAGCGCTGCACGAACGGCTCCAGCAATTCCTCCTGGTCGGGACGGTGGAAGCCGGCCGCGAACGCGCGCTTCATCGCCAGCGAGACCTCGTCCCCGTCCTTGACGGCGCTCCACGCCTCTTCCTTGGCGTCACGCGTGGGCCGCGACGCCCGGGCCGTGGCCGCGAACCGGCGCCCCTCCTCGGTGGGATCGCGCTTGAGCTCCGCGGCGATCAGGTCGTCCGACGCCGCACCGATGCGCACGAGCGCGGTGACCGCGCTCCAGCGCACGGCGAAGTCGATCTTCAGCCCCTCGAACTCGGACTCACCATCGAGCAGATCGCGCACGCGCGCCACGTCGCCCGCGGTGCGCGCGTTGTCGATGAAGGTCATGGCCCAGAGCAGCTGCTGGTCGCTCCCTGGCTCGGCGCGCTGCGCGCGCTGGTGTGAGCCGGCGGCGAGGCTCTCGCGCGTCTCAGCGCGATGCGCCAGGCTGCCATACGTCTCGATCGCGCTCTCCATGCGGAGGATGAAGGGAAACGTCAGAACGGAGTCAGTCTCGCCGTCGATGTTGGCGAGCGTCGTGCGCACGAAGTCGCGAGCGGGCAGCTGGGCGTCGCGCGTCATGTCCCAGAGGGCGCCCCACAGCACGGCCCGGGCAAGGGGGTCGGTGACGTCCTTCAGGTGCTCACGCGCGGTGGCCAGCGAACGGCTGTCGAGCCGGAGCTTGGCGTAGGCGTCGTCGGTCTCGTCCGGCACGATCAGCGCCGGCGCCGGCTTGCCGGCAAGCAGCGCAACAGCCGTGGCCTCGCCGTCGACGTCGATCTCGACCGACTCCCGGTGCCGCAAGGAAGATCCGTCCAGGTCGTAAAGGCCCAGGCGCATCCGCTGCGGGCGCAACGTCGGATGATCGGGTGGCGCGCTCTGGTTGACGGCCAGGCGCTTGATCAGGCCGCCATCGGTTTCGAGGTCGATGGCCAGGGTGTTGACGCCTTCGGTTTCCAGCCACACGCGCGACCATGCCTGCAGGTCGCGGCCCGATGCCTCCTCGAGCGGCTTGAGGAAGTCGGGCAGCTCCGTGTTGCCGTAGGCGTGCCTGCGGAAGTATTCGCTGATCCCCTTGTAGAACCGCTCCTCGCCGACCCACGACACGAGCTGCTTCAGCACCGACGCGCCTTTCTCGTAAGTGATGGCGTCGAAGTTGAGGTGCACCGCTTCCACGTCGGGTATGTCGGCGACGATCGGATGCGTCGACGGCAGCTGATCCTGCGCCCGCGCGCTCGACTTGATGCGGGTCGCGAAGTCGAGCCACGCGTTCTTGAACCTCGTGCCCCCCGTCATCGAGACGTAGGCCATGTAGGTGGCGAAGCTCTCGTTGAGCCAGAGATCGTCGAACCACTTCATGGTGGCGAGGTCGCCAAACCACATGTGCGCCATCTCGTGGAGGATCGTCTCTGCCCGGCGCAGACGCGACGCCTCCGTGACGCGCGAGCGATACACCATGCGCTCCGAGTGCGTGACACACGCGGCGTTTTCCATCGCGCCCGCCGAAAACTCGGGCACGAACAGCTGGTCGTACTTGCCGAATGGGTAGGGGTACGCGAACCGCCACACGAAGAAGTCGAGTCCCTGCTTCGTGATCTCGAACAGCTCGTCCGTGTCCAGGTACTCGGCGAGCGACTGGCGGCAGTAAAGGCCCAGCGCGATGTCGCCGTGCCTGTCATGGAATGACGCGTAGTCGCCCGTGACGATGGCCGTGATGTACGTGGAGATGGGATCGGTGGCGGGGAAGGTCCAGTCGCCACCCTCGTGACGCGATGGCGTCATGTTGCTGACGACGACCCAGCTCTCGGGCGCCGTGACCGAGAGCTCGAACCTCGCTTTGAGGTCGGGCTGATCGAAGCACGCGTAAACCCTGTGCGCGTCGTTGGCCTCGAACTGGCTGTGCAGGTAGTGGCGGCCGTCGACGGGGTCCTGGAAGCGGTGCAGGCCCGTGCCGTCGTGCATGTACTCCGCGGTCGCGTCGACCTCGAGCCGATTTTCCGCGGCGAGGCCCTCGAGCTGCAGCCGTCCGCCGTCGAACGCGCTCGCGGGCAAAGACTTGCCGTTGAGGGTGGCGTGCTCGACCGAAGGGCCTATGAACTCGATGAAGGTCGAAGCGCCCGGCTGCGCGCACTTGAAGGTGGCGACGGTCGACGACGTGAACGTGTCGTCTCCGGTCGTCAGGTCGAGTCTCACCCGGTAGTGGATGTCGGCGATGAGCTGCGCGCGCACTCGCGCCTCATCGCGGGTCAGATCGTTGCGGATGCTTTGAAGGTTAGCGCGCTAACAGGAGTCGGCGCCGAGCAGGATCGGGGCCGAGGCCGCGACCGCCGGCGTCTGCGTCACGGCCACCACGGCCGCCGATTTCGCGCCCTGTGGCAGCTGCACCGTCTTGTCGAGGATGACCAGGTTGAAGCCTGGCGGCGTGAACGATGCGCCTGGAAGGTCCGTCGTCGTGCCGGAGCAGCGATCGAAGAACTTGACGATGAAAGACACGTTGCTTCGCTGCACCGACGAGAACTTGATGTCGACCTCGAGCTTGCACGAGCCGCTGACCTGCGTGCAGCTGGAGTTGGCCGGATCGATCGTCACGCTCGTCACCGGCGCGGCCGCGGCGGGCGCGTAGACCGGCACGTCCTTCAGGACGTTCGTCGGCGTCGGGCTTGCCTTGTGCGTCGGGCTGGGCGACGGCGACGTGTGCGCGACGGGGTTCGACGAGGAGCCGAGCTTGCTCAGCGCGAACGCACCGCCACCGCCCAGCACGAGCAGGAGCACGATGATGATCGCGGCGGGTACGACCCAGCGCGGCCGGCCGCCGCCCGGAACGCCGCCGTCGTCAGGCCGCTTTTTCGCCGCGGGCTTCTTCGCCGGCGCGGGTGCTGGGGCGCGGGGGATGGGCGGCGTCGTCACCGGGGCCGCGGGCGGCGCGTACGTGGCCGGTGCCGTGTAGCTGGGCGGTGTGTAGCTGGGCGAGGTGACGGCCTCCCGCAGCTCTTGCGGGACGGGCGCCGGGATCGGCGTCGCCTCTCCGGTCCACTCCGAGCTCGATATGTGCCCGCTCCCCGGATTCCACGAGCCTGTCTGCACGGGGCTCCACGTCGACGCGCCGCCACCGGAGGACGGGGCTACGGGTGCGGCGGGTGCTGCGGGAGCGGGCGATTCAGGCTTGCCCGGCTCGGGCCACTCCGACTCGGGCGGCGGATTGGTGGCCGCCGGTGAGGGTGCTGAAGCGGCGGGCTCGGCGAAGCCGCCCTGCGGCGCGGCCGCCGGCTCGGCGGGCTCCCAGGACATCGCCGCCGCGGCGGGTTCCTGGACGGGCGCGGGCTCCGGTGGGAACAGTGGGGCGGGCTCCGGCACGGTCGCCGGCGACGTCGGGAGGCCGGCGTCGGCCGGGGTGTCCGGGTGTTCCGGCGCGAAGTCGGGTGCGGGCGTCGACGCCGCCGGCTCGAACATCGCGGGCGCGGGCACGATCGGGGGCGGCTCCGGGGCGGGCGCGGGAGGAGCTACGGGCTCGACCGGCTCGGCCTGCTGAGGAGGAGCTGACCGATAGGCGGCCGGCGCCGGATAAGTCTCCTGCGGGCGCGGCAGCGAGGAATAGGTGTCGACCGAGCGCGGCGGCGGCTCGTAGGAGGCTGGCCTCGGCGCCGGCGTGTCCTCGACCACGGGCGCGGGCGCGGGAGCCGGCCTGGGCGCCTCGGGCACGAACGGCGTCACCGACGGCATCTCGCGGCCGCCGGCGCGCAGCGCGAGCTCGCTCTGCGCAGCGATCTGGCGGTCGGGGGCCATCAACGCGCCCGCCATCTCGCGGAGCGCGCCGAGGGCGCGGTCCACGGCCGGGCCCATGGCGCCACTCGCCATCGAGCGCATCGTCACCACCAGGCCCGGCGGCAGCTCCGGCGGCGCGGGCGCGCCGGCAGGGTCGACGCCGAAGGCGGCGCAGATCGCCATACCGCACGAGCGCACGTCGGCCCGCAGGTCGCCCTGGCTGGGGGCGCCGCGCACCGCCGCGACCGGATGGCCCGCGAGCCGGACCTCGCCGTTGGCGGTGAGGCGCACCGCGGTGGCGTCGAAGCCGCCCATCGCCACGCCGGCCTCGTGCAGCGCGGCCACGCCCGAGAGGATCGAGGTGCCGAGCGCGGCGGCCGCGTGTGGGGTGAACCTTCCTCGCGCCAGCACCGTGCTGAGCGGCGTGCCCTCGTTCGGCTCGACCGCGATCCACACCCCGTTGGCATCCGTTCCCCAGGCGAGGACCGGGGAGAGGGATGGGTGCGGGTGCTCGGAGAGCCGCTGAATGCGCGGCACCGCGGCCGCCGCCGCCGCCGGAGGCACGGGAATCTCGTGCACGACGACGGGCCGGCCGCTCTTGAGCACGGCCTTCCAGCCCTGCGCGGATCCTGCCGGAACCGACTCCAACGGCCTTGGCTTGGGCTCGCTCTCGGGCATGTAGGGCGCATGGTACCCTTCGGGGACGTGGCTTATGTCATCGTCCAGCCCTGCGTAGGTGTGAAAGACGCCTCCTGCGTGGAGGTGTGCCCCGTGGACTGTATTCACACCGACGATGCGGCCGACATGTACTACATCGATCCCGACGAGTGCATCGACTGCGGCGCTTGTGTGGATCCGTGCCCGGTGGACGCGATCTTCCCCGAGGACGAGGTCCCGGAACAGTGGCGGGACTTCATCAAAATTAACGCCGACTACTTCAAGAAGTAGCTCTCTTAACGGCGCGTGGCTAGGCACTCTGTAACGCTCATCCCGGGCGACGGAGTCGGACCCGAGATCTGCGACGCGACCGTGCGCGTGCTCGAGGCCACCGGCGTCGAGTTCGAGTGGGACGTCCAGCAGGCGGGAGAGGGCGCGATCAAGGAGTTCGGCACGCCGCTGCCGTCACACGTGCTCGAGTCCATCCGCAGGAACAAGGTCGCCTTGAAGGGACCGATCACCACTCCGGTGGGCAGCGGCTTTCGCAGCGTCAACGTCGCGCTGCGGCAGGAGCTCGACCTCTACGCGCTGGTCCGGCCGGTCAGGGCGTACAAAGGCGCGCGCAACCTGCGCGACGACCTGGACTTCATCATCATCCGCGAGAACACCGAGGACATCTACGCGGGCATCGAGTTCGAGCAGGGCACGCCCGACGCGAAGCACCTGATCGAGGAGATCTCAGGCCTCCTGAAGAAGAGGATCCGCACCGACAGCGGGCTGTCGATCAAGCCGATATCGATCACCGGCTCGGAGCGCATCGTGCAGTTCGCGTTCGACTACGCGCGCCAGAACAAGCGGCGCAAGGTCACCGCCGTGCACAAGGCGAACATCATGAAACACACCGACGGGCTGTTCCTGGCCGTCGCCCGTAAGGTCGCCGAGAAGAACAAGGACATCGAGTTCGAAGACCGCATCGTCGACAACATGTGCATGCAGCTCGTGCTGCGGCCGCGCGAGTACGACATCCTGTGCTGCCCGAACCTGTACGGCGACATCATCTCGGACCTCGGCGCGGGCATGATCGGCGGCCTGGGCCTCGCGCCGGGCGCCAACATCGGCAGCAACGGCGCGGTGTTCGAGGCCACGCACGGCAGCGCGCCGAAATACGCCGGCCAGAACAAGGTCAACCCGATGGCCGTGATGCTCTCCGGCGTGATGATGCTGCGCTACCTGGACGAGCACGACGCGGCCACCGCGCTGGAAACCGCCATCGCCGACGTGATCGCCCTGGGCAAGAGCGTGACCTACGACCTCAAAGAGCAGCGCGACGACCCGACAGCGGTGGGCACCAGCCAGGTCGCGGACGCGGTGGTGGCGCAACTAAAAGCAGGGGTCTCCTGAGGGCTCTCACCCCGGAGGTCACCCGGTTGCGCAAGCTCTGGGACGAGCACGTGCATTCGACGCTCCCGTCCGGCGACCGCGATCCGCGCCTGCAGGAGGTCGCCCTGTACGCCTCGTGGCTGGGCACCATCGTCGAGGCGGCGGTGTCCCGTGGCGAGCTCGACGCCAAGCATGCGTCGATGCTGGCGCAGCGACGCGAGGAGGGAAACCAGGCGCTGTTTCGCGCGAGTGGTGAGCTGGGCGAGCCGGTGCGATCATACGTGGCGCGTCTTCTGGCCATGGAGGAGATCCTCAGCTCGCTGCCGGTGCGAAATTGAGGCGGGTGGCGCTGCTCGTCGCCTGCTCCGCGGTGCTGTCCGCCTGCATCGGCAGCACGCAGCCCGTGGCCAGCACAGGTCCTGTGGCCGCGCCGGTCATCGTGCCGGCGCTCGACCGCGCGGACCAGCCGTCGTTCGGCGATCGCACCGGGCAGCCCCCGGCGCTCAGCCTGCAGGGGCTTTTCCACCCGACTTTCCACGTCCCGCTTGACCCATCGCGATTCCGGACGCTGCTCGTGACGGGCGACGTCATCCCGGCGCGTGGGGTCGACTACTTCGCCACCGTGCGCCATGACTTCCTCTGGCCGTTCCGGCCGACCGCCGCTTACGTGGCTAACGCGGATATCACCTACGTCAATCTCGAGACGCCGCTCTTCGCCGGTTGCCCCGTCAACCCCAACTCCGGGTTCACGTTCTGTGGAGACGCGCGATTCGTCAACGGGCTGACGCTGGACGGCGTGGACGTGGCCAACCTGGCCAACAACCATCTGTCGAACTACGGCGCCGAGGGCATCACCCTCACCGAGCAGCTGCTCAACTCGCACGGCATCCAGACCTCGGGCCTCGGCCCAGTGGCGGTGATCAACGTGCGCGGTATCAAGTTCGGGTTCATCGGGTTCAACGGCGTCGGGCGCGCGATCGACAAGGTGGCGCTGAAGGAAGGGATCGAGCGCGCGCGGACGCTTGCCGACATCGTGGTCGTGCAGTTCCACTGGGGCAAGGAGTACGAGCGCCAGCCGATGCCGGACAAGGGCGTGCCCACGCCGGACGACCCGGTCGTCATCGGGCACGACGCGATCGATTGGGGCGCGGACATCGTGATCGGCAACCACCCGCACTGGTACCAGGGCGTGGAGGTGTACAAGGGCAAGCTCATCACGTACGCGCACGGCAACTTCGTCTTCGACCAGATGTGGTCGGAGGAGACGCGCGAGGGTGTGATCGGGACCTACACGTTCTACGGCACGCAGCTCGTGTCGGCCACGTGGAAGCCGTATCGCATCTACGACTACGGCCAGCCGGTGTTCATGAACGCGAAGGACTCGGCGACGGCGCTGCAGACCATGGAGGCCGCGAGCGACCAGCTGGCCACCAAGTACGGGGAACCGACGACGAGCCCGATCCCCGCGATGCCGGGGCCGCCGGCGGTCGCTCCGATCGCCGCCCCGAAATAAGCGGTTGCATGCAAACGCGCGAAATTCTTCGCGCGAAGCACGCGTTTGTGTGCGAACGTCGCATTTGGATAAAATCCCCGCAGCCCAATATCCCCAAGGGGGTTCCGCCGTCACAGCCAACGTCGATCTCACTGGAATCCCGCGGATGCGCGGCCGCCGCAGGCGGCGCCGCGATCACGTCGTCGCGCTGGCGCTCGTCGCCGTCGTGGTCACCGCCTCGCTGATCGGGTTTGCCTCCGCGCTCACCAAGCACTCGGTCGTGTCGATGGTGTGGCATCCGAGCGCGGCCAAGGCACCGCAGGCCGCGAACTTCGACCACTTCGACTTCTCGATGGTCTGGCTCGCCCTGCACAAACAGCCCGCGCTGCCGATCCACGGGCAGGCCGCGTACCTGGTCGACGTCGACTCGCGCGTGGTGCTGTGGGCCAGGGACGCCGAGACGCCGCGCGCGCCCGCGAGCCTCACCAAGCTCATGACGGCGATGGTCGCGCTCGACGACGCGGGGTCGCTCGACAAGGTCGTCGTGGTCGATCCGGCCGCGACGCAGATCGAGCCGAGCCTCATGGGCCTGAGCCCGGGCGAGCACGTCACGGTGCGCGACCTGATCTACGGCCTGTTTCTCGACTCCGGCAACGACGCAGCCGAGGCGCTGGCGCGCGGCATCGTGCCGCGGGATCGCTTCATCAGGCAGATGAACCAGAAGGCGAAGAGCATCGGCCTGACGGAGACACATTTCGTGAACCCCAGCGGCCTCGACGCGCCTGGGCACGGCATGTCCGCGCACGACATCGTGCATGTCGCCGCGTACCTCGACCGCTACTACCCCCAGCTCGCGGCGATCGCGGCCACGAAGGACATCACCATCTCGGCCACCGCTCAGCACAAGGCCTTCCCGATGCAGAACCTGAACCGCATGCTCTGGACGTATCCCGGCGCCACAGGTCTCAAGACCGGCCTGACCGACAACGCCGGAGGCTGCTGGCTCGCGACCGCCACGCGCAGCGGCCGGCACCTGATCGCGGTCGTCCTCAACGCGACCGGCTACTCCGCGGACGACGCGCGCATCCTTCTCGATTACGGCTTCAGCGTCCGGCCGACGCTAGACTTCCCGATCGGATGGTTCAGCTCACCGGACTGAGCGCCCTCGAGGTCCTCGACTCTCGCGGCAACCCCACCATCTCGGTCACCGCATTCACCGAATCGGGAAGCGGCACGGCCATCGTGCCTTCGGGCGCGTCGACCGGAAAGCACGAGGCGCTCGAGCTCCGTGACGGCGACGCGGGGCGCTACGGCGGCAAGGGCGTGCTGAAGGCCGTGTCGAACGTCCTCAACCAGATCGCGCCGAAGATCATGGGCCGGGACATCTCCGACCAGGCCGCGCTCGACGCGACGCTCATCGAGCTCGACGGCACGCCGGACAAATCGCGGCTGGGCGCGAATGCGATCCTGGGCGTTTCCCTCGCGGCCGCGCACGCCGCCGCGGACGCCATGCAGATACCGCTATACCGCTATCTCGGCGGCGCGCAGGCGCACCTGCTGCCGCTGCCGCTGGCCAACATCCTCAACGGCGGCGTGCACGCCGACACGTCGGTCGACCTGCAGGAGTTCATGGTGTGCCCGGTCGGAGCAGCGTCCTACAACGAGGCGCTCCGCGCGGTCGCCGAGGTGTATCACGCACTGAAGGGCGTGCTGAAGAAGCGCAAGCTCGCCACGGGCGTCGGCGACGAGGGAGGCTTCGCGCCGAGTCTCGCCTCCAACGAGGAGGCGTTGAAGCTCATCGTCGAGGCGATCGGCGTCGCCGGCTACCGGCCCGGTGATGACGTCGCGATCGCGCTGGATCCCGCGGCCAGCGAGTTCTTCGAGGGCCAGGCCTACCGCCTCAAGGGCGAAGGGAAGACGCTGACCGCGCACGACCTGGTCGATCTGTACGAGGTCTGGGTCGGGCGCTATCCGATCATCAGCATCGAGGACGGCATGGCCGAGGACGACTGGGAGGGTTGGAAGCTGCTCACCGACCGCCTGGGCGGGCGCATCCAGCTCGTCGGCGACGACCTCTTCGTGACCAACGTGTCCCGCCTCGAGGAAGGCATCCGCAAGGGAGTCGCCAACTCGATCCTCATCAAGGTCAACCAGATCGGCACGCTCACGGAGACCCTGCACGCCATCGACACCGCGAAGACGGCCGGATACTCGGCGGTCATCTCGCACCGCTCCGGCGAGACCGAGGACACCACGATCGCGGACCTGGTCGTGGCGACCGGGACAGGCATGATCAAGACGGGCGCGCCCGCACGCGCAGAACGGGTCGCCAAGTACAACCGGCTGCTGGCCATCGAGGCCGAGCTCGGGGCCGGCGCCTACTACGCCCAGGCGTCGAGCCTGCCGTGAAGCCAGCGTCGCGGGCGGTGCACGCCGGCCGCGATCTCAGTGCACGATCTCCGCTGGCGCCCGACATCAGCCCCGCGTCGGTGCACGTCTTCGACGACCTGGCCGACTACGACGCCGTCGCCCGTGGCGAGCGACCAGGCTCCTACTACGGGCGCAACACCAACGCGAACCGCGCGATGCTCGAACGCGCGGTCGCGGAGCTGGAGGGCGCCGAGGCCGGCGCCGCCGCGGCCAGCGGCATGGCGGCGCTGCACGCCGCGATCCTGTCGCTGGTCCCGAAGCCTGTGACGATACTTGCCACCCGCGAGCTGTACGGCGGTTCGATGTCGCTGCTCCGCCAGGACCTCGAGCCGATCGGCTACGAGGCGCACTTCGTCGACATGCAGGACCTCGACGCGGTGCGGCGCGGCATGGCCGGCGCCGGACTCGTGCTCGTCGAGACGATCACCAACCCGCTGTGTCGAGTGGTGGACATCGCGGCCATCACGCGCATGGCGCGCGACCACGGGGCCCGCGTCCTGGTCGACAACACCTTCGCGACGCCGATGCTCTGCCGGCCGCTGGAGCTCGGCGCCGACGTCGTGATGCACAGCGCGACCAAGTACATCGGCGGGCACTCGGACCTGGTCGCGGGCGTGATCGTCGGCGCGAACGACGTGATCAAGAGCGCGCGGAGCAGGCTCGCGAGGACGGGTGCCACGCTCGGCCCGTTCGACGCGTGGCTGGCCCTGCGCGGCCTGCGCACGCTCGAAGTCCGAATGCTTCGCCACGGGGAGAACGCGGTGGCGCTCGCACGAGGGCTCGAGTCGATGCCCGGCGTCAGCCGCGTCCACTATGGAGGCGCCGGCGGGATGATGGCCTTCGACCTCGAGGGCGGTCGCGACGCGGTGCAGCGCATGATGTCGCGCCTGCGCATGGTGACGTTCGCGGCCAGCCTCGGCGGTGTGGAGACGACCATCTCCTATCCGGAGCTCACCTCCCATCGTGGCCTGACGCCGGAGGAGCGCGCCGAGCTCGGCATCGGCCCCGGCACCGTGCGCGTGTCGGTCGGCATCGAGGCGGCCGACGACATAGTCGCCGACTTCGCCCAGGCCCTGGGCAAGTAGCAGTGTCCGCCTACACGCTGCTGCAGCTGGGCGAGGTGCTCGTGTTCGCGGTCGTCCTCCTCTACGGCGTCCTCGGCCGCCATCCCTCGATCGCCGTGCTCGGAGGCGGCTTCCTCATCGGCAAGGCCGTGCTCAACATCCTGGCGCCGGAAGGCGGCAGCGTGACCAGGCGCTCGATCATCGGCTACTCGCTCGGCGCGGTATTCGTGGTCTTCGGCGTGGCCGCCGTGCACTTCCTGACGTAGACAGAAAGAAAGGACGGAATCGGCGGACCCGCGGCGCTGATTCCTATCCTTGATCGACATGCGCACCGTGCCCGCGGACATCACCCGCCACATCGGCCACACGCCCCTCCTGCGCGTGCGCCTCTTCGAGCGCGAATTCCCGAACCTCGAGGTCTACGCCAAGGCGGAGTGGTTCAACCCCGGCGGTTCGGTCAAGGACCGGCCGGCGCTCTCCATGGTCGAGGACGGCGAGCGGCGGGGTGCGCTGACCAGGGACAAGACGATCATCGACTCGACTTCAGGCAACACCGGCATCGCGTACGCGCTGGTCGGTGCGGCCAAGGGCTACCGCGTCAAGCTCGTGATGCCCGGCAACGTGAGCGCCGAGCGCAAAGCACTGGTCACGGCGTTCGGCGCCGAGATCGTCTACAGCGACGCGGGCGACGGGTCCGACGGCGCGATCCGCAAGGTGCGCGAGCTGGTGGCGAACGACCCCGACGCGTACTTCTATCCGGACCAGTATTCGAACCCCGCCAATCCCCGCGCGCATTACGACGGCACTGCCATCGAGATCCTCGAGCAGACCGACGGGCGCGTCACGCACTTCATCGCCGGGCTCGGCACGACGGGCACGTTCGTGGGCACCTCGCGAAGGCTCAAGGAGCACGACCCTTCCATCCGCACGATCGCGGTCGAGCCGGATGACGCGTTCCACGGGCTCGAGGGCTTGAAGCACCTGCCGACCGCCATCGTCCCGCGCATCTGGAACGAGCAGCTCGCCGACGAGGTCTGGTACTGCGCGACCGAGCCCGCGTACGACCTCGCGCGCGCTCTCGCGCGCAGCGAAGGCCTGCTCGTTGGACATTCGAGCGGCGCGGCGCTGTGGGCGGTGCGCAGGCTGGCGGCGACCGTCAAGGAAGGCGTGGTCGTCACCGTCTTTCCCGACTCGGGCGATCGCTACATCTCGACAGGTCTGTACGGAAGGCCTCACCCTAACCTCCCCCGAGGGCGGGGGAGGGGAATGCGGTGAAGATCGCACGGGCGGCGCTCGATGCCATCAACGCGCACGGAGCAGAGGGCTATCCCCACGAAATCTGCGGCATCCTGGTCGGTCCGCGCGGCTCGCGCACCGCGACCGACGCGATGCGGGCGCGCAACATCATCGTCGAGCGCGCGCGCGATCGCTACGAGATCGATCCCCGCGACCACATCCGCATCCAGCGTGAGGCCGATGCGGCGGGCCAGGACATAGTCGGCTACTACCACAGCCATCCCGACCATCCGGCGCAGGCGTCGCGCTTCGACACCGAGCGCGCGTGGGCGGGCTACGTCTACCTGATCGTGTCCGTGGCCGGCGGCAAGCCCGCGGACGCGAACGCGTTCGTCGCCGACGCGGACGGCGGTCCGTTTCGCCCCGAGCCCATGGAGGTGACCTGAGCAGCGGGGTCCGCGTGCGGTGGCTGAACCGCAACGTGGTCGGTATCGGCGTCGCCGACCTGGCCGCCGACGCGAACTACGAGATGGTGTTCGCGGTCGTGCCCCTGTTCATCACCGCGGGCCTCGGGGCGCCGGCACTCGCCGTGGGACTGGTCGAAGGCATCGCGGATGGTTCTTCGGCGCTGGTGAAGCTCTGGAGCGGCTGGTACAGCGACCGCGTCGCGTGGCGGAAGAGGCTCGCCGTCGGCGGCTACGGCACGACGGTCCTCGGCCTCGGTCTTCTGATCGCGGTCACGAGCTGGCCGCAGATCATCGTCGCCCGTGCCCTCGCCTGGATGGGACGCGGCCTGCGCCAGCCGATTCGTTCGGCGATGCTCGCCGGATCGGTCGACAAGGCTGACCTCGGCAAGTCGTTCGGATTCCACGAAGCGCTCGATACGGCCGGGGCCCTGATCGGGCCGGCCGTCGCCTTCGCACTGCTGGCGGCGGGTACGGGATTCCGGACCGTGTTCTGGGTCGCCCTCGTCCCGGGCGTGCTGTGCGTCCTGCTGTTCGCGGCGATCACGCGCGATCCGCGCCACGACCGTGCGAATCCGGTCTCGCTTCGCGCGCCGCTGCCCGCCGGCTTCTGGCGGTTGATGCTGCCCGTGGCCCTGTTCGGCACCGGCAACTTCGCCACCGCCTTCTTCACGTTGCGGGCGGCCCAGATGGTGCAGCCCGAGCTGAGCCACGCGGCGGCGCTTTCCGCGGCCGTGGGGTTCTACCTTGCGCACAACGCCGTCGGCGCGTGCGTCTCGTTTCCCGCCGGTTGGCTGGCGGACCGCGTGGGCAAGGCCCCGGTGCTGGCCGCGGCCTACGCGACGTTCGCCGCCGCTTGCGTCGTCGGCGTCTTCGGCCATGGCTGGATCGCGCTCGCGCTGCTCGCGCTCTTTGTCGGCGCTCAGAACCCCGTGGTCAGCTCCGTCGAGAGCTCGCTGACCAGCTCGCTCGTGGAGGAGCGGCGTCTGGGCACCGCCTTCGGCATCCTCAACGGCATCAACGGGGTGGGCGACCTGGTGTCGAGCATCATGGCCGGCGCCCTGTGGACGTTCGTCAGCCCCAGCGCCGCCTTCATCGCGGGTGGCGCGCTGTGCCTGGCTGCCTCCGTCGCGCTTTCGCGTCTAATTCGCATGTGAGCAGGCCCATCGTCGCCATAGTCGGGCGGCCCAACGTCGGCAAATCGACCCTGTTCAACCGCGTGATCGGACAGCGCAAGGCGATCGTCGACGCGCAGGCCGGGCTGACGCGGGACCGCCTCTACGGAGTCGCGGAGTGGCGGGGCCGCGAGTTCACGGTGGTGGACACGGCCGGCCTCGACCTCGAGTCGGCGAAGGATGCTTCGCGGGCTGCGATCGAGGCGCAGACCAAGATCGCGATCGACCAGGCGCACGTGATCGTGCTCCTGCTCGACGTGCGCCAGGGCCTGACCCCGCTCGACCGGGACATCGCGAGGATGCTCCGGCGGTCAGGCCGCACCGTCATCGTGGCCGCCAACAAAGCGGATTCACCGTCGGAGCGGCATCTCGCGCACGAGCTGCTGGAGCTGGGTATCGACGAGCCAAGCCTCGTTTCGGCGCAGCACGGGCTCGGGGTCGGCGACCTGCTCGACCGCGTCGTCGATCAGCTGCCGGCCGCCGAGGAAACCGAGGCCGACGGCAAGGCCGACCGCCTGGCGATCATGGGCCGGCCCAACGTCGGCAAGTCGTCGCTCCTCAATGCGCTGCTCGGCGACGAGCGCGCGCTCGTCAGCCCCACGCCCGGCACCACCCGCGACCCGGTCGACACCGAGCTGCTGTTTGACGGCGTGCCCGTGGTCCTGATCGACACGGCCGGCATTCGCAAGAAGTCTTCGAGTCGCGACCGGCTCGAGCGCTACAGCCTGCTGCGCGGCATCAGCGCGATGGAGCGCGCCGACGCTGTGCTCCTGGTCATTGACGCATCGACCGGCGTGCTTGCGCAGGACCAGCACGTGGCGGGCTACGCGCTCGAGGCGGGGAAGGGGCTCGTGATCGTGGTGAACAAGATCGACCTGGTCGAGCCCGCCAAACGCAAGGCCGCGTACTGGCAGAAGGCTCTCGCCTCGGCGTTCAAGTTCGCGACCTACGCGCCCGTGGTCGCCATCTCCGCCAAGACGAAGGAGGGCATCGCAAGCGTCCTGCCGGTCGCGCTCGAGGTGGTCGGCCAGCGGCGCATCAAGATGCCCACCAACGAGCTCAACAAGGTGCTGCGCCAGGCTTTCGTCGAGCACCCGCCGCCGAGCTACCAGGGCAGGCGGCTGCGCTTCGGCTACGCCACCCAGGCGAGCTCAGAAGCGCCGACGGTCGTTCTGTTCGTCAACGACACCGGCCTCCTGCATTTCTCGTACCGGCGGTACCTCGAGAACAGGATTCGCGCGCGCTTCGGCCTGACCGGAAACCCGCTCAAGCTGGTCCTTCGCGCCGGCGATCGGCCGAAGGCCAGGGTGGGGAGGTGACGGCGTTTACATTTCCATCACGCAAAGCGCACAGGGCGATGACGGCGCGGTGATTTCTTGGTGCTATGAGCTCTAAGGTCCTCGTGGTCGACGACGAGGCGCACATCGTCGAGCTCGCGCGCCTTTACCTGGCGCGGGAGGGCTTCGAGGTCGAGGGAGTGGGGGACGGGGCGCAGGCGCTGACGCGTTTCGGCCAGGTCAAGCCCGACCTGGTCGTGCTCGACATCATGCTGCCCGGCACGGACGGGCTCACGATCTGCAAGGAGATCCGCAAGCAGAGCCAGGTGCCGATCATCATGCTCACGGCCAAGGACGAGGTCACCGACAAGGTGGTCGGCCTCGAGGTCGGCGCGGACGACTACCTGACGAAGCCGTTTCACCCGCAGGAGCTGGTCGCGCGCGCCAAGGCCCTGCTGCGCCGGTCGAAAATCGAGCCCGACCAGCCGAAGCTCATCCGCGCGGGCAAGCTGGAGGTCGACCTCGAGCGCCACGAGGTGCGCCACGGCGCGGCCAAGGTGCAGCTGAGGCCGAAGGAGTTCGACCTGCTCGCGTTGTTCGCGCGGCATCCTGGCCGCGTGTTCCAGCGCAGCGAGCTGCTCGACCTGGTCTGGGGCTATGACTTTCCCGGCTACACGCGCACCGTCGACGTGCACGTGCAGCAGGTCCGGGAAAAGCTCGCGGCCGCGGAGATCAAGGACCCGAGTATCCAGACGGTGTGGGGCGTCGGCTACAGGCTCGAGCTCGCGGGGAGCGCCAGCTGAGCCTGCGCTTCCGTCTGCTGGCGGCCGCGGCCGGAATCGTCGCGACGAGCCTGCTGATGAGTGGCGCGCTGACGTGGCTACTCGTCCGCAACGTCGAGCTGCAAGCCGCGCAGGATTCGGTCGACCGCAGCGTGCAGACGGCCACGCTGCTCGTGCGCCATCAGGAGTGCTTCGCGCGGACCGGTGCGGCCACCAACGCCGGCCTGGCCGCGTGCCGGCAGACCGACTACAGCGACTTCATCGATCGTCTCAACACGGCAGTCGTGCCCACACTGAGCGGCGCGCGCCTCCTGCTGCTGGGACGCCAGCGGCAGATCGTCTACGACAGCCAGGACCCTGGCAACTTCTCGACCATCAATGTCACAGCCTCCAAGCGCGTTGCCAACGTGGCCGAGGCGCAGCCGGTCTTTGGCGGCCAGCGTTACCTCGCCGCAGCGATGGCGATTCCACAGGCGCGGGATCCCCTGAGCGCGGCCTGGGTCGTGGTGGCGCGGCCTGAGTCGGCCGTCGCGACGGCCGCCGCCGGCGAGCTCGTGCCGCGATTGCTGCTGGCGGGCGGAGCCGCGCTGCTGGTGGCGCTGGTGCTGGTACTCGCCGTCAGCCGCTCGGTCACGCGGCCGCTGACCCAGCTGGCGGGAGCGGCGGAGGACATCGCCGGCGGCAACTACTCGCGACGCGTGGGCATCCGCGGTCCCGACGAGATCGGCCACCTCGGCGCCGCGTTCGACAACATGGCCGAGGCCGTTGAACGCGCGCGCCGCACCCAGCGGGAGTTCCTCGCCAACGTTTCGCACGAGCTGAAGACGCCGCTGACGAGCCTCATCGGCTTCAGCCAGGCGCTGACCGACGGCAGTCTCAAGACCGACGCAGAGCGGACGAGAGCCGCGACCATCGTGCACGAGGAGTCCGAGCGCGTCCTGCGCATGTCGCAGGAGCTGCTCGACCTCGCCCGCGTCGAGGCTGGAACGGTCTCCTTCCACATCACCGCCGTCGACCTGGCCGCCCAGCTCCAGCAGGAGCTCGACATCGTCCGCCCGCGCGCGGCCGCGGCCGACCTGGCCCTCGAGACGGAGCTGCCCGCCGACCTGCCGCCCGTGGCCGCCGACCCCGAGAGGCTGCACCAGGTGCTGGACAACCTGCTCGACAACGCGGTGAAGTACGCGCCGCCCGGATCGAAGGTCCGCATCAGCGCAAGCGGCAACGGATCCGGCGTCGAAACGATCGTTGCGAACGCCACCGGTGATCACCGCCCCGATCCGGAGAGGATGTTCGAGCGCTTCTACCGCGCGGACGCCTCGCGCTCCGCCGCGGCCGGCGGCGTTGGCCTCGGCCTGGCCATCTCGCGCGAGCTGGTGGTCGCCATGAAGGGCACGCTGCGGGCGGAGCTGAACGGGGGTGACACCCTGCTGCTCAGGCTCTCGCTGCCGAAGTCGACCTAGTGCGGTCCTCGGATCAGGGCTTCGCGCGAGCGGCGGTGGCGCTCCTCGGCCTCGGCCTGGTCGCCACGCAGCTCTGATACGCGCGCCAGCGCGCGCCACGTCCAGCCGGGCAGCTGCCGGTCGCCGAGCTCCTCGGCGACGCGGATCGCGAAGCGAAGGTCGTCCTCGGCCTCGTCGAGCCTGCCGAGCTCGCGCTTGGCGATGCCCCGCGCCGCGCGCGCGTCGGCCTGCTCCCACCGTGCCCCCAGCTCGGTGAAGATCGCGATCGCCTGGTCGAACCAGGGCAACGCCTCCTCGCGCCGGCCGAGATCGTCGAACACCCGCGCCTTCTGCACGTAGGTGTTGGCGACGCTGAACTGATCGCCGCAGTCCTCGGCCAGCTTGCCGGCCTGCTCGATGAGCGCGAGCGAGCCTTCGAGGTCGTGCATCTCGGTGCGGTTGATGGACAGCGCGGTGAGCGCCCGCACGCGCGCCCAGCTGTCCTCCGGATCCGCCAGCTCCAGGGCTCGCCGCCAGACCTTCTCCGCCTCGTCGAACTGATAGCGGGTCCAGGGCACCCACCCCTGGAACAGAAGGCTGCGCACGATCGCCCACGGATCGCCCAATCGTTCCGCCGCCTCGAGCGAGCGCTGCAGCAATCGTTCGGCCTTGTCCACGTCGCCCTCATAGTTGATCGCCACGTCGCCGAGGAACCGAAACGCCATGGCGAGCGCGAATGGGTCGTCCGCGGACTCTCCCACCTCGACAGCACGAGTGAGCGCCTCCCGCGCGGCCGGATATTCGCTGAGCCAGTAGCGCGCCTCGCCGAGGCCGGCGAGGATGCGCGCCTCGCGCACCGCCCAGCCAGGCTCCGACCCGCACATCGTGAGTGCGCGCTCGTACCGGTCCACGGCGGAACGGCTCTCCATGCGCCTCCGGGCGCGATCACCCGACTTCAGGAGCGAGTCGGCAGCCTCGTCGGGCGCGGAGCGGTCGTTCGGGTCCAGGTCGATCGAGGCCAGGGCCGCGAGGTAGAGGTGGTCGGCCGCCGCCGAGTGGTATCCGGCCTTCGTGACATGGGCCGCCACCAGGCGGTGGAGCCGAAGGCGCTCGCGCTTGGGAAGGCTCGCGTATGCGACCTCCTTGAGCATGGAATGCCGCAAGCGCCAGCGGTGGCCGGGCGGCGCGGTGGGCTCGTCCACCAGCACCTCCGCCTCCTCCAGCTGCTCGAGCTCGCTCGCGGTGGCTTCGGGATCGACCACCGCCAGCTCCTCGAGGTCGAAGCCATACATGAAGACGGAGATGCGGCGGGCGAGGTCGCGGAGGCGCGGAGGCAGGGCGTCCAGCCTGGCGCCGACGACAGCCTGGACGGTGGGCGGCACGATGCGGCTCGACGGCGCGGACCCGTCGCCGTCGGTCATCAGCATGCCGGTGGTCTCGATGATGAAGAACGGGTTGCCCCCGGCCCTCCGCGCGATCTCGTTGGCCTCGCGATCGCTCACCCGCCCGCCGGCGGCGTGGCGGACGAGGTGGACCGATTCGTCGGTCGAGAGCGGATCGAGGCGGATGAGCACGGCATTGCTGCTGGACGAACCCCAAGCCGGCCGCTCGTCAAGGAGCTCGCTTCGCGCCAGCGCCAGCACGAGCGCGCGCCGCGGCCCGGACCGGCTCGGCGAGCCCAGCCTCTCGATCAGGTCGAGCATCGCGGGCCTCAGCGTGTGCGCGTCTTCGAAGACCAGCGCCACCGGGTGATCGCGCGACATGGCGTCGATCAGGCCAAGGAAGCCGGCCTGCACGTCGTGGACGAACGCGGATTCCTCGCGCCGCTCGCTTCCGATCCCGAACAGCAGCCCAAGCCACTCCGCGACCCGATCGGGATGTCCCTGCACCTTGCTGTTCTCGACCAGTTCCCGGAGGCAGCGGCGGATGACGTCGGGGGGGTCCGACGCCTCGATGCAGGCGAGATCGCTGACGATCGCGAGAAGCGGCGAGAACGTGGTGGTGTCGCCGTAGCCACGCGGCTGCCCGCGCAGCACGCGAACGGACGCGCTCATGCCGGCCGCCAGCTCCTCCACGAGGCGCGACTTGCCGATGCCCGGCTCGCCGACGATCGTCACGAGCACCGGCTTGCCGGTGGTGCTCGCCAGGCCGAGGCTCTGACCCAGGATCGCCTGCTCGCTGACCCGGTTGACGAACGGGATGGTGCGTCGCGTGGACCTCGTGGTCAGGCCTTCGACCGGGAACGCCTCGATGGGCTCGTCGAAGCCCTTGGCCTTGACCTTCCGCCGGCGGCCGAACGAGACCTTGTTCGTGGTCAGCGTGTGCGCGGTCGGTCCGGCCAGCACCTGGCCGGGCAGGGCCGCGGTCTGCAGGCGGGCGGCCGCGTTGACCACCGAACCGGTCACCAGCAGCTGGCCTGCCGGGCCGACGCCGGTGGCGGCTTCCCCGGACTCGACGCCCACCCTCACCTGCAGCTGACCCTCGAGGCCCGAAGCTTCCGCCAGGCGCCGGGCGCGTCCGCGGATGGCGAGGCCGGCGCGCACGGCGCGAAGGGCGTCGTCCTCGTGCACCTGGGGAAGGCCGAAAACGGCCATCACCGCGTCGCCGATGAACTTCTCGGGCCGGCCGCGCAGAGCCTGCAGCTCTTCGGCGGCGGCATCGAAGAACGCGCCGAGGACCTCGCGCGACCGCTCGGGGTCCAGGCGCTGGGCGAGCGCGGTGGAGTCGACGATGTCGGCGAAGAGGACGGTGACCATCTTCCGTTCCTCGGTGCCGAGCATCCCGCCGACGGACGCGCCGCAGCTGGGGCAGAAGCGAGCCCCGGGAGGCAGCGGTCGGCCGCAGACGGGACAGTCCATGGACTGAGGATAGAAGTCGGGTTGTCAGCAGGTTCTTCCGGCGCCGTTTATGCTGCACGCGTGCCGGACGCCAAGATCAAAGCCTTGAGCCAGGTGCCGCTGTTCGAGGGCTGCTCACAGCGTGAGCTCTCGTTCATCGCCAGCCGCACCGACGAGGTGCCCGTGGGCGCCGGCCGCGTGCTGACCCGGCAGGGAAGGCCGGGCAATTCCTTCTACGTGATCCTCGACGGCGAGGCCGACGTCGAGATCGACGGGGTGAAGCGCGGCGCGTTGAAGAAGGGCGACTTCTTCGGCGAGATCAGCATGCTCGACCGCGGCATGGCGACCGCGACCGTCACCACGACGAAGCCGTCGCGGCTCATGGTCATGAGCCACTCTCAGTTTCGCGACGCCGTGAAGGCCAGCGAGTCGATCCTCGTGAAGGTCCTCGCGGTGATGGGCCGGCGGCTGCGCTCCGACCTCGAAGCCGTGCGCGAAAGCGAGACGAAGAAGAAGAAGCGCTAGGCCTCCGTCCTCAGCCGGGGACCACCAGCGTGACCGGGTTCTCGAGCAGGCGCTTGACCTCGGCCATGAACTGGGCCGCCGTCTGGCCGTAGAAGACCCGATGGTCGACCGACAGGGTCATACGCATGACCTTGCCCGGCACGATCTTCCCGTCCTCGACCACCGGCACGTCCTTGATGGCGCCGACGGCGAGGATGGCCGCCTCGGGCGGGTTGATGATGGCGACGAACTCGTCGACGCCATACATGCCGAGGTTGGAGATCGAGAAGGTTCCGCCGCTCAGGTCGTGCTCGCCGGGCCTTCCGGAGCGCGCGCGTTCGATGACCTGGCGCGACTCGATGGAGATCTGGACGAGGTCCTTGCGGTCGACGTCGTGCACGACCGGCACGAGCAGGCCGAGACCCTGGCTCGGCGGCACCGCGAGGCCGATGTTGATCGACCGCTTGCGCTGAAACCGACCCTCGACCCATGAGGTGTTGACCTCGGGGAACTTGCGCAGGGCCAGCGCGCACGCGCGCATGAGCATGTCGGTCATCGTGACCTTCTCGGCGCCGGGGACCGAGTCCTTCAACTGCTGCCGCAGCTTGACGGCCTCGTCCACGCGCGCCTCCACCGTCACGTTGAAGTTGGGCACCGTGGACTTCGCCTCGGCCATGCGCTTGGCGATCGTGGCTTGCATGCGCGAAGGCTCGATGACCTCGACCTCAGGGCCCACCGGCGCGGTGGGTGCGGCGCGGCGCCGCTCCGCCCTCGCGCCACCGGCGGCCGCGAGCACGTCCTCCTTGACGATGCGTCCGTCGGGACCCGTCCCCGAGATGGCGCGCAGGTCGACGCCCATCTCCTCGGCGACGCGTTTGGCCAGCGGCGACGCTTTGATCTCGGCGCCCCGGGCCGCCTGGCCGTCGCCGCGCGAGGCCGCCTGCTGGCGGGGAGTGGGGGATGGGGCGGCGGGCGCTGGCGCCGGCTCGGCCGCTTCCTCCTCTTGGGGCTTGGGCTCCGGCTTGGCGGCTTTCTTCTCGGGCTTGGGGGCCTCTTGTTTCGGAGCTTCCTGTTTGGGCGCAGCCTCGCCGCCGCCGGCGCCGATGCGCGCGATCGGGGCTCCGACCTTTGCCGGCACGCCCTTCTCGACCAGGATCTCCAGCGTGCCGTCGTCCTCGGCCTCGAGGTCGAACGTCGCCTTGTCCGACTCGACCTCGGCGAGGACGTCGCCCTTGTGCACCTCGTCGCCGCTGCTCTTCTTCCACTCCACGATGGAGCCCTCCTCCATCGTGTCGGAGAGCTTGGGCATGTTTACGTCAGGCATCTGCGCGCTCTCGCTTGCCCACCGTGTGCCGCACGAGGCGCTTGATGTCCTCGGCGGTCGGGATCGACGCCTTCTCGAGCGGCAGGCTGTAAGGCATCGGCACCTGCGCGCCGCCGAGCCGCAGGATCGGCGCGTCGAGATAGTCGAAGCATCGCTCCTGGATCCCGGCCGCGAGCTCGGCGGTGGCGCCGTACGTCGACCAGCCCTCCTCGACCACGACCGCGCGCGACGTGCGCTTCACCGACTCGACGATGGGGTTCCAGTCGATTGGCCGGATGGAGCGGAGGTCGATGACCTCGGCGTCGATGTCCTCATCCTCGAGCTGCTTCGCCGCTTCGTTGGCGAGCACCGCCATGCGCGACACGCCGACGATGGTCACGTCGGATCCCCGGCGTCGCACGGCGGCCTTGCCGATCGGCGTCGTGTAGTCGCCCTCCGGTACGGGACCGCGCACGTTGTAGAGGCTCATCGACTCGAGGAACATCACGGGGTTGTCGGAGCGAATGGCCGACTTCAGCATGCCCTTGGCGTCCTCGGGCGTGGTCGGCGCGACCACGAGCAGCCCTGGGATCAGCCCGTAGAGGACCTCGAAGCTGTGCGAGTGCTGCGCCGAGAGCTGGTGACCGGCGCCGCCCGGCATGCGGATGACCATCGGCACCTTGGCCTCGCCGCCGAACATGTAGCGGATCTTGGCCGCGTTGTTGACGATCTGGTCGAACGCGATCAGCGAGAAGTTGATGGTCATCATCTCGACCACCGGGCGAAGTCCGAGCATGGCCGCGCCGATGGCGGTGCCGACGATGACCTCTTCGGCGATCGGCGCGTCGACGACGCGCTCCGGCCCAAAGCGATCGAGCAATCCCTCGGTCACGCGATAGGCGCCGCCGAACTTCCCGATGTCCTCACCGATGAGGAAGATGGAATCGTCGCGCGCCATCTCCTCCGTGAGCGCTTCGCGCAGGGCGACGCGATACAGCTTGTCGTCAGCCATCGAGCCTCGCGCCGTCCTTCAGCTCCGGCCGGTCTTCCCACTCGCCGGCGTACACGTACCGGTAGAGCTCTTCGGGCTTCGGGTCCGGGCTCTCGTCGGCGAACTTGATGATGTCCTGGACCTGGTTGTCGATCTCGACGCGAACGTTCTTGAAGTACTCCTCGTCGGCGAGCCCCGCCTTCTCGAGCTCGTGCTCGAACGCGACGATGGGGTCGGCCTTGCGCCACTTCTCCTTCTCTTCGTTGGAGCGGTACTTGTCCGGGTCGACGACGGAGTGGCCCTTGAAGCGGTAGCACACGGCCTCGATGAAGCGAGGCTGCGAGTCGGCGCGAGTCTTCTCCACGATCTCGGACGTGCGCAGCATCACCTCGATCAGGTTCATGCCGTCGACCTGGATCGACTCCATGTCGTACGCGCACGCCTTCTTGTAGATGTCCGCCACCGCGGACGCGGCCTCGACCGCGGTGCCCATGCCGTAGCGGTTGTTGATGCAGAACCAGACGACCGGCAGCTTGAAGACCTTCGAGAAGTTCAGCGACTCGTGAAACGAGCCGATGTTGGTGGCCCCGTCACCGAACATGCAGAACACCACGTCTTTCGCCTTGCGGTAGCGCACCGCCCATCCCGCGCCGCTGGCGAGCGGAAGGTGACCGCCGACGATTCCGTAGCCGCCCATGAAGCGCAGGTCGGCGTCGAACATGTGCATCGAGCCACCGCGGCCGTGCGAGGTCCCGGTCTCCTTGCCGAACAGCTCGGCCATCACGGCCTTCGGGTCGACGCCGCGCGCGATGGCGTGCCCGTGCTCGCGGTAGCTCGTGAAGATGTAGTCGTTCGGCTTCAGCGCTGAGATCCCGCCGACGACGGTGGCCTCCTCGCCGATGTTGAGGTGGCAGTAGCCGCCGATCTTCGCTTTCGTGTACTGCTCCTGGGCGCGCTCCTCGAAACGGCGGATCAGCTGCATCTCGCGATGCAGGCGCAGCAACTGGTCTTTGTTGTCCTTGCTCAGCTCCAGCGCCTTGGGCGACACGTCGACAGCGGCCACAACTACAGGATTATTCGACTTCACCTCCCCATCGTGTGGGGAGGACGGCTGCGCAGCAGCCGGGTGGGGCGTGGGGGACTGGGATGGGGGAGCAGAAGCGGCTCTTCTATTAGCGATGTGTATCGCTCGCCCCTGCGCCGCGAGCGCCGCCTCCATGAGCGACTCGGGCAGCGTCGGATGGGCATGGATCGTCAGGTCGAGCTGCTCGAGCGTGATCCCGTTCTGGATCGCGAGCGTGGCCTCGGCGATGAGGTCGGTCGCACGCGGACCGATGATGTGCGCGCCGAGGATCTTGCCCGAAGAAGCCTCGGCGATCACCTTGGCGAAGCCCTCGCTCTGACCCAGCGTGAGCGCTCGTCCGGACGCGACAAAAGGAAACTTGCCGATGCGCACCTCGATCCCTTTCTCTTTCGCGTCCTTCTCGCCAAGCCCGACGTGCGCGATCTCGGGGTCGGTGTAAATGCAATTCGGCGCGGCGTGATAGTCGGGCACGCGGTTCGCGTGGCCGGCGATGTTCTCGACCGCGCACACGCCCTCGTACGACGCGACGTGCGCGAGCATGATGCCGCCGATCACGTCCCCGATCGCCCAAACATGGTCGGCGGTCGTGCGCAGGTGCTGGTCGACGACCACGCGGCCGCGCTCCAGCTTGACTCCGGCCTCCTCGGCGCCGAGTCCCTCGGTGTAAGGCGAGCGGCCCACCGCGAGCAGCACCTGGTCGGCGTCGACCGCGCCGCCCTCGCCGCCGGCTGAGAACTGCACCTGCAGACCGCCCTTGCCCTTCGTCACCTGGGTCACCTTGGCGTTGGTCTGGATGACGCCGCCCAGGCCGGTGAGGTGCTTCGTGTAGGCCGCGACCAGGTCGCCGTCGACCATCGGCAGAACCTGCGGCAGCATCTCCAGCACCGTGACCTTCGCGCCGAGGGCGGCGAACATCGCCGCGAACTCCATCCCGACCACGCCGCCGCCGATCACCGCCAGCCGGGCGGGCACCTCCTTCAGCTCGAGGATGCGGTCGGAGTCGATGGTCAGCTCGGCGCCTTGCAAAGGAATGCGCGAGACCGCCGACCCGGTGGCGATGACGATGTCGGCGGCGCTGATCGTCTCCTCGCCGATCGCGATCTTGCCGCCGCCGGCCAGCCGCGCCGCGCCACGGAGCGACGTGACGCCGCCCGCCTTGAGGAGGCCCTCGACGCCCTTGACCAGCTGGTCGACGACCTGGGTCTTGCGCTTCTGCGCCGCCATCCAGTCGAACCCGATGTTGTCGGCGACGAGGCCGAACCTCTCGCCGTCCTTGGCCAGCGAGTACAGCTCGGTCGACTGCAGCAGCGCCTTGGTCGGAATGCAGCCTCGCACGAGGCACGTGCCGCCCATGCGGTCCTTCTCCACGATCGCGGTCGCCGCACCCAGCTGAGCGGCCCGGAGCGCGGCCACGTAGCCGCCAGGACCGCCGCCGATCACGACAACGTCAAACGAGCCAGCCATCGCCCCCATCTATACGAGTCATCGAGCCTGATTATGTCCGCACGGCCGATTGAGCCGTGACGGCCTGACGTGGCACCCGGAGGACGGCCGTGCCGGACGCCCTGTCCCAGATGAGGCGCGCCGGCACGGCGCGCCTGAGTCCCCACATGACGAAATAGACGACGCCCGCCACCGGCACCGCCTGGAAAGCGACGCTTCGCATCGCCGCCCGCAGCCAGCCCGGGCGGCCGCCGGTGTCCACGCGTACCACCCGCAGGCCGGTGCTCAGCTGACCCAGCGTGCGACCCCAGATGGCGGTGGGGAGGACCTGGAGCAGGACCACGCAGACCGGATAGGCCACGACCGCCGCGACGGGCGCGGTGCTGCCTATCCAGGCGTCGACGACGCCGAAGACTACCCAGCCCACGAAGCCGGCAAGGAAACGCCGCGAGAACGAGGCCTGCTTGCCGGGCGTGGCCACGTCCGCCAGCGAAGGCCTGTCGAGTCGCAGCCACAGCGCGCCCAGCCCGACGCCGGCCGGAGAGAGGATGAGCACGGCCCACATCTGCGCGGCCGGGTTCTCGGCAAACGCCGATCCGGCGCCGAGCGCGGCGAGCGCGGCGGCCCAGGCGATGCGACCCCGAGCGCCGTTGTGCAAGACCACGTATGTGGTGGTCGCCACTAGGATCATGGCCGCCGCGAGGACGAACCCCGCGGCGTACAGCGCCGTGTCTATCGGAGCCGGGTTGTAAGGCCCGGCGAGGAACGCCACCGCGGCGGCGATCGCCATCCAGCGTGGCACCAGGCTCGGCGCCAGGAACGTCAGGCCGGCGAGCATTAGGCACCAGCCCGCGATCACCGCCACCACCGCCCACTGGTCGACCGGATATCCGCCGAACGCATGGGCTCTGCTCAGCGCGTAGGCCACGTAGGCGAGCACAGCGCCGGGCGCCGGGGCCAGCGGCACGAAGCGGCGCAGCTGCATGGCTACTTGGCGGAGCGGGCTCCGTTCGGGCTGTACCTGTTGGTGATGGGCATGCGCCGGTCGCGGCCGAAGGCGCGAGGCGTGATCTTCACGCCAGGCGGGGCCTGGCGACGCTTGTACTCGCTGCGATCGACGAGCTCGATCACCCGCGCCACCGTGGCGGCGTCGTGGCCGGCCGCCACGAGCTCCTCCGGGGTGAGGTCCTGCTCCACGTAGCCCTGGAGGATGGGGTCGAGCTTCTCGTATGGCGGGAGGCTGTCAGTGTCCTTCTGGCCGGGCTTGAGCTCGGCCGAAGGCGGTTTGGTGATGACCCGTTCCGGGATGACCTCGCCGAGCGAGTTGCGGTAGCGGCACAGCTCGTACACCGTGGTCTTGGTGAGGTCCTTGAGGACGGCGTAACCGCCGGCGATGTCGCCGTACAGCGTCCCGTAGCCGGTGGCGAGCTCGGACTTGTTGCCCGTGCTGAGCACGATGTACCCGAGCTTGTTGGAGAGCGCGTGCAGGATCGTCATGCGGATGCGCGGCTGGATGTTCTCCTCGGCGATCCCCGGTTTGGTGCCCTTGAAGGCGCCCGCCAGGATCTCTTCGAAGCCGTGGTGGGCCGGCTCGATGGGGAAGTCCAGCAGCTGGATGCCAAGTGCCTCGGCGACAAGCCCCGCGTCCTCGAGGCTTTCCGCCGACGTGTGCCGCGAAGGCATGCGCACACCGATCACGTTCTCGGGGCCGAGCGCGTCGGCGGCCACCGCGGCGGTGAGCGCCGAGTCGATGCCGCCCGACATGCCGATCAACACCTTCTTGATGTCCTGCTTGTGCACGTAGTCGTGCGTGCCCAGCACCACGGCGGTGTAGATCTCGGCGGCGCCTTCGAGAGGCTGCGCCATGCGCCGCTGGATTGGCTTGCGATGCGAGGTCTCCGAGGCCGCGATGGGAACGTCTGTGACCTCGAGCTCGAGCCGCGCGGCGCCCTCCGCCTCGTGCCGGATCTTCTCCAGTGGGCGGTGGAAGGGCACCGATCCGGCCTGGATGTCGCACAGCAGCAGCTCTTCCTGAAACGACGACGCGTGCGCGAGCGTCTCGCCGCGCGGACCGAACACCACGCTGTTGCCGTCGAACACGAGCTCGTCCTGGCCGCCCACGGTGTTGACGTAGGCGACGAACGCGCCGTAATCGGAGGCGCGCTCCGCGACCATCTTCTCCCGCTCGGCGCGCTTGCCCGCGTGGAACGGTGAGCCGTTGATGTTGATCAGCAGCTCGGCGCCGTGGTCCGCCTGCCACGCCATCGGGCCGGATGGATACCAGCAGTCCTCGCAGATGCTCACGGCGATCCGGATGCCCGACATCTCGAAGATCGGGCAGCGATGGCCGACCGCGAAGTACCGCTCCTCGTCGAAGACGCCGTAGTTGGGCAGGAACACCTTGTGATACACGGCCTTGAGCTCGCCATCGTGGATGTAGGCGGCGGCGTTGTAGATCTCGCCGTCGTCGTCGACGAAACCCACGACCGCTGAGATCCCCGCCGAGGCCGCGATGACTGTTTCCAGCTGCTTGAGGTTGTCGCGCACGAAGCCAGGCTTGAGCACGAGATCCTCCGGCGGATAGCCGGTCAGCGCCAGCTCGGGGAAGCAGACGACGTCCGCGCCCTGGTCGCGCGCCTTGCCGATCCAGTCGGCGATTAGCGCTGCGTTGCCCTGCAGGTCGCCCACGACCGGGTTGACCTGGGCCAGCGCGACCCGGAGTACCCGCTCCATCGATTCAATTCTGATTGTTTAGCCGCAATTACCATTGGTGATGCCTTGGCCTTCTTCGAACGACTGCGCGTGCTCTCCAAGGAGCGCCGGACGATGCTCTGCGTCGGGCTCGACCCGGACCCCGAGCGCATCGACGGCGCGGCGTCCGGGGCGCTGCGCCACTGCCGCGAGGTGGCGCGCCAGACCGAGGAGCACGCGTGCTGCTTCAAGCCGAACAGCGCTTTCTGGGAGCAGTACGGCCCGGACGGCTGGAAGGCCCTGATCGAGCTGCACGAGCAGTTCTCCGGGACGCCGTTCCTGCTCGACGCCAAGCGCGGCGACATGGGCAACACGATGAAGGCCTACGCGCACGCCGTCTTCACGACCCTGGCGATGGACGCGGCGACGGTCAGCCCTTACTTCGGCACCGACTCGCTCGAGGAGTTCACGCGCTACGAGGACCGCGGCGTGTACGTCGTGTGTCGGAGCTCGAATCCGGGCGCCGAGGATCTGCAGCACCTCGACGCGGGCGGCTCACCGCTCTTCCTGCAGGTGGCGGACATGGCCAAACGGGCCAACAGGCACGGCAACGTCGGCCTGGTCGTCGGCGCCACCGCGCCGTCCGCCATCGCCGACGTGCGCAAAGAGTCGAGCCTGCCTTTCCTCGTGCCGGGCGTCGGCGCCCAGGGCGGCGACGTTTCCGCGTCCGTGAAGGCGGCCTGGAACGGAGATCCCGCGTCGTGCCTCATCTCGGTCAGCCGCGCGATCCTGTTCGACCGCAATCCGGCGCGCGCGGCGGAGCGGATCCGTTCGGAGATCAACGCCGTCATCGGGAAGATCGTGTGAGCGACACCGCCAGGCACAAGGCGAGGCTCGTCCTCACCGGCCACATCATCGACTCGATGATCCTGCCCCAGGTGATGGACCTGGTCATGGATCTCGGCGGCAACTTCACGATCGAGGAGCTGCGCGTCGGCCAGCACAAGACCGACACGTCCTACTGCCGCATGGAGGTGGTGGCCTCGTCGGCCGATCAGCTCGACAAGATCGTGAAGGGCGCGCGAGCGCTGGGCGCCGCATCCGAGACCGAGCGGCCCGCGCGCCTCGAGCGTGTGATCAAGGAGGGCGTTTTCCCCGAAGGGTTCTACTCCACGAGCAACCTGCCCACCGAGGTGTTCCTCGACGGCGCGTGGGTGCCGGTCGAGAACATCGAGATGGACGCCGCGATCGCCGTCGATCGGCGGTCGAAGCGCGCGCGCTGCATCGTCTTCCAGGGCGCGACGCGCGGGACGGAGATCGTCGTCGGCTACGAGGGCGTGCGCGTGACGCCGCTCGAGCGCTCGCGCAAGACCGAGATCTTCAGCTTCATGGCGAGCGAGGTCTCGGCCGAGAAGCCGAAAAAGGTGCTCATCGCCGCCATCGCGCAGGAGATGAGAAGCATCCGCGAGGAGGGCGGTCGCATCGCCGTCGTCGCCGGGCCCGCGGTCGTGCACACCGGCGCGAGCCGCTACCTGTCGCGCCTGATCGAGCTCGGCTATGTGCAGGTCCTCTTCGCCGGCAACGCGCTGGCCGTGCACGACGTGGAGGCGGCCCTGTTCGGGACGGCCCTGGGCGTGAACATCGAGAGCGGCGCGCCCAGCGAGCACGGGCACGAGCACCACATGCGCGCGATCAACAAGGTGCGCGCGGCCGGCGGGCTGAAGCAGATGGTCGAGAGCGGTCAGCTGCGCAGCGGCATCATGAGGTCGGCCATCGAGCACGGAGTCGACATGGTGCTCGCCGGGTCCATCCGCGACGACGGCCCGCTGCCGGATGTGATCACGGACATGGTCGAGGCCCAGCAGCGGATGCGCGCGACACTCGGCGGCGTGCGCATGGCGCTGATGCTGTCGACCATGCTGCACTCCATCGCCACGGGCAACATGCTGCCCGCCGGCGTGCGCACGGTGTGCGTCGACATCAACCCCGCGGTGGTCACCAAGCTGGCGGACCGCGGCACCTGGCAGTCGATCGGCCTGGTGACCGACGTCGAATCCTTCTTGCGCGAACTGGCCTCCGTCATCGAAACTGGGGCCCATGGCAAAGGGTCGAAACAAGCAGGGCCGCGAAGTTAAGAAAAAGAAGAAGGCCAAGCAGCCGGGCGGTGCCGCGGCGGCGGACGTGCAGTTCCGCCACCACTCCGTGGTGACCAACCAGCCGCAGCAGCCCGCTCCGACGCCCAGGTTCGGGGAATAAGCCCGCCGGCCCGATTCTCGGCGATCGGGTTTCTCGGCGGGTTCCTGGGAGGGCTTTTCGGCGTCGGCGGCGGGTTCGTGATGATCCCGCTGCTGGTGCTTTGGGCCGGGCTCGGACAGCGAGTGGCGAACGCCACGTCGCTGGTGGCGATCATCCCGATCGCGGTCGCCGCTTTGCCCATCTACTACTTCCGCCAGGGCGGCGGACCGGAAGTCGACCTGCGGGTCGCGCTGTTCCTGGTCGTCGGCAGCTCGGTGGGCGCGTACGTCGGCGCTCGGGCGCTCAAGCGCATCCCCGAACGGCAGCTGCGGATCGGCGTGGCCGTGGTCATGGTGCTCGTGGGCATCAAGCAGGTGCTGGCGCCGTGACGCTGGGCGATCTCGCCGCGGTCGTCGGGGGGTTGGTCGCCGGCCTGCTCAGCGGCGCGATCGGCATCGGCGGCGGGCTCGTGTTCGTGCCGATCCTGACCATCGGCTTCCGGGTCACCCAGACGGTCGCCCAGGGCACCTCGCTGGCGGCGATCGTGCCCACCGCGCTCGTGGGCGGGGTCACGCACCTGCGCCAGGGCAACGCCGACGTCGGGGCCGCCTGGTGGCTCGGTGGGGCGGGGGTGGTGGGAGCGATCGGCGGCGCGGTGCTGGCGGTCCACCTCGAGAGCGGGCTGCTGGGCCGGGTGTTCGGGGCTTTCTACATCGGCGCCGCCCTGCTGCTCCTGCAGCGGGCGCTGGCCACGCCGCCGCGCGAGCCGGAGCCGCCGCCAACTTCGTAAACGGCATTGACACGATGACGCGTTGCGGCGTAACGTCGCTGGCGGAATCGGTACTCGCCGGTACCAATGCGTTCAACCCCTGAGGACCACCGACAAGGAGCGCGAAGAGGGAATGGTTTCTTTCGAGCTGACCGACGAGCAGCGTGAGATCAGAGACTGGGTCCACGCGTTTGCCGAGAAGGAGATCCGCCCGGTGGCGGCCCACTACGACGAGACCGAGGAGTTTCCCTGGCCGGTCGTCAAGAAGGCGGCCGAGGTCGGGCTCTACGGCGTCGACTTCCTGCAGCAGACGTACGGCGACTCGACCGGCATCATGCCCGCTCTGGTTGCCGAGGAGCTGACCTGGGGCTGCGCCGGCATCGCGCTCGCCATCCAGGGCACCGGCCTGCCGATCGCGGCGATCTTCTCCCAGGGCACACCGGAGCAGATCGCGACCTATATCCCCATGTGCTTCGGCACTCCCGAGAAGCCGGCGCTTGGCGCTTTCGCCGTGACCGAGCCCGAGGCCGGTTCCGACGTGTCGTCGATGAAGACCCGTGCGGTACGCAAGAACGGTGAGTGGGTCATCAACGGCCAGAAGATCTTCATCACCAACGGCGGCATCGCCGACGTGCACGTCGTGGTCGCCTCGGTCGAGCCGGAGCTCGGCACCCGTGGCCAGGCCAGCTTCGTCATCCCGCCCGGCACCAAGGGCCTGCGCATGGGCAAGAAGGAAAAGAAGATGGGAATCCGGGCCTCGCACACCGCAGAGGTGGTGCTCGAGGACTGCACGGTCCCGGTCGAGAACGTCCTCGGGGGCCTGGAGAAGCTCGAGGCCAAGCTCGCGCGAGCCCGCGAGGGCACGCCCTCCCGGTCGTCTGTGGCACTGAAGACGTTCGAGCTGTCGCGCCCCATCGTCGGCGCCCAGGCCCTCGGCATCGCGCGTGCCGCGTTCGAGTTCGCGCTGAATTACGCCAAGGAGCGCAAGCAGTTCGGCAGGGCCCTGATCGAGAACCAGGCGATCGCCTTCATGCTCGCCGACATGGCGACCGAGATCGAGGCCACGCGGGCCCTGATCTGGCGGGCGCTATGGGAAGGTCGGAGCGGCGGGGAGTTCAAGAAAGCAGAGGGATCCATGGCGAAGCTCAAGGCCGGCGAGGTGGCGGTCAAGGTCACCGAGCAGGCGATCCAGATTTGCGGCGGCTACGGCTACATCCGGGACTTCCCGGTGGAGAAGTGGCACCGCGACGCCAAGATCTACACCCTGTTCGAAGGTACGTCCGAGATCCAGCGGCTCGTCATCTCACGCGCCCTGGCGCGGGACTAGCCTGAAGGCATGACCACGCCCGCCGCGGCGCTGCAGCTCGAGACGTTGGCGACGCGGAAGGAGGCCCGGTTCGAGCTGAGGCGCCGGCGTCTGCTGGAGGCCGCGCTGGGCCTGTTCGCGGAGCGCGGCTACGAGGAGACGTCGGTGGGCGCGATCGTCGCCCGGGCCCGCATGTCGAAGTCCGCGTTCTACGAGCACTTCAACACCAAGGAGCACTGCTTCCGCGAAGTCCTGCTGGCCGAGGGCGGGCAGCTCATCCGCGACGTGCTGGCTAGCGGCGCGAGCGGACGTGACCACCACGAGCGGCTGCGCCTCGGCATCACCCGCTTCGTGGTCGCGTGCTTCGAGCGCTCGACGGTGGCGCGGCTCCTGATCGTCGAGTCGGTGGGGCTGAGCGCCGCCGTGGACGACGTGCGCCACGAGCTGCAGGGGCAGTTCGCCGCCGCGGTCGCGGAAGAGGTGCGGCACGCGATGCCGCACGACGCCTTCTATGCCGACAAGGACCCGGTGGTGTTCGGGCGGGCGGTGGTGGGGGCCGTCAACGATGCCGTGTCGTACTTCCTGACCCACCCCGGCGCCGACGCGGACTCGCTGGCCGCGAGCCTGTGCCGCATCTTCGCGCCCTAGCGGAACTCGGAGCGGGGAGGATGCCACCTGTTAAGGGGGCCTTCCGTCCCTTGCCAGGCGAACGCCTGTTCGGCTACAATTAATGCCAAACATGCGTACGTTGGGCACCCAGGTCCGGCTGCGGCGGCTGATCCGCACTTTCGCGGAGATCGTCGACCGCCTGCTGGCGGAACCGGCCGACCGCTCGCTCGCGACCGGTGGCGTGTCCCGGCTCCAGGGCCTGGCCGAGGACGTCCGCGAGGCCTGGGACAGCGAGCTGACCGCCGGCCGGCCGGAGGAAGCCCTGGAGCGCTACGTCGACCAGGCTCTGCGCACGGCCGAGCTGGCGATCGCCGGCCTGAACCAGGCGGGCGCGGACCTGGAGCTCCTGCGAGCCGATTTCGAATCGGCGGCGCTGCCGCTCGAGGTGTTCCTGCGCGGCCTGGACGCCCAGCCGGTCCTGGAGCGGTCGGCCTGACCGAACCGCTCGACACAGATTGGGCATACGCGGCCGGCCTGGTTGACGGTGAAGGCTGCATCGCAGTTGTGCGTTCGTTCGAAGAGGGCCGCCAACGGTTCTACTACGGCGTTCATGTCGTTATCGCAAACAACGACGAGGCAGTCCTCAACTGGGTCCAATCTGTCTTTGGCGGCGTCGTTGTGTCCCTTACGTCGCTGCGGCCAGGTTTCGCAAAATCCACCTGGCAGCGGCGCTGTGCGACCCCCGTGGCGAGGACCTTCCTTCGAGGACTGCGGCCCTGGCTACGGATCAAGGTTGCGCAGTGCGACAACGCGCTCGAAATGGCCGAATTGCTTCAACGCAGTCGCCGCACTCTCGGGCGAAAGAAAATCCCGCCGGATTGGTTGGCTGAACAGGAGCGTCACTACTGGATTCAGCCGTGAGCTAAATCATCGCGGGACGGCGGAATTCACCAGGAAGCCGATGCACTCACCGAGGAAGATCGCCCGTCAAAGGGCAGCCGCGAACCTAAGCTGTTCTTAACAGCGAATATCGTGAGCATTGACGGGCGGTCAGGCGGCGCTCGGACCCCCTCCCGACCGGCCCAGGACGCCCAACAGGTGTTCGCGCGTGATCCGGCCCTCGGCCGCGGGGACGCCGTCGACGAGCACGACCGGGACGCGCCAGTCGTAGAGCTGAAACAGCCGATCGTCCGCGTCGACATCCTCGAGCTGGGGCTGAACGCCGAGCTCGCGGAGGAGTTGGAGGGCGTCGTCACAGAGATGGCATCCCTGGCGAGTCACCAGCACGACCTTCATGGCCGGATGCTAACTACTGGGCGGGCGGAAGCAGCAGGGTCTCCCCCACGACGATCGTCGGCCCGGAGAGCCCGTTGAGCTGCTCGATGGCGTCGACCCGCTCCCGGGGGTCGTCGGCCGGGTAGCGCGCCGCCGCGATCGACCACAGCGTATCGCCCGGCTGCACCACCACCCGCTCCACCGGCGCCGTAGCACCGGCTGCCACCCGTGCCAGCGCCAGGCTCGCTCCTAGCAGCGCGCCCGTCACCAGCACCCAGCGCCCCAGCCCGTGCACGCGGCCGCCACCGCGGTGGGCGGAACGCAGGGGTCGGGTGGCAAGACCGGCGGCGTACATGCGTTCGGTACGATAACGAACGGGCGTTCGGCTGTCAAGACCATCGAACAAAGGTTTGCACTTGACGGGCAAGCGTGCTAGCATGGCTGCCGGTAAGCCACGCTCGGAACTCAAAAACAAACGGAGATGACATCGAAATTGACCGACCAGCTAACCGACAGGCAGGCCAGGATCCTCGAGTACATCCGTTACCAGAACAAGGTCCGCAACTATCCGCCCAGCGTGCGTGAGATCGGCGAGGCGGTGGGCCTCAGCTCCAGCTCCACCGTGCACAACCACCTCAACCAGCTGGAGAGGCGCGGGTTGATTCGCCGCGACCCCAGCAAGTCGCGCACCGTGCAGCTGGTGCAGGACGAGAGCGTCGACAAGCAGCGCCGCAACGCGGTGGCGGTGCCCATCGTCGGCCACGTGGCCGCCGGCGCGCCCATCCTGGCCGAGCAGAACATCGAAGACCACGTCCTGCTCTCCTCGGAGATGGCCCAGGACGGCTTTTTCCTTTTGCGCGTGCGCGGCGACAGCATGGTCAACGCCGGCATCCTCGACGGCGACCTGGTGCTCGTGCGGCCCCAGCAAGAGGCCCCCAACGGCGCCATCGTGGTCGCCCTGGTGGACAACGACGCGACAGTCAAGCGACTCGAGCGTGGCAACGGCCACGTCAAGCTCATCGCCGAGAACCCGGCCTACGAGCCGATCGTCACCAGCAACGTCAGCCTGGTCGGCGTCGTCCGCGGCGTGATCCGCCTGTTCCGCTGACCGCAGAGGAAGCAGCCGCGCTGTAGGCCTCGAAGCGGGCCGCGGCGTGGCGGGGCGCCCAGCCCCACGCCCGGGTTCCGCGGTCGTCGTACTCGGTGCGCTCCACGCCGCCGATGCGGCGGAGTGACGCCAGCACGCCTTCGCTGCCGTACGGCACGAGGAGCTCGAGGCTGACCATCTCGCCCCGGCTGGCGGTGTCGATCGCCGCCAGCAGAGGCCCGAAGCCGCCGCGATCGATGGCGGAGATCGGGACCACCTCTGGATAGCGCTGCGCCACCGCGGCGACCACTCGGCGCCGCGCGGCCGGGCCGAGCAGGTCGACCTTGTTGAGGGCAACGACGCGCGGCTTCCTCTCGGCACCGAGCTCGGCCAGCTCCTTCTCCACGGTGCCCGCCTGCTCCTCGACCGCCGGCGAGCTCGCGTCCAGCACCTGGATGACGATGTCCGCCTCGGTCACCTCCTCGAGCGTGGCCCGAAAAGCCGCGACCAGGTCCGTGGGCAGCTTCTGGATGAAGCCCACGGTGTCGGTTAGGAGCACCTGGCGGCCCGTCGGCAGGTCGAGCCGGCGCGTCGTCGGGTCGAGGGTGGCGAAGAGCTTGTGCTCGGCGCGCACGTGCGCGCCGGTCAACGCGTTGAGCAGAGTCGACTTGCCGGCGTTGGTGTAGCCCACGATGGCCGCGGTCTGCAGCTCCGCGCGCCGCCGGCCGGTGCGCTGCTGATGGCGCTGCCCTCGGACCTGCTCGATCTCCCGGTCCAGGTCGCGGATGCGCTTGCGAATGCGCCGGCGCTCGGTCTCGATCTGCTGCTCGCCGGGTCCACCGCGAGCGCCCACGCCGCCGCGCAGGCCACCGACCTGACGGTCGTACGAGTACGAGCCGATCAGGCGAGGCAGCAGGTGGTGCAGCCGGGCAGCCTCCACCTGCAGGCGGCCCTCGTGCGTTCGCGCGTGCAACGCGAAGATCTCGAGGATCACCTCGGTCCTGTCGAACACCCGGCACTTGAGTGAACCTTCGAGGTTGCGCTGCTGGCGCGGGCTCAGGTCCTCGTTGCAGACGAGCATGTCGAAAGCGCCCTCGAGCACCATCTCGCGCAATGCGTCGACCTTGCCCGCGCCGATAAAGTGCGAAGGCTCCACCTCGGAGCGTCGCTGCAGGTCAGACCCGACCACCTCGGCGCCCGCCGTCCGCGCCAGCTCGCCGAGCTCCATCATCTGTTCACGCACGAGGTCTTCGGTCGCGCCGGGGAGCAGGACTCCGACGAGGTAGGCCCTCTCCCGAGGTTTCTTCGTGGTGATCAGAGGCGGAGGGTCTCCATGCGGCTCATGGCCTCAGCCAGGCGCGCGTCGGGCGCGGTCACCGAGAGCCGGAAATAACCCTCGCCGTGCGCGCCAAACCCGACGCCAGGGGTGATGTTCACGCCCACCTCATCCAGCACGTGCGAAGCAAAACCGATCGAGTCATACCCGTGAGGCACCGGCGCCCACACATAGAAGGTCGCGCGCGGGGGCTTGATCTGCCAACCCAGCTTGTTCAGCGTGTCCGCCACGAGGCGATGGCGTCGCAGATACGTGTCGCACGCCGCTCGCGTCTCCTCTTCCCCACCGTTCAGGGCTTCGATGCCGGCCCACTGGACGGCCTGGAAGATTCCCGAGTCGATGTTGGTCTTGAGCTGGCCGATCAACGCCACCAGGTCGGCGCGCCCGCACACCCATCCGAGGCGCCAGCCGGTCATGTTGAAAGTCTTGGACAGCGAGTGAAACTCGATGCCGACGTCCTTTGCCCCAGGTATCTCGAACAGGCTCAGCGGCCTGTAGCCCTCGAAGGCGATCTCCGAGTACGGCGCGTCGTGACACAGCACGATTCCATGCTCCCGGCAGAACTCGACCGCTTCCGTCAGGAACTCGCGCTCGGCGGTCGCCGCCGTCGGGTTGTTGGGGTAGTTCAGCCACATGAGGCGCGCGCGCTCGGCGACGTCCTCGGGAATCGCGTCGAGGTCGGGCAGCCAGGCGTTCTCTGCTCTCAGGGGCATGGTGTAGGGCTCCGCTCCAGCCATGAGCGCGCCCGTCACGTACACCGTGTAACCGGGATCGGGCGCCAGCACCACATCGCCCGGATCGACGAGGGCGAGCGGCGCGTGCGAGATCCCGTCCTTCGATCCAAGCGTGGGCAGCACCTCGGTGCCCGGATCCAGGGCGACGCCGAACCGGTCCTGGTACCAGTTGGCGATCGCGCCTCGAAGCTCGGCCAGGCCGAAATACGACGCGTAGCGGTGGTTCTCGGGATCGGTGGCCGCCTCCTGCAAGACGCTGACGATGCGCTTCGGCGTGGCCAGGTCCGGATCGCCGATGCCGAGCGAGATCACGTCCACACCGGCCCTCTTCTTCTCCTGCACCTTGCGATCGATTTCGGCAAAGAGGTACGGAGGGATGAGTCCGAGCCGTTTCGCGCCTGCGCTCTTAGTTGTCTTCAACGTAGTTGAGGATAGCGGGCACCGGGTCGGGCTCGATCTCGAACCATTTGATGCGAGGATCGCGCCTCCACCACCGCAGTTGGCGTCGTGCGTAACGGCGATTCGAAGCCGCCATGGCCTTCGGGAGTTCGGCAAGCGAGACCTCGCCGCGGATGTGGGCCAGCGCCTCCGCGTATCCGATGCCGGAGAGAACCGCTGCGGTGGCGGGCACGCCGGCGTCGAGGGCGGCTCGCGTTTCGGCGACGAGCCCGCGCTCCACCTGCTGAACGCTGCGCAGCGCCAGGCGCGTGTCCACCACGTCCAGGGGCGCGGTCAGGCCGGCGCGGATGACATTCCACGGCGGCGCGGATCGCTGGCGCAGCCGCCGCAGCGGCGCACCGACCGCCTCCAGCACCTCGATGGCCCGGATCACGCGCACCGGGTTGTTGAGGTCGACACCGGGATCAGGATCCAGGGACAGGAGCCGGTCGCGCAGAGCCGTCAGGTCGAGCTGCTCGAGTGCGCGTCGCAGGCCTTGATCCGGAGGCACACCGGCGAGGCTGAAGCCCTCTGTCAGCGCGTCGACGTAGAGCATGGTGCCGCCCTCGACGATCGGCGTCCTGCCGCGACGAACGATGTCGGCGATCGCGGCCCGAGCCCCCTCGACGTACTGGGCCGCGTTGAAGGTGCTTCGCGGGTCGACGAAATCGATCATGTGGTAACGCACCCGCCGGCGCTGTTCCGGCGAGGGTTTGTTGGTGGCGATGTCGAGCAGCTCGTAGACCTGACGCGAGTCGGCGACCACGACCTCGCCGCCCAGCCTCACCGCGAGCTCGAACGCGACCGAAGTCTTGCCGATTCCGGTCGGCCCGACGACCACCACGACCCTGGGGGCTGTCAGTAGTTGCGGCGGAAGTGTCGCGTCAACTCCTGCCAGTCGACGAGCAGACGCGTGGGCCGGCCGTGCGGGCACGTGATCGAGTCCTCCGTCTGCTCGAGGTCGGTCAGTAGCCGGCGCTGCTCCGCCACGTCGAGCACGTCGCCGAAGCGCACGGCGGAGTGACACGCGAGCTCGGCGGCAGCCTTCTCGACAGCGTCGTCGGACCGGCTCTCGGCGAGTGCCGTCAGCGTTTCCTGCACTGCCTTGGTGGCGCGGCTGACGGGCATCTCAGTCGGGATCGACGTGACCCGCAGGCTGCGCGGCCCAAACTCTTCGAGCTCCAGGCCCAGCGCCGCGAGCTCCGAGCGATGGTCCACCGCCGCGGCCATCAACGCCGGCTCGACGTCGATAGCGGCCGGCATCAGGAGCGGCTGGCTCATGCCCCGCCCGTCGCGCAGGCGCGAGAGCAGGCGGTTGTAGAGGATGCGCTCGTGCGCCGCGTGCTGATCCACGAGGACGAGGCCGTGGGCGCCCTCGGCCACGATGTAGCCCTGGCCGATCTGCCCCAGCGGCCGCAGGGGCGACTCGGCGGGCGCAGCCTGCGTGACGAGATCCTGCACGGCGACGGCCGAGAATGACGGCGGCTCGCCGCCGGCGAAGCTCGTCGACGTCGTGACCGCTGCCGTGTACTGGGGACGGTAGAAGAACGGTTCGCTGCCCCCGAGCGCCGCGCGCACCGCTCGCTGCACGGCGGCGAAGACCGCGTGCTCGTCGCGGAAGCGGACCTCGCGCTTGGCCGGGTGGACGTTGACGTCCACGAGCTCCGGGTCGATGCCGATGTCCAGCACCGCCACGGGATGCCGGCCGCGCTCCAGGCGGCCCTGGTAGCACTCCTCGAGCGCGAAGAGGAGCGTGCGCGACGCGATTGGCCGCGCGTTGACCGCGAGCACCACCCAGTCGCGGCTGCCGCGACTGACCCTCGGCTGGGACACGATGCCGCTGACGAGCGGCAGGCCGACGATCTCCAGCATCTCGGCCGCTACAGCCGCACCGTGTACGGCCGCCGACGCGCGCCTGCGGTCGCCATCGCCGGAGGTGCTCAGCACCGAGCGGCCGTCGACGGTGAGCTGGAACTTCACGTGCGGATGCAGCAGGGCGTATGCGGCGACCACGTCCTTGATCGCGGCCACCTCAGTCGCGTCCGTCTTCAGAAATTTCAACCGTGCCGGCACGTTGGCGAAGAGGTCCCGCACCTCGATGTTCACGCCTGGAACGAGTGGACCAGCGCCCTGTTCGACCACCTCGCCGGCGCGGAGATGAATCCGCGCGCCGCCGCTCGCGCACTCCACGTCCGCCACCGCGGCGATGCTGGCCAGAGCCTCGCCGCGAAAACCCAGGGTGGTGATCGCGTTCAGGTCGGGCAGCGCCGAGACTTTGCTGGTCGCGTGGCGGACGAAGGCAAGGTTCAGTTCCTCGGGCGAGATGCCGCCGCCGTCGTCGCTGACGCGGATGGAGGTTCGTCCGGCGCCACGCACGTCGACCGTGATCCGACGCGCGCCGGCGTCGAGCGCGTTCTCGACGAGCTCCTTCACAACGGACGCGGGCCGTTCGATCACCTCGCCCGCGGCGATCGCGTCGGCGACCTCCTGCGGCAGCCTGTGGATCGCGCTCACGAGGTCAGCTTCGAGCGAAGCTCGTACAGCTTCTGCAGCGCCTCGAGCGGGCTGAGAGAGTCGGGCTCCAGCTCTTCGAGCTCCTTACGCAGCGGGTCGGGCGCCATCTCCATCGGGAGCCCGAGCTGGAGCTCCGCCGGCTCCAGCGGCCGCTGCCTTTCGAGCTCCGTGAGCACGTCGCGTGCCCGGGCGATCACCGCGGCGGGCAGGCCCGCGACGGCCGCGACGTGAATGCCGTACGAGCGGTCGGCCCCGCCGGGCACCACCCGGTGCAGGAATCGGACCGTCTCGCCTTCCTCGAGGACCTCAACGCGCTCGTTGCGCACGCGAGGCAGGCGCTCGGCGAGCGCGGTGAGCTCGTGATAATGCGTCGCGAAGAGCGTCCTGCAGCCGAGGCGCGGCGATTCATGCAGGTGCTCCACCACGGCTTGAGCGATCGACACGCCGTCGTACGTCGACGTCCCCCTCCCCACCTCGTCGAGGATCACGAGCGACGCGCGCGTCGCGTGGTTGAGGATGTACGCCGTCTCTGTCATCTCGACCATGAACGTCGACATGCCTGAGGTGATGTCGTCGTGGGCGCCGACTCTCGTGAAGATCCGGTCGCACAACCCGACGACGGCCTGCTCGGCCGGCACGAAGCTGCCGCATTGCGCCAGCAGGACGATCAGCGCCGACTGGCGGAGGTAGGTCGACTTGCCTGCCATGTTGGGGCCGGTCAGGATCACGATCTGCGCGGACTCGGGATCCAGCTCCAGGTCGTTGGCCACGAAGACGCCCGCAGGCAGTGACTGCTCCACCAGCGGGTGCCTTCCTCCCTTGATCACGAGCCTCGTCCCGGCGTTCACGTCAGGCCTGCGCCAGCCAAGCTTTGAGGCTGCCGCCGCCAGGCTGGCGATGGCGTCGATCGCGCCGATCGCGCGCGCCGTCGCGCGCAGCTCCGGAGCGGATGCCGCAACGCGCTCGCCGAGCTCACGCAGGATCTCCAGCTCGCGCGCATTCATCTTCTCCTGCGCGCTCAGGACGACAGCCTCCTTCTCACGAAGCTCGGCGGTCACGTAGCGCTCCGCGCCCGACAGCGTCTGCTTGCGCGTGTAGTCCGGTGGGATCGCCGCCGCGTTGGCGTGGCTGACCTCGATGTAGTAGCCGAACACCTTGTTGAAACCGACCTTCAGCGTGCGAATCCCGGTGCGCGCTCTTTCCGACGACTCGAGGGCCGCGATCCATTCACGTGCTGAGCGCGACGCTTCGCGAATCCCGTCGAGCTCGCCGTCGAAGCCCGCCCTGATCGCAACGCCGTCGCGCGAGGGCGGAGGGTCTTCGACCAGCGCGGCGCGCAGCACGCCGGCCAGCTCTGGAGCGTTCGCGATCTCAGCCGCGTGCTCACGCAGGACGAGCGAATCGCACCCTCCTACGGCCGCCTGCACACCAGGCAGGGATTCGAGCGAACGCCGAAGGGTAACCAGCTCGCGCACTCCAGCTCGCCCGTGGGCGGCGCGCGCGCACAGGCGCTCCAGGTCGCCGACACCGCTCGCCGCGGCATGGATGGCGTCGCGCAAACTGGGATTGGCGGCAAGCTCGGCCACGGCGGCGAGGCGCAGCTCGATCGACTCGGCGTCGCGCAGCGGCGCGCCCATCCACTCGCGCAGCCTGCGCGCGCCGATGGCAGTGGCCGTGTTGTCGACCAGCGCGACCAGCGCGGGTAGCTCGAGGTTGCGCACTGTCGCCGGGTCCAGCGGCATCGTCACTTCCGGCGAATAGGTGCGAACCGTGAGGAACTCTGGTCCGACGCGAGCCTGGTTCGTCTTCAGGTAATCCAGGACCACACCCGCCGCGCCGACCGCCAGCGGCGCCTCGGCTGCTCCGATCGACGCCGGATATGCGATGCCGAGAAGATCCTTGAGCCGCTGCGCACCGCGCACAGGGTCGAAGCGGTATTCCTCCACCTCTGGTGGCGTGAGCAGCTCTGAAGGTGCCAGCCGCTGCAGCTCGGCCGCGAGCCGCTCACCTGGCATCTGGCACAGCAGCAGCTCGCCGGTGGACACGTCGCACGCGGCCACGCCGGCCTCGCCACCTCGCGTCCACGCGGCGACAAGGTAGTTCGACTTCGCGGGCTCGAGATATGCCTCTTCGACCACCGTGCCCGGCGTGAGCACACGCGTCACGTCGCGCTTGACCACGGCCTTGCCCGAAGGAGCCTCCAGCTGGTCGCAGATCACGACCTTGTGGCCCGCGCGCAGAAGCCTGCCGACGTAGCTCTGCCATGCGTGATGTGGCACGCCGCACATCGGCGCCCGCCCGGTCTTCCCCAGGGGCCGCGAGGTGAGGGTGACGCCCATGATCGGCGCCGCCGTGATCGCGTCCTCGAAGAAGATCTCGTAGAAGTCGCCGAGACGGAACAGCAGGATGCCGTCGGGGTGCTGCTGTTTCGCCTCCCGGTACTGACGCATCACCGGCGTCAGTGGGGGAGCTGTCACGCCGCCCGTGCGCCCATGAGCTGACCGGCCGTCGCCTGCGCGACCCGAATGTTCACGAGAGTGCCCGGTTCAGCACGGCCGAGAACGATGGCTCGCTTGCCCTGACGGATGCGTCCAAACGGCCGGCCCAGCTCGTCCCGGCCCTCGACGAGGACCTCGACCTCGCGGCCGACCCAGCGCGCCGTCTTGCGTGCCGCGATCTGCTTCTGCAGCGCCAGCAGGTCGTTCAGCCGCCGGAGCTTTTCAGGGTCCGGAACGTCGTCCGGCATCTTGCCGGCCGCATACGTGCCGGGCCGCGGCGAATACATCGCGAGGTGCACGACGTCGAACTCGATCTCTTCGAGCAGTCGCCGCGTGTTGCGAAACGCCTCTTCGGTTTCGCCCGGGAACCCGACGATGACATCCGTCGCGAGACCGATGTCGGGCATCAGGTCACGCGCCCTGTCGATGATCGCCCGGTAGTGGCGCGTCTGGTATCCGCGCGCCATCCGCTTCAGGATCACGTCGTCGCCCGACTGCACGGGTAGCTGCAGCTCGCGGCAGACGACACTGCTTGCTGCCATCACCTCGAGCAGCTCCGGCTCCAGGTCCTGCGGATGCGAGGTCATGAACCGTAGCCGCTTAAGGCCCGGAATCGCTTCCACGGCACGCACGAGCGCGGCGAGCCCGCCACGACCGTCCGGGTCGTGGTAGTCGTCGACGTTCTGCCCGAGCAGCACGATCTCGCGCGCGCCTTCGGCCACCGCATCACGGCATTCCGCGACGACCGCCGTCAGTGGCGTGTGCTTCTCCCGGCCGCGTACCCGCGGAACGATGCAGAACGTGCAGTTGTGGTCGCAGCCCTGGATGATGCGCACGAAGTGGCTCACGCCGGTGCGCCCGGCGGCGGGTAGCGCCTCGCCCGCGGACCAGTCGTAACGCGCGTCGAGGCCGGCGATGAACGAGTCGTACTCGCCGATCGGCACCACCTCGTCCAGCTGCGGGAATCGCGCTCGCAGGTTGTCGCCCTCTTTGCCCACGATGCAGCCGGTCACGGCCACGGTTCTCGCGGGCGTCTTCCATTGCTTCAGCTCGTGGAGCTTGGAGTAGACGCGATCCTCTGAAGCCTGCCTGACCACGCACGTGTTCAGGATCGCGATGTCGGCGCGGTCGAGCGAGTCTTCGACGTAGCCGGCCGCGAGCAGCTTGCGGGCCAGGCTCTCGGAATCCGCCGTGTTCATCTGGCACCCGATGGTCCAGATGTGGAACGACCTCGCTCGGATTATCGGCTCTCCACCAGTAGACGGATTCCAGTCCGCTCCTCGCCGTCGATCGAGATGTCGATGAAGGCCGGGATGCAGACCAGGTCGAGACCGCCGGGGGCGACGTAGCCACGCGAGATGGCGATGGCTTTCACCGCCTGGTTGATCGCGCCGGCACCGATCGCCTGGACCTCAACCCTGCCCTTGCTGCGGATCACTCCAGCGATGGCGCCGGCCACGGCAACGGGCTTGGAGGTGGCCGAAACCTTCAGCACCTCCACTGGGGCGCGACCTTCCGACGACATTGCTGGATCCCCCGTCAAGAGTGTTCTCTGTCGACTCGCTGGATCGATGTGGCCCGACCGCTGGAGGCACTAATGGTAACCAGTACCGAGTTGAAAGTCACAGTTCCGGACGCCACCACGAAGCGGTTCGGAACGCCGGTGAGAAAGCGCTTCAGGACCACGTCTTTGTCCATGCCGATGCAGCCGTCGCGAGGCCCCACCATGCCAACGTCCGTGACGTAGGCGGTGCCCCCCGGCAGCACCCGGGCGTCGGCCGTGGGGATGTGCGTGTGGGTGCCGACGACGGCGCTGACCCGGCCGTCCAGGTACCACCCCATCGCGGTCTTCTCCGAAGTGGCCTCGGCGTGCATGTCGCAGAGGACGATGCGGTGGCCGGGGTGCTCGGCGAGGATGGCGTCCGCGGCTCGAAACGGGTCGTCGATCGTCTCCACGAAGATCCTGCCCATGACGTTCATGACCAGGACCTCCTGGCCGTCCGCCTGCACCGTGCACCAGCCCTTCCCCGGCGCACCGGGCGGGTAGTTGGCCGGCCGGGTGACGCGGTCGAGCTCCGGCAGCTCCGTCAAGAATTCCTTCTGCGCGAACACGTGATTGCCGGTCGTGATCACATCCGCTCCGGCGGCTCGAATCTCGTGGACCAGCTTGGCGGTGAGCCCGAAGCCGGCCGCCGCGTTCTCGCCGTTGACGACCGTCAGATTCGGCCGGAGCTCGCGCTTCAGACCGGGCAGGAGCGCCTTGACAGCTTCGCGTCCGGGGTGCCCGACCACATCGGCGACGAACAGGATGCGGAACTCGTCCGAGCTCACTGCTTGATTGTCGGGGAAAAGAAAAAGGGAGCCCCGCGACCGGGGCTCCCTTTGGGGTTACTTGGCGTATTCGACGGCCCTGGTCTCCCGGACGACCGTGACCCGGATCTGACCAGGAAAGCTCAGCTCGGACTCGATGCGCTTGGCGATGTCCCGAGCCATCAGCTGGGCCGCCGCGTCATCGATCTGCTCCGGTTTGACCAGGATCCGGACCTCGCGGCCGGCCTGGATCGCGTAGGACTGCTGGACGCCCTGGAAGGAGTTTGCTATCTCCTCCAGCTTCTCCAGCCGCTTGACGTATGCCTCCAACGACTCGCGGCGCGCTCCCGGGCGGGCCGCAGAGATGGCGTCGGCTGCGATCAGCAGCAGCGCCTCCTGCGTCTGAGGCTCTTCGTCGTAGTGGTGGGCTCGCACCGCGTGTACGACCGGTGCGGGAACCCCGTGCCGCTGCAGCAGGTCCGCGCCGATCACAGCGTGAGACCCCTCGACCTCGTGGTCGATGGCCTTGCCGATGTCGTGCAGAAGACCTGACAGCTTGGCGATGCGGACGTCGGCGCCGATCTCCGAGGCCATCATGGCCGCGAGATGGGCCACCTCTTTGGAGTGATTGAGCACCTGCTGCCCGTAGCTGGTGCGGAATCGGAGTATGCCGAGATGGCGGACGACCTCAGGGTGTAGGCCCTGGAGGCCGACCTCGAGCACCGCAGCCTCGCCCTCCTCCTTGACCCTTTGCAGGACCTCCTGTCGGGACTTGGCCACGATCTCTTCGATGCGGGCGGGATGGATGCGGCCATCGACGATGAGCTTGTTCAGCGCGACCCTTGCCACCTCGCGGCGGACCGGGTCGAAACCGCTGATGATCACCGCCTCAGGCGTGTCATCCACGATGAGGTCGATCCCAGTCGCTTGCTGCAGGGCCCGAATGTTGCGGCCTTCTTTGCCGATGATCCGTCCCTTGAGCTCATCGGTCGGCAGCGGCAACACCGAGACCGAGACCTCGGCGGTCTGGTCGGCGGCGATGCGCTGGATCGACTCGGTGACGATCTCTCGCGCGCGGCGCTCGCTTTCGTCGCGAGCCGCCAGCTCTGACTCCCTGACCTTGCGCGCAACCTCATTGCGCAGGTCCTGCTCGACCTGGGCCATCAGCACGCCCTGAGCCTCCTGACGGGTCATCTTGGCGACCCGCTCGAGCTCGAGCTGCTGCTGGCGTTTGTGGTCCTCGATCTGAGCTCTCAGCTCCTCGAGCCCCTTCTCCTTGTCGCCGAACTCACGCTCGCGACGGTTCAGGTCCTCAGCCTTGCGGTCGAGGTTCTCCTCTTTCTGGAGCAGGCGCTTTTCGATCTGTTGCGACTGTGCCCGATACTCCCGGGCTTCCTGTTCGGCGGCGGAGCGGAGTTTCACCGCCTCCTCCTTGGCTTCCAGCAGCTTCTCCTTGGCCTGGGTCTCCGACTCGGCCAGGACCTGCTGCGCTCTGGCTTCGATGGCGCTCGCGCCATCGCCGGCCCGCCTCTGGAAGTACAGATAGGCGGCGCCGACGCCAACCAGGAGGGCCGCCACGAGTGCGGGTATGAAGACGTAGACAGACACCATGTGACATGCACCTCATGTATTCGCTTGTCAAAGTGCGGCACCGTTCTCCAGGGAACCGGCCTGCGGCCGGCCCCGAGATGGGTTGGCTCCATGACTGGAGGCGCTTCAATGGCGCCTCTCGTGGGAAAGAATTTTAGGCTTCGGAGCCGCCGGCCAGGGCCGCCCGGCAGGCCGCGACGATCACGCTCGAGGGAAATCCCCGGCGCGCCAGCTTCGGGCCGATCCGGTCGAGGGTCTCGCGGTAGCCAGGCGACGGCTTTTCGGCGTACAGGCGTTCGGCGATGCGGGTCGCGGCGGCCAGCTGATCGTCAGGATCCAGGCCGGCCAGCGCCGCTCCGATGCCCTCGCGGCTGATGCCCCTGGCCGCCAGCTCCGACGAGAGGGCGAGCGTCCCGCGCGAGGCCTTGCGGCGCCGCACGAGGCCGCGCGCGAAGTCCTCGTCGTTCAGGTAGCCCATCCCGGCGAGCCTGACTACCGCCGAGTCGACTTCCTCGGCCTCGTAGCCCCGCCGCGCGAGCTTCTGGCGCAGCTCGGCCCGCGAGTGGGCCCGCCGCGCCAGCAATCTGAGTCCCGAGTCGAGCGCCGAGCCGGCGGGCGGCTTCCTGAGCCTAGAACTCCTCCCCGCCACCAGAAGCCACCTTCAGGGAGGGTCCCGCGGCCTTGACCGCCGTGGCGCCGCCGGCCGCCGTTTCACGCACCCTGGCTTCGATCTCCGCAGCCAGGGTCGGGTTCTCGCGCAGGTAGTTGCGCACGTTCTCGCGTCCCTGTCCGAGCCTCTGGTCGCCGTAAGACATCCAGGTCCCGCTCTTGTCGAAGATCGCGTACTCGAGCGCGGCGTCGATGAGCGAGCCCTCGCGCGAGATGCCCTCGTTGAACAGGATGTCGAACTCCGCCGCGCGGAACGGCGGCGCGACCTTGTTCTTGACGACCTTCACCTTCACGCGGGCGCCGACTGAGTCGAGCCCGTTCTTGATCACCTCGACCTTGCGGATGTCCAGGCGCACCGACGAATAGAACTTCAGGGCTCGCCCGCCAGGCTGCGTCTCCGGGTTGCCGAACATGATCCCGACCTTCTCGCGCAGCTGGTTCAGGAAGATGACCGAGCAGTTCGACTTGGAGATCGCGGCCGTCAGCTTGCGCAGCGCCTGCGACATCAGCCGCGCCTGCAGGCCGACGTGCGCATCGCCCATCTCACCTTCGATCTCGGCCTTCGGCACAAGGGCGGCGACCGAGTCGATGACGATGACGTCGACGGCGTTCGACCGCACGAGGACCTCGACGATCTCGAGCGCCTGCTCGCCCGTGTCGGGCTGGCTGATCAGCAGGTCGTCGATCTTCACGCCGATGCGCGACGCGTAGATGGGGTCGAGCGCGTGCTCGGCGTCGATGAACGCCGCCACGCCTCCCTGCTTCTGCGCCTCGGCGATGACGTGCAGCGCGAGCGTGGTTTTGCCCGCTGATTCGGGGCCGTACAGCTCGGTCACGCGGCCGCGCGGGATGCCCCCCACCCCCAGGGCGAGGTCGAGCAGCAGGGCGCCGGTCGGGATGACTGTGATCTCCCGCTGGGCCGCCTGCTCGCCGAGCTTCATGATCGCGCCCTTGCCGTAGCTCTTCACGATCTGCCCGATCGCGGAGTCGAGTGCCTTTTCCTTTTCCAATCCAGATGCCTCCTACGTCGTTGCGGCGAGTGTTCTATGTCGAGGTGCGGAACGCAATCTCTTCTTAACAGGACTCTGGCCGTTCGCACATGGTAGCGAACAGGTGTTCGGAGGTCAAGCGGTCTTTACCGAGCCCTGGGAGGCGACCGACCGCGCCGCCTCGAGCAGCATCTTGATCGCCTCCTGCGCGCCCTGGCGGCGGTTGGCCCAGCGGTCGCCGGTGAGGCGAAACTCGCGGCTGGACGTCCGCGTACGGGTCGCCACGGCGACATGGGTGAGGCCCACGGGCTTGGTCGTGCCGTCCGCGTCGGGGCCCGCGATGCCGGTGACGGAGGCGGCGAGATCCGTGCCGAACCGCGACCGCGCACCCTCGGCCATCGCCTCCGCCACCTCCGCGCTCACCGCGCCGTGCTCGGCCAGCAGCGCGGCGCTGACTCCGAGCAACTTCTCCTTGGCCGAGTTCGAATAGGCGACCACGCCCCCGATGAAGTAGGCCGAGCTGCCGGGAACGTCCGTCACCAGCGCCGCGAGCAGGCCTCCCGTGCAGGATTCGGCGAGCGCGAAGGTCAGACCCGTTTCGGTGAAGACGCGCGCCAGCTCGCGCGCCGCGGGATCAACCGGCGACTGGGGCTCTGATGAGCCCCCGCCACGCGCCACGACCACGTGCCGCCAGCGCCACAGGTAGTCGATGCCGCTCGAGACCGTGAACAGCACGGCAAAGGCGACGGCCAGCGTCGCCGGCAGTCCGAGCAGGGGGTACGGCCGCTGCAGGATGAGCAGCGTCACCGCCACGACCTGCGTGACGGTCTTGGTCTTGCCGAGCGGCGCCGCCGCGATGACACCGCCCTGGCCTGCGGCCGCGGTGCGCAGCAGCGTGATCAGCAGCTCTCGCGAGAAGATCACCACGACGACCCAGGCCGCGACCATGCCCTCCTGCACGAGGACGATGAGGACCGACAGCACGAAGAGCTTGTCCGCCAGGGGGTCGAGGAACTTGCCGAGGTTGGTGACGGTGCCCTGACGGCGCGCGATCTGGCCATCCATGGTGTCGGTGAGCGAGAACACGATGAAGACCCCTGCGGCGATCTGGTCGTGGAACTCGAAGCGCGCGAGCAGCAGGTACATCAGCGGCGGGATGGCTACGAGCCGGCTGGCGGTGAGCGCGTTCGGCAGGTTCACCGAACTTTCAGCCTAACCGCTTACTCGAGACCGAGTCGCTCCAGCAGCTCGTCCACGTCCGGAAGGTTCATCAGGACCTCGCGCGACTTCGATCCCTGGTAACCGCCGATGACGCGGTGCTCCGCGAGCTGGTCCACGATGCGGCCGGCGCGCGAGTAGCCCACGTTGAACTTGCGCTGCACGAGTGAGACCGACGCGCCTCCTTCTGCCGCCACGGCTCGGGCTGCGCGCGCGAACAGTGGATCGAGCTTGCGCTCCTCCCTCCCGGAGCCTCCCTCCCACTCCGAGCCCGCTCCCTCTTCGAGGATCTCCTCCATGAAACGCGGCGCGCCCTGCGACTTCCAGAAGCTGACGACCGCCTCGACCTCGGAGTCGCTCACGAAAGCGCCCTGGATGCGCGTCGGCTTGCCCGCGTCGACCGGCTGGTAGAGCATGTCGCCTCGCCCCAGCAGCTTCTCGGCGCCGCCCGCGTCGAGGATGACGCGGCTGTCGACCTGCGACCCGACCGCGAACGCGATGCGCGACGGGATGTTGGCCTTGATGAGGCCGGTGATGATGTCGGTCGACGGGCGCTGCGTGGCGATGATCAGATGAATGCCGACCGCGCGCGCCAGCTGCGCGATGCGGCAGATCAGCTCTTCGATCTCTCCGGCGGCGACCATCATCAGGTCGGCGAGCTCGTCGATGACGATGACGACGTAGGGCAGTGCCCGCGCCGACCTGGAAGCGGCTTTCTCGTTGTAGGCGGCGATGTTGCGCACGCCCTCGGCCGAGAACAGCTTGTAGCGCCGGTCCATCTCGGCGACCGCCCAGCGCAGGGCGGCGGCGGCCTGATGCGACTCCACCAGCACCGGCAGTGCGAGATGCGGCAGCCCGTTGAAGCTCGTCATCTCCACGCGCTTGGGGTCGATGAGCAGAAGCCGAAGGTGATCAGGCGTCGTCTGGAACAACAGGCTTGTGATCAGCGCGTTGATGCACACGCTCTTGCCCTGCCCCGTCGCACCCGCGATGAGCAGGTGCGGCATCCGCGTCAGCTCTCCGACGATCGACGCGCCGGACACGTCGTTGCCGAGCGCGAGCGCCAGCGTGTGCGTGCCTTCGCGGAAGGCCGCCGTTTCGATGACCTCGCGAATCGTGACAAGGCTGGCGGACTTGTTCGGCACCTCGATGCCGACGGCCGACTTGCCTGGAATGGGCGCTTCGATGCGCAGCGGCGACGCCGCCAGGGCCAGGGACAGGTCGTTCTGCAGTGCCGTGATCTTCTTCACCTGCACGCCGGCGCCCGGCTGCACCTCGTACTGCGTGACCGCCGGCCCCGGGTTCACGCCGACGACCTTGGCGGGCACCCCGAACGTCTCCAGCGTCGACTCGATGATCACGGCGTTGCGCTTGATCTCGTCCTTCATGCGCTCGCGGCGCGCGGTCACCGTGTCCAGCAGCGCGATCGACGGCAGCTTCCAGTCGATCTCTGGCAGGTCGTCCTCAGGCTCGGCGACCACGCGCAGCACCGGCTTGCGCTCTTCCTGGTCTTTCTCTCCCTCTCCGTCGGGCTCGACCTTCTCTTCCCGCTCGCTCTTTGGCTGCTCGCGCCTGGCAGGAGCTTCCTCCTCGACCTCCCAGGGATGGGGAGCTGACGGCACGGGCGGATAGGCGAGGCCAACGGCTGCGCCGCCGCCCGCCGCCGCCTTGAGCGGCGCCGCCTTCGGCTGTTCCTGCGGCAGCTGCACCAGCCGTTCCAGGCGCTCGCGCTCCACGAGCGCGGCCTGGACGGTGTTGATCGCCGACTGGATGAGCGCCCCGGGGCTGAAGTGGATGGTGACGATCAGACCGATCACCAGGCCGGCCACCAGCAGCGCCCACGCGCCCCATGTGCCGACCACCTCCGTCAGGGCCTGGTCGATGCCCGCACCGAGCCCACCACCCTGCGCGCCCGCCATGCCGAACAGGCCGATGAGCGAAAACACCGCGACCAGCCCGCTCACCACGTCGAGCGGCCGCGGCCGCGGTGCGTTGAGCCATAGCAAGTACGCGCCCGCTCCAAGTGACGCGGCCACCGGGACGAACCACGCGCGGCCGAAGCTGCCAAGCAGCCACTCGCGGATGCCGGCGAGGATCGATCCCTGGTTGCTGGCCGCGGCCAGAAGGCCAAGAAGGCCGACGAGGAGCAGCAAGACTCCGCCGATCTCGCGTACCTGGCGCTGGGTCAGGCGTGGCGACACGCGCCGTTTCGAGCGCGTGGAGCGACTTCGCGCGGAGGACGTGCGCCGAGAGGAGGAACGTGAGCTACGTGTGGTGGTGCGAGGCATGCTGCGTTACCGGAGCCCGGTTCCCGCCGATTCTACACCCCGCCTCTGCACCCCCACCCCAATCCCCTCCGCGTGCGGGCCGCGATACTGTCGGCATGGCCATCGATCCATTCGCTGAAGCCGAGGCCAGATACAAATCGCTCGTTGCGGAGCGGCGCGCGGGCGGCCTGCAGCCACGTGCGTTCAGGCTCGCCGTGCGCGATCTCGCGGTGCTCGACAGCGAGGGACATCGCTGGATGCTCGGACCGGAGGACGGCATCTGGTACCGGCGGGAGCACGAGCGGTGGCTCCAGGCCGATCCGCCGCGACGCCTCGTGTGCACGTACTGCGGCCACCACAACCTGGGGCGCCACAGCTACTGCGTGGAATGCGGAAAGCGGCTGAACCGATGAGTTTTGGCGTCCCGGACAGTCATCTATCTTTGCTGTTGGCCAACTCTGCCCTTTTCGACTTGGGAGGTATGTGCGCGTGAGCAAGGTTCGAGTGCTGGTTGGCACGAAGAAGGGTGCGTTCATCCTGAACTCAGACGGCAGCCGCAAGAGCTGGAAGATCGAGGGTCCGCTCTTCGCCGGCTGGGAGATCTATCACATGAAAGGCTCTCCGGCGGATCCGGACCGCCTCTATGCGTCGCAGTCGAGCAGCTGGTTCGGCCAGGTCATGCATCGCTCCAACGACGGCGGCAAGGTGTGGGAGACGGTCGGCAACCAGTTCGAGTACGACGGCAACATAGGGCCGCACAAGTGGTACGACAACTCCCCGCATCCCTACGAGTTCAAGCGCGTATGGCACCTCGAGCCATCGCTCAAGGATCCCGACACCGTCTACGCCGGCGTCGAGGACGCCGCCTTCTTCAAGTCGACCGACGCGGGTGCCACATGGGCCGAGCTGCCGGCTTTGCGCACGCACCACACCGCTTCCGAGTGGGCGCCCGGCGCGGGCGGGCTGTGCCTGCACACGATCATCGAGGACCCGAAGAACCCGGACAGAATCGTCATCGCGATCTCGGCGGCCGGCGCGTTCAGAACTGACGATGGCGGCAAGAGCTGGAAGGCCATCAACAGGGGCCTGAGGTCGGGCCACATTCCCGACCCCGACGCGGAGATCGGCCACTGCGTGCACCACATCACGATGCACCCGGCGAAGCCGGACACGCTCTTCATGCAGAAGCACTGGGACGTGATGCGAAGCGATGACAAAGGCGACAACTGGCGCGAGGTGAGCGGCAACCTGCCCACCGACTTCGGCTTCGTGATCGACGTGAACGCAAACGATCCCGAAACGGTCTACGTCGTTCCGATCACGAGCGACCAGCTGCACTACGTGATGGACGGCAAGCTCCGCGTGTATCGCAGCAAAGGCGGCGACGATTGGGAAGCCCTCAGCAAGGGTCTGCCGCAGGAGAACTGCTACGTCAACGTGTTGCGCGACGCCATGACGGTCGACCGGCTCGACCCGTGCGGCATCTACTTCGGCACCAGCGGCGGCCAGGTCTACGCGTCGAACGACGATGGCGACACATGGACGGCGATCGCGCAGAACCTTCCAGGTGTGCTGTCGGTGGAGGTGCAGACGCTGAAGTGATCCGGGTCGAGCTGCCGGGCAACCTCCAGACCCTCGCCGGCACGGGGCGCAGCGTCGAGCTGGAGGTACGAGGCGACGTCACCCAGCGGGCGGTGCTGGATGCGCTCGAGGCGCGCTATCCGGCGCTGCTGGGGACGATTCGCGACCCGAAGACCAAGAAGCGGCGGCCGATGCTCAGGTTCTTCGCGTGCGAAGAGGACCTTTCTGACGAGCCGATCGACGCCCCGCTGCCACAGGAAGTTGTAGCGGGAAAGGAGCCTTACCTGATCCTGGGCGCGATCGCCGGAGGCTGACGCCGCGGGGTAAACCCGCTTTTGTGCACAAAGGCGTGCTATTCCGCGTCGATTCCACGCGATTGCGCACAAAAGCGCGAAATTGATCCGCCGCCGGGCGGCCGCTACTTCACCGGGTGGAGGCTCGCCCAGACCACGCCGTAGACAAGCCCGGCCACCAGCGGGATGAGGCCGGCAAGCATCCACAGCCTCCAGTAAGGCGCTCGCTCCGTGCCGCGCACGAGCTCGTGACCGCAAAAGCCGCAGAAGCGATCGAATGGGCCCGCCACGCCGTGGCAGCTCCCGCAGCGATGGAGCTGCAGGCCGCAGTGGGCGCACCGCTGGTCCTCCAGCGTGCTGAACACCATCGCGGGCTGATCGCAGCGCGGGCACAGGCTCGGCGCGACGAGGGCGAGAGGCGGAAGCTTCATGTGGCCCTAACCAGCGGGGCGGGGCGGCCGGATTCATTCCGGCCGCAGCTTTGTCCCTGATGCTCCCCAGTCGTGGCGAGGAGTCTCCATTCATTGCATCCCAGCGGCGGGAGGGTGAGCAGCGCCGCGAAGCGGCGCGATGAGAGGGAACCGACAGGTTCCCTCTCATAATTCGCGGGCTGATCGCAGCGCGGGCACAGGCTCGGCGCGACGAGGGCGAGAGGCGGAAGCTTCATATCTCGGTCACCACCGGAATGACCATCGGGCGGCGGCGTGTCTGCCTCCACACGGTCTTGGAAACGGCGTCGTGGATCGCCTCTTGCAGGATGTTGATGTCGGCGTGCGAGTCGGCCAGCCTTTCGATCACATCCATCGCGGCGCGCCGGGCGTCGCCCATGAGGTTGGTCGACAGCTCGGGCTCGATGACGCCGCGCGACAGCAGGTCGGGACCGGCACGCAGCAAACCGGTGTCGCGATCGAGCGCGAGGGTGACCACGAGGATCCCGTCCTCGGCCAGGTGCCTGCGGTCGCGCAGCACCACCTGTTCGACGTCCCCCACTCCCAACCCGTCGACGAACACCAGGCCGGTGCTGATCTTGTCGCCCCTGGCGATCGACTGGGCGTCGAGCTCGACCGCCTCGCCGTCCTCGACGACCACCACGTTGGCGTCGGGGATCCCTGTCTCCTTGGCCAGCTCGGCGTGCTGCAGGAGCTGGCGATACTCGCCGTGCACGGGAATGAAGAAACGGGGACGGACCGCCTCGAGCATCTCGCGCAGCTCCTGGCGCTGCGCGTGGCCGGTGACGTGGACGTTGCCCACCTCCGAGTAGAAGACCCGAGCTCCATGCCGGTACAGGTTGTTGACCGTCTGATGGACCATACGCTCGTTGCCCGGAATGGGCCGCGCGGAGATGACGACCCAGTCGCCCTTGCGCACGTTGACGAGCGGGTGACGCTGGGCCGCGAAACGTGTCAGCGCCGACATGGGTTCGCCCTGGCTGCCCGCGGTGAGCAGCAGCAGCTTCGACGGCGGGATGCGATCGGCCTCCTCTAGCGGCACGGTGAGGCCCTCCGGCACGTCGAGGAATCCCAGCTCGCGCGAGGTGCGGAAGTTCTGCTGCAGGCTCCGTCCGACCACGGCGATGCGCCGGTTGAACTGGACGGCCATGCGCACGAGGTGCTGGATGCGGTGGATGTTGGACGCGAAATTGGCGACCACGATCCTGCCGGGCGCCTCTCCGAAGATGCGCTCGAAGGCGACGTGCAGGTCGCGCTCCGAGCCCGAGTGACCTTCGCGCTCGGCGTTCGTAGAGTCGCTGAGCAGAAGCAGGACGCCTTCGTCACCCAGGCGCTTGAAGCGCGTCATGTCCGTGGGCAGGCCGTCGGGCGGGGCGGGGTCCAGCTTGAAGTCGCTGGTGTACACGACGCGCCCGACGGGCGTCTGGATCGACAGCCCGACCGCGTCCGGGATCGAGTGGCACACCGCCACGGCTTCCACGCGGAACGGCCCGAGCTGGACGGCGTCCCCGATCCGGACCTCGCGCAGGTCGGCCTCGCGCAGGATGTGGTGCTCGCGCAGCTTCGGCTTGAGGAGTCCGAGGGTGAGGCGCGTGCCGTAGACCGGAACGTTGAGCCTCTTCAGGGCGTACGGCAGCCCGCCGATGTGGTCCTCATGACCGTGAGTGAGAAAGATGCCGGCGACTTCTCGATCGGGGCTCAGCAAGTACGAGATGTCGGGCAGGACCAGGTCGATTCCGAGCATGTCCTCCTGCGGGAACATCAGGCCCGAGTCGACCACGAGTACCTTGTCCTCCCACTCGAGCGCCCACATGTTGATGCCGACCTCGCCGAGGCCGCCAAGCGGAAGATAACGAAGGCGCGAACCGCTCAAAGGAGTCGGAGCTGCTCTGCTTCCTGCCTTTCCACGGGAGGTGGTTCGGGTGGCGGAGGCGGGGCGAGGAACCTGTCGAGGTACTTCTTCACCGAATCGAAGTCGCGCTCGAGGTCGGCCACGAGCGAGCCGTTGTGCAGGGCCGCCGCAGGGTGGTAGAGCGGCACGTAGGCGATGTCGCCGCGCAGCACGAGGCTGCCGTGGACGCGCGAGATCGAACCCTGGCCGGGAAGCAGACGCTCGAGCGCGTGTCTTCCGAGCACGAGCACGACCTTAGGATTGATCAGCTTCAGCTGGCGCTGCAGGTAGGGTTCGCAGGCCTCGGCCTCGTTGGGCATCGGGTCCCGATTCTGCGGCGGCCGGCACTTGAGGACGTTGGTGATGTAGACGTCGGCGCGGCTCATGCCGATGCGAGCGAGCAACGTGTCGAGGAGCTTCCCCGCGGGACCGACGAACGGCTCGCCCTGCCTGTCCTCGTTGAAGCCCGGCGCCTCGCCCACGATCATCACCTCGGCGGGACACGGGCCGACGCCAGGGACGGCCTGGGTGCGCGTCGCGTGCAGGCTGCATTTCGTGCAGCCCTTGACCTCCGCGTGGAGGACCGACAGCTCCGCGACCGAGTTAAGCGACTTTGACTCCAGCCTTGAACGTGATGAGGTCGCCGGCTTCGCGAATTACCTTCATGACCGACTGCAGCTGCTCGTCGGCCAGCGGCACCAGCGGCAACCGGAAGGGACCCGCGGGGAAGCCCATCGCCTGCAGCGCCGACTTCACGGGCACCGGGTTGGCGGCGGTCGTCATCAGAGACTTGATCACCGGGAGCAGCCCCAGGTGGATCTTGCGCGCGGTCTCGTTGTCACCGGCGAGGTGGGCTTCGATGAGCCTCTTCATCGATCTGCCCGCGAGGTGCGAAGTGACGCAGATGACTCCGTATCCGCCGACCGCCATGAGCGGCAGCGTGAAGCTGTCGTCGCCGCTCCACACACGAAAGTCTTTCGGCTTGCCCGCGCACACCAGCCCCATCTGGTCGATGTCGCCGCTGGCCTCTTTGACGCCGATGATCCCGGGCAGCTGTGCGCACCTCAGAGTGGTCGCCGCGGTCATGTTGATCGCGGTGCGGCCCTGGATGTTGTACATGATGGTCGGCCCGACTTCCGAGATCGCTTTGAAGTGGTGGTACATGCCGTCCTGCGGTGGCTTGTTGTAGTAGGGCACCACCGCGAGCAGGGCATCGGCGCCCGCCTTCATCGCGCGTTCCGAGAGCTTGATCGAGTGGTGAGTGTCGTTGCTGCCGGTGCCCGCGACGACATCGTGGCCGGGGATCGCCTTCTTGACGATGCCGACCAGCTCGATCTTCTCGTCGTCGGAGAGGGTCGGCGACTCGCCCGTGGTGCCGGACACGACGACGCCGTCCGATCCGTCGGCGACAAGCAGGTTGGCCAGCTTCTCGGCCGCACCGAAGTCGATCGATCCGTCCGCCTTGAACGGCGTGATCATCGCGGTCAGCAGCCGGCCTATCTCTCTAGCCATGTCGTTGCGAGGCCTCCTTCCTCAAAACTCCCATTTCGATCGCTTGCTCCGCCACCTGGACGGCGTTGAGCGCAGAGCCCTTGCGGATGTTGTCGGACACGAGCCACATCGCGAGCCCGCGCGCGACTGACGGGTCCTTGCGAATGCGGCCGACATAGACGCCATCGGTGCCGGCGACCCTGTTCGGTGTCGGATAAAGCTTCGCCTCCGGGTCGTCCTCGACGACCACACCGGGCGCCGTGCTCATGAGCGTGCGGAACTCGTCGGCGGTGATCGGATCCCGCGTCTCCACGAAGACCGACTCGCCGTGGCCGATCGGCACTGGCACACGTACGCAAGTCGCCGCGATGCGGAGGTTGGGCAGGTGCAAGATCTTCCGCGTCTCGTTGACGATCTTCACCTCTTCTTCGTTGTAGCCGCCCTCTTCGGGCTTCCAACCGCCGGGCACCACGTTGTAGGCGAGCTGGTGCGGATAGACCAGTACCTCGGGCTCCGTGCCTGCGGCGATGGCCTTCGTCTGCTCCTCGAGCTCGTCCACCAGCGCCCTTCCCGCACCTGACGCGGACTGGTAGGTGGAGACGAGCACGCGCTCGACGCCGGCCCTTTCGTGAAGAGGCTTGAGCACGACGGTCAGCGGTATGGCGCAGCAGTTGGCGTTGGCCACGATGCCCTCATGGTGGCGAAGGTCCTCGGGATTGACCTCGGGTACGACGAGCGGCACGTTGTCGCGCATGCGCCATGCGGAGCTGAGGTCGATGACCAGCGCACCTTTCTCGGCCGCGATCGGCGCGTACATCAAAGCGACGTCGCTGCTCACGGCCAGGAGGGCCACGTCGATTCCATTGAACGCATCTTCGGAGAGCGGCTGGATCTTCAGCTGCGCGCCGTTGTAAGGCACCGTCGAGCCCGCCGATCGTTCAGACGCGAGCGCGACGACGCGGTCGGCGGGGAACTTGCGCTCGGCCAGGACCTTCAGCAGCTCCTGGCCGACCATCCCGGTCGCCCCGACGACGGCCACGTTTAATCGCTTGGAGGTGGGCACGGGTTCAGTTTAGTTCGGCCGGGACGATTCCGCCAGCCCACGTGTTCTCACCATTTGTATACAAACCCAGCAAATTGGCGCCCTCGAAACGCGCATTTGTATACAAACCCTCTAGTCACAGGGCTTCGCCCCCAGACTTGGCGGGTGTCCGCCTGGCTGAATTTCGCCGGCTTTCTCCTCGCGTTCGCGGCCGTCTTCGCGGCTGTCGTCTACATCGGGAACGTGCTCGAGCGACGGCGAACCGCCGCTTACACGCAGTTCTGCGCCGCGAACGGATACCAGTACGTGGCCGACCGCCCGGACCCGGAGCTGGATCCGGTGGTGCCGTTCTCTGACCAGGGCCACGGCCGGCGATGGAGGCACGAGATCTCCGGCCAGTACAACGGTGTGCCGTTCACGGCATTCGAATACCGCTACGCCATCGGCGCCGGGCGGAGCCAGCAGAGCTACACCCGCGCCCTGATCAGATGGACGAACATCGGCGCCACGCTGCCGCAGTTCACGCTGGCGCCCGAAACGTTCTTCACCAGGATCGGGCAGTTGCTGGGATGGCACGACATCCAGTTCGCCGACGACCCCGAGTTCTCCGCCACTTACGTGCTCAAAGGCGAGCACGAGATGGAGGTGGCGTCTTTCTTCTCGCCACAGCTGCGCCAGCAGCTGGCAGCGATGCCTGGCCAGCACGCCGCCGGCGCGGGCTCGACGCTGTTCTGGTGGCGCGAGCGAGGACTGCCCCGGCCGGACAGGTTCGCCGCGTTCCTCGCGGAGGGCGACCAGGTGCGCACGATCCTGGTCAGCTAGTTCGTGGTGCCGTCCACGATGAGTGCTGCTGCGTCACCGCGGCCACGAATGCGGGATGCACGTTTCTCAGCTCGACGATCTTGTCGAACTGGCCCGGCTGCGGTTCGAATACGCGGGCCTGTGGGACGAGGAACCGCATGATGACCAGCCGGCCGACGAGGCCCCCGATCAGCAGGAGTAAGCCGAGGAAGAAGAAGGCCGCGGCCAGGCCGGATCCCGACTGATCGCTGCTCGTGGGGCTGACTATCACCGCCACGATCCACAGCACGATCCAGCCGAGGAGCAACACGACGGGCGCCCAGATGGCCATCTCCACTCTGCGCCGGGCCGCGTGCGTGAGTGGAAGGTAACCGCCCGCACGCTGGGCGATCGAGCTGAGAACGATCGCGTAAAGGATGATGCCGATGCCGCCGAGGCAGACCAGGAACAGCAGGGCATAAGCCCATTGCGGCGGAGTCGCGAAGCGGAACCTTCGCCACATCTCCGCGGGCCGGCCCGTCATCGCGCACACGGGCGGAAAGTTGTTGGCGGCGAGCTGGCTCGCCCAGATCTGAACCCGATCAGGCCGACCACCGATCACGTTCGATCAGCTTACGGCCATCAGCTCGTTGAGCTTGCAGGTCAGACTTGGCTCCGTGGGAAGCTCTGCCGTGTTCTTCGTTTTGATCGTCGGAACCATCGCGATTGGCGTGGTCGCCATCTGGGCTCAGTACTACTACGAGCAGAAGCACATCCGGGAGTACCAGGCTTTCTGCGCAACCTGCGGATACCAGTTCGTCGCTGACCGACCCGGCGCGCAGAGCGACTTCACTCAAATCGTGCCGTTCTTCGATCGAGGCTACGCCCGTCGCTGGCGCCATCAGATATCGGGCCAGTACAACGGTGCGGCTTTCTCCGCATTCCAGTACGACTACACAGTCAGCACGGGCAGGAGCAGCAGCACCTACCGGCACGCGATGATCCAGTGGTCCAGCAGCAAGGCGCTGCCGCAGTTCACGCTTGGGCCGGAGACGTTCTTCACCAGGATCGGCCAGGTGCTCGGTTTCCGTGACATCGACTTCAGCGATGACCCCTCCTTCTCCAGCTCCTACCGCCTTAAGGGCTGGGAAGAAGTGCCGGTGCGGTCACTGTTCACGCCGTTGATCCGCCAGCAGCTGACAGCAATCCCCGGCCAGCACGCCGCGGGCGCGGATTCGACGCTGTTCTGGTGGAGGGATGGCGGCCTGCCTGGGCCGGACGGCTTCCCGGCGTTCCTGGCCGCGGGTGACCAGGTCCGCGCGATCCTGCTGCAGTAGAGACCCCTAAAGGCCCAGCAGCTGGTCGAGGCCTCGATAGAAGCGCGGTCCCTCGACCACTCGGCGGATCGCGAGCAGCACGCCGGGTGCGTACGCCTCGCGGCTGGTGGTCCGGTGGGCGATCGTCAGCGTCTGGCCCGGCAGGCCGAAGATGACTTCCTGGTCGGCCACGAATCCGGGCAGTCGCACGCTGTGCACGGCGACGCCGCCCTCTTCCCCGCCCCGCGTTCCAGCAAGCGTCTCCTTTTCGGCCTTGCGATGCGCGAACGGTTTGCCTCCGCGCTTCGCGGCGAGTCGTCGGGCTGTCGACAGGGCCGTGCCCGATGGTGCGTCGAGCTTGCCCGCGTGGTGCAGCTCGATGACCTCGACCGCCTCGAAATGGGGAGCCGCGATCTCGGCGAGGTGCATCATCAGCACCGCACCGATGGCGAAGTTAGGCGCCACGATTCCGCCGAGGCCCTTGTCCTTGCAGGCGGTCTCGAGCTTGTCGATGCCGTCCGCCGGGATGCCGGTCGTACCGACCACGGGCGACGCGCCCGCCGCCACCGCGGCGAGGGCGATGTGCAGGGCTTCGCCCGGACGCGTGAAGTCGACCAGCACGCGCGGCCGTTTCTCGTGCAGGAAGGTGGCGAGGTCGTCCCCGTGTCCGATCCCGCCGACGTACTCGATCCCCGGCTCGCCCTGAAGCGCCGGCACGAGGACCGAGCCGACCCGGCCGCGGTGTCCTGCGACCGCGACCCGGATCTGCTCAGTCATGCAAACGGCTAGTGGCGGTTGCGCCCGCCGCCGTTGCGCCCGCCGCGATCGCGACCGCCGCGATCACGCCCGCCGAACCCGCTCTCGCGCGGAGCCGGCGGCACCGCCAGCGCCGCGGCCATGGCCTCGGGGTTGATCTTCTCGTCGATCGGCTCTCCCCTCGACGTGAGGTCCTCGATCGCCGCCTGCCGGCTCAGGTTGAGACGGCCCTGGCTGTCTCTTTCGACCGCCTTGACCACGATCTCGTCGCCGACGTTGGCAACCTCCTCGGGCCGCTCGACCCGGTGGTCGGTGAGCTTCGAGACGTGCACGAGGCCGTCCTGGCCCGGGAGCACCTCGACGAACATGCCGAAGGGCATCATCCGCACGACCTTGCCTCTGTAGATCTTTCCGATCTCGACCTCGTCGGTGAGGCCCTTGATCCAGTCGATCGCGCGCTGGCCGGCCGATTGGTCGACCGCCGCGATGAACACGCGACCGTCGTCCTCGACGTCGATCTGCGCGCCGGTCTCCTCGGTGATCTTGCGGATCATCTTGCCTCCGGGACCGATGACGTCGCGGATCTTGTCCGGGTTGATCATGATCGTCGTGATTCGCGGCGCGTAAGCGCTCATCTCGGAGCGAGATCGCGGCAGAACCGCGAGCATCTTGTCGAGCACGAAGAGCCTGGCCTCCCGCGCCTGCTCGAGCGCCTGCGTGAGGATCTCGCGGGTCAGGCCCTTGATCTTGATGTCCATCTGCAGAGCGGTGATGCCGTCGCGCGTCCCCGCGACCTTGAAGTCCATGTCACCCAGCGCGTCCTCGACGCCCTGGATGTCGGTGAGGACCGCAAAGCGTCCTTCACGCGTGACGAGGCCCATGGCGATGCCGGCCACCGGCGACTTGATGGGCACGCCGGCGTCCATCAACGCGAGCGTCGAGCCGCACACCGAAGCCATAGACGTCGATCCGTTCGAGCTGAGGATCTCGGACACGAGACGCATCGTGTAGGGCCACTCCTCGACCGAGGGGATGACGGCGAGCAGCGCGCGCTCGGCAAGAGCCCCGTGGCCGATCTCGCGGCGACCGGGGCCGCGCAGCGGCCGAGCCTCGCCGACCGAGAACGGCGGGAAGTTGTAGTGGTGCATGTAGCGCTTGAACTGCTCGTCGGGCGACAGGCCGTCCAGCTTCTGCTGGTCGGACATCGACCCGAGGGTGGCGATGGTCAGCGCCTGTGTCTGTCCACGGGTGAACAGGCCGGAGCCGTGGGTCCGCGGCAGCACGCCCACCTCGACGGTGATCTGCCGCACGTCCTTCAGGCCGCGCCCGTCGACCCGCACGCCGTCCTCCACCACGCGCTCGCGCACGCGGTCCTTGACCTTTTTGTCGAAGAGCTTGCCCATGATGTCCGCGTGCTCGGGGAACCTGGCCCCGAGATCCATGACCATGACGCGCTTCAGCTCGTCGACACCCGATTCGCGGGTGGCCTTGTCCGAGCTGAACAGCACCCCGTCAAGACGCATGGCGAGGTACTCGTTGACGACCTCGATCGCCTGCTCCGGATACGTCGGCGGGATGAAGTCGCGCTTCTCCTTGCCGACCTGCTCGCGCAGCTCTAGCTGCGCCGCGCACAGCTGCCGGATCGCGTCATGGGCCATGTCGAGCGCTTCGAGCACGATCTGCTCGCTCACGCCCTTGGCGCCGGCCTCGACCATCAGGATCGCGTCGGCTGTGCCCGCCACGACCAGGTCGAGCTCCGACTCGGCCATCCGGCTCATCGGCGGGTTGACGATCACCTGCCCGTCGAGCAATCCCATCCGCACAGCGCCCACGGGACCGGCCCAGGGCACGTCCGAGATCACGATCGCCGTCGAGGCGCCGTTGATCGACAGGATGGTGGGGTCGTTCTCCTGGTCCACGGACAGGACCGTCGAAACCACCTGCACGTCCAGGCGGAAGCCGTCCGGGAACAGCGGCCGCAAGGGCCGGTCGGTCAGGCGCGACGCGAGGATGGCGGCCTCGCTCGGCCTCCCCTCCCGGCGCATGAACGCGCCCGGGATCTTGCCCGCCGCGTACAGCTTCTCTTCGTAGTCGCAGGTGAGCGGGAAGAAGTCGATGCCCTCCCGCGGCTCCTTCGACATGACCACGGTGCTGAGGACGACGGAGTCGCCCTGGCGAACGACCACCGCCCCGTTCGCCTGCTCGGCCACCCGGCCGGTCTCGATCGAAAGCCGCCTCCCGGCGACCTCGACATTCTTTGTCGTTATCGACACGCGAATACCTCCATATGTGGGAGGACGTCCGCGAGGTGCGATCGGGTCAGTGCCTAGCCGCTGCCAGCGAACTCTTCATGGCTCGCTGAGAGCGGCTAAGGAGCTGACCCCGCGCCAGCGTGGAGTCCTCCCTCTATTTACTTGCCCCTATGTATGGGCTTGGACTATCTCCTGATCCCGAGCTTTCCGACGAGCGCGCGATAGCGCTCCACGTCGATGTCCCTCAGGTAGTTCAGCAGACGCCGTTGCTTGCCAACCAGGAGCAGGAGGCCGCGGCGGGAGTGGTGGTCCTTGGCGTGTGTCTTCAGGTGCTCGGTGAGCTCCCTGATGCGCGCGTTGGAAAGCGCGATCTGGACCTCGGGGGAACCGGTGTCCTTCTCTGACCGCCTGTGCTCGGCGATCAGCTTGCCCTTGACTTCCGTCTCTTCTGCCAAACCGACCGGTAAGTATACGTGGACCGTCTAGCCGACCCTTTCCACCGAGCCGTCCGCACGCGGATCAGACCCCGCCCGCCATCGTCCCGGACCGTCGATCACGATCGCGTGCGCGTGGCCGAGCGAATGATGGCCCGGAGGGAGCAGCTCGACATCCGGCGATCCCTTCGCGCCGGGATAGTTCGCCTCCACCGTGACCGTCCGGCCATCGGCGGTCACGCGGATCCTCGGCCGGGCGACCGCGTCCTGCGGATCGAGCCCGTGATCGACGATGTTCATCAGCACCTGGGTCTGCAGCTGAGGCTGGCCGTCGCCGCCCATCGATCCGTAGAGCAGCCAAGGCTGGCCGTCCCGCGTGGCCAGGGCGGGGATGAGCGTGTGCCGCGTGCGTTTCTTCGGCTCGAGCCGGTTGGCGTGATTCGGATCGAGGCTGAAATAGCACCCGCGGTTCTGCAGCAGGATGCCCGTGCCTTCGGCGACGATGCCGGAGCCGAAGTCGAACGCGACGCTCTGGATCAGCGAGACCAGGTTGCCGTGCTCGTCCGCCGCGCAGAGATAGATTGTGTCGCCGCCGTCTGGTACCTCAGCGCTCGCGAACTGCGGTGCAGGGGCGAAGTCAGGGTCCGTGATCTCGCCGCGGATTCGATAGGCCTCATCGCAAACCGAGCGAAACATGCTCGCGAAGGCGGGACCAGGCCGGAGCTCTTCGCTCTTCCTGGCGCCAAGCACCTTCAGCAGGCTGAGGGCGATGAGGCCCTGCGTCGGCGGCGGGAGCTCGTGGACGACGACGTCGCGGTACGGCAGCGTAACCGTTTCGACCCAATCGGACCGATGCGTCGCCATGTCGTTCGCGGTGACGAACCCGTGGCGCTTGGCGATCGCGGCGACGATCGCCGCGGCGATCTCTCCTCGGTAGAAGCCGTTGAAGCCGTGGCGTCCGATGTCACCGAGCACCGATGCCAGGTCCGGGTTGCGCAGGAGCATGCCGGAGTCCATCGGCGGATATAGCGAGTAGGCCGCCTGCTCGCGGTTGAGCATCTCGGCCGCGCCCTTCAAGAATTCGGACAGCTGCGGGGTGATCACGTAGCCGTCCTTTGCGAGCGCGGCCGCCGGCTCCATCAGCGGAGCCCAACCGAACGTGCCGAAGCGTTCGATCAGCCTCCCCCACGCCTCGACGGTTCCGGGCACGGTGACGGTAAGCACCCCGCGCTCGGGCATCGAATCATGGCCGCGGTCGCGAACGGCGGCGACGGTCGCGAGCTCGCCCGACCTGCCAGCCCCGATCAGCCCGACGGGCGCGGACGCGCCCGCGGGCCAGACGATCGCCATCAGGTCGCCGCCGAGCGAAGTCATGTGTGGATACACGACGCACAGGACCGCGTTCGCGGCGATGGCGGCGTCGATGGCGTTGCCACCGTCGCGCAAGACCTGCGCGCCCGCCTCGCTGGCCAGCCGGTGAGGGCTGGCGATCAATCCGCGCGTCAGAACTGTTTCAGGCTACCGCGCGCGGCGTCAGGAATTCGATGGAGCCAGGCTGGATCTCGAACAGCGCCGGCAGCATGCCAGGGTCCTCGCCGTCGATGTCGATGCGGACCTGCTTCGGCGACGTGACCTCGACGCGCTTGCCGTACATCACGGTGATCTTGGGGTTGTGCTCGTCGAGGTGCTTGCCGTCGCGAATCTGGGCCATGCCGCGGATCGATTCGATCTTGCCCGCGTCGCCGATGACGATGACGTCGAAAACGCCATCCGTCGGCAAGGCGTTCGGCGCCATGCGCATGCCGCCGCCGAAGTACTGGCAGTTGGCGACCACCACCTGCTGCGCGACGACGTCGTGTGCCTCGCCGTCGATGATCACCCGCATCGGCTTGTTCTTGTAGGCGAGGAGCAGCATCAGCGCGGTGAGCGTGAAGGTCATCCCGCCGCTGCGCTTCTTGCCCGCGTTGACGCGATGCACGACGTCGCCTCCGTAGCCGGCGTCGGCGATGTTGATGAAGTGGCGCACCTGCGTGTTGCCGTCGTTGCCCTGGTAGGTCACACAGCCGACGTCGAGGCGCCGCGGCACGCCAGTCTTGAGGATGTCGACGGCCTTCCTCGGATCCAGTGGGATGTGCAGAGTCCGCCGGAAATCACCGCCGGTGCCGAGAGGCACCATGGCCATGCGCGACGTGGTGGGAATGGGCGCGCCGTTGTGGAAGAAGCCGTTGACGACCTCGTTGAGCGTGCCGTCGCCTCCGACGGCCACCACCACAGGGCGCGATTGGCGCACGGCACTCTCGGCGATCCGCATCGCGTCCATCGGGCCGGAGGTGAGCGCGGTCTCGTACGGGATGCCGGTCGACGGCAGCCACGACTCGATGGCCGCCCAGTCGCGGGCGGTCTTGCCTCCGCCGGAGGCGGGGTTGACGATGAACAGAACCGGTTCGCCCGCCATCTCTAGCGCCTCCCTCCCATCGCGTTCGGGTTCATGATGCCCGCCGGGTCGATGCTCTCGCGCACCCCGCGCCAGACGCGCATCCAGCCGCCCATCTCGTCGGCCACCCAGCGCGCCCGCGACTGGCCTGTGCCGTGATGGTGACTGATGGTGGCCCCCAGGTCGAGCGCGGCCGTCATCGCTCCCTCCCACGCCCGGTTGTAGGCCGAACGTGCATCTTCCTCTCTGTCCGCCGCGCCGCCAAACGAGAAATAGGCACAGCAGCCCTGCTCGTAAGCGTGGCTGAAATGGCATAACGCCAGGCCCCCGACGCCTATTGCGGATTTGACCCTCTCGTGCAGGTGCGGCAGGACCGTCCACAGCGCCGCCAGCTCGATCGTGTCGACGTAGGAGCCCGCGGGCTTCAGCATCGCCTTCAGCCAGTCGGCCGAGAGGCCGAATCGATGCTCCTGCCAGCGCCGCCATGGCTCCTCGCCGAGGTCATTTGCGCCGGAGGCCAGGCGCGCCACCACCTTCGCCTCGGCGCGCGCGATCTCCTCCTCGCCCGCGGTCGCGATCACGAGCACGCAGCTTCCGGCGACGACGTCATAGCCGCTGAAGACCGAATCCTCGTGGTCGTACAGCCGCATCACCAGCGGCCTGACGCCCGCCTGCATCACGTGGCGCATGACGTCGAGCCCTGCGGCGAGCGCGGGGAACGAGTAGCCGCGGCCCACGACGCTTGAGGGCATGCGGTGCAGACGCAGCTCGGCGCCGAGGATGACGCCCAGCGCCCCTTCGGCCCCGACCCACAGCTGGTGCAGCGCGGGGCCTACCGCGGATCGCGGACCGGGTCGCGGCGCGGCGAACGTGCCGTCGGGCAGCACCACCGCCAGGCCCAGGACCATGTCCTCGATGCTCCCGTACCGACTCGACTGCTGGCCCGAAGATCGCGTGGACACGAGACCGCCGACCGTGGTCACAGGCAGGGAGCTCGGGTAGTGGCCGAGGGTGAGCCCCTTCGCGTTGAGCGCCTTCTCGAGGGTCAGGCCGTTGACACCCGCCTCTGCCCGGCAGGTCAGGTTGACCTCGTCAATGGCCAGGATGCGGTCGAAGGCGCCCATGTCGAGCACGAGCTCGCCACGTCTGGGCGCGAGCGCGCCGCAAACGCCGCTGCCCCCACCGAGCGGGGTGACGATGACATTGTTCGCGGTCGCCCAGCGCAGGACGGCGGCCACCTGCTCGCGACCTGACGGCCGGGCGACCAACACACGCTCGGGCTCACCGCCGGCGCGTTGGGCCATGAGCTCCGACGGCCACAGGTCGCGCACCGGCCGTTCCTCGATGTTGGCCGCGCCGACGATCTTCTCGAGTTCTGGTCGCATGCGCTCAGCGGCCTGCGCGTGCGGCGAAACGGCCGGCGAGCCAGCCAGTCAGCATCGGCACGCCGAATCCGCACGCGCCGGCGTAGTCGTAGCCGCCGAGCACTGCTCCGGCCGCAAAGAGGTTCTCGAACGGCGGGCTTCCGCCTGCGTCGAGCGGCCGGAGGCGGTCGTCGGTGGCGACGCCCGCGCGAAACTCCTGCGCCGGGTCGAGGTAGTCGAGGTGCTGAAGGCGCGTACCCAGCGACGAGACGGGCCTGCCGTCGTGAAAGACGCCCAGCTTCAGCAACGGCTCGGACGTCTCGCCGTCCTTGCGCAGCCCGCCGCCGATGTAGTGCCCGGTCGCCAGAACGAACGCGTTCGCGCGATGCGTCTTCTCGCCGGCGCGCGCAGCCACCACGCGAGCTCCCTCAACCTGCAGGCCGTCGACTGCTGCGCGCACGGCGCCCAGGCCGATCGCCTGCTGAAGCCGCCAGCCGTGTGGTGACGGCGGCGAGGCCAGCAGCTCGAAGCCTCCCTCGGGAAGGTTGGTGAAGCCCGGTGGATACGCGGTGAGACCCCGCGCCTGGATTGCCGGCGCACGTCGACCGTAAAGGTCGGTGAGTGCGGCTCCGCTCGGCAGGTCGGGGATGGACACGTCTTCCGGCGTCGCATCGATGCCGTGCAGCTCCTGGAGGGCCTGCGCGGTGGAGGCCGCGTCGTAATCGCCCACCTCGCGCACGCCGACGACGCTGACCCTGCGACCCACGAGGCCTTTGAGCTCGCCGCTCGCGACAGTCGCCGGTACCAGGTTGGCCGGGCGTGCGAGGCCGTGGATGTCGGCGTACGAGCCGCGCGAGCGCCACCCGCCCTCGAGCTTGAGGCCGTCCTTCTCGAGCGCGAGCATCAGCGCGGGCACGACGGTGTCGAGCTCGGTGCTGAGCCTCACGGAATCCATGCGCAGCCGGCTGAACGGATGATGGGGCTCGCCCTTCAGCAGCAGGTCGAGGTCGTCCACCACTTCCATCGCGCCCGCATAGAGCGCGGTCGCTCCGGGCGCCCTGGCGAGGATGGTGACGTCGGCACCTTCACGCCGCGCGCCAAGCGCCGCGCAGTAGCCGGCGATGCCGCCGCCGATGACCACGACGGTGCTCACTTCCGGACGATCCGCCGCGTGTCGGCCACGTCCTTCTTCAGCTGCACCACCAGCTCCGCAGGACTGTTGAAGCGGATATCCGGATGCAGGTACTCGATGAACCTCATCTCCATGCGCTTCTGATAGAGGTCGCCCTCGAAGTCCAGCACGAAAGCTTCGACGCGCAGCTGCGTGCCGCCGAAAGTGGGGCGATATCCGACCGACAGCGCGGCCACGAACTCTCTTTCGAGAGCGAGCGCGCGTCCGGCGTAGGCGCCGAGCGCCGGGATGAGCTTGTTGGGCTCGACCGCGATGTTGGCGGTGGGAAAGCCGAGCCGCCGCCCCACCTGGTCGCCCATCTCCACCGGCCCGGCCATCGCGTACTCGCGGCCCAGCACGCGGTTGGCCTCGCGCACGTCACCGGTGTTGATGAGGCGACGGATGTCGGAGCTGTGGAGGGCCTTTCCTTCGAACGTGAACGGCGGCACGACGTCGACCGCGTGGCCATTGGCGCGAAGCCAGTCGGCGTTGCCCCGGCGCTGGTTGCCGAAGGCGAAGTCAAAGCCGATGACCCACCGCCTGATCTCCATCTGTGTCGCGAGCATGGCCACGAACTCCTGTGGCCCGAGGCTCGCCAGCGCGCGGTCGAATCGCAGCACGATCGCGTGCTCGATGCCGGCAGCGTCCAGGAGCGCCAGCTTCTCCTGCAGGGTCGTGATCGACTGCGGGCAGTTCGCGGGGTCGAGCACACAGCGCGGGTGGGGCTCGAAGGTGATGAGCGCCGGCGCTGCGCCGGCCTGCCTCGCGGCCTCCACGGTGCGCCGGATGACGTCGACGTGGCCGAGATGCACGCCGTCGAAACTGCCGATGGTGATGGCGACCGGACCGATATGACCTGCCGGCGGGCCGTGGTGGACTTTCAGCTCAGGTCCTCTGAGAGACTAACCCGGACCGACCTGCACGACGCTCCCGGCACTCGCGCTGTCGCCGGCTCCGAAGTCCCAGTTGGTCTCCAGGTTGTACAGCCCCGGTGGGAGGTCGGCCGGCAAAAGAAATGTCATGACCGTGCCTGCCGCGGGGGCCACACGATCGTCGTAAGTGACGGTCGATCCAGGCACCTCGCGCGCAGCGGTCTTACCCTGCTTCAACGTCAACACGTCGGCGTACGGACCCGACAGCGTGGCGGTGATCGTCACCCTGTGCGACGGATTGACCGCGGTTACCTCAGTCGTCGATGGGATCCAGTGCAGGTCCACCGCTGTTCCAGGCTGCCAGGTGCGCTCGATGTCACCTTGTGCGCAGCATGTGAGCCGGTACGCGGTGTAGTGCGTAGCTGGTGAGCCAACGTCGCCGCAGGCGGTTAGAAGCGCGGTGACGGTAATGCCGATCAAAAGCACCGCAATGACGTGCTTCAAAGCAATGCCGATTATCGAACCTGGCCGATATGGCGACCCAATGAATCTCATTGGAGGACCTTTTCAGGGACGAACGTGCGGCGCAGCGGGTCGGTGTGTCCGAGCGCGATCAGGCGCCCGTCGGAGTCGTGCGCGCGCAGCCATCCAGGAGCCGGCTCGGGCAGCACCCGCACCGCGCGCCCCTGGCGCACCATCGCCTCTTGCTCCACGTTCAGGCGCACGGGCTGCATGTCCGGGAGTATGACCTCGGCCGGAAGCAGGCGGCTCCGCACGTCGCCGGCCTCGGCCAGCGATTCCAGCGTGACCGCCGACTCGATTTCGAGGGGTCCGTAGGCAGTGCGCACGAGGCGGCCGAGGTAGCCGCCGACACCGAGACTCCGTCCGAGGTCACGCGCGATCGACCGCAGGTACGTGCCGCTGCCGCAGCGGATCCTGACGCGCACCACGGCCTCGGGTCCCGGTGTGAAGTCGAGGACGTTCACCTCGTACACCTCGACCTCGCGCGCGCGAGGCCGCGGGTCTTCGCCCCGCCTGGCGAGCTTGTACGCGCGCTTGCCCTCGACCTTCACCGCCGAGAAGGCTGGCGGCTCCTGCATGATCCGGCCGACGAAGGCGGCCAGGGCTTCCTCGACCTGGCGCTGGTCCAGCGCGCTTGGATCGGCCACGGCTTCCAGCTCGCCTTCGGCGTCGTCGGTGGGGGTGGTGAAGCCGAAGTGGATGTCGGCCACGTAGACCTTCTGCAGGCGCAGGGCGAAATCGGCAAGGCGCGTCGCGGACTCGAAGAGGATCGGAAGGACCCCGGTCGCGAGGGGATCGAGCGTACCCGCGTGGCCGACGCGGTTCGCGCCCGTCAGGCGGCGCAGGCGCCGGACGACCGAAAAGGACGTCTCACCGGCGGCTTTGTCGATGTTGAGGACGCCTGACGAGAAGCGGTTCGGCTCAGCCTTTGGGTGAGGCGGCAAGGATCGCCTCCTTGGCCGTGGCCAGAACCAATTTCACGGTCTCGTCCATCGGCTTGTCGATCTCTGCGCCGGCCGCGCGGATGTGCCCGCCACCGCCGAACACCGCGCACATGGCGGCTGCGTCTACCGCGCCGCGGCTGCGCACGCTGATCTTCGTCAGGTCGCTCTGCACCTCTTTGAAGAGGATGGCCAGCTCCAGGCCCGCGATCGAGTTGAGCGTGTCGATGATGCCTTCGGATTCGGCCATCACGGCGTTGGCCTCCCGCAGCATTCGCCTGCTGACCTTGGCCCACGCGAGCCTGCCCTGCATCTCGACGCGCATCGTCGCCAGCGCTAGACCGTTCAGCTTGAGCGTCGTCTCCGGCCGCATCTTGTAGACCATCGTGGCGATGTGTCCGGGGTCGGCCCCCAGCTTGGCCAGACGCGCCGCGTCTTCGAGCGCATCCGGCGTCGTGTTCTCGTGGCGGAAACCACCCGTGTCGGTCAGCAGCGCGACGTACAGGTTGGTCGCGATCGTGGTTGTGATCGGGTAACCGAAGTGGTCGAGCATCTCCATCACCATCTGGCCTACGGCCGACGCGTCGGGGTCGATGACGTTGATGTCCCCGAAGCGTGAGTTCGATGGGTGATGGTCGATGTTGACGATGGTCGCGTGCGCCGCGATGTGCTTGACAGTGCTGCCGGATCGCTCGAGGTTGCCGGAATCGAAAAAGAAGACGAGCTGCGGCTCGACGCCGCTCGGCGGCCCTTCATGGATGTCGCCGAATCCAGGAAGGAACGAGTACATGTCGGGCAGCGGGTGCGGGATGAGCACCCAGACGTGCTTGCCCGCCGTGCGCAGCGCCTCGGCAAACGCGAGGCTGCAGCCGAGGGTGTCTCCGTCGGCGTCCTTGTGACCGAAGATCAGGATCTCCTGGTTGGCCTCGAGGAGCTCCTTGATCTGGTCGTACAGCCCTCCGGTCTCAGTCTGCGCGGTGGCTATGGCTGTCCCTCCTCAGCCTCGCCGTCGCCCGCGGGCAGCACTTCCTTCAACAGCTCGTTGATGCGCACGCTGTACTCGATCGAGGGGTCCAGCTCGAAGCGCAGCTCCGGCGAGAACTTGAGGTTCTCGAGGCGCCGCCCGAGCTCGTGGCGGATGAGGCCTTTGGCGGAGATCAAGCCCTGCAGCGAGCTCTTCTTCTGCTGCGGGTCGCCGAGCACGCTGACGCGCACGCGAGCCTGCCGCAGGTCCGGCGACATGCGCACCGCGGTGATGCTCACGAAACCGATCCGCGGGTCCTTCAGGTCCCGCCTGATGATCGACATGATCTCCTCGCGCACCTGCTCCCCGACCTGGTCGGTGCGATAGCTGGTCATCGCGACCTCCGAAGCGAGCTTCACGAGCCCGCTAAATTTCTTCCCGCTCGAGCCGGTAAGTCTCCATCGTGTCGCCTGGCGTGAACGTCTCGTATCCCTCCAGCCCGATGCCGCACTCCTGGCCGGCGGGCATCTCCCGCACATCTTCCTTGAAGTGCTTGAGCGAGCTGATCCTGCCCTCGAAGAGCATCTCCCTTCCCCGGAACAGTTTGACCCAGCCGCCGCGGCTGACCTTGCCTTCGAGCACGCGGCTGCCGGCGATGACGCCGAGGCGAGGGATCTTGATCGGCGTCACGACCTCGACCCTGCCCTCGCGGATCTGCCGGTACGTGGGCTCGCGCAGGCCCTTGGCGGCGCGCTCCACATCCTCCGTCAGCTTGTAGATGACGTCGTAGTACCGAACCTCGACCTTCGCCTTCTCGGCCGCGGCCTGGGACGCAGGCGTGGCCTTGATGTTGAAGCAAACGATGATGGCGTTCGAGACGCCGGCCAGCAGCAGGTCCGAATCGCTGACCTGACCGACGCCCTGGCCGACGATCTTGATCGCCACCACGGGGTCCTCGATCTTCTGCAGCGCCGCGAGCACTGCTTCCAGGGTGCCCTGCGCGTCGGCCTTGACCACAAGGCTGAGCTCTTTGACCTCGCCTTCCTTGGCGCGGCGAGCCAGCTCCTCGAGCGTGATGCGCGGCGCGACATCGCGGGCAGCTTCTTGCGTGCGGCGCTCCATGAGCTTGGTCAGAGCGATCTGGCGCGCGGCGCGCTCGGATGCGACGACCTGGAAGATGTCGCCGGCCTGCGGCACCTCGCTCATACCGGACACGACCACGGGTGTGGCGGGCGGCGCCTCGGTGACGCTCCGGCCGCGGTCGTCCGCCAGTGCGCGCACCCGGCCGTAGATGTGGCCGCACACGAAGTCGTCGCTCACCTTCAGAGTTCCGGCCTGCACCAGGACGGTGGCGACGGGGCCGCGCCCGCGCTCGAGGTGCGCGTCGACGATCGTGCCGATCGCGTTGCGGTCGGGATTCGCTTTCAGCTCCAGGATGTCGGAGGCCAGCACGATCGTGGTCAGCAGGTCTTCGATGCCCTGGCCGGTGCGCGCGCTGACGTGCACGCACTCGAACTCGCCGCCGTAGTGGCGGGTGACGATGCCCTGCTCGGCCAGCTCCTGGTGCACGCGGTCGACGTTGGCGTTGTCCCTGTCGATCTTGTTGATGGCGACGATGATCGGCACCTTGGCGGCACGCGCGTGCTGGATCGCCTCGACCGTCTGCGGCATCACGCCGTCGTCGGCCGCGACCACGAGCACCACGAGGTCGGTGACCTGCGCGCCGCGGGCTCGCATTGCCGTGAACGCCTCATGGCCCGGCGTGTCGATGAACACCACTGGGTGCCCGTCGGCCGTCTCGATGCGATAGGCGCCGATGCGCTGCGTGATGCCTCCCGCCTCGCCGGCGGCCACGCGCGTCTTGCGGATGGAGTCCAGGATCGACGTCTTGCCGTGGTCGACGTGGCCCATCACGGTGACGATGGGCGGCCGCGCCACCAGCTTGCTCGGATCCTCGTTGGCCAGGGAGAACAGCTCCTCGCGGGAGGTGGTGACGACATCGCCCTCCCCCTCGGTCGACTCGACCGCGACGACGTCCTCGCTGGCCACCGGCTCGACCGTGAAGCCGAACTCGTCCGCGACGATCTCGGCGGTGGCGTAGTCGATGACCTGGTTGAGGGTGGCGAAGATGTTCGAAGCCATGAGCTTCTTGATCACCTCGACCGGGTTGACGCCGAGCTTGTCGGCCAGGTCCTTGACCGTCAGGGTCGGCGGCAGCACGGCCTTGCGATCTCCGTTGGGCTCGATCTTGACCGCCACGGACGCCGGCTTGAAGGCCGAGCGGGCGGCCTCGATCGCCCCAGGCGCCAGCGGAGCCGCGGCATTGCGCGTCAGCCGCCTCTGCTGGAGGAAGTTCACCAGCTCCTTCTGGCTGATCCCGAGTTCGCGCGCGAGTTCGTGTGCTTTCATGCGGAACTTCTAATTATCCCCAACGCCGCCAGGCGCCAATCTCAGCCCAGGTATCCCTCCCCCGCTTGCGGGGGAGGGTCAGGGTGGGGGCGTGAGTTCGGCCCAGAGCTCCTGCGCCACCGCCGCGCCGAGCGCGCGCTCCAGCTGACGCCGCTTGCGGGCGGTCTGGATGCAGGCCGCGTCGCGGTGCAGATAGGCGCCCCGCCCGGGTGCGTGGCCCGTCGGATCGACGTGCGCCCCGCCGTCGGGACCGCGCACGATCCGGATCAGCGCGGCTTTGCCCGCCTCCTGCCTGCAGGCGATGCAGGTCCTAACCGGCTGGTGTCGGCGCTTCGGCATCGGCGGCCGGCTCGGCGTCGCTCGGCTTGATGTCGATGCGGTAGCCGGTGAGCTTGGCGGCGAGGCGCGCGTTCTGCCCGTCCCGTCCGATGGCGAGCGAGAGCTGCGTGCGCGGCACCATCACCGTCGCGGTGCGTGTGGAGCGGTCGATCGAAACGGATTCGACCCTGGCCGGGCCGAGGGCGGCGGCCACGAACGCCTCCGGGTCGTCCGACCAAGGAACGATGTCGACGTGCTCGCTCGAGAGCTCGCTCAGGATCGCGCGGTGGCGGACTCCCTTGGGTCCCACGCAGGCACCGACCGGGTCGAGGCCGGGCTCGTTCGACGCGACCGCGATCTTCGTCCGCAGGCCGGGCTCGCGAGCCAGCGCCCGGACTTCCACGGTGCCCGCCTTGATCTCGGGAACCTCGGCCTCGAGCAGGCGGTGCACGAACTGGCGGGCGGCGCGCGATACGCGGACCTGCGCCTGCCGGTGGTTGCGCTGCGGATCGAGGATCACCACCAGGACCGGCCGCCCGGGATGGAGCTGCTCGCCGGGAATCTGTTCTTCCGTGGGCATGACGCCCTCGGCGCGACCAAGGTCGATGTACACGGTGCCGCCTTCGATGCGATCGATGACGCCCGTGGCGAGCTCTCCGCGATGCTCTGACACCTCGCGCAGGACCTTGTCGCGCTCGAGATCGTGGATGTGGCGCAGCACCGCGTGCTTGGCGGTCTGCGCGGCCATGCGCTTGAACTCGTCCGAAGGGAGGACGACGATGGTCTCGCTGCCATCGGCGGCGCGCACGCGGCTCGTGACGTCGAGCGCGCCTGAGGCGGTGTCCAGCTTGACCGACACGACGCCCGGTGGGCTGAACGCTCTGACGTAAGCCGCGGCCAGCGCGTCCTCCACCGTGCGCAGCATTTCCGGGAGCGGAATGCCCAGCTCGGCGCAGAGCGCGTTCAGCGCGTCTGCGAGCTTCTCGGTAGACGGTTCAGAGACTGACCGCGAGCCTGCCCGAGGCAACGTCATCCCATCCGATGTGAACGATCACCGGCGCCCGCCCGCGAGGGCCACGCGACTGGACCGCGATGCCCGCGCCGTCCACCGCGACCAACTGCCCCTCGACCACCGTTTCCGTTTCCCCCGTCCGGTACCGCACATTCACCCGCTTGCCGTGGAAACGCTCATAGTCCTCCTTTCCACGCAGTGGGCGCTCGGCGCCCGGGGAGGAGACCTCGAGGTCGTACGGTCCAGGGACGAGCGCGGCGTTGTCGAGGAGCGGACCGATGACGCGGCTCACGCGCTCGCAGTCGTCGATGGTGATCGGCTCGACGCGGTCGATGGACACGCGCAGCGTGCGCCCCGACTGGCCTGACTGCTCCACCGCGTAAAGCTCATACCCCATGTGCTTGAGCGTGGGCTCGAGCAGGGTCCTGATCGACGGTATTGGCCAGGTCGGCATGTGTTCGGCGCTGTTCCCGCTACCTACCTTACAGGCTGCAGGCGCCTCCAAACGACCAGCAGCGGGGCGGCGTTGAAGATTGAGCTGTAGGTGCCGGAGACGATGCCGATGAGCAGGGCGAGGGCAAAGCCCCTCAGGGTCGCGCCACCGGCGATGAGGATCGACGCCAGGACGAGCACGACGGTGAAGCTCGTGATGATGGACCGGGCTGCGGTCTGCATGATGCTGAGGTTCACCACCTGCTCGAACGAAAGCCGTTGGCTGACGCGGAGGTTCTCGCGGATCCTGTCGAAGACGACGATCGTGTCGTGCACGGAGAAGCCCACGACCGTGAGCACGGCTGTGACGAAGAGGCTGTCGATCTGGCCGATGCGCAGGCCGAGCACGGCGCCGAGGATCGAGAACACGCCAGTCAGCAGGAAGACGTCGTGCAGGAGGGCCGCAAGCGCGGACCCGCCGAACTGGAACCCGGCGCGCCATCCGCCGGGCACGTTGCGGAAACGGATGGCCAGTAGCAGCAGGATGGCGACCGAGGCCAGCACCACAGCCAGCAGCGCGAACTCGATGGTCTCGCCCGCGATGACCCCACCGACCTCGAGCACCTGCTGCAGCTGCATCGAGCCGAGCGACTTCTGCAGGCCGTCCTCGACGCTCTTCTGTCCGGCCGGTGTCAGCGGCGGCGTGCGGATGATGTAGCCACCACCACCCGTCGCGATGACGGAGCCGTCGATGTTCATGTTCGACACCGCCGTTTCCACCTGCGCCACCGACGGATGGCTGGCGAAGGTGACCGTGAACTCGGTGCCGCCCGCGAAGTCGATGCCCAGCAGGAAGTGCCGGGTGCTCATCGAGATGATGCCCGGGATGATGATCAAGAGCGACAGCAGGAAGAACCAGTTGCGCCTGCCGACGATGTCGAGGCGGCGGACCCTTGGCGGCTCCGCGGCCTTGACGGGGGCCTTCTCCTCCTCGAGTTCCTCCTCTAGTTCCTCGACGGCCTCTTCCGCAACGATGTCTTCCTCTTCGTCGGGCTCCTCCTCTTCTTCCTCGAGGTCCCGAGCTTCCTCAGAGCGGTCGAGCACGATCGACTCCCAGAAGAGCGGGGCGGCGGAAGCTGGTCGAGGCCAGGACGATCGCCAGCAAGTTGTGGGTCACCACGATCGACGAGATGAGGCTGGCTATGACACCGATTCCGAGCACGATGGCGAAGCCTTTCACCGGCGCGGGCCCCACGAAGCCCAGGATCACGCAGGTGATGAGCGTGGACGTGTTCGAGTCACGGATGGCGGGCCAGGCGCGCCGCACCGCGGCGTCGACCGCGGCGGGTATGGTGCGGCCCGCGCGGACCTCTTCCTTGAAACGCTCGAAGATCAGGACGTTGGCGTCGACCGCCATGCCCACGGACAGGATGAAGCCGGTGATGCCGGCCAGCGTCAACGTGACGGGTAAGGCTTTGAACACGGCGAGCACAGCACCCGCATAGAAAAGGAGAGCGAGGCTCGCGAGAAAGCCCGGCACGCGGTAGTAGACGATCATGAAGATGACGACGATCGTCAGGCCGAGGAGGCCCGCGGCGAGGCTCAGCTTGACCGATTCGGCACCGAGCGTCGACCCGACCTGCGTCACGTCGAGGACGACCAGGGTCACAGGTAGAGACCCAGAGTTGATGCCCGTCGCCAGGTCGTTAGCGGTGGCCTGCGTGAACGAGCCGCTGATGACCGCCTGACCGCCCGTGATCTGCTCCTGCGTGATCGGGTCGGTGAGGAACTTCGGCGTCGGGTCTGTCGGGTTTTGCGGCGCGTCCCAGGGGCGCGAGACCTGGCCCACGTAGTCGGCGTTCTCCCAGTTGTCGATGTCCTTCTGCGTGAGGTCCAGCCAGATGGAAAGGTGACGCTGCGCGCAGTTGGCCGTCTGGCTGGTCGACGGATCGCCTGGGCAGGCATTGACGTTGTCCTGCGTGAGCTTGGAGAAGACGTCGGCGCCATGCGAGGTGAAGGTGAGGTCGACCACCCACGACACTCCGTTCTGGTCGAGCGAGGCGCTCGCACTCTGGATGTCCTCACCGCTGAGCCCGACGAGCTGAGGTTTGAAGCCCGGCTCCGGACCGTTGGTCACCTTGTCGTCGGGTACCCATTTCGCGTAGACGAGCTTCGTGACGCGCCCGATCGCTCGCTGCGCCTGATCGGCGGTGACCCCGGCGAGGTCGACCGTGATGCGGTCGTTCTGCGAGCCGGCGCCGCGAATCTCTGGCTCGCTCACACCCAGGGCGTTGACGCGCTTGGTGATGACGTCGACTGTGCGCTGCTGGACGTCGGCCCGGGCCTGCCCGGGTGGGAAGTTTGTCAGCTCATAGTCGATGTGCGTGCCGCCCGCCAGGTCGAGGCCCTTGTGGACGTAGAGGGGCCAGCCGAAGTAGTTGGGTGGCAGGCCCGGCACGTTGCCCGTCAGCGGGTAGTGGTTGACCAGCCGGTAGATGTAACCCGCGCCGTCGATACCGATCGAGAAGATCAGGATGCCGACGATCAACAAGCGAATGGGCCAGGCGAGGACTAACTGCACGGCTTGTGAAGTCTAGGGAAAGCCCGCCGCCGTCTGCCTTACAGGAGGCGGGCCTGGCCCTGCGGCGGCTCCTCGCCGATGTGTGCGTAAGCGAGGTCGGTGGCCACGCGACCCCGCGCGGTGCGCGCCATGAAGCCGATCTGGATCAGGTACGGCTCGTGCACGTCCTCGATGGTCTCCGGCTCTTCCGAAAGCGACATCGCGATCGTGTCGAGGCCGACCGGCCCACCCTTGAACTTCTTGATCAGGGTTTCGAGCAGCCGGCGGTCCAGCGGCTCGAGGCCGATGGCGTCGATGTCGAGCATGGCCAGCGCCGCGCGGGTCGCGTCGACGGTCGCGCGCCCGTCGCCGCGGACCTGAGCGTAGTCGCGGACACGCCGCAGCAGGCGGTTGGCGATGCGGGGTGTGCCGCGGGCGCGGCGGGCGATTTCCGAGACCGCTTCCTCGTGGATCTCGATGTCGAGGATGCGCGCGGACCTGCGCACGATGCTCTCGAGCTCGGCTTTGGAGTAGAAGTCGAGGCGGTAGACCGCGCCGAACCGGTCGCGCAGCGGTCCGCTGAGCAGACCCTGGCGTGTGGTCGCACCGACGCACGTGAAGTGCGGCAGCGGAAGCGTCGCGGCGCTCGCCCCCACTCCTTTGCCCAGCACCGCGTCGAATCGGAAATCCTCGAGCGCGGGATAGAGCGATTCCTCGACAACGCTGTTGAGGCGGTGGATCTCGTCGATGAAGAAGACGTCGCGCGTCGAGAGGTTGAGCAGGATCGACCCGAGTGCGCCCTGATGATCGATGGCCGGACCGGAGCTGACCTTGATGGCGACCTCCAGCTCGTTGGCGATGATGTGGGCGAGCGTGGTCTTGCCGAGCCCAGGCGGCCCGCACAGCAGCACGTGCTCGACGGGCTCCCCGCGCCGGCGCGCGGCCTCCAGCAGGATGCTGAGGTTCTCGCGCACCTGAGCCTGCCCGACGTATTCGGACAGCAGGCGAGGACGCAGCGTGAGGTCGAACTGCTCGTCGTCGACCTTTGCGTCAAGCACTCCGTCTTCGGTTTCGCCCATCTACTTCCTGCCCAATGCTTTCAAAGCCGCGGCCAGCGCGTCCTGCGTCGATGGCGAAGACTTCCAGTCCACCGCCTCGAGCCCGGACCGCGCCTCCTGTGAAGAGAAGCCTAAGTTGCGCAGCGCCGCTTCGACCGCCTTCGGCACGGCTCCGTCGCCGGCCGCCGCGACCGCCCGCGGCAGAACCGCGAGGGCTTCTTCGGCGTCGAGCTTCGGCTTGAGCTCGATGATCACCTTGGCGGCCGTGCGCGGCCCGACGCCACTCGCGCGCCGGATCGGCGCGGGATCCTCTGCCGTGATGGCTCGCTTCAGGACCTCGATGCTCGCCGCGCTGAGGATGTTGAGCCCGACCTTCGGCCCGACACCGTCTACCTGGATGAGCATCTCGAACAGGTCGAGCTCTTCGGCGGTGGCGAATCCATACAGGGCGAGCTGGTCTTCGCGGACGTGCGTGTGGATGTGCAGCTCGAGCGCTCCGCCCGGCGCGGGCACCTTCTGGCGCGTGGTCGAGGCGACGCTGACCAGGTAGCCGACGCCGCCCACGTCGAGCACGACGTACTCGGGCGTGGCGCGCTTCACGGTGCCGCTGAGATGGGCGATCAACGGCGCGCACCGTTGAAGCGGCGACTCCGGGCGTGACACACCGCGATCGCTATGGCGTCGCGCGCGTGCTCGTCGAGCTTGCCCTCCGGCAGCTGCACCTGCGCGGCCAGCATGCGCTGGATCTGCGCCTTGTCGGCCTTGCCGTAGCCGGTGAGCACGATCTTCACCTGGGACGGCTTGTACTCGAAGACCGGCACGTGGCACTCCTCGAGGACGGCGAGGATCGCACCGCGCGCCTGCGCCACTCCGATCGCGCTCGTGGCGTTGCGGCCCATGAAAAGCTCTTCGAGGGACGCCTCCGCGGGATGGTGCTCGTCGATGAGCGCGCGGAGGTGATTGGCGATGGCGACGAGGCGCGGTCCTTCGCGCCCGGGAATCGTCGACACGGTGCCGCACGCGACGACGCGGTTGGGCTCGGCGAGCAGCGCAAAGCCCGTGCCTGCGAGCCCGGGATCGATTCCGACTATCAGCCCGTCAGCTGGCATTCGCCCATACAGGTCTATACCTGTGCCGAGACTCTTTCAAGAACGTCTGCTGGGATGTCGAAAAGCGCGGGTAAGGGCTGAGGCCCTTCCCCGCGGGCCCCATCCCGGGGCGCGCAGCGCGACGCGCTGTGGTTTGTACGAAGTGAACGCTTGGGAGACGGCCGGAATGAATCCGGCCTACTTGCGACCCATCAACTCTTTTCATTCATACCTGTGCTGAGACTCTTTCAAGAACGTCTGCTGGAATGTCGAAGTTGGCGTAGACCTGCTGGACGTCGTCGTCCTCCTCCAGGGATTCCATCAGCCGCAGCACGGCCGCGGCCTTGTCCTCTTCCACCGCCACGGTCTGCTTGGGCTGCATCGTGATCTCGGCGTTCTCGATGGTGACGCCGGGCAGCGCCTCCAGTGCGGCCTTCACCTTCTCGAACGAGTTCGGGGCGGTCGTGATGTCGACGGACTTGCCCTCCACCTGCACGTCGTCCGCGCCGGCCTCGATCGCCGCGAGCCCCACGTCTTCGGGGTCTTGCCTGCCCGCTCCGACCGAGATCGCTCCCTTGCGTTCGAACATCCACCCCACCGAGTTCGTCTCGCCGAGGTTGCCGCCGCCCTTGGAGAACCGGTGACGGATCGAAGCGGACGTGCGGTTGCGGTTGTCGGAGAGCGCGTCGACCATGATCGCCACACCGGCGGGGCCGTAGCCCTCATAACGGATCTCCTCCAGCCTTTCCCCCGCGAGCTCGCCGGTGCCGCGCTTGATGGCGTTCTGGATGCGGTCCGCGGGCATGTTGATCTCCCTCGCCTTCGTGATGGCGAGGCGCAGGCGGAAGTTGCCGTCCGGGTTGCCCCCGCCCTCCTTGGCCGCGATCGTGATCTCACGGCTCGCGCGGGTGAACGCCTGACCGCGTTTGGCGTCGACGATCGCCTTCTTGTGCTTGATGCCGGCCCATTTCGAGTGGCCCGACATGGCTAGACAAGCCCTCCGAACATAGTTTCGTTGATTCTATCGCGCCCGGATTCGAACGAAGTTTCTCTTTCCCGCCTGCAGGACGTCGCCGTCGCGCAGCTTCCAGTCGAGGCCGATCTTCTCGCCGTTGACCCGCACGCCGCCCTGCTCGACGAGGCGTCGCGCGTCGCCCCGGCTCCGCGCCAGACCCGACTCGACCAGCGATCCGGCGATGTCTTCGAGGTCTGTGATGTCCTTGTCGGGGACGTTTTGGGGCGCCTCACGCTTGCGGAACTTCGTGTCGAAGTCGCTCTCCGCATGCTCGGCCGCTTCCTCTCCATGGAGTCGCTTCACGAGCTGCCGGGCCAGCGCCGCCTTGGCGTCCCGTGGTTTCAGCGCGAGGATGCCCTCGACCTCGGCACGCGGCAGGCCTGAGGTCAGGCGCACGTACTTTTCGAGAAGTCGGTCAGGGACGGACATCGTCTTGCCGTAGATCTGCTCCGGCGCCTCGCTCACGCCGATGTAGTTGCCGAGGGACTTCGACATCTTCTGCTCGCCGTCAAGCCCTTCGAGCAGCGGGAAAACGGCGATGTCCTGCGGCTCCTGGCCGTAAGCCTCCTGGATCTCCCGCCCGAACAGCAGGTTGAAAAGCTGATCGGTGCCGCCGATCTCGACGTCCGCCCGCACCGCAACCGAGTCGTAGGCCTGGTTGAACGGATAGAGGATTTCGTGAGCGCCGATGGCCGCCCCTTCCTTCAGGCGCTGGGCGAAGTCCTCGCGTTGCAGGACCTGCTGCAGCGTCGCCTTCCCCAGCAAACGCAGGACGTCGGCGGCGCTCAGCTCGGCGAGCCATTCCGAGTTGCCGTGCACTTCGGTCTTTTCGCGGTCGAGCACCAGGAAGATCTGGTCGAAGTACGTCTTCGCGTTGGCATCGACCTGCTCGCGTGTCAGGATCGGCCGCGTCTCCGAGCGTCCGCTGGGATCACCGATCATGGCGGTGAAGTCACCGACGATCAGGACGACCGTGTGACCGTGATCCTGGAACGCCCTCAGCACGTCGAGCACGACCAGGTGACCGATGTGGATGTCGGGCGCGGTCGGATCGAGGCCCAGCTTCACGCGCAGCTTATCGCCGCGGTCGATGCGCGCGCGCAGGTGATCCGCGACGTGGATCTCGACCGCGCGCTCGCGCAGGTCCTGGAAGAACGACGAGCTCAACGCGAGGTCAGCTTACTGGGCCGCGGCTGAAGTACTGGTGCGGGTCGAAGGGAAGCGCCGGCTGGAACACCGCGATGATCGGGCGGCCCACCGAGTTCACGATCGGCACCGCGAAGTGCGAGCCGTCGACGGCCTTGCGGATGTCGGCCTGGGAGCCGGCGAGCTGGCCGCTGCCGCTCGGATGCCCGGCGGCCTCCAGCTCGTATACGACCACGACCGAAAGCAGGAGCGCGGTCACTATGCCGACGATCACACCCGACAGGCGATTCCACACGATGGCCTCGATCTGGATCTGGCGGTGCGCAAGCTGGGCCGCCCCGTCGATCGCGATGAGCACGACGAACAGCAGGCCGAAGAAGCCGTAGATGCGGGCATCGGGCGTCTCGAGCGTCGAGGCCTGCTGCACGATGTTGCCGGCCTGAAGTCCCATGCCGGTGGCGGCGATGCACGCGACGTAGAGCGCGATGAGGCCGATGATCCTGCGCAGGACGCCGGTGAAGTAGCCGAGGACGGCATAGATGACGATCAGGACTAGAGGAAGGACGTCGACCCAGGTCAAGACCGCAACCTGGCGCCGTGCTTCTTCTCCAGCCGCTTCCTGATCTCCGCCATCGCCTTTTCCACTTCGGCGTCCGTCAGGGTGCGCTCGGGGCTCCGGAAAGTCAAGGTGAAGGCGACGCTCTTGCGACCCTCGCCAACCTGATCGCCGCGGTATTCGTCGAACGCGCGCACGAGCTCCAGCGAGTTTCCGCCGCCTTCCTTGATCGTGCGGTGCAGCTCACCCGCGGGCACCGTTGCGTCCACGACGATCGCGAGATCGCGCTGGACGGCCGGATAGCGCGGCAGCTCCGTGGCCTTGCGTTCGCCGCGGGCGGCGATCAATGCCTCGGCGTCGATGTCGAGAGCCACGGCGCGGCCCTCGAGGTCGAACGCCGCGAGCGTCGAAGGGTGCAGCTCGCCGACGACCCCGATCTCCTGACCGGCCACCGTGATCGAAGCCGTCCTGCCCGGGTGATACAGAGGCGGTGACGCGCGGTGATAGCGCACGGTTCCCGTGACCAGGTCGAGCGCGAACCGATCCATCACCGACTTCAAACGCAGGAAGCCGCGCCTACCTGCATCCGGCGTCCCGTCGACGCGTGCGATCGCGGTCAGCCGGGTCCGTTCGTCCGCGAGCCCGTCGTCGCGCTTGCCGCGGTAGACGCGCGCCAGCTCGAACACGTCGACGCGCTCGGCGGTCCGGTTCTGGTTGTAGCGGGCCACGGACAGCAGCGATGGCAGCAGCGAGGTCCGCATCGTGTCCAGCTCGTCGCTCATCGGGTTGAAGAGCGGACGCGCGCCGTCCGCCAGGTCGAGACGCTCGAGCAGCTTGCGTGGTACGAGCGCAGGCGACACGACCTCGTCGAAGCCGGCACCGAGCAGCACCTCGCGCAGAAGCCATTCGTGGTCCTCGGCCGGGACGACCTCCCAGTCGGACCGTCGCGAGCCAGGCAGCGTCGCGGGTATGCGTTCGATTCCGTAGATGCGGCCGACCTCCTCGACCACGTCCTCCTGCAGCTCGACGTCGAGGCGGAAGACCGGTGGCAGCACGTCCCACTCGCCGTCGTCGGCACGAACCTGGAAATCGAGCGCACGCAAGATCTTCTGAGACTCTTCCGGCGGCACCGCGACCCCGAGCAACGTGTCAATCTTGTCGGGCTCGAGCCGGACGCGAACCGGCTGCTGCGGGCGCGGATAGACGTCGACCCAGTCGGAGTGGATCTGGCCGCCCGCCCAGTCGCGAATCAGCGCGGCGGCGCGCCGCGCCCCGGCCATCGCGGTCTCCGGCGCCAGGCCTTTCTCGTGCCGGAGCGACGCCTCCGTGCGAAGGCCGAGGGCGCGTGAGGTGGCCCGGATGTTGACGCCGTCCCAGCCGGCGGATTCGATGACCACGTCGGTGGTGGTGTCGGAGACGCCTGTCTCCTCGCCGCCGATGATGCCTCCGATCGCGACCGGCCCTTTCGCGTCGGCGACGACCAGCATGCCCGGACCCACCTTTCTCGTCTGACCGTCGAGGCACAGGATCGACTCGCCGGCGCGCGCCTCGCGCACGTGCAGCTGCCTGCCGGCAAGCTTGGCGGCGTCGAAAACGTGCGTCGGTTTCGTGTGCTCGAGCATCACGTACGCCGTGGCGTCGACGACGTTGCTGATCGGACGAACGCCCGCCGCCCGCAGCCGGCGCTGCACCCAGTCGGGGCTCGGGCCCACCTTGACGCCGGTCACCGGCACCGCGACGAAACGACTGCATAGGTCCGGCACGTCGATCGCGACCTCGATGAGGTCGGCCGCCGGCGGCTGCACGCCCTCGATGTAGGGAGGCATGAACGTGGCTTTGAATTCGCGGCCGGCCGCGGCACCCAGCTCGCGCGCGATGCCGATGTGGCCGAGGCAGTCCGGCCGGTTTGGTGTGATCTCGGCCTCGAGGATCGCGTCGGGCGGTATGTGCTGCGCAAGCGACTCGCCGGGCTCGCCCCGGTCGAGCAGCATGATGCGCGGCTCGCGGTCCTCGCCCAGGAGGAGCTCATCGGCCGAGCAGAGCATCCCCTGCCCCGCCTGGCCGGCGATCTTCGCATCGCGGACCAGGGTTCCGCTTGGCACGCGCGTGCCCGGCAGCGCCACCGGGACGAGCGTTCCGGCCACGGCGTTGGGCGCGCCGGCGATGATCTGGACGACCTTCCCGCCGCCGATGTCGACCTGGTGGATCCACAGCGGCTTGTTGGAGGTCGGGTGGTCCTTCTGCTCCAGGACGCGGCCGACAATGATGGCCGAGAGGTCGACGACCAGCACCGACTCGATCTTGGTGCCGGTCATCGTGAGGATCTCGGCCGCTTCCTGCGGCGTCAGCCCCTTCGTGTCCACGTAGTCGCCGAGCCACTCGTAGGAGATGCGCATCAGAACTGGCGGTTGAACCGCAAATCGTTTTCGTAGAACAGGCGGAGGTCCTCGACGTCGTACTTCAAGAGCGCCATGCGCTCGATGCCGAAGCCCCACGCGTAACCCGAGTAACGCTCGGGGTCGATGCCGCCGTTGCGCAGCACCTGCGGGTGGACCATTCCGCATCCGCCCGTCTCGAGCCAGCCCTGCCCGCCGCAGCTGCGGCAACCCTTGCCCATGCAGCGACCGCACATCGTGTCGAACTCGAAGCTCGGCTCGGTGTAGCCGAAGTGGTGCGGCCGCATGCGCACGCTGCGTTCTTTGCCGAACAGCGACTGGACCATGTACAGCAGCGTGCCCTTCAGGTCGCCGACCGTCAGGCCCTCGTCGACGGCCAGGCCCTCGAGCTGCATGAAATAAGGGAGGTGCGTCGCGTCGAGGTTGTCGCGGCGGTACACGCGGCCTGGGGCGATGATGTAGATCGGCGGCGTGCCGAGGCGCTGCATGGCGCGGATCTGCACCGGCGACGTGTGCGTGCGCAGCACGACCTCTTCCTTCTCGTCGAGGAAGAACGTCTCCTGGACGTCGCGCGACGCGTGGCCCTTCGGCAGGTTCAGCGCTTCGAAGTTGTACCAGTCGGTCTCGATCTCCGGTCCTTCCTCGACCGTGTAGCCGATGCGCGCGAAGATGACCTCGAGCTCACGGCGCACCTGGCTCAGCACGTGCGCGTGCCCGCGCTCCAGCGTCGGTGCGGGAAAGGTGATGTCGATCTCCTCGGTCTCGGCGATGTCGGCCAGCAGCGCGGCCTTGTGCTCCGCCCGTCTCGTCTCGAGAGCCGTCTCGATCGCCCTCCTGGCTTCGTTGGCCTCCTGTCCGAGTGCGGCCCGCTGCTCCGGCTGCAGATTGGCGATGCCTGCCAGCAGCCGGCGGCTGATCTTGCCGTCGCGCCGGCCGAGGTACTCGACCTCGATCGCCTCCAGCTCAGCTCCGTCGCGCGCCCGGGCGATGGCGGCCAGCGCCTGGTCGCGAAGCTTCGCCGCCTCGCTCATGCAGCTCTCCTGCGCGCGATCTCGAACAGGATGACCGCGGCGGCGGCGGCGACATTGAGCGACTCCACGCCCTGGCCGACCGGAATCGTGACCAGGGTCAAGTCGGACCTCGAGAGACCGTGAGCCTCGCTGCCGAAAACGATCATCCCGGCATTTTCCACGGGTGCGTCGCCGAGCGGCGTGCCGCCGGCGGACGCGGCGCCGAAGCCATCGAGCCCGGCGAGGTCCGCCCAGGCCGCGCGCGCGACCACCAGGCGGAACACGTTGCCCGCCGACGCCCGCACCGCTTTCGCGCCGAAAGGGTCTGCGCATCCGGCCAGGACCGCCAGGGCGGGAGCGCCCGCGGCGGCCGCGGTGCGGCAGATGGCGCCCACGTTGCCGGGGTCCTGCACGCGGTCGAGCACCACGAGTGGCCACCCCGCGGCGCGGGCCGCGCTGCTCGCATCTGCCGGTGAGGCCTCGTGCACGCGGGCGATGGCCATGACGCCCTGGGGCGTGACGGTCTGCGTGGCCGCGCGGTAGGCAGCCGGCGTCAGCGTCACCCTGGACTCCGAGTGGAAGGGGAGCTTGTCGCCCTCGCGCACGGCGATGAGCTCGAACCCGAGGCCTGCCGCCTTCGCCTCCTTGAGCACGCGAGGACCTTCCAGGAGGGCGAGGCCTGGCTCGCGCCGGTGGGCGAAGCGCCGCAGTCTGCGGACGACCTCGTTGTCCGGGCTGGAGATCAGAAGCTGGTCAGAGGTTGTTCTTGGCAACCTCCACCAGCCGGGCAAAGGAACCGCTGTCGCGCACGGCCAGGTCAGCCAGCACCTTGCGGTCGATCTCCACTCCGGCCTGGCGAAGGCCGTGCATCAGCTTGTTGTA
>DASSLR010000098.1:0-45389 GCA_035689345.1 Candidatus Dormiibacterota bacterium
ACGCCGGGCAGGGTCAGCAGGTGGTCGCGCACGTCCGCCATCACGTCGCCCGCCATCGGGCAGCCGAGCGCGGTCAGCGTCATCTTCACGTCCACGCGTTCGGGCTTGATGGCGATGTCGTAGATCAAGCCCAGGTCGACGATGTTGACCGGGATCTCGGGGTCGTAGCACTGGCGCAGGACCTCGATCACGTCCTCGGGCTTGACCGTCGCGCCCTCCGCGACCTGGGTCGTCGGCTCGAATCCGCTCAAGGCGTCTCCAGCGGCAGGCCTGCGTCCTTCCAGGCCTTCGTACCGCCCCGGAAGTTGACGACGTCCTTGACGCCCAGCGCCACCGCCATCTCAGACGCGACGGCGGACCGCTCGCCCACCTGGCACACGAAGATCGTGCCGTCCTTGAACGTCTGCTTGGTGGGGTTGGCGAGGATCGAGCTCAGCACGACGTGCCGCGCGCCGGGCAGGTGGCCCTTGTTCCACTCCCAGTCCTCGCGCACGTCGACTATCTCCCGGCCGCCCTCGTCGATCAGCTGCCGGATGTCGTCGATCTTCAGGTCGCGAAACGGTGCTTCCTCGTGCGTCTTGTCCATACGTCTACTCCTCGTCGTCGCCGGCCAGCCCATACGCGCCGACCTTCAGAACCTTCAGTGAAAGCAGCGCGCACTTGATGCGCGCCGGCGATATCTCGATGCCCAGCTCGCCGAGCACGTCGTCCTTGCTGATCTTCTTGGCGTCCTCGAGCGGCATGCCTTTCAGTCGCTCGGTCAACAGCGAGGCCGACGCCTGCGAGATGGCGCAGCCGCGCCCGTGGAATCGAATGTCGTCGATGACGCCGTCCTTGATCAGGAAGTCCATGCCCACCACGTCGCCGCACAGCGGGTTGTCCTCCTCGTGCGTGATGTCGGGGTGCTCGAGGCGGCCGTAGTTCCGCGGGTTCTTGTAGTGGTCGAGGATGTACTCGCGATAGAACTGGTCGTCCGCGCTGACGGGTTTGCTGCTCACTTGAAGATCCTCTGCGCCTCTTTGATGGAACCGACCAGGCGGTCCACTTCGTCCTTCTGCGTGTACACGTAGAAGGAGGCGCGCGCGGTGGCGGGCACGCCGAGGCGCGTCATCAGGGGCATGGCGCAGTGGTGACCGGCGCGCAGGCACACCTGGTCGCGGTCGGCGATGGTGGCGAGGTCGTGCGGATGGATGCCATCGATCGCGAACGAGATGACGCCCGCGCGGCGTGACGGTGGCGGCCCAAACACCGTCAGGCCGTCGATCTCGCTCAAGGCCTCGTAGGCGTACTCGGTGATCTCGGTCTCGTGGGCGCGGATGTTCTCCATGCCGAGGCCGTTGATGTAGTCGACCGCGGCCCCCAGCCCGATGACCTCGCCGATCGCCTGGGTGCCGGCTTCGAACTTCCAGGGCAGGTCGTGATAGGTGGTGCCCTCGACGCGGACGGTCTTGATCATGTCGCCGCCGCCCATGAAGGGGTCCATCTCCTCGAGCAGCTCGCGCCGCCCGTAGAGGATGCCGGCGCCGGTCGGGCCGAGCATCTTGTGGCCGCTGAAGGCGTAGAAGTCACAGCCCAGCGCGCGGACGTCCACGCCCTGGTGCGGAGCGCCCTGGGCCCCGTCGAGGAGCACCGTCGCGCCCGCGGCCTTCGCCAGCTTCACCATCTCGGCGGCCGGGTTGATCGTGCCCAGAGCGTTGCTCACCTGGCTGAACGCGACGAGCTTCGGCTGCTTCTCCATCAGGTCGCGGAACTGGTCCTGGCGAAGCTCGCCGCGCTCGTCGATGTCGACGTACTCGATATGGGCGCCGTTGGCGGTCGCCAGGATCTGCCAAGGCACGATGTTCGAGTGGTGGTCGAGGATCGTCAGCACGATGAGATCGCCGGCCCTCACATTGGCTCGGCCCCAGGCGTACGCGACGAGGTTGATCGCCTCGGTCGTGCCGCGAGTGTTGATGATCTCCTTCGTCGACGCGGCGTTGATGAAGGCGCGCACCTTCTCGCGCGTCGCCTCGTAGCGGTCGGTCGCCTCCTCGGCGATCTTGTAGGCGGCGCGGTGGATGTTCGAGTTGTAGCGCTCCCAGTAGTCCAGGACGGCGCCGGTCACCTGCCGCGGCCGCTGCGACGTGTTGGCCGAGTCGAGGTACGCGATGCCCGTCGCGAAGATCGGGAAGTCTTTGCGGACGGCGGCCACGTCATACATCAATGCCCTCCCCCTCCCAGGGGGAGGTCAGGTGGGGGTGAAGATCCTACCTCGACGTACACCTCATCGCCCTCGACCTCGACCGGGTACACCTTCGTCGGAATGACGGCGGGCAGGCCTGTGACCTTGCCGGTCTGCAGGTTGAAGCGCGAGCCGTGCTGGGGGCACTCGACGTCCAGACCGAAGAGCTCGCCGCCGCTCAGCAGGAAGTTCTCGTGCGTGCAGACGTCGTCGATGGCATAGAAGTTGCCGTCGTCGGCGTGGGCCAGGCAGATCTCCTGGTGGTCGACGAGCACCGCCTTCAAGGTCTCGATCGGCACCTCGTCCACAGAGGCCACGCGGACCTTAGCCAATACGCGCCTCCAGCTCGGTCTCGACGAGCTTGCGAGCTTCTTCGAACGGAATGCGATCGAGCACGTCGCCGAAGAAGCCCTGGATCAGCATCCGCTTGGCCGTTCCCTCGGGGATGCCTCGCGAACGCAGGTAGAAAAGGTGATTGGGGTCGACCGGGCCGACCGTGGCGCCGTGCGTACATCGCACGTCGTTGTTGTCGATCTCGAGCATCGGGATGCTCGTCGCCTTGGCCTTGTCGCTCAACACGAGATTGCGATTGGCCTGGTAGGCGTCGGAGCGCGCGGCGTGCTTCTCGATCTTGATGAGCCCCGCGTACACGGTGCGGGCGGTGTCCTGCAACGCGCCCTTGAAGAGCAGGTCAGAAGTCGTGTTGCCGACCTGGTGGTCCTGGAGGGTGTGGAAGTCGAAGAACTGCTTGCCCGAGGCCAGGTAAATCGCCTTGAGTTCGGCAGTCGAGCCTGGGCCGACCAGGGAGGCCTCGACGCGGTTCTTGGAGAACCTGCCGCCCAGCGTCACCGTGAAGAGCCGCACCTTCGCGTCCTTCTGCAGCTCCGCGCGCTGATCGCCGAAATGCCATGCGTTGCGGCCCCATTTCTGGACCGACACGTAACCGACCTCGGCGCCCTCGCCGGCAAAGATCTCCGCCGAACCTGTCCGATACGCTTCTTCGTTCTCGTCCTTCGCGATGTGCTCGTCGAGGAAGTTGAATCGCGAGTTCTTGCCGGCCACGATCAGCGTGTGCGGCATGACGCTGGTGCCGCTTTCGTAGGAGTAGTTCTCCGCCAGCAGTGGTTGGTCGATCACGACACCGTCGGGCACGTAAAGGAAGTGCCCACCGGTGAAGTACGCAGCGTGGAGCGCCGAAAACTTGTCGCGATCCGCGTGCAAAAGAGAGAAGAGTCGCGGCATCACGAGGTCGGCGTGCTTCACAGCGGCGATGGACAGCGGTTCGTAAATGACACCATTGGGGACCGGCGTCTTCAGGTCGTGGGCGAGCTCCTGCTCAAACCGCGCGTAAGCGGACGGGTTGAAGCCCGCGATGTCCGTGCGGCGCCATTCCTCGTCGGTCCGGCTCGGCATCGGCAACCGCTCATACGCCTCCAGAGCCGACCGGCGCCGATCTTGCAGCCAGTCGGGCTCACCCTTGAAGAACGGCGCTTCAAGGGTTGCGGCGATCGTTGGGTTCATCTAGCCGACCGAGCCCTCCATCTCGAGCTGGATCAGCCGGTTCAGCTCCACCGCGTACTCGAGCGGAAGCTCCTTGGTGAACGGCTCGATGAAGCCGTTGACGATCATCGTTTCGGCCTCGGCGCGCGGGATGCCGCGGCTCATCAGGTAGAAGAGCTGCTCGTCGCTCACCTTGCTGACCGTTGCCTCGTGGCCGAGGGTCACGTTCTCGGCGTCGACGTCGTTGTAGGGGTACGTGTCGCTTCTCGACTCGTCGTCGAGCAAGAGCGCGTCGCACTTGACGAACGACTTGCAGTTGTTGGCGCCGGGGTAGATCTTCACGTGGCCGCGGTACGACGTGCGGCCGCCGGCCTTGCTGATCGACTTCGACGTGATGGTCGAGGTCGTGTTCGGGGCGACGTGGATCATCTTGCCGCCCGCGTCCTGGTGCTGGCCCTTGCCCGCGAAAGCGACTGAAAGGACGTCGCCTTTCGCGCCCGGCTCCATCAGGTACACGCTCGGATACTTCATCGTGATCTGCGACCCGAGGTTGCCGTCGACCCACTCCATCGTCGCGTTGGCGTATGCCATCGCCCGCTTGGTGACCAGGTTGTAGACGTTGGTCGACCAGTTCTGGATCGTCGTGTACCGGCACCGCGCGTCCTTCTTGACGATGATCTCGACCACAGCGGAGTGCAGCGAGTCGGTGGTGTAGATCGGGGCGGTGCAGCCCTCGATGTAGTGCACGAACGAGCCCTCGTCGCAGATGATCAGCGTCCGCTCGAACTGGCCCATGTTCTCCGCGTTGATGCGGAAGTACGCCTGCAGCGGAATGTCCACGTGCACGCCCTTGGGCACGTAGATGAACGACCCGCCCGACCAGACGGCGCTGTTGAGCGCCGAGAACTTGTTGTCGGCCGGCGGGATGACCGTTCCGAAGTACTCCTTGAAGAGGTCGGGGTGCTCGCGCAGTGCCGAGTCGGTGTCGAGGAAGATGACGCCCTTGGCCGAGAGCTCCTTCTGCAGGGAGTGGTAGACGACCTCGGACTCGTACTGCGCCGACACGCCGGCCAGGAACTTGCGCTCCGCCTCGGGCACGCCAAGCCGGTCGTAAGTGGCCTTGATGTCCGGCGGCAGCTCCTCCCAGGACTTCGACTGCTTGTCCGCGGGCCGCAGGTAGTAAAAGATGTTCTCGAAGTCGATCACCGACAGGTCCGCGCCCCACGTGGGCATCGGCTTCTTGCGGAAGATCTCCAGCGAGCGCAGGCGGAACTTCGTCATCCACTCGGGCTCGCCCTTCATGAAGGAGATCTCTTTGACGATGTCCGGGTTCAGGCCGCGCTTGGCCTTGAACACGTACTCCTCGGGCACGAAGAAGCCGTACTTCTCCTTGTAATCGGAGCCGACCTCGACCTGTGGCTGCGGTTTGGTCGCCATGTCAGCTCACCTCCTCAGGCTTGAGTGCTGCGGGTTCGTCTGCTTCCATCCATTCCGAGTAGCCGGTCTTCTCCAGCCGCTCGGCCACCTCGGGCCCGCCCGACAGCACGAACTTGCCGTCGACCAGCACGTGCACGAAGTCGGGCTTGATGTACTCGAGGATGCGCGTGTAGTGCGTGATGATCAGGGCGCCGAACTCGGGGCCGCGCATGCGGTTCACGGCCTCGGCGACGAACTTGATGGAGTCGATGTCCAACCCCGAGTCGGTCTCGTCGAGGATCGCGATCTCCGGCTGAAGCATCGCCATCTGCAGGATCTCGGCGCGCTTCTTCTCGCCACCGGAGAACCCGTCGTTGATGTAGCGCGGCAGGAACGAATCGTCCATGTGCAGCACGTCGAGCTCGCCCTTCAACAGCGAGCGAAATTCTTTCGGCGAGATCTGCTTCGACTTGTCCTTGCCGTCGTAGCCGCGCTTGGCGTTGATCGCCGTGCGCAGGAAGTTGGTCATCGAGATGCCGGGCACGACCACCGGGTACTGGAACGCGAGGAAGATGCCCAGGCGCGCGCGCTGGTCGGGCTCCAGGGCGAGGATGTCCTGGCCCTTGAAGAGGACCTCGCCGCCGTCGATGGTGTAGCCGGGGTGGCCCATGAGCGCGTAGGACAGCGTCGACTTGCCCGATCCGTTCGGGCCCATCACCGCGTGCACCTCGCCCTTGTTGATGGCGAGCGTCACGCCTTTCAGGATCTCCTTGCCTTCGACGCTGGCGCGCAGGTCGCGAATCTCGAAATCAGCCAACTTGTTTGCTCCCTTCCTTGATCTGATAAGTGCAGTCCGCCGCCGCCTCGCGCACCCATGTCGACCGCTCGACCTGTGCGCCCAGCAGGCGCTCGTACATCTCCTGTTCGTTCTTGCACGGCAAAGGCGTGCGCACCGCTACGTCCTGGATGGGGCAGTTGCAGTGCCTGATCGCGAGGCCACCGTCCGGCAGCGACACTACCTCGGCCATGTGCCCGTGCTCGGTGGCGAGCCTTGCGAGCTCGCGCACGCGCGCGTCGAAATCGAGTCCCACCAGGCGCGCCGCGTATTCGGCCTCCAGCCGCGCGGTGCGGCGCTCGAAGAACTTCTGCAGCTGCTCCTCGTCGAGAAACTCGACCAGGTCGCCGGCCAGCTCGCGGTGCGAGTGGGGGAAGTGCTCGGCCGCGGCGGGGGTGAGCGAGTAGAGGTTCTCGGGCCGGCCGCGTCCGTGTGCATCGGAGTGCCGCATGGCGGTCAGTCCCTCGGCATCCAGCGCCTCCAGGTGCTTCAAGGCCGCCTGCTTAGAGACTTCCAGATGACCGGCCACCTCGGCTAGGCTGGCCTCGCCGTGCGTCTTGAGGAAGGCGAGGATCACCTCGCGGCGGGAGTCCACGAGGCCATCCTACGAGTTTTTCAACTATGACGTTGAAATACCGAGCCGCCCTCGCAGTGGTTGGAAGCCTCTTGTTCGCCCACGCCCTGCCCGCGGCGGCCGCCGCGCCTCCCGCCTGGGCACCGGTGGCCAAGATCGCGGGCGTCGTCGACGTGGGCGGCCCCCGGGCGGACGGCTGGCTCGTGGTCATGGGCACCGGCAAGCTGTGGCTGGTCGACCCGCTCGGCGCGGCCACGCCCTATCCAGGCAGCTATAGCGACGACAGAACGGCGGAGGCGTATCTGACAGTCATCCCTGAGCTGCCGCCTGCGGCGGCAACCTCGACCGCGGGCTGCTCGTTCGAGCGGGGCGACGTCTACGTCCTGCGCCTGCACGCCCCGATCGGGCTCAACAAGGTCGACGCCCATGGCGTCAAGACCGCGTTCGCCAACGTCCCGAACGCGACCACTCTCTACGGCATCACGGTCGACACCGCTGGCGCGTTCGGCTATCGCCTGCTGGTCGTCGGACCGGTGGGCAACGGCAAGACCGAGGTCGCGGCGGTCGACTGTGCGGGCACCGTCACGGTCATCACCAAGGCAGCGCCGGCCATGGAGGGTGGCATCGAGGTGGCCCCGAAGAGCTTCGGCGCATTCGGCGGGATGCTCATCGCGCCGGACGAGGTCTCGGGCAACATCTACGCGATCGCCGCGGATGGCACCGTGAAGACGGTCGCCGCCTCAGGCCTGCCGAAAGGCCAGGACATAGGCGTGGAGGCCGTCGGTTTCGTGCCGCACGGCTGGCACGGGAGCCTCTACTACTCCGATCGCCTCACCAAGGGCAACCCCCACCCCGGCACTGACAACCTGCTCGCCCTCACCTCCGACTCGCTGAGCGGTCTTGGGGTCACCGAGGGCGACCTTCTCTCCGCCACCGAGGGCGGCGCCACCCTGATCGACGTGCGCTGCACGGCGACGTGCACTGTGCAGCCGCTCATCACCACGGCCACGAAAGCCCATGGCGAAGGCCACCTCATCTTCACGGGTGCGACCCCGATACCGCCCTCGCCGAGCCCTCAGGCCAGCCCGCGGCCCGCGACCGCCGCGCGGTCGGGCGAGGCGCCTACCTACCTTCTGATTGCGGCGGTAGCCGCCGGGTTGGTCGTGATTGTGCTGGCGGTGATCCTGGTGCTGCGGGACCTGCGGGCGCAGGGGCAGACGGGGCAGCCGGGGCAGTGACCAGCGAGCGCGTCGGTACGACCGTCTCGCTCACCTCGCCGTCGACCATCTCCACGCGATAGGCTCGCCGCCCCTCGACCTCGGTGACGGCCTCGACGAATTTCGTCTCGTGGAACACGATGCCCACCGAATCCTCGACCGCGTAGCCCGCTGGTAGCCCTTCGGACACGAGCTGCCGGTACACCGGCCGCCTGCGTTCCTCGCCGTCGTAGTGCGGGCACACGCTGCCGGGGAGAAACCCGAGCCCGTCGCGCAGGTCCGCGAGGTCGAGCCCGAACGAGTCGGTGATCGAGCACTCGAACCAGCAGTTCATGCCGGCGCTCACGCCGCAAAGCACCACGCCGTCGTCCCACGCCTCGCGCAGGGCCTGGTCCATGCCGTGCACGCGCCAGATGGCGAGCATGTTTGCGGTGTTGCCGCCGCCGACGTAGATCACGTCCTGGTCGCGGATCAGAGGGCGCCATTCGGTGCGGCTCGGGGCGCCGAAAAGCTTCAGGTGCGTCGGCCTGGCCCGGCCGGTGAAAGCCTCATAGAAAAGGACGATGTGCGAATCGGCGTCACCGCCCGCCGTGCCGAGGAAGAGGACGCGCGGGTGGTCCTTCTGGGTGAGGGACAGCACGTAGTCGTCGAGCTTCGAGAAGCGGCCGAACCGGCTGAAGCCGCCGCCACCGAAGGCCACGATCCTGCGGTTCGGCGTCACAGATGCCAATTCTTGCATCGCGCCGATACTTCGAATCCTTGGATCGCACACTTTTGCTCACCACGCGCGGGCTGCGCGCGTTCGGCTTCGGTTTTTCGGCGGTCCTGGTCGGCATCCACCTGGAGCACCGGGGCCTGGCAGCCGGGCTGATCGGTCTGACGCTCGGCCTCGGCCTGGCGGCGGCGTCGCTTTCGGGACTGGCCGCGGCGTGGACCGCGGCGCACGTCGGGCGGCGGGCGACGCTGGCGCTCTGCGGCGCGCTGATGGCGGTGACCGGCGCCGACCTGGCTGTCGCGTCGTCGCCATTGCTGCTCGTGCTCGCGGGCGTGCCGGGCATGCTCGGCGCAGCCAGCGTCGACCTCGGGCCCTTCGCCTCCGTCGAGCAGGCCATGCTGGCGGAGGCCGTGCCGCCGAAAGATCGCAACACGGCCTTCGGCCGCTACTCGTTCACCGGCGGGCTGCTGAACGCGGGGGGCGGGCTGTCGGCGGCGTTCGTGCCGGCGCAAGCCGCCGGTGCCTACTTCGGCCTGTACGCGGTGATCGGAGTTGTCACGGCGGCCATACCTCTGTTCATGAGCCGGAGCGTGGAGGCGCCGGGCGCAACCATCGCCTTCGGCAGGTTCCGGCCGCTCGCGTTCCTGGCCGGCCTGTTCGCGATCGACTCGCTCGGCGGCGGTTTCGTCGCGAACGCCGTCATCGCTTACTGGCTGCACGTTCGCTTCGGGGCGGGCACGCCTTTCCTCGGCCCCGCGTTTGCGGTGATCGCGCTGCTGCAGGCGGCTTCGTACGAGGTGTCCGGCAGGCTCGCGAACCGCATCGGCCTGATCAACACGATGGTTTTCACGCACCTGCCGAGCAACGTGCTGCTGCTGCTGGTGCCGTTCGCGCCGAACCTCGACTCGGCGGTGATCCTGCTGTTCGCCCGATTCGCGCTGTCGCAGATGGACGTGCCCGCCCGGCAGGCGTACGTGGTGTCGCTCGTGCCGCCGGCCGAGCGGGCCGGCGCGGTGGCCATGACCGGCGCGGTCCGCGGCGTGGCCCAGTCGATCGGGCCCGCCCTCGCCGGGATCGCCATCGGGGCGGCGTCGTTCGGGGTCCCGTTCTTTGCCGGAGGCGGGATCAAGATCGTGTACGACCTCGCGCTCTATCTGGGCTTCCGCAACCGCCCCGCCGAGCACGAGGCGTAGGGAGGCGGCGGTCGCGCGTTCCTGATGCATGTGGGTGCGCCGCGCCGCGCAGCTGATGGCCCTGTTCGGGCTTTACTCCCTCGGGCTGGCCGCGATCGGCGCCCGCTACAACGGGCACGGCACGAGCGGCTACACGACGGGGCTCATCGAGCTCGCCGTCGTGACCGTCCTGCTCGTGGTGCTGTCCGCGTTCGTGCTCACGCGCAAGCCACGTCCTAAGCCGCCGCTCGACCAGGACGAGTAATCCGTTCACAAGGGGCGCCCCCTTTGTGGAGAACCCCCCGAGCCCAGCTACGCATAGGCTGCTCAACTGCGACGTGGAGTCATGGCTCGGCGAAGCCGAGCCAACCCTGCGACGCATTAAGTTGTGACCGTGCCGGATGACCTGGCCGGTCTCGCGGACGAAGAGCTCGAGCGCCGGATCGGCGAGATCCGGGCGCAGATGAGGCCGCTCGACGACCAGCTGAGCCGGCTGCGCACGCGGCGCGACGTCCTGCTCACCGAGAAGCGGCGCCGCGACCGCGGCGCGCATCGCGACGCCCGCGCGGAGCTGAAGGCGGGCATGAAGGCCGGCCGTTTTCCCAACGTCGCCGAGCTCGTGGCCGGAAGCCGGGAAGGCGCGCTCGAAGAGTTCGTCTTCAACCTGAAGACCGGCGGCGAGGTGCGCCTCGGATTCCCCGGCGCCCGCGCGCAGACCCTCGCTTTCACCGACGGGGCGCGGGCGGCCCAGGCCCGGGACCTGGCCGAGGCGGCGAAGCTGTACGAGGCCGGCTGGGAGCTCGGCAGCCCTGGCCGCCCCGGCGTCCGGGTCCATTTCCCGGGCACCCGCCAGGAGCGCCTCGTTCCCGCCGAGGAGGTATTCGCCCGGCCCCGGGAAACCGCCCCGGCGTAACCCCCCACCCGGGGCGGGCGTTAGGGTCAGGCGGGAGCGCTAGACTTGCATGCGCTTCTCCAACCTATGGGTCGAAACGTTCCTGAGAAGATCAAGACCAAGGGTGGACACCAGCCCAGGGCGCGCATTCACGCCGGCTGGTCCCCCATCGGACAGCATCACCGCAGGGTGGCGTGGCTCCGCCTGCTAGGCATTGTCGTCGCCGTGCTGCTCGTGCTCGGCTTCGCTGTGGACGCCTACGCGCAGACCTTCTTCGACAGCCTTCCCTCGATCCACGGGCTCGACAGCGCCGCCTTCGCGGGCGACACGCTGATCACCGACCGCAACGGCAAAGAGCTCGCCGACGTCGGCTACCACACGGGCGACCACCGGCTCGCCGTGCGGTTGAAGGACGTGAACTCGAGCATGATCAACGCGACCATCGCGATCGAGGACAGGAACTTCTACACCAACCCCGGCTTCGACACGATGGCCATCCTCCGCGCCCTTTATGACGACCTGCGCACCGGCCACATCGTCAGTGGCGCCAGCACCATCACCCAGCAGCTCGCCAAGCAACAGTTCCTCACGCCCGACCAGACGTACAGCCGCAAGATCAAAGAGCTGGCGCTCGCGTACGAGCTGAGTCAGACCTACTCCAAGGACCAGATTCTCGAGCTTTACCTCAACAAGAGCTTCTACGGCGCGCAGTCGTACGGTGTCGAGGCGGCGGCCGAGTCGTACTTCCACATCCACGCGTCGCAGCTCGACCTCGCGCAGGCGGCGGTGCTCGCCGGCCTCCCCCAGGCCCCAACCGAGTACAACCCTGTGCTCAACCCGGACGCCGCGAAGGACCGCCAGAAGCAGGTGCTGGACGCGATGGTGCGCGCCTACGACGTAACTCACGTCACGCAGACGATGGCCGACGAAGCCTTCGCCGAGAAGCTCACCTACTACGCTCCCGTGAACACCGCCCTGGCCCCGTTCTTCGTCGACTACGTGCAGCTCGAGCTCAAGCAGCTCGGGTTCCAGCCGGGAGTCGAGCAGCTCAACGTCAAGACAACTCTCGACTACGGCCTTCAGGCACAGGGCGAGAACGTCGTGCGGAGCAACCTCAAGGCGAACCTCTATCGCGACAGGACCGGCCAGCTGTCATCGGCGATGGTGGCGATGGATCCTCGCACGGGTGAGATCCTGGTCATGGTCGGCGGTCCGGACTACAACTCCACGGCCAACGGCGCCAAGATCAACCTCGCGACGACGCCGCGCAACATGGGCTCGTCGATGAAGCCGTACACGTACGGCGCCGTCATCAACGCACGCGTCGCCACGGTGGACACGCCCATCTACGACGGGCCGAGCCCACTCGTCTACAAGGACGCGTACAGCACGACCAACATCTACAACTACGACCACAGGTCGCATGGCGTGCTGCCGCTGAAGAAGGCGTTCGCCGAATCGCTCAACATCTGCGCGGTCAAGGCCGAGCTTTCGATCGGGGTGCCGTCGGTGCTCGCGTGGATGCGCAACCTCGGTGTGACCCCGCGGTACATCAAGGCGAACCCCGACGGCTCCTACACGTCAGACACCAACGCGCCGCCCGACGAGTACGGTCCGAGCCTGACGCTCGGCGGCTACCCGATCACGTTGCTCGAGCACGTCGCGGGCATCGAGACCTACGCCAACATGGGCGTCTACCACACGCCGGAGGCGATCCTGCAGGTCACCGACTCGCAGGGCAACATCCTCTACCAGACGAACCCCGACCAGCGCTCGCGCCTGGCCATCGACCCCGGAGTGGCGTACATCATGGCCCAGATCATGGCCGACGACAACAACCGCGCCGCGATCTTCGGCTACAACAGCGCGCTGCACTGGAACAACCACACGGTCGCGGCGAAGACGGGGACGACCGACAACTTCAAGGACGCCGTCACCGTCGCGTTCAACCCGATCCTGGCCGTCGGCCTGTGGGTCGGCGACATCCTGGGCAACAACCACTTCATGATCCAGGGCTCCGACGGCGTCTACGTCGCGTCGCCCGGCGTGCACACCTTCGTCAACATCGCTCTGCAAGGCGTGCCGGCAAACCTCTGGTACTCCAAGCCGCCGGACGTCGTGCCCGGGCCGAACAACAGCTGGTACCTCAGCGACACCACCAGCATCTCGAAGCTGCCCGGCGACAGCGCCCCGAGCCCGACGCCGACCCCGGTGAACATCAACCCACCGAATGACCCCGGAACGGGTCCAGTCATCGCGCCGCCGCCGAGCCCGTCGCCTGTCGTCACGGTGTCGCCCTAGCCCGAGCTCGCAGGCGCTCCGTAGAATCGGGCGGCGATGCCCGCCGCCCTCTCCGTGGTCACCGAGACGCTTCCCAAGAGCCAGGTGGGCATGACCATCGAGGTTCCGGCGGAGCTCGTCGACGCCACCTATGAGCGCGTGCTCAACCGCGTGGCATCACGCGCGAAGATCGAAGGCTTCCGCCCGGGCCGCGCGCCTCGCCAGCTCGTCGAGGCTCGGATCGGTCCCGCGGCGCTGCGCGAAGAGGTCGTCGAGACCATCGTGCCCGAGGTGCTGCAGCAGGCCATGCGCGAGAAGTCGATCGAGCCGATCGACAATCCCGACGTGGAGGTGCTGGAGCTCGAACGCGGCCGTCCGGCTCGCCTGAAGGCGACCATCACCGTCATGCCCGAGGTCACGCTGGGCGATGTCACCCGGCTCAACGCCGAAGACGCGCCGGCGGTCGAGGTCACCGACGAGATGCTTGCCCGCCGCCTGGACGACGTGCGCGAGCCGCTCGCCGAGATCACGCCGGTCGAGCGCGAGCTGAGGATGGGCGACGTCGCGGTCATCGACGTCGAGGTCGAGGCCGACGGGGCGGTTGTCGAGTCGGAGTCGCGCAAGGCCATGGAGGCGGAGCTCAAGGAGCGCGTGCTGCTGCCTGAGCTGCTGGCCGTGCTTCCCGGCACGTTCGTCGAGGAGCAGCGCGAGGCCAAGGTCACGTTTCCGGAGGACTACTCGGAGCCGAAGCTGGCGGGCAAAGAGGCGACGATCCGCGTCACCGTCCGCGGCGTGAAGGAGAAGGTCCTGCCCGAGCTCACCGACGAGCTCGCCGTCCAGCTGAGCGGCGGCAAGCAGCAGACCGTGGACGAGTACCGGGCGGCGATTCGCACCGACCTCGAGGCGGCCGCCGAGGCCATGTCGCGCATGGCCCGCGAGCAGGCGCTGGTCAAGGCGCTGGTCGACGCCTCCCAGGTGGAGCTGCCGGACGCGCTCGTCGAGAAGGAGCTGGCGACGCAGCTCGAGTCGATGGAGCGCAGCCTCGGCCGCCAGGGCCTGCGCCTCGATCGCTACTTCGAGTACCTGGGGAAAACCGTGCCGCAGTGGGCCGCCGAAGAGCGAGCGGACGCCGAGGCCAGGCTCAAGGTGGATCTCGTGCTGGACGAGTTCGCGAAGCGGGAGGGCATCGAGCCCGCCGAGGCCGAGGTGGACGCCTATATCGAGGAACAGGCGGTGAAGGACGAGGAGCTGGCCGGCCGCATCCCAGAGGTCAAGAAGAGCGCGTCCGCCCGCCGCTACTTCGCCTCGAGGCTCCGCCGGCTGAAGGTGCTCGACCGGCTTTCGGAAGTAGGCGGCGCCACCGAGCCGGCGAAGACGTCGTCGACTTGACGGAATCCAGAGGGGGGCTGTCTAGAATGAACCAAGTGCCAGGAACGGAACGACCCGCGTCATACCTCGTCCCGATGGTCGTCGAGAACACGGGTCGTGGCGAGCGAGCTTTCGACATCTACTCGCGGCTGCTGAAAGACCGGATCGTCTTCATCGGCACGCCGATCGACGACCAGGTCGCGAACCTGGTCGTGGCGCAGCTCCTCTTCCTTCAGTCGGAGGATCCCGAGAAGGAGATCGCGCTCTACATCAACAGCCCGGGCGGCAACGTCACCGCGGGCCTAGCGATCTACGACACCATGCAGTACATCCGGCCGCCGGTGTCGACCATCTGCATCGGCATGGCCTACTCGATGGCCGCCGTGTTGCTCGCGGGCGGGGCGAAGGGCCAGCGCTACGCGCTGCCCCACGCCAACATCCTCATCCACCAGCCGTGGGGAGGCATGCAGGGCCAGGCCACGGACATCCAGATCCACGCCAAGGAGATCCTGCGCACGCGCGAGCAGTTGAACCAGATCCTCTCGCGTCACACGGGCCAGAAGATGGAGAAGGTGACGCAGGACACGGAGCGCGACTACTTCCTGACCTCTGAGGCCGCGAAGGAGTACGGGCTCATCGACGACATCATCCTCACGCCGCCCAAGGTGGGGGATAAGGAAAAGGAAAAGGAGAAGGTCGGAGCCGCCGCGAAATGATCTTTCGCAGGAAGAGCAAGGACAGCGGGGTCCAACGGCACAAGCCGAAATGCTCCTTCTGCGGCAAGCTGCAGGGAGAGCGAGGCGTGCGTCTCGTGGCCGGCTCGGGAGTCTTCATCTGCAGCGAGTGCATAAGCCTTGCGAACGAGATTCTCTGGGGCCATAATCCCCCGGCACCGGCTTCGTCTTGATGAACAGAATGGCTAGGACCACGAGGTACCAATGAACGAACGAGAGGATCGCCGCCGGTACACGCGCTGCTCGTTCTGCGGCAAGGGCCAGGACCAGGTCCGCAAGCTCGTCGCCGGGCCGGGCGTGTTCATCTGCGACCAGTGCATCGACCTCTGCCAGGAAGTCCTCGAAGACGACAATCGATCGGCCGGTCAGAAGAAGCAGAAGACCGGCTTCATCCCCAACCCGAAGACCATCTGTGCCGCGCTTGACCAGTACGTGATCGGACAGGACCGCGCGAAGAAGGTTCTCTCGGTCCAGGTCTACAACCACTACAAGCGCATCTCCGCCTCCAAGTCGGTAGGCGACGTGGAGCTGTCGAAGTCGAACGTGCTGCTCGTCGGCCCGACCGGGTGCGGCAAGACGTACCTGGCGCAGACGCTGGCCAAGATCCTCGACGTCCCGTTCGCCATCGCGGACGCGACCTCGCTCACGGAAGCCGGCTACGTCGGCGAGGACGTCGAGAACATCCTGCTGCGCCTCATCCAGGCCGCGGACTTTGACATCAGCCGCGCGGAGCGCGGAATCATCTACATCGACGAGATCGACAAGATCGCGCGCAAGTCCGACAACCCTTCCATCACGCGCGACGTCAGCGGCGAGGGCGTGCAGCAGGCGCTGCTGAAGATCCTCGAGGGGACGGTCGCGAACGTGCCGCCCCAGGGTGGCCGGAAGCACCCCCACCAGGACTTCATCCAGATCAACACGACCAACATCCTGTTCATCTGCGGCGGCGCGTTCGACGGACTGGAGAAGGTCGTCGAGCAGCGCATCGGTCGCCGCGCCATCGGCTTCGGCGCCCCGCACACGAAGGTCGAGCGCAAGGCGGTGTCCGAGACCTTGAAGCACCTGCAGCCGCAGGACCTCTTGAAGTACGGGTTCATCCCCGAGTTCATCGGCCGCCTGCCGATCATCGTCACGCTGCACCACCTGGACCAGCAAGACATCGTGCGCATCCTCACGGAGCCGAAGAACGCGCTGGTCAAGCAGTACCAGAAGTTCTTCTCGCTGGACAACGTCGAGCTCGTGTTCCAGAAGGGCAGCCTCGACGCCATCGCCGAGCTGGCCCTGCTGCGCGGCACCGGCGCCCGCGCCCTGAAGTCGATCATCGAAGAGGCGCTGCTCAACTCGATGTTCGAGATCCCGTCGCGCCCGGAGATCAAGCGCTGCCTCATCTCGGAGCGCTCGATCCGGGAGGCGCTCGAGCCGGAGTTCGAGCTGGGCGAGGAGTCCGAGCCGCCCGCGCGCGTGGTAGGCGAAACGGCCTAGCCCCGCGCCGAATAGCCCGCCGCTGCCGGCACTCGCGGGTATCCGGGCAAGACTTTCAGCGTCGGTGCGCGGGGAGATCAGCCGTGGCCGGCGCACTTATCGGTCGTGCTGACTGACTTAGTAACCCGTCTCGGCCACGCAATCGTCAGCGGTTTGATCCGCTTCGATGTCAGCAAGCTTGTGCCGGCCTCTGGCGAGACACGCCAAGCGAGCGCGTTATTTGCCTGGGGACGGCTGTGCATCGCCAACGTCGAGAGAATGACGGCGTGGCTCGTGATATGGCCGGCCGCACATTTCGCGATGATCGGCGTTCTGCTTGCGCTCGGCTTCAAGAGCGCCCCGACTTATGTGGCCGTGCCGGTCGAGTTGATTCCGGGCGGCATGCTCGCCTGGTCGTTGCCACGTGCGGGTTTCACATTTCGTCGGACCGAACGAATTTCGGCGGCCCTCGATGCAGCAGCCTCGCACAAGGAGGATCCGCCCAGGTGGGCTGTCACCCTTGACTGGCGATACCGCCTGCTGCGCGGGAGCGACGGGGAGATCGCGCTGCTGGCGGGGGTGTCTTTGCTGTGGGTGCTGTCGGCTCGCTAAGATTCCCATCGTGAGCCGCGCCGAGACCGTATCTGTAGCCTCGCCGGCCCTGTCGCGCTAACCGCGACCATCCCGCCGGCGCAAACAAACCCGAGCATGAGATGAAGCACGCCCGTCTGACGGAGGAGATGCCGAAGGCGTTCGATCCAAAGGCCATCGAGGCCGGCTGGTACGCGCGCTGGGAGAAGGCCGGCCTCTTCACGGCGTCGGCGAAGAGCGACAAGCCGCGGTACACGATCTGTCTGCCACCGCCCAACGTCACCGGCGAGCTGCACATGGGTCATGCCCTCAACGGCACTGTGCAGGACATCTGGGCGCGCTACCGGCGCATGACGGGCCACGAGGTGCTGTTCCTCCCCGGCACCGACCACGCGGCCATCGCCACGCAGAACGTGATCGAGAAGCGACTCGCGAAAGAGGGCACCAGCAAGGAGGAGATCGGGCGCGACGCGTTCGCCGAGCTCGTGGACGAGTGGTACCGCACGGTCGGCGCCACCATCGTCAGCCAGTACCGCGTGCTCGGCGCGTCGCTGGACTGGACGCGCCAGCGCTTCACGATGGACGAGCGCTACGTGCGCTCGGTCCTCACCGCCTTCGTCGCCTTCTACGAGCGCGGCTGGATCTATCGCGCTCCACGCATCGTCAACTGGTGCCCCCACGACCAGTCGGCCATCAGCGACCTCGAGGTCAAGTGGCAGACGCACGACGACGTCCTCTACTTCATCAAGTACCCGATCGAGGGTGGAGGCGACGTGACGATCGCCACCGTGAGGCCGGAGACGATGCTCGCCGACACCGGCGTGGCGGTCCACCCGGACGATCCGCGCTATCGCGACCTGGTCGGCAAGACAGCGATCCTGCCCCTCGTCGGCCGCAAGCTTCCCATCGTCGGCGACGACGCGGTCGATCCGGATTTCGGCACCGGCGCCCTCAAGGTCACGCCCGGCCACGACCCGATGGACTACGAGATCGGGCAGCGCCACAAGCTGGAAGTCATCAACGGCATGCACCTCGACGGGCGCATGAACGTGCCCGGCCTCCGTTACGACGGCATGCCGGGCGTCGAGGCGCGGAAGCTGGTCGTCGAGGACCTCAAGAAGCAAGGCGTCTTGCTCAAGGAAGAGCCGTACACGCACGACGTCGGCCACTGCGACCGCTGCGACGCGATCATCGAGCCGCTGATCAGCGAGCAGTGGTGGCTGCGCATGGACAAGATGCGCGACCGCGCGGTGGCGGCGAGCGCCGCGGGCCAGGTCCGCTGGCACCCGGAGCGCTACGAGCGGATCTACCTCGACTGGATGCACGGGCTGCGCGACTGGAACATCAGCCGGCAGCTGTGGCTCGGTCACCGCATCCCCGTCTACTACTGCGAGAACGATCACGTCATCGCCAGCGTCGATCCGCCGCACGAGTGCACGGAGTGCGGAAGCACGCAGCTGAGGCAGGACACCGACGTCCTCGACACGTGGTTCTCGTCAGCGCTCTGGCCGTTCGCCACGCTGGGCTGGCCCGACGAAACAGAGGACCTGCGGACCTTCTATCCCACGAACATGAACTGCACGGCCCGCGAGATCATCTTTCTCTGGGTCAGCCGCATGATCATGACGGGCCTCGAGTTCATGGGCGAGGTCCCTTTCGCGGATGTGGCGATCCACTGCCAGGTGCAGGCCGCGGACGGGCGCAGGATGTCGAAGTCGCTGGGCACGGGCGTCGATCCGCGATCCATCGTCGACCAGTACGGCGCCGACGCGCTGCGCGCATGGGCGGCCTCGGTGGCCATGTCCAGCCAGGACGTCCGCTACGACGAGTCGCGGATCGAGGGCTACCGCCGCTTCTGCAACAAGCTGTGGAACGCGGTCAAGCCGATCCTCGCGAGCCTCGACGGCGCCGCTCCACGCGCCGTGCCCGAGCCGGAAGACCTTGTGCTGTACGAAGACCGCTGGATCCTGTCCAAGCTCGCAGCGGCGTGCGACGCCATCGCGCGGGGCATCGAAGAGTTCGCGTTCCAGGATTCGATCAACGCGGCGTACGCGTTCGCGTGGAACGAGTTCTGCGACTGGTGGCTCGAAGCCGCCAAGCCGCGGCTGAAGGCCGCCGACCCGACCGCCCAGGCGATCGGCATCTACTGCCTCGACTCATTGATCCGCGCGCTGCATCCGTTCATGCCGTTCGTCACCGAGGAGCTCTGGTCGCGCCTCCCCGGCGATCGGGACTTCGTGATGAGGAGCGCTTGGCCCGAGGACGCGAGCCGTTACATCGACGCCCAGGTCGAGCTCGACTTCGAGTCGCTCATGGCGATGGTGTCGGAGATCCGGTCCTATCGCAAGTCGGTGAGTGGCGCGCCGGCGAAGGGTGGAGCGGTCACGCTGGACGAGAAGTGGGACAAGGACTGGGTCGACACGCTTTCGAGGATCGGCGACGTCGCGGTCACCGAGCAGCTTCCGCCGGGCAAGGCCCTGGGCCTGGCGGGTGGCAGCGTCGTCTTCCCCCAGGTCGACACCGCCGACGCCGCGGTCACCGCGAAGAAGATCGCCCAGCTGCGCAAGGACCTCGAACGCATCGAGGAGAAGCTGGCCAACGAGCAGTTCATGGCCAAGGCGCCGCCGGAGGAGATCGCGAAGCAGCAGGGCCGTGCCGACGAGTTGAAGGCCGCGATCGAGCGACTCAGCTAACGAAATAACCTGTTAGCGGCAAATGCCGCCGGTTGCGCTGCTGGCGCCCATCGCGCTGCCCATCGTCGCCGCCATCGCCGCGGCTGCTTCGGCGCGCCTCGGTGAAGGCATCGCCCGCATCGTCGCGTCCGCGGGCGCGTGGGCCTCTTTAGTGGCGATCGCCGGCATCTGGCTTGCCGTTCGCTCCACGCAGGAGCTTGCGCTCGGCCCGCTCGGTTTCGGAGCGAGCTTCGACCTTCGGCTCGATGGAGTGGGGGTCGTGTTTGGAGTGATCGCGCTGGCGCCGGCGGCGCTGCTGCTCACGCTGCAGCAGCGAGGCTGGCAGGAGAGCACGGTGGCATCGCTCGCCATCGCAGCGGTCGTCCTCGCCATCGAGTCCGATGCGATGGTTCTGACCGCGGTCGGCGGTTGCACGGCGGCCACGCTCGCGGTGGTGCAGTTCGACATCGAGGACGTGCGCGCGGTGCGTCCGGCGTGGGCCTCGGTGATCACGCCGTGGCTCGCCCTCGCGTGGGCGGGAGTGACGCTTCAGATCGAGGCCGGCACGGCGGTCTACGCGGCGGTCCCCGTGTCGGCGTTGACCATCGGCATCTTCGCGCTCATAGCCATTGCCGCCGTGCTGGGCGGGGGCATCGTGCCGTGGCGCGGATGGGCGTCGCGCATCTGGACGAGGCCTTCGCTCCGGGCTGCCGGCGTGACCACGGCTTTGCTGCTGCCGCTCGGCATCTACCTGCTCGTGCGCGCCTACGAGATCGGCAACGGGAGGTATCCGCAGTCGTGGCTCAACCTCGCCCTCGCCGCGTGGGGCGTCCTGGTCGCGCTCGCGGCGGCCGCGCGCGCGCAGGCGGCCCCCAACCGGGCCGAGTACCTCGCGGAGATCGTGCCGGGCCTCGCCGGCTTCGCGCTCATGGCGGTGGCCATCGGCTCGGCGCTCGGACTGCTGGCCGGAGTCGTGCTGCTCGTGGCGGCGGCGATGCTGACGGCCGCACTGCCGCTGCTGCCCGACCGCCGGGGCGCGGCCGTCCTCCTGGTGGTGGCAGCCGCCGCGGGCGTTCCGCCCGGGCTGGCCTTCGGCGGACGCGTCCTGGGCCTCGCGGCCGCCTTCGAGACAGGCAACGTCTTCGGCCTCGTCGCGGTTGCGGGCGCCGCCACCTGGCTGCTCGCGGCGGCCGCCGCGGCGCGATCGGTCGGCCTGCCACCCGGCCGGCGCCGGCTCGTGCCGGCGGCGCTGGCGATGGTCGCTGCCGTCCTCGGTGGCGTTGTCATCGCCTCGGGGCCGGCCCTCGCCGCGATCGCCACCGTCACGAGCGACGCGATCGCCGGCGTCATGAACCAGCCGGGCGACCTGCGACCGGATCCGCTGTCGATCATCACAGTGACCGCGGTCCTGCCCGTGGTCGCGCTGTTCGGCCCGCTCCTCGTCCTCGGTGGCGCCGCCGTGGCCCTCTCCAAACCTGGGCAGGCGACCAGCACGACGGAGTCCAAAGCGCCGCTGTTCGCGGTCCCAGGCGCGACCCTCGCGGCGACGGCGCTGGCACGCCTGCGCGCCCTGTCGATGCCCGACCAGTACCGCTCGCTGTTCAACCCGGCGGCCCTGGAGACCGTGGCAGCGGGCGGGCGCCCGATGCTCTGGCTGGCCGCCCTCGTCGCACTCATCGTCGCGATCGCCCGATGAGCGACGCGGCGGCATTCGTGGCCTGGCTTGGCGGAGCCGTCATCGTGCTGGCCGACGGACGGCGCGGGCTCGCCGCGGGCCTGGCCCTGCTCGCGGCCGCGGCGGGCGGCCTGGCGTGGTCCGCGGGCCAGCAGGAAGGGGCGATCGTGCTGCTCGCCGGCGGCGTCCTCGGCGCCGCGATCAGGTTCACCATCGGACCTGAGGGGTGGGGCCTGATGCAGCCCGGCTCCACGCCTCGGCTCCTTTTGACGGTCGTCGCCGGCGTCATCGCCCTCTGGCTCGGGCTGGCCGCGACGTCCGGCGAGAGCTCGGGCTTCAGGGTCGCCGTGCTCGTGGCGCTTCCCCTGCTGGCCGGCCGCGCGCTGCAGGCCGCGGAGGCCGCCGTGCTGCTGACCGCGCTGGCGGGACTTGCGCTGGTGCTCGGGGTCGTCTCGACGGCAGGGCCGAACCACGTCGGGATCGCGGCCTACGCGGTCGCCGCCCTGGTTGCAGCGGGCGCCTCAGCCATTCCGATCCCGGCTACGCCTCGTCCGCGTGGAACCTGAGCTCGCCGTAGCGCTGCCGGCCGCCGGCGCGGCGTGCGTGTCGGCGCTGAAGCCGCGGCCCCGGCTCGCGCTCGCCGCCGGCGCCGCGCTCGGGGCCGGCGGGCTGCTGGCGGTCTTCCTGAGCCGGCCCGAGGTGGCGTCCGACCAGCTCGGCATCACCCTCAGCCTGTCGCCGGGGGCTCGCTCCCTGCTCATCGTCGCGTCCCTCGCGCTGGCGATCCTGGTCGCCCTGCCGCCGCCGCGCGCCGAGCGAGCCAGCCTGCTTCGCTGGGGCCTCGGCGGCCTCGCGGGCATGACCGCGATGGCGGTGTCGCCCAACCTCGCCGTGGCGGTGATGGCGCTGCTCCTGCTCGTCGTCCTGCAGGCGGCAGGCACAGGCCGTCGCGCGTTCTCGAGCCGCGTGAGGGCTCCGGCGCTGGCGGTGGCGCTGCTCACGCTCGCGCTGGCGCTGTCGGCTCTGACCGGGCCGCCGCTGTTGAACCGCCTCGTGGCCGTCTGTCTCGTCGCCGGTCTCGCCGCCGCGCTGGGCGTCCTGCCCTACATCCACGAGTTCGACGCGGAAGAGCCGACCGCGACATCGCCGATTCCATGGCTGGCGTTTCTCGGCCCGATGATCGCGGTCGTCGTCGTCGCTCACGCCGACGACCTCGCCGAGGGCGCGGAGGATGCGATCGGGGCGCTGCTGATCGGCCTCGGCCTGTTGAACATCGTGGTCGCGACGCTCGCCTCGTGGCGCACCAAGTCCGACGCGGCCGCGTGGCGATACTCGTTCATCGCGGACTGGGGCCTCGCGCTCTGCGGGTTCGGGCTGGTGCTGCCGGAAGGCATCGGCGCCGCGCTGCTCGTCCTCTACTCGATCCTGCTGGGACGCCTGCCGCTGTACCTCTGGTCGCGCCAGTCGTTGCGCGAGAAGGCGCAGACCGACCGCCCGATCAACTTCATCGTGGCCGCGGCACTTGCGGGTTCGGCGCCGTTCGCAGGATTCCCGGCGAGGATCCTTCTGCTCCGGGCCGCGACGGCGATGTACTGGCCGCTCGCGCTCGTGCTCGCCTGCTCGTTCCTCCTGTGGCTGCCCGGCTCGCTGAGGCTCGGGCGCACCATGGGCGTGCCGACCGGCCGGCAGCTGGTGGGCGTGGCGATCGCGCTGACGATCAGCGTCGCCTTCGGTCTGTTTCCGCGTCCGCTGCTCGCGCTGGCGGGGCTGTGACCCAGCTGCTGTCGGCCGCCGCCGCCGAAACGCTCGCGCTGCTCGTCTATCCCGGACTGATCACGGTCGCCCTGTTCGGCCTGGTGGTGGAGATCGTCTGGTCGGCCGTGGCACGCCAGGCGATCGGCCGGCCCAACATCTGGCGCCGGCGTCCGCCCACGGTGCAGGTCATCGTCGCCCTGCTGGCGGTCCTGGCCGCGGCGCAGTTCGCCGCGCCCTTCAACCCCGTGCCGCCTGCGGATCGCAACCTCGTGATTGCGGCCATCGCCATCGGTTTCACCGCGTGGGCGGAGCTGGCCCTCGACCCCGAGCTGGTGGCAAGGCCCGGGCTGGTGCTGGTCATCCAGGCGTGCTGGCTCCTGTCCGTGCTCGGTCCCGCCATCGAGCCCGAGAGCCTTCGCCCGCAGGTGCTCGGCAACGTGCTGGTCCCCGCGCTGCTGCCGGTGAAGGTCGCAGCCGGCTTCCTCTACCTGCTGTGCCTGCCGCCGCTGATGCGCCTGTGGCCGATGGCGCCACCCGCCGAGCGGAGGGCGCGACCGCGCTTCAACGCGACCCGCACGGTGCTCTGGTTTCCGTACTGCGGCCTCTTCACGACTCTCTTCTTCCCTCCGGGGGCGGATGACGTGGCCGGCCTGGTCCGCTTCTTCGGCATCACGGCCGTCGCGGCGCTCCTGTGCGTGCTGACCGGCAGCCTGCTCGCGCGGCGCGGAGCCGAGCGCGCCCGCGGCCTGTACGCGAGGGCGGTGGCGCCGTACTCGCTGCTGCTGCTCGGCCTGATCCTGGTGACGCTGGCCCTGACCCGCTAGTTGGTAGAATTCTTCGCCGTGCCCAAGCCAGACGGATCGCTGTCGGCTGTCGTCGTCAGCGGCGGCAAACAATATCGAGTCGCCCCGGGAGACCGCGTGCTGGTCGACCGGCTGGCCGCCGAGCCCGGTTCTTCCGTGAAGCTCGGCCGCGTCCTGCTGCTTCACGAGGGTGACGCGATCGAGGTGGGCACGCCGGGAATCGAGGGTTTCGAGGTGGAGGCCAAGGTGCTGGCGCACAGCCGCGGGCCGCGCATCGAGGTGCTGCGATACAAGTCGAAGAAGCACGTGCGCGTGCATCGCGGAGCCCGTGCCGACCTGACGGCGCTCGAGATCCTGCCCTTCGGTCGCCACACAGACGAAGAGCCGGAGGAGGCCGAGGCCGAGGAAGCTCCGAAGAAGGGAGCGCGCAGGCCGCGGGCGAAGAAAGAGACGAAAGAGACCAAGGAGACGAAGACCGCCAAGGCGGGCAAGAAATAGATGGCACACAAGAAAGGCGGCGGCTCCTCACGCAACGGCCGCGATTCGAACCCGCAGATGCTTGGCGTCAAGATCTACGGCGGCCAGGAGGTCAACGCGGGCATGATCCTGGTCCGGCAGCGTGGCAGCAAGATCAGCGCCGGAGAAGGCGTCGGACTGGGCCGCGACCACACGCTGTTCGCGCTGGTGCCGGGCACTGTCCGCTACGAGCGCGTGGGCAAGGACGGACGGCGCGTGAGGGTGCTGACGGCCGCGCCGAACCAAGACGCCAAGGCCTAGTCAGACCTCATCAGGCGCTCGGACCAGGCCGTTCATCGACTCGGCTCGTGTGCTCCTGCGCGCCGGCAACGGTGGCAAAGGCTCGGCGTCGTTCCGCCACGAGCCGTTCGTCCCGCGAGGCGGACCTGACGGCGGCGACGGCGGGCGCGGTGGCTCGGTCTGGGTGCGGGCGTCCACCGATCTCCTCGATCTCTCCACGTACGTGAGGCGTGTGCGGTGGCAGGCGGATCCCGGCGGCGACGGCGCTGGCGGTCGCAAGACAGGTCGCCGCGGCGCGGAGCTGGTGCTTGACGTGCCGGTGGGCACCATGGTGCTCGACGAAGACGGCGCGCTCATCGCCGACCTGGATCACCCGGGCGCACGCCATGAAGTGGTGCGCGGCGGGGCGGGCGGGCGCGGCAACGTGCACTTCAAGAGTCCGACGCGTCGCGCGCCGGACCACGCCGAACCTGGTGCGCGAGGTGAAGAGCTGATGGTCGTCTTCGATCTGAAGCTCATCGCGGACGTGGGCCTCATCGGCCAGCCGAACGCGGGCAAGTCCTCGCTGCTGCGCGCGCTGACCGCCGCCCGCCCCAAGGTCGCCGCCTATCCGTTCACGACGCTGAACCCGGAGCTCGGTGTGATGGAGGTGGGTGGACGCGGAATCGTGCTGGCCGAGATCCCCGGCCTCATCCAGGGCGCCGCCCAGGGCGCCGGGCTCGGCTTGAGGTTCCTGCGCCACGTCGAGCGCACGCGCGTGCTGGTCTACGTCGTCGACGGATCTTCCGCGGACCCGTGGCACGAGGTCGCGGTCGTCCGCACCGAAGTGGCGGCGTTCTCGGAAGCGGTGGCGGCCCGGCCGTACATAGTGGCCGTCAACAAGATCGACCTGCCGGAGGCGCGGCGCTCGCGCACGCGCCGGAAGAGGACCTTTTACGTCTCGGCCAAGACCGGCGAAGGCATCCCCGCGCTCGCCGAGGGCATCGCCGAGGCGCTCACGCACGCCCCGCAGCTGCCCGCTCCGCGGCGGCGTGTGGTTGCGACTCAGCTGCCTTCGGCCGCGCCACCGCTCACGGTCACGCGCTATCCGTGGGGTTTCCGGGTCAGCGGCCAGCGCATCGAACGGCTGGTGGACCGGACCGACCTCGATTCGGACAGCGCGCTGGAGAGATTCCAGGTCGAGCTCGACCGCATCGGAGTCAACGCGGCGCTCGAGGGCGCGGGGGTGAAGGCGGGTGACACCGTCCGCATCGGGCCCACCGAATTCGAGTATCAACCGTGAAGCTGGGAGTGCTCGGCGGCACCTTCGACCCCGTCCATCTCGGACACGTCGCGGCGGCGGAGGCGGCCATCGAATGCGCCGACCTCGATCAGGTCGTGTTCGTGCCCACCGGGACGCCGCCGCACCGGCCGCCCGCGATGGCGTCTGGTGAGCAGCGGTTCGAGATGTGCCGCCTGGCCACCTCCGGGGATCCACGCTTCAGCGTCTCCGACATCGAGCTGCGACGAACAGGCCCGTCGTTCACGCTCGATACGCTGCTGGCCCTGCGAGGCGCCAACCCGCACGCGGAGCTGTTTTTGGTGCTCGGGTGGGACGCGGCTTCGCAGCTGCGGTCGTGGTACCGGCCCGACGAGGTGCTGGCGCTGGCGCCGGTGATCGTCATCACTCGCCCCGGGCGCGCCGCGCCAGGCGTCGACGACGTGAGGACCGCGGGTCTCGACCCATCGCGGGTGATCCTGTGCCCGCGGCCCACGCCGGCCGTGTCCGGCAGCGAGCTCAGGCGGGACCTGATGGCGGGCCGGCCGGTGACCGGCCGCGTGCCTGAAGCGGTCGAGCATTACATCGCGACCCATCACATTTACAGGGGATAATCGGAATGGCTTTGAAGAAGGGGAAGGGTCCCACGCCGCTGCAGCTCGCGAGGCTGCTGCGCAGCGCCGCCGTCGACAAGAAAGCGTGGGACTGCGTCGTCATCGACGTCCGCGACAAGACCTCGCTCGCCGACTATTTCGTCATCTGCGAGGGCGAGACGGACCGCCAGGTGCGCGCCATCGCTGACGCCATGGTCGAAGCCGCGAAGGAGAAAGAGCTGAGGCCGCTCGGCGTCGACGGCTACGACGACGCCGGCTGGATCCTGCTCGACTTCGATTCCGTGCTGGCGCACGTGTTCCTGCCCGGAGAGCGGAGCTACTACGACCTCGAGAGCCTGTGGACGACGGCCGCGAAGCGACGCAAGAAGGCCAGCTGATGGGTCGGAACGCGCGCAGGCGCGCCGCCGTCAAGGAAGCGCATCACGCGCACGGCACGGAACCTGACGCCGACGCCGAGAGGAAGCCGCCGGCGCGTTGCCCGCGATGTGGCTCCACGAACATCGTCATCACTCCCTCGCAGAGCTACGGAGTTCCCCGCCTCACGAACAACAGCCAGGTCGACATCATCTGCGGCAACTGCAACTGGCAGGGCGAGATGAACGCGGGAGTCTGGTAGCCGGCCGGTAGCTCACATCCACGGCCGTTTGGGGATGATGGCGCCGTGGTCCTGACCGGCACGCGAGGCGCGTCGCTCGGCGTCCTCGCCGCAGGTGGCGGGTTGGGTGCTTTCCTCGCCGTCATCGCCCTCTTGCTCGGAACGCCGGTGCTGATCGCGGCCATCGCGCCGATGTTCCTGGTCATTCTGTACGCGGCATGGTCTCTGGCGCGCCCGGTGAGCCTGGGTGTGGAGGGGGACGAGGTCGTTTATCGCTCCGGCCGGAACGAGAAGCGTTTCCCGCGTGCGGACGTCGTCAGCTGCACGCTGGGAGGCGCTGGATGGTCCTTCTGGAACGGGCATGGCACGCGCCTGGTGGCGCTGAACGCGTGGCGCTTCGACGGCGCAGATGTGGCCGAGTTCTGCGCTCACGCCGGCATCCATTGGCACGGGCCGTCGCAGCGACCGGCCGATCGCGTGCGGCGAGACATTGGCGTCGCCAAGGTTTTCCGCGCCTTTTCAATGTTCGCGGGCGCCGGTTTTGTGATCTTGATGGCCTTGTCGGCCTGGTCGGAGGTGACGGCCCGCGGAGAGGAGATGCAGTACCGGGCGGCGCCTGTGTGCACACCGACACACGAGTCGAATTGCAGGCTGCAGACACAGGCTCGGGTGGTCAGTGTGGACACCAAGAATGGCGACGCTCTGCTCGAGCTGTCGTTGGTCCCGGGCGGCGGGGATTACTTCACCAGGCTGTCGTTCCCGGGCCCGAATGCGGGTGACCTGGTCGCGGTCGAGGTCTGGCGCGGCCGCATCTCCCGGGTGGACACGCGTGCGACCAGCGACAATCCCGCCAGCAATCCCAACCTGAGCATCAGCGGCGTCGTCGCCGGATTCGGGCTGTTCGCCCTCCTCGGATTTGGGTGCGCCTTCTGGGCGCAGAGGAGCCTCGCAACCGCAAGATCACAGTTGCGCCGGGCGCGATGATCCCGGAGTAGCGGCCGGCCGGCCCGCGGTATGTTTTCTTCTGACGCACCCCCGCCACATGGAGGTATCGCCATGAAGCTTCCAGCTGGAGTTCGATCCGACCTCGTTCGCACCAGCCGCCTGGAGATGCGCTACATCGAATCAGGTCCTGAGGACGGTGTGCCGGTGGTGATGGTGCACGGCAACCTCTCCACGGGTCGCTTCTACGAGCACCTCATGCCGGGTGCGCCGTCGCACTTGCGCCTCATCGCTCCGGACATGCGAGGTTTCGGTGACACGGAGCAGCGTCCCATCGACGCCACGCGCGGCGTGCGCGATTGGGCCGACGACACCCATTCCCTGGTCGAGAAGCTGGGCATCAAGCGCCCGGTCCACCTGGTCGGCTGGTCGACCGGGGGCGCCGCGATCGCGAACTACGCGCAGGACCGGCCGGTGGCCTCGCTCACCTTCATCGACCCCGTGTCGCCCTACGGGTTCGGCGGCGTGCGCCTCGACGGCACGCCGTGCTTCGCGGATTGGGCCGGCTCGGGCGGTGGCACCGGCAGCCCCGAGTTCATGAAGCGCATCGCGGACAAGGACCGATCGACTGAGTCGCCGTTCTCGCCTCGCAACGTGATGAACACGTCGTACTGGGCGCCGACGCACCACGAGCCTCCGGAGCGCGAAGACATGCTCCTCGACGAGATCCTCAAGTCGGTCACCGGTGACGACGGCTACCCCGGCGACTCGACGCCCTCTGCGAACTGGCCGGGAGTGGCGCCCGGCACGCGTGGAATCATCAACGCGCTGTCTGGCAAGTACCTGAACTGGGCGGGCATCGTGGACATCGAACCGAAGCCGCCGATACTTTGGACGCACGGCACCGCCGACATCGTCGTCGCCGACGGATCGGCCTGGGAGATGGGGACGCTGGGCAAGATGGGGGCCGTGCCCGGCTGGCCGGGCGATGAGGCGTTCCCGCCGCAGCCGATGGTCACGCAGATACGCGCCGTGCTCGAGCGCTATCGCAAGGCGGGCGGGTCGGTGCAGATCGAGATGTTCGAAGGCTCGGGCCACGGCCCGCTCTTCGATGCGGCGGAGCGATGGGGCAAGGTGTTCTTCGATTTCGTCGCCAAGGCCGAGAAGCTGAGCGGAGTCGCCGCGCGGTAAGAGGCTCCTTCTAAACGACGTAGTAAGCCGGCTGAAAAGCCGGTCCGGTAGCACATGATGGCCGCCGATGGCAGTCCGGAGCACTCGCAGCATGGCCGCGTGGGTTGCCGGCGCCGGAGTTGGTTGGGGCGTCCTCATCGCCGTGTCTGCATTCTTGATCGGCACTCCGCAACTGCTCTCGATCGACGCGCTTCTGGTCGTCGTCGCCGGCGCTTCGGCCGTCGCTCTCCTGAGGACGATGACCCTCAGCCTCGAGGGCAACGACGTCGTCTATCGGGCTGGGAGCAAAGAGAAGCGCATACCCCGTGCCGACATCGCCGGCTGCACCCTCGCCAATGGGGTCTGGGCATTCACGGATTCTGCAGGCGCGCGGCTGCTGACGCTCAACGCGGTGAGGTTCAACGAAGCCGACGTGGCGGCCTTCTGCAACCAGGCAGGGATCAGCCTATCCGGCCCTTCTCAGCGACCAGTGGATCGGTTGCGCCGCGACGTGAGCTCGGCCAAATGGACCCGGGGCCTCGGCATCGGACTCGGGGTCGTCCTCGCGGCCGCCGTGGTCGGGATGCTCTATGCCCAGTACTACACGCAGCAGACGCTCAAGCAGTACCTGGCGGCGCCCGTATGCGGAGAGGGTCAAACGCCCAACGCGCGCTGCAAGCTCGAGGGCACTGCCACCGTGACAAGCGTCGATCAGTACACCGGAGGCCGCACCCTCCACCTCAGGCTGGCCGGAGGTGGTGACTACCGAGCGTGGCTGGACAATCCGACCCCGAACACGGGCGACGTCGTCGACGTCGAGGTCTGGAACGGCGACGTCAGGCTGGTCAACGGGCGCAAGACCGGAACCAATCCAACGACCGATCCGAACTTGAACCTGGGCGCGCTCCCAATCGTCCCTGGCCTGTTCGCCCTCGTGTGCCTGGGAACAGCTGCTGCGGGCCAGTATCAGCTCGTACACGCGAGGGCCGCTCTTCGTATCGCTCTCGGCCCGGAGGCCGGCATGGCCGCCCCGGTTCAGCGAGTCCGACCCGACAGCGTGCCGGCGGGTGTGGGTCTACCGCCATGCGGCGTCCACCACCAACCCAAAGAGCAGTTCTTTGCTCACTACGATCGGAAAGAGGAAATGAGCGGCGCAGCAATCCTCGCGGTGATAGTCGCCATCCCAGTCGCGATCTTTATCGGCCTGGCGTTCGCCTTCTCCTCCATCTGGTGGGCCATCGCGGCGGTTGTGGGCGTCCTGTTTTACGGCGAGCAGCTGATCGAGCTCTGGGCCGGGAGTCGAAATGGAGGCATATATGCCGATGACCTGCATGTGGCCAAGATCGAAGCCAACTTCTTCTGGCACATGAGGCGGACCGTATACGACCGGAAGTCGATCCTCGAGATCCGTCTGTCCAACGCGGCGATGACGGCCGTTGGCGTCGATGGCTCGACCCTGTTCCTGTCGTCTCTTATTTCGAAGGCCGACCGGCGACGATTCGCTGATTTTGTGGGTGGTCGGGTCGTCGAGGACGCACCACCTCAAGCAGACGCACTCGCGGTGCCGCCGACCAGGACTCCTGAGGGCGTGCTGCCTCTTTCCTACCGGCGGGCAGCAGGCTTGCTGCAGGCGATCGGCGGGCTGCTGCTGGGCCTGGGCGTCGTGAATGCGGCGGTCAGAATTCCCTCCACGCCGGCCGACCGCCGCACCCTCATCGTCGAGCTGCTGGTGTTGCTCATCGTTTACGGCGCCCTCTACCTCGGCGCGGGCCTACTGCTCGCCCGCGGCCTGCCCGCGTCGAGAGAGATGGCGCTGTACGGAGGCGGCGCGGCGACGGTCGGCGTGCTGGTCGCGCTGTGGCTGGTGAGCGGCAACCTTGGGGCGGTGGCGTTCTTCGCGGTGCTCTTCGTGCCGATCTTCCTGCTCGTGGCCTACTGGCTGAGGCAGCCGCTGCCCAGGCGCGACGCGATCAGATGATCTGCGCGTAACGGTCGAACACTTCCCGCAGCTCGGCGGGAGGCTCGACGCGGTGTCGCTTCATCACCTCGAACAGGCTCAGGATGTGGCGTACGCCGGCGAGCGTCACGCCCTTCTCGCGCGTCAGGTTCTGGATGACCTGCACCTTGACGATGTCTCGCTGCGAGTAGCGACGCCGGTTGGTGGCCGTGCGGTGCGGTTCGAGGAGGTTTGCGTCTTCATAGAGCATCAGCGTCCGCGGATGCGTCTCGAGAATCTCGGCCGCGACGCTGATCGTGTACAGCGGCTTGTCGAGGTCACCGAACGAGGTCTGCGACGCGCGCAACCCCAGGCGGTTGCTCATCAGTGGATCGACCTGAAGATCTGGATGATGGCGGGCCCGAGCAGCACGATCCACAGCACGGGGAAGATGCAGCCGACCATCGGGAACACCATGCGCGACGACGCCTGGGCCGCGCGCTCCTGCGCGGTCTGGCGCTGGCGTCGCCGCATCTCGGTCGCCTGCACACGCAGCAGGCGCGCGATCGGCACGCCCATCTGGTCCGACTGCACGATGGACTCGACCAGGTGATGAAGGTCGGAGACACCGCTGGTCTCGGCCATGTGCTCGAGCGCCAGCATGCGCGGCCGCCCAAGCCGGATCTCTCGCAGCACCTTGCCGATCTCATCGCCGAGCGCGTTGTGAAAGCGCTCGGTGATGCTGAGCAATCCTTCGTCGAGGCTCATGCCCGACTCAACGACCAGCGTGAGCAGGTCGGTCGCCTCGGCCAGCGACCGCTGGATCTGGTGCTTGCGCGACGAGATCCTGTACTCCAGCCAGATGCTGGGCGCCATGTAGCCGATGACGGCGAGAATCGCGCCGCCCACGGGCGCGACGACCAGGGCCGGCAGCGGGACCTGGATGATGAGCCCGAGTGTCAGGCCGACGATGGCCAGGAGGGCGCCCAGCGCGTACCGCACGGCTTGAAAGCCGGCGGGTGTCAGGCTGCCGGGATCGCCCGCGCGGCTGAGCTTCTCGCGCAGCTGGCTGGCGGCCAGCGCGGGCAGCCGGTTGGCCAGGGGTCGCATGGCCTCCTCCAGCTGCTTCAGCGCCGGCGTGCGCTCCGCCGGCCGGGCCCACGTCCCGCTGGCCGTGGCCTTGGCCGAGGCGCGGCTGGCGTCCAGCGCCACGAAGAACGCGATGACTATGACGCCGCTGATCGTCCCGGCGATGAGCGCCTCGACAAAGATCGGCGACAACTCAGTTCTCCAGCTGGGTCATGCGCGTGATCAGCACGTTGCCGATGAGGATCAGGAAGCCGGCGACCCCCAGAAGGATGTAACCGACGACCGTGCTCGTCATCGGCGCGAAGTAACCGGGCACGAACACGTAAAGGCCGAGCGCCAGCAGGATCGGCAGGCCGGTGATGATCGTGGCGGAGGCGCGCGACTGGGCTGTCAGCACCGCCATGTCCCGCTTGGTCTGCAGGCGGTCGCGCAGCGTGTCCGAGATGTTGTCGAGCACCTCGGCCAGGTTTCCGCCGACGCGGACGTGCAGGAGGATGGCGGTGACGATGAACTCGAGGTCGGGGCTGTCGATTCGAGTCAGGAGCGAGCTGAGTGCGTCCTCGACGGACGTACCCAGAGCGATTTCTGTGGTGACCCGCTCGAACTCCGTGTTGACCGGCGGAGGTGATTTCTGCGCCACGGTCTCCAGGGCCCGATCGATGGCGTAGCCGGTCTTCAGGGAGTTGGAGAGCAGCTGCAGCATGCCGGCCAGCTGATCGTTGAACTGGTCGCGTCGCCGGCGTTGCAGGTAGCGGATGACCAGCGGCGGCACTATGAACCCGACCACGGCCAGCACGAGCGGTCCGACCGAGATGCCGAAGCGGAACAGCCCGAACAGCGCCCCGAGAGCGACGGCGCCGATCCGGATCAGGAGGTATTCGGCTGGGGTGATGTTGAGACCGGCCCGGCCGAGGTCTTCGGCCAGGGTCGGCTTGCCCTGCACGCGCCGGCGCTGGCTGAGCGTGTCGGCGGCGGGGCGGAGCAGCCGCTCCACCAGCTCACGCGGAGTCGCTCGCGGGGCAGCGGGAGTCGCCGGCGCCGGGGCGCGTTCCCGACGGACCCTGTCGACGCTCCAGAAGAAGATGGCGATCGCGAGCGCCGCCGGCACTGCGATCACGAGCGCCGCCAGCTGGCTGTTCACGGACGCTCCAACCTCCGGGTTAGAAGAGTGACGGGAAGGCGGCCTGCACCTGGCGCAACGTGACGCCGGTGGCAGAGGTCACGCCGGGACAGGTGGGATCGGCGGTCTGGACGGATCCAGGCTGGTAGTCGTGATACGACTCGAGCTCGTACTTGAGCGACGCGAACGTGAGGAACCAGGTCAGGTACTCCGACTGGCAGTAGGTCACCACCACGGTGAGGCTGCTCGCGGTCGAGGTTGAAGCCTGGGCGTTCGGAGCCGCCGGCGGACCGACCCGGATGACGTGGATGTTGGTGAATACGGTCTTGGTCGCCACCTTGCCGTTGATGTCCACCGTGGCGATGACCGAGATGTAGTCGTCGGGCTGGATGTAGCCGCCGACGCCCTGCTGCTCGCTCGTCGGGAGCTGCAGCGCGACGTAGCCGGACGGGATGGGCAGATAGGCGGACTGCGCGCCGAGGGCGGTGTCGGGCTGGGCGACCATGTTCGAAGTGATCGGCTCGCCCGACACGATCGTTACGAGAGGGATCATGCCCTTGACCTGGTCGGTGGTATGGAAGAACAGGGTCGCCGGGAAGCCGGAGGTGGGGATGGTCTTCACCTCGAGGCCGGAGGCGTCGATCGGAATGCGAGGCGAGAGATCCCTGGTCGCCACCACGACCGATTGGGTGGCGGTGCCCTGCCCGGCGCTGGCGCTGATCGCCACCAGGACGAAGGCGACGATCACGAGCAAGGCGAGCACGATGCCGATCAGGGTGAAGGGCAGGCGAGCGGTCAGACGACCAGGGTTAAGGCGCGCCAAGGCCGGATCATCATAGGCAAGATATCCGCGTGCCGCGCCGCTTAGAGCAGGCCCGTTCGGGCCGAAAAATAGGCCAGAAAGGGCAATCCCTCGTCGAGTTCGCTCTGTCCTCCGTGGTGCTGCTGCTGCTCGTCGGAGGGCTCGTCGACATCGGGCGAGCGGTCTACGTCACCGAAGCGCTTTCGAACGCGGCGCGAGAGGGGGCGAGGCACGGTGCCTGGTTCGACGCACCGCATCTCCAGACACCCTACCTGTACGACTCAGAGATCAAGTCCGCGGTTGACCAGGAGCTGCAGGCGGCCTCTCTGCCCGCCTCGGTGCTGAAGAATCCAGGGACCACCTGCCCCGCGCCGACCGACGGCAACACCTATCACAACCCGCCGTACGCGAGCACGGCGTACCCGCCGACGGCGAACACGACCTGGCTGTACATCTGCTACGACAACTCGGCCGGAGTGGACTTCGCGGCAGCGCCGTCGGGCCAGGGCAACCAGGACCTCAACGTCATAGTTCTCTACACCTACGCGCCGATCACGCCGCTTCTCGGTGGCCAGTTCGGCACGTTCCACCTCGCCAACAACCAGCACATGACGGTGCAGGGACCTTGATCCCCAAAGACCGATTCGACGGGCAGAGGTCACAGTCCCTGATCGAATTCGCGCTCATCTCACCCGTCTTGCTTCTGCTGATCTTCGGCATCATCGACATCGGCCGTGCCGTCTTCTACTACGACACGCTGAATCACGCCGCCCGAGAAGGCGCACGTGCGGCCGTCAGCGCCTCGAGCACGCTACCGACCAACAACACGGTCCTCACTACGGTCACGCAGCAGCTCGTCGGCGCGCCGGTCTCGGAGCCCTGCCCGCAGGGACCGATCACGAGCGCGACGCCGCCGGCGAACACCGCCTGGCTTTTCGTGACCGAGCCAAATCCGCCCGGTGTCGTCGAGGTCGCGCCACCGCCGAACGCACCGGGCGGCGAGTACGCGGCCGCGGCGTCAGGGTCGTGCAGCGCGGTCAACCCCGCATCCGGCAACGTGACGCTGCAGGTGACCCTTCAATTCAACCTCGTCCTGATCACGCCGATCGTGTCTCAGGCGACCGCCAACCACATAGTGCTGACGGCGGTGGCGCTGTTCCGGACCGAATACTGATGGCCGGCTCTGCTCTACGCGCGCAGAAGGGCCAGGCCATCGTGCTGGTGGCGTTGATGCTCGTGGTCGTCGTCGGCATGGCAGCGCTGGCGATCGACGGTTCGCGCGCGTACGCGATGCGCCGGGACCTGCAGGCCGCCGTCGATGCCGCGTCCCTTGCCGCCGCCGACAACCTGCAGCGCACCGCCAGCTACACGTCGGCCGAGCAGGCGGCGAGCGCCTCGTTTGGCGTCAACCTGCGCCTGTATGCGGCGCCGTCGTGCAGCCCCGGCTACGGATCACCAGGGGCTTCGCCGTACACGGTCACCTGCACCTACGCGGACGGCACAGTGCTGGTGCAGAGCGTCCAGGCACAGGGGCCCCGCGGGAGCATGTTCCAGCTGACCGCCACGCGCACGCTGGCGCTCCAGTTCGGCCGCATCATCACCAACGGCACGACGCCAAGCATCTCGACCACGGGGTCCGGCCGGGTCAACAACCTCCTGTATGCGCCGGTGGTCGGCGCGCTGGCCCAGAACGGTTGCGGCGGGGTGGGCGGCAGCGCGATCTCGATCAACGGCACCGGCACGCTTTCGCTCGTCGGCGACATTGTGTCCAGCGGCACGATTTCCGTCTCGAGCGGCGCGGCGAACGTGGGAGGTGACATCTACGCACGCTGCCAGTCGAGCGTGTCGGGGGCCACCAACTCCTGCTATCCGAGCGGCGCCGCGACGCCTTGCACATATCCCGACGTCGCCGGCGCCGTGCGCACTGGCTACCACTATGTCAACCCGCAATATCCGTCCCCGGGGCCGCTGGGCGGAAGCCAGAGCTTTTCCGCCAACAACGTAGTCCTCCAGCCCGGCGTGTATGCGGCTTTGGTGAATGCCTCGGGCGCCAAATGCTATTTCCTCAGCGGTGGCGTGTACGACTTCCAGGCCGGCGCGACGAACGCCGGCGCCCAGGTCAGCAACGAGCTCAAGCCGCCGGACGAGCCCAACCCGAGTAACAACAGCCTGCTCGCGGCGCTCCAGTTCTGGAACACGACCGGCAGCAACTGCGCGGGCAGCGTGCAGCTGTCGACTTCGCCGGCCGCCCAGGGGAGCGGATACGGCAACTGTGGCCAGGGGCAAGGGAACGGGCAGGCCGTTGGGTGTAACTCGGTGCCCCAGGGGGACTGGCCGATCGTCATCACATCGACAAGGTCCGACACTTATAACGGCGTCAGCTACTTCCGCGAGAGCGCGCCGTCGAGGTGCCAGATCGTCCACGTCGACAACCAGAAGATCATCAAGGTCATCGTCAGCAACGTGCCAGGCGCAACCGCCTACAACATCTACGCGGCTCTGCCAGGCAGCGGCTGCAACGGCCCATTCGGCCTGGCCGAGACCCTCCCCGTCAGCGTCCCGGTGCTGAACAACCTGCTTACCGGTTGCCCCGCCTTCTCGGGGACCGGGTGCTCGCTCGGCTTCGAGCAGATGTTTCTCCAGTACGACGACCTTGGGTCGCCGTTTGCGCCCAACGCGGCCGCCGCGCCCGATACGACCGGCGCTTACGCACCCAACTCTGAAACCGCCCCGCTGCGAGCCGGGCTCCCCAACCAGAACGCAGGGCGCCTGGCCGGAGCCGCCGGCGATCGCGCCAACGAGAACAATTGCGAGAGCGTCGCCGGCGCATTCGCCTCGTGCCCGGCGGCGATCACGCCGGGCGCCGTGGTCTTCTACCTGCCCGGGGCGAGCTGTCTCACCACCACCAACCTGAGCGACACGTACCTGTTCAGCGGGTACCAGTACAACTGGATGGCCGTCTACCAACCGGCCTCCAATACTTGCGCGAACACTTTCGGCGCCGACCAGAATTCGGCGTTGATCGGTCTGGTCTACATGCCCGGCGGCTCGTTGAGCATCATCGACGCCGACACCTTCGACTCCGCCGGCACGGCAGGCGTGATCGCGAACACGGTGAGCTTCAGCGGCACGCTGCCCGCGATGACCTACAACGCCGGCTACGCGCCGGTGCCGTTCGCTTCCAGGTTGGTGGCCTGAGGTTCCACCGGCGCCGGTTCGGGAGGGGCGGCGACGATCTCCGCTGGAGCAGGATCGCCATCGCCTGAAGGTGGTTCCTGAACCGCCGTTACCGGTGTCTGCTCCTGGTCGACCACCACAGCCGGCTGCTCGAGGCGAGCCCTGATGGAGCCGGCCGAGCGCTTGTCGCCCGCGTCATCGAAGCGTTGAGCGGCCACGCCCCAGGCTGATCGCGCTTCTTCGCGGCGACCGAGGCCGGCCAGTGCGTCACCTCTGAGCGCAAGCGCCGCGGCGCGCTCCTTGGTCTTCTCCGCCGGCAGCAGCAGCAACTGGCTTTCGATCAGCCGCAGCACGTCTTCGTAAGCGGCGACGGCAAGCGCGTTCTTCGCGGCCTGGGCCAGGAAGTTCGAGGTCCGCATCGAGTCCGCGGCCGTGCCCGCCTGGTAAAGATGGCTCGCGATCTCCGACGCGTGGTCCTTGGCCGCCTTGCCGTAGATGCGCTCCAGCGTGTCTGCCACCGCGAGGTGGTAGGCCTGCAACCTCGGTAACGCCATGCCCGCCAGCACGCGCTGCCGCACCAGGTCGTGCGAGAAGCGATAGCGCTCGCCCACTTTGGTCAGCAGCCTGGCCCTGGTCGCTTCGTCAAGCGCCTCGCGCAGCTCGCCGCCGGAGAGCTCCCCGAAAGCCTCGAGCAGAGTGATGTCGAAGTCGCGTCCCACGACCGCAGCGGCGATGAGCATGCGGTGGGCAGGCTCGCTCAGACGTTCGAGGCGCCGGCCGATGAGTCCGCGGACGCTCTGCGCCAGCTCGAGGTCCTCCTCGGTGTAACTGGACTGTGCGCGCGCGCGTGCTCCACCGAGGATGCCCTCCGATTCCGCCATGTAGAGGTATGAGTGCTCGACGAAGAGTGGATTGCCTTCGGTCGCGGCCTGGATGCCGATGAGCTGCACCGGGGTGAGCTGGCCACCCGCCAGGCTGGTGAGCATCTTCTCGACGTCCGCATCGGCCAGGCGCCCAAGCGCAAACCGCTGGGCCCGACGCCGGCGCAGCAACCTCGACACGACTGCCGTGAACGGCCGCTCTGGGTCGAGGTCGCTCTCCCAGTAGGTTCCGATGAGGACGACCTTGCTGTTGCCCAGACGCTCGGCCATGTCGCGCAGGAGCAGGACCGACGCTTCGTCGGCCCAATGCAGGTCGTCGAGCACCACCAGCATCGGCTTGCCGCCCTGCGCCGCCACCAGTAGGTCGAACGCCGCCTTGAACACGGCCTCCCGCCGGCCCTCGGGCCCGACCTCGGCGCCCAGCGTGGTACCGCGCGCCTTTGATCTCAAGCTCGGCACCAGGTCGGCGAGAAGCGCGCCGCTCGCCGCCGCGAATTCCTGGAGCTGACGCTGCGGTGCCACCGCGACGGCGCCGGCCAGGACGTCTCGGAACGGCTCGTACGGCGACTCGTCGTGCTCGGTGCACCTACCCGACAGCACTATCCAGCCCTTGCGCGCGGCCTCGGCTGACACTTCGGCGGCAAGCCGCGAGGTGCCGATGCCTGGAGCGCCGGTGATGAGCACCATCCCGCCGGTTCCGGTGGCGGCCCGATCGAGGACGAGGCGGATGTCGAGCCGCTCCTGCTCGCGGCCCACGAATCCGTCACCCGCGGCGACTGCATGAGTGGCGACCTCTGGCTGCACGCCGGGGGTGGCCTCGTGCAGACGCCAGCGATCGGGGAATCCCTTGAGCTTGTAGTGCCCGCGGTAGGTGAAATTGATCTCGGCGACCGGGCCGACCAGCTGGCGCACAACTTCAGACACGAGGACCTGGCCGCCCTTGGCTTTGCCCGCAACGCGGGCGGCCATGTTGACGGCGGCGCCGAAGATGTCGCCGGCCTCCTCGACCACTTCGCCCGTGTTGATGCCGATGCGGATCCGGAGCTTGCGGTTGGGGTTCGTCTTGCTGTAGTCGGTGATCGCGCGCTGGATGTCGAGGGCGCACTCGACCGCGTGGCGCGTGGACCCGAAGCTGACCATGACGCCGTCACCGAGACCCTTGATGCGGCGCCCCGCGTGCTCGGTGATCTTCTCGCCGACGATCGTTTCGTAGGCCTTCATGATCTCGTGCGACTCGGTGAAGCCGCGAGTCGAAAGCAGGTTGGTCGAGCCCTCGACGTCGGTGAACATGACCGAGACGGTGCCCTCGGTCTGTCCGGTGGACAGGCTGCCGATGATGGTGTCGGCCGTCAGCGGCTTCGACGCGTCGATTGACTGGCCGAGTCCGGCGGCGACCTCGCGCATCAGCGATGGACCCGAGCGGAAGCCGGCCTCACCCTGGGCGTACTTGATCATCTCGAGCAGACCCGCTTCCGCCGCCTGGCGGAGCTCGCGGTACGCCGACTCCTTGGACAGATGGTTCGGCTTCGCGTAGTCGCTGGCCTTGATCTCCGCCCCTTCGAACACCTGCGTGATCGCGGGGGCGAGGCGGAGGTTCAGGTTCTTCTGGGACACGATGGTTTCGATCACGGCTTTCAAGCGACGGCTCACCCCGGCCACGCTCGGCGTGCCCTCGGTGTGGATGGTCGGCAGCATGCCGGCGTTGGCGATGAATCCCGTCGTCGCCGCGGCGGCCATGCGCCCAAGCTCGGTGGTGGCGCGGGCCATGGCGGTGGCCGCCTGCAATGCCTGGGCGGCGGCGGCCGAGTCGCCTGGCGGCAGGGGTGCGGCCGGCACGGGGCCCGCCGCCACAGGCGCCACGCCCGAGACGGGGACGGCCGGTACCTCGATCGGCGGGCCCTGGACCGCCGTCGGGGGCGGGATGGGCTCCGGGGGTGCCGCGGGAATGACCGGCGGCAGCGCGGCGGGAGATGCCGGGGTGGGCGCCGCGGCCTGCAGGTCGGCGACCGCGGAGCGCGCGGCGTCGATGAGCTTGCGCATCTCCTCCTGCATCTCGGGCGTCGACGCCATAGCCTGCGTGGGCGGCGCGCTCGGGGTGGCCTGCGTCTGCAACGCCGCCGCGGGCCGCTCGGAGCTGAACGGCACCACGACCACCTGGCGCACGACCTTCTCCTCCGTGCCGCGCTGCCCGGAGATGAGAGGGTCCTTGACGACGGGCATCATGCTGTCCGATCCGGCGGGGATGAACCGCGCCTTCACCGGGTCGAAGAGGTCCTGGTCCACCTGGACGCCGTAGAAGGCGGCCTTGTCCAGGGCGGTCGGCACGTAGCCGGTCGCGTTGTATTCGAGGCGCAGGTCGCCGCCCATGCCGAGCAGGAAGATGTCGCGCAGGATGGGGCCGTTCTGGTCGTAGCCGACGACCTCGGCGATCTGCGCGATCTTGCGCCGGCCGTCGGGCATGCGGGCCTGATGAACGATGAGGTTCACCGCCGACGCGATCTGCGCGCGGACGGCCTCGAACGGAATGTCGATCGAGGCCATCATCACCATCGTCTCGAGGCGGGACAGGGCGTCGCGCGCCGAGTTGGAGTGGATGGTCGACATCGAGCCGTCGTGGCCGGTGTTCATCGCCTGCAGCATGTCGAGGGCCTCGGCGCCGCGGACCTCGCCCACCAGGATGCGGTCGGGGCGCATGCGGAGGCTGTTGCGCAGCAGCTGGCGGATCGTCAGCTCGCCCTTCCCCTCGACGTTGGGCGGGCGGTGCTCGAGCGAGATGACGTGCGGGTGGTCGATCTGCAATTCCGCCGCGTCCTCGATGGTGATCACGCGCTGGTTGTGCGGGATGAAGCGCGCGATCACGTTCAGGGACGTCGTCTTGCCTGACCCGGTGCCGCCCGACACGAGGATGTTCATGCGTCCGAGCACGGCGGCCTTCAGGAACTCCGACATCGCGGGGCTCAAGCTGCCCTCGCGGGTGAGGTCGTCCATGCCGAGCACCGCGTCCTTGAACTTGCGGATCGTCAGCGCCGGGCCGTGGATGGAGGCGGGGCGGATGATGGCGTTGACGCGGCTCCCGTCCGGCAGGCGCGCGTCGACCATCGGGTTGAGACCGTCGATGTGGCGGCCGGTCGTGGCGACCATGCGCCGGATGGTCTCGAGCAGCTGGTTCTCGTCGTCGAAGCGGACCTCGGCTTTGGCGAGGACGCCGCGCCGCTCGATGAAGACCTGGTCGGGGCCGTTGACCATGATCTCGCTCACCGACCGGTCGTGGAGGAGCGGGTCGAGCGGGCCGTAGCCGACCGCGGCGCGTAGGATGATGTCGGCCAGCGCCGACTTCTCCGCCGCCGTCAGGGTGATGCTGTCCTCGGCGAGGAACCGGTCGAGGTAGGTGCGCACCGCGCGCGAGAACGCGAGCGTGTCGCCGGTGGTCAGGCCCGCGTCGCGCACGAGCGCGAGCCGGTCGCGGAAGTCGTTGGCGAGCTTGTGCAGGTCCTTGCCCTGGCGGGCCGCGGCCTGCTCGATGTCGGACCGCCGGCGCTGCGGAGTCGGCCCCTCGGCCGGCGTCGTCCACGCGTCGACGAACTGCATCTCCAGCAGCGCCCTGGAAGAGGCCACCGCGGGGATCACGCGCTGCCGCTCGGTCAGGCGGATCTTGACCGCGAGGCCAACGCCGTCGTTGGCCTGGCTCGGGTCCATGTAGGCGGGTATCCACTCGCCGTCGCGGAAGCGGAGGATCGCCTTGCGCGCTGCGGCCTTGTCCCCGGGGTCGGGCTCGAGGTTGGGGTCGTCGACCGAGCCGAGGACCACGTACTTGATGTCGCTCAGGGGGATCAACCGCGGCCGTTCGGGGTCGGCCGTCGTGTAGATGGGGAACCCGGCGGCGCTCAGCGCGCGCGCTTCGGACTCGCCACTCTCCAGGCCGCCGTCCATGCGGTGGACGGCGACGGGCGTGCGCGGCGCGAGCGGTATGAGACCCTGCTGCTGCGGGTCAGATTCCTGCTCCGGCTCGCCGCTGGGGCCGCCCGGCAGCACCCTCAGCTCACTCACGCTCGCACCCCATCCGCGGCGATGCTAGCACCGGGATTCCCGCGCTCAACCGGAATACGGCCGCGCATTTCACCGCAGTTTTGACTCCGGTGGACGGCGCCGGTCGACGATCCATTTCGACCCCGGGATGCGCTTGGCGACGCCTTTGACCTCCGCCGCCCGCGACGCCAGCGCCGGCGCGCTCACGAAGTTGCCGGGCTTCGACATCACGATGCCGATCGAAAGCGAGACCAGCGGCGTCCGGTGCACGTGCCCTGTGCGGTCCTCCGACTCGATCCAGCCGCGCTCGCGATCCGCCGGGTCGTAGAGGGCGGGCACCTCCTGGTCGAAGCGTCGAGTGATCTCGGACGCCAGGTCCTCGGCCAGCGACTGGTCGGTGAGGATCACGAAGTCGTCACCGCCGACGTGGCCGGCGAAGTGCGAAGGCGAATAGCCCTCCTCGAGGACCTCGAGGATGATCGACGACAGCGTCTTGATCACGTCGTCGCCGCGAATGAACCCGTAGTGGTCGTTGTAGCTCTTGAAGTTGTCGATGTCGGGGTAGAGGCACGCGAACTCTTGCGTCGACAGGCGCGCTGAGATCTCGCGCATGATGTCGGAGTTGCCGCTCATCCCGGTGAGCGGGCTCAGCTCGCGCGTGGTGGTCGCGCGCATGATGACCGCGCGCAGCCTCGCCACCAGCTCCTCGCCGATGAACGGCTTGGTCACGTAGTCGTCGGCGCCGGCCATCAGGTGCTCGACCTTGTCCTTGATCGAGCTGCGCACCGTGAGGAACACGACAGGTATCAGGCGGGTGCGGAAGTCCTTGCGCAGCTCGGCCAGCACCTGGTCGCCGGTGGTGGCGCCGAGCATCAGGTCGAGAAGGATGATGTCGGGGCGCCACTGCACCGCGGCGTCGTGGGCGGCGCGGCCATCGTCGATGGTGATCGTCTCGAAGCCCGCGCGCTCGAGCACCCGCTTGAGCAGCTGCAGCACCTGGGTCTCGTCGTCGACCACGAGCACCACCTCGTGGTCGCTGCGCCTCGGCTTGCCGCGCAGAGACCGTGCCGTCCCTTCCTCCCTGGCGATGGTCATTCCGCGAGGTCCGCGGATCCCGCCGGAGGATGCTTCGGCGGCACGGGAATCCTGTCCGTCAGGGCCAGGGCTCGCTCGGCCGCGGTCCGGATCTCGTTCAGGTCGTTCTTCACCGCCTCGGGGTCCGAGGTCTCCTCGGCGATCAGCTCGCAGTAGTTGATGATCACGGCGAGCAGGTTGCGGAACTCGTGCACCATCTCCCGCGACGCCATCTGCGGCTCGGGCTCGCCGGTCGCGCTCAAAGGCGCTTCACCAGTCGCCATGTGTTGATCTCGCCTTCTCTTGCGTATCCCAGCTCATCCAGCACCTGGCGGGCTATGGCGAGGCCGCGACCGGTCTCGCTGGTCGGCTCCGGCATGGCGCGAGTCAGGTGATTATGAACGGGCGGCCCGCGATCCACGAACGTTGCCAGGGCCATGTGTCCCTCGAGGCGAAGGCGGTACTCGACAGGGTCGTGCTTGGGCCGGTCCTGGCGGCCGTGCGTCAGCACGTTGGCCCCGATTTCGGCGAGCGCGCTCTCGAAAAGCATCACGTTGGTCTCGTCGAGCGATTGCGGGCCGGCCTCACGCAGCAGCTGCACCGAGTGGTGCAGGGTGTCCAGCGCCTCGTCTATCTGCGTAAGGGTGGCCTGGAACTCGAATGGTTTGCCGAACTCAGAAGTCAGTGAGCGCGTCCTCGACCGTCGGGTAGTAGGCGAAGACACGATCCAACGTGGTGAGCTCGAGCACGACGCGCACCTGCTGGTTGGGAGCGGCAAGGCGAAGGTCGCCCTTGCTGCCTCGCACCAGCTTGAGTGCCGCGATCACTGAGCCCAGGCCCGTGCTGTCGACGAAGCTCACGCCTTCCATGTCTATGACCAGACGTGGGGGGCCGTTCTTGACCGCTTCGCCGATCGCCTCCTTCAGCGCGGGCGCGCCGGCAACGTCGAGCCGGCCGGATGGTACGAGAACTGTCACCCCTGCCTCGGTTTGACGCGATTGAACGTCCAGGCTCACGGATCGACAGCCTACAACGCTGGGAAGCTGGAACGGCCTCCTTAAACTCTGGGTGTGCCGCCAACCGAAACCGGGCCCAAGACGCTCATCGTCGAGGACGAAGAGGCGCTGGCCAAGTCGATGGCGCGCATCCTCAAGAGCCGGGGGATCGAAGCCGACACTGCGTTCTCGGGCGCCGAGGCCCGCCAGCGCATGGCCGACGCCGAGTACGGCGTCGTGCTGCTCGACGTGCGCCTACCCGACGAGTCGGGCTATGGGCTGCTGGGTGAGCTGCGAGCGCTCAAGCCCGACGTCGCGGTGGTGATGATCTCGGGCGTCGACGACCCCGAGCTGGGCAAGGCCGCGGTGGAGCACGGCGCGCACGGCTATTTCGTGAAACCGATCGGCTCCACCGAGCTCTACCTGGCCGTGGTCAACGCGATCCGGCGACGCCGGCTGGAGCTGGAGTACCGGGAGAACCTGACGCGGCTCGAGTCGCTGGTCGCGGAGCGCGTGCAGCAGATGCAGAACGCGGCGCACGTGCAGGAGGGCATGCTGCCGAAGTCGCCGCTCGACGGCGACGGCTTCGAGGTGGCCGCGCATTTCACCCCGGCGCGAGAGATCAGCGGCGATTTCTACGACTGGTACCTGCCCGACCCGAACCGCATCGCGGTGACGCTGGGCGACGTCATGGGGAAGGGCCTTCCGGCCGCGATGATGATGGCCACCGTGCGCGCCGCGTTACGCGCGTCAGCCCAGGTGGAGGACCTCGAACAGTCGGTGCGCCTCGCCGCGCGCATCATGGAGGCGCCGCTCGAGGTCAACCAGGCTTTCGTCACGGTGTTCCACGGAGTGTTCGACATCACGAGCGGCGACATCCACTACATCGACGCGGGCCACGGTCACGCGCGCATCCTGCGGGGCAGCACCGGACAGGAGAACCTCTCGCTGCGCGGGGCGCCCATCGGCATGTTTCCCGACACGGAGTTCACCATCGGCTGGGCCAACCTGAAGCCCGGGGACACGTTGCTCGTCTTCTCGGACGGCCTGCTCGACCTGAGGCCGGACATTGG
>DASSLR010000099.1:0-23285 GCA_035689345.1 Candidatus Dormiibacterota bacterium
GAGCCGTCGAGGTAGGAGTCGACCACCGCCGGATGCACGTAGCTGCGCCGCGCCACAGCCCGCGTGTTGCCCAGGCGCCGGGCCACTCGATCGATCGCCTGCACGACGTTGCGTTTGGCCTCGGCGTCGGACTCGAATCCCTCGAGCTCGCGCAGCGCCACAGCGGCGAGCACCGTGCCGGCCCAGGTGCGGAAATCCTTGGCCGTGTAGTCGGCGCCGGTCGTCTCGCGCAGATAGTTGTTCACGTCGTCCGAGGAGACCGTGCGCCGCTCGCCGTGCTCGTCGATGTACGCGAACAGCTCCTGGCCCGGCAGCTCCTGCGACTGCTTGACCACGCGCGCCACGCGCCGGTCGGTGACCTCGGCCTCGACCTCCTTGCCGGACTTGCCGCGGAAGCGCAGCCGCACAACGCTGCCGCGCACCTTGGCGTGCCGGTCGCGCAATGTGGTCAGGCCGAACGATCCGTTCTGCCGGGCGTACTCGTCGTTGCCCACGCGAATGAGGGTCAGCTCCATCAGCCTCACCACCGTCGCGACGACCTTCTCGTGGGTGAGCCCGGGCCTGCGCAGGTCGCGTGCGACGCGGCGGCGTATGCGCGGCAGGACCCCGCAGAACCCGACCAGGCGCGAGTACTTGTTGGCGTCGCGCATGGCCGTCCATCGCGGGTGGTAGCGGAACTGCTTGCGACCGCGCGCGTCGCGACCGGTCGCCTGCAGGTGGCCGCGCGGCGACGCGCAGATCCACACTTCGGTCCACGCGGGAGGGATGGCCAGCACGCGGATGCGATCCAGCACAGACCGGTCGCGCACCGCCTTTCCCTCGGCGTCCCGATAAACGAATCCACGGCCGCGACGCACCCGGGAAAAACCGGGTTGAGCATCGGACGCATAGACGAGCCCTTCCTCGCGGAGCTCGCCGGCTGCTACTTCGATTTCTTCTTCTGGGCGTTGCTGATGCGCGCGGCTCGCGATTTGGGCATCCCCTTGCGCTTCAACGCCTCGTACGTCTTCTTGTTCTTGATCGAATGCATCCTCTTGCTTTTACCTGGCATATCCAGGTAACGCGGACTAGGCTCGATCTAAGCTGAATCGGTAACCGGTCGCCGCAACAGGAGGGATCGATGGCTGCAACCAGTCGTGCCGAGGCCAGCTGGGAAGGGGACCTGATCAAAGGCGGGGGCCACGTCAAGCCCGCGACAGGCGCGTTCGGCGAGCTGCCGATTACGTGGGCCGCGCGCGCGGAGCACCAGCACGGCAAGACAAGCCCCGAGGAGCTCATCGCCGCCGCGCACGCCTCGTGCTACTGCATGGCCTTCTCCAACGGTCTGTCCAAAGCCGGCCACCAGGTGGAGCGGCTGGACACCACGGCCGAGGTCGACTTCGTGCCGGGGACCGGCATCACCCAGATTCGCCTGAGCGTGCGAGGCCGCGTGCACGGCGTGGACGACGCGGGTTTTCAGAAGCTCGCGGAAGAGGCCAAGACCGGTTGCCCGGTGTCTCAGGCGCTGAAGGCGGTGCCGATCAGCCTCGACGCGAAGCTCGTCGCCTAGCGCCTGACCGGCGGAGACCCGCTGAGCTCCGGGAAGCTGACCGCGCCCGCGAGCCGCATCTCCTTGAGGTGCGAGTCGATCCAGCGACGAGGGTCCTTGATGACCTTCATGCCGTCCAGGCAGTCCCACCATCGCCCGCTCACGTCGCGCCCCGCGACGAGGAGGAAGGTGGGCTGGCGCGCGGGCTGCCAGGCCTTGACGACGAAGGGAATCCGGATGCGCCGCGGCGGCGCCTTGTCCGGGAGCGTGAGCTCGCTGGCGAACAGCTGGTCGGCGTAGACGGCGACGACCGCGCCTGCGGCCAGCGTCCCTCCCAGGTTCTCGACCTCGACCTCGATCGGCTGGCCCGTGCCGGGTGCGGCCGTGAAGGTGAAGTGGGGCCGGGGCCGGACCATGTCGTCCCAGCGCCGGGCGGCCTCCTTGCGGGCGCCGCGCGAGGCGACGTCGGCGCGGAAGGCGAAAAGCGTCGCCGCCAGCCCCGTGACCACCGACAGGGCCCCCAGGACCACAGCCAGCTGCTCGGTACCCACCTCTCGTCTCCCGTATGACGAATCACGCCCTCGGATCTGGCGCGATCGCGAGCCGTATGCTGGAGCCCAAGCATGGAAAAAGCAACTTTCGCCGGCGGATGTTTCTGGGGCGTCGAGCACCTCTTCAACGAGATTCCGGGCGTCATCGAGGCCGTCTCCGGCTACGAGGGCGGCCACGTCGACAACGTCACCTACGAGCAGGTCTGCTCCGGCAGGACCGGCCACGCCGAGGCCGTGGAGGTGACCTACGACCCCGCCAAAGTGACCTACGGGGAGCTCCTGAACGCCTTCTGGAACATGCACGACCCGACCACCCTCAACCGGCAGGGGCCGGACCACGGGCACCAGTACCGCTCGGTGATCTTCTTCCACAACGCCGAGCAGGAGAAGGAGGCCAGGCGGTCGAAGGAGGAAGCTCAGCGCTACTTCCAGAAGCCGATCGTCACCGAGATCGTGCCCGCGTCGAAGTTCTGGCGCGCCGAGGAGTACCACCAGCGCTACTTCGACAAGCATCAGGGCCACTACTCCTGCCACTTCATGCGCGGGTGGGTTCCGTCCGAACCCGCCGAGGCTTCTAAAGGGGTCTAAGGCGGCCTAAAACCCGCGCGGCGGGCCCTATCCTTTCCGCGTTCATGCGCTGTGACCACTGCGCGCACGACGTCCCGGACGGCGTCTTCTGCACGCGCTGCGGGGCGCACCAGGGCATCTCGCCGGAAGTGGGCAACGCCAGGACGCGCGAGCATCGCTACGCCGCACATCCAGGCGAGCACGTGGCCCAGCCGTCGGTCATCAGCACTCTCTTCCCGCATCTCGGGCACACCAAGGTGCACGAGTTTCGGTGGGCCCTCATCGCCGGCCTCGCCGGCGTCCTAGTCCTCTATGTCGCGGGCCTCATCTCCGCCGCGATCCTCGTTTCGGCGTTTCTCGTCCCCGTTCTCTACCTGATCTACCTGTACGAGGCGCAGGTCTACAAGGACGAGCCCGCAGTCGTGCTCGGCTTCACGATCGGCGGCGGGGTCGTCGCGGGCATCGTCGTCACGCTGCTGGTGCACGCGGTCTACAACCCGATATCCGGCGTCGCGAACCCTCTCGGCCAGCCGAGCATCAACGTGGGCGCGGTCCTGCTGCTCGGCGTGCTGGTGCCGGTCGTGCAAGAGGTGATCAAACCGCTGCCGGCCATCTTCTTGCCCAACCGCGCGGACTTCCCGGAGACCGTCGACGGCCTCGTTTTCGGCGTCGCCGCCGGCCTTGGGTTCAGCCTCGCCGAGACGCTCATCAATTTCTCCAGCACGCTCGCGTCGCTGCCCGCGCACGTCGCGCCCGGAAACTGGATCTACAACCTCGCCACCATCGCTGTGCTCCAGCCCCTGCTGCAGGGCAGCGCGACGGGAATGATCGTTGCGACGGTCTGGCGCCAGCGGTTGGGAAGGCTCGGCGGTCGTGAGCTCGGTGCCGCGGCGATGGCGGTGCTCGCTCACATCGCGTTCTCAGGCGGCAGCCAGCTTCTGGCCCAGACCTCGATCAACCCGCTCTTCATCCTCATCTGGCAAGCCGCGATCGTCGGCTCGGTGCTCGTGTACATCCGCTACCTCCTTCACCACGCGCTGCTGGAGGAGGCCGCCCACATGGGCTTCGCCGAGACGGTGTGCCCGAGCTGCCACATGCACATCGTGGCCTCGGGTTTCTGTCCCAATTGCGGCATGGCGCTGACCGCGGCCCCATCGCACGTCAAGCGCAACCGGCGCGAACGCGCCGATCCAACTCATCACGCACGGAGCACGAGGAACAGCTGATGGCCCTCGTCTGCCCGCGCTGCGCGACCCAGAATCCCGACGGCAACAGCTTCTGCCAGGCGTGCGGCACGCCGCTGAACGCGCCACCGCCGCAGCCAGCGATGCCGGCTCGGCCCACGGCCGCGTCACCGTTCACACAGCCGCCACCGGCCTACACGACACCTCCGCCGGCCGCCGCGTACGCCCCGCCGCCGCTCGCACCGCCGCCCGCGTACCAGAGCCCGTACTACCAGCCTGCGCCGGGCATGCCGCTGCAGCAGGTCCACCGGACGCCGTGGCTGGTGATCGTCGCGGTCATCGTCGTGCTGGTGCTCGTCATGGCGGCGGTGGGCACCGTGCTGGCGGTCGGGCTTTCGCACTCGAACACACAGGCCGCGAGCAACTTGAACGAGCTTTCGAGCCCGTCACCCGCCGGCTCGCCGAGCCCGGTGCCTTCGCCGACGTCGCAGCCGACCAGCACGGGGCCGAAGAGCGTCTCCAACGCCGGCGTGACGGTGCCGCTGCCGGACGGGTGGACAGTGGCCGCGCAGGACAGCGAGAGCATCACGCTCGTCAACCCCGACTCGGATGGGGCCATCACGATCGCGAGCGGCTCGTCGAATCCGCCGCAGACCGCGCAGCAGAACAAGGCCACGGTCGACGCGTTCTTCAAACAGCAGTACCCGGACACCAGGAACTGCACCGGCAGCAAGACGACGACGGGCTCGCTGAACGGAGCGCCGGGCATCTCGTGGGAGCTGTGCTTCACGCTCACGAGTGGCGCGCAGTCGTTGCCCGCCGCGACCCTCCTCTTCGTGGGCGCGAACTCGAGCGGAACGGTCTACTACGTGATGTACATGCTCACGTCGGCGGCCAACATGCCCGCCTTCAACAGTGAGTGCGCACCGATCCTCAAGGGCATCCAGTGGAGCTTGAAATAGCCCGCTGAGCGCCACCTCCGCCGGTAACTCCGGCGGGTATGGTTTACGCCTCTCATGTTTGCGCGATGGGGTCGATTCGTCCACCGTCACCGCTGGCCGATTCTTTTCTTCTCGGCGGTTCTGCTCGGCTTCTCGGTCGGCGGCATCGTCGCCGGGGGCACGCTCGCGGGCAACGGCAACTTCGGGGCGCAACTGCCGGCCGGCCAGGCGTCGAAGCTCATCCAGCAGGAGATGCAGCCGAACAACAGCGGCAAGAGCTCGTCCGAGGTCACGCTGCTCTTCAGCAGCAGCACGCTAGTCGCCACGGACGATGCGTTCAAGACTGCCGTAGAGGTCGCGCTGCTGCCGTTGTACTACGACTCGCGCGTCACCGCCGTCTACACGCCGTACACCGTTCCGGATCCGTCGAACCTGATGTCTCGCGACAAGCACCGCGCCCTCGTCGAGGTGATGCTGAAGGACAGGTCGTCGGTGGCGGCGCTGTACTACCGCGACATCGTCGCCAAGGTGAATCCCGGGCCGCTGACGGTCGTCGCGACCGGGCAGGTGCCAATCAACGACGCGTTCAACACGACTCTGGAGACCGACCTGCAGCGCGCCGAGTACGTGGCGCTGCCGATCACGTTGCTGATGCTCGTGCTCATCTTCGCGTCGGTGGTCGCCGCGGCTCTGCCCCTCGGCGTCGGGCTGCTGGCGATCGTCGGCGGCGTGGGCGGCACCCTGTTCCTCGCGCGCTTGACCGACGTCTCGCAGTACGCGATCAACGTCGTCACGCTCATCGGCCTCGCGGTCGCGATCGATTACTCGCTGTTCATCGTCAACCGTTTTCGCGACGAGCTCGCCGCTGGAGCCTCGCGCGAGGACGCGCTGGCCACGACCATGGCCACGGCCGGCCGCGCGATCACCTTCTCCGGCATCACCGTCGCGATCGGCCTCTCCGCGATGCTCTTCTTCCAGGGGACGTTCCTGGCGTCGATGGGCGCCGCGGGCGCCATCGTCGTGGGGATCGCCGTCGTCTACGGGCTGACGTTCCTGCCCGCGCTCATGTCGGTGCTCGGCCCGCGCGTCGACCGTCTGCGCCTGCCATTCCTCGGCCGGCGCCGGCCGGAAGGAACCGGAGCGTGGCATTCGATGGCGCTGTGGGTCATGAAGCGCCCGCTGGTCGTGCTGGCGCCGGCGCTGGTCGTGCTCGTGCTTGCGGGAACTCCGTTCCTGCAGCTGCGCCTGGCCAACGGCGACGTCGATCAGCTGCCCCCATCCAACCAGGCCCGGCAGGGCTACGACACGCTGCTCGCCGATTTTCCCGGCCAGGACCAGACCACGATCGACGCCGTCGTCTACTACCCGGGCGGCGACCCGCTCACCGCCGACCACATCGGCGCCGTCTACGACCTGAGCCGCAGGCTCGCTGCGCTGCCGAACGTGCTGCGCGTGCAGAGCATCGTCGACGTCGACCCACGACTGTCGCGCGCGGACTACATCCGGCTCTACTCCGGACCGAGAGACCAGCTGCCCGAGCCGCTGCAGCAGGCGCTGTCGCTCGGCGCAGGCCCGCACATCGTGCTGCTCGACGTGATCACGAACAAGCAGTACACGACCGACGAGGCTCGCGCGCTGGTGCGCGACGTGCGCGCCGAATCCGTGCCCGACGGCCAGGTGCTCGCCACCGGCAACACCGCGTTCGACCTGGACATCGTCGACTTCATCGTCGCGCGGACGCCGGTGGCCGTCGGCGCGGTCGTGCTCGTCACGTACATAGTCCTGTTCCTGCTCACGGGCTCGGTGGTGCTTCCGCTCAAGGCGGTCATCACCAACCTCGCGTCGATCTCCGCGTCATTCGGAGCGCTCGTGTTCATCTTTCAGCAAGGACACCTGAGCGGCCTCCTCGGCTTCACGCCGCAGTCGGTCGACCCGAGCATCCCGGTGATTCTCTTCAGCATCGTGTTCGGCATGTCGATGGACTACGAGGTCCTGCTCATCAGCCGGATCCAGGAGGAGTACCGCCGCACCGGCGACAACCAGAGCGGCGTGGCCCTGGGCCTCGAGAAGAGCGGGCGCCTCATCACCGGTGCCGCGGCCATCATGGTCACGGTGTTCCTGGCGTTCGGGCTCGCACAGGTGGTGATCATCAAGTCGATAGGCATCGGGCTTGCGATCGCCATCGCCATCGACGCGAGCATCGTGCGCATCCTGATCGTGCCCTCGGTCATGCGCATACTCGGCCGCGCCAACTGGTGGGCGCCGAGGCCGCTGCGCTGGCTGCACGATCGCATCGGCACGGGAGAGGTGCGACCCGCAGCGCCGCAAGGCGCCGTCACTTAGGCTTCGGCGCGGTGATCACCAGGCCGGCCGCGTGGCTCGTCGCGGCACTGCTCCTCTGTTCGAGCTGTGCTTCGTCCACCCCGGTCGGCGCACGTTCGAGCACCGACTGGCCCATGTTTCGCGGTGATCTCTTCCGCGACGGTCATCCGGCGGGAGCGACGCTCACAATCGCCCAGGCGAAGAACCTCAAGACGAAGTGGAGCCACACCCTGCCCGGCCAGGCCGACGGCACGCCGGTCGTGGCCCGGGGCGCCGTGTACGTCGGCTCGTACGGGGGACGGTTCGACGCCTACCACCTCGACGACGGCGCGCAGATCTGGTCGGACGACGGCCTCGGCGCCATCAGCGGCACGCCCGCCGTGTCCGGCAACACGGTGATTGTCGCGACCCTGACCGGCAAGGTGCACGCGCTCGACGCCCGTGACGGCCGGAAGTTGTGGGACTGGAGCGCGCCTGGCAACAAGCCGGCCCTGTGGTCTTCGCCCGCGATCTACAGGCGCACGGTGGTGATCGGGGTCGGTTCGCAGTACGGCGACAGCCCGCTCGAGGCGGGGCGCGTGGTCGCCCTCGACGTCGCGAGCGGCAAGGAGCGCTGGACGCTTTGCGTGCGCGCCAACTGCGCGGCGGGTTCAGGCGTCTGGTCGACGCCGGCCGTCGATGACGCCGGCCATGGTTACGTAGGCACCGGCAACCCCGACGACGCGGTCCTCGCGTTCGACCTCGGCTCGGGCCAGCGGCTGTGGATGACGAGCCTGTACGCGGACCGCCGCCGCGACCTCGACGTCGGCGCCACGCCCATCGTCATCCAGATGGACGGGCGCGAGATGATCGCGACCGGTTCCGACGGAGGAGTCTTCGCGCTGCTCAACGCGGGCGACGGCAAGGTCATCTGGTCGCGGCAGCTGGTAGCGGGCAGCGCGGTACACGGTCTCATCGCGTCGCCGGCCTACGACGGCAAGGCGATATACGCGGCCTCGGCGAGCGCGCCGACCGGAGTCTTCGCGCTCAACCCCAAGACAGGCGCGACGTTGTGGCAGCGCGGGGTCGGATTCCCGATCTACTCGTCCGTTGCGGTGGCGAACGGCGTGGTGGTTTTCGGCGCGGGCGACCAGGCCGGAGGCAAAGGCGGTGTCTACGGCGTGTCTGCCGCCGACGGTTCGCTGGTGTTCGGCTTCGCCAGCGACCGCCCCGTGCTGAGTGGCCCTTCCATCGCGGGCTCGACAGTCATCGCCGGCGACGCCGGCGGCAACGTGACGGCCTTCAGCCCTTAGGGAACTTGCCCTTCCTGCCCACCAAAACCCGGCCCGCCGTTGTGGATGCGACCCGGGAACTGTCCGCCTGGCGGTCCGCCGCCGTCGCGATAGTGCGCAGGCATGTGCAACCGTCCGTCCACCGGCGCGTGCGCCGCCGCCGGCGCTAGGTTTCGGGCCGCGATGTCCGAGCCGACGCTGACGATGATTCCCGCGGCGACGAGCGCCAGGCCTGTGACGAGAAGGCCGCCCTGTCTCACGGCGCGGGCGGCGGCGACCCGCCGAGCACGTCGCGGGCGCGCTGGTATTCGTCTGGCGTGATCTCGCCGTTCGCGAGCCGGCGGGCCAGGATGTCGTGCGGGGTCTCGACCGGGGTCATCACCGCCGCCGCCGGGACCGCGCGCGGCCACGCGATCGCCCTGAACGCCCAGAGCGCGAGCACGACCACGCCCGCCAGGAGCAACAGGGTGCCGAACATGTTGAGCAGGCCGAAGGGGAAGAACCCGATGTGCATGTCACCGATCATGGCCTCAGCCTGAAGCCCAATCCTCACAAGTCGCTTGGATTTGGCTGTGAATTGGCTATTGCAGCGGGAACGGGGACTGCCACCACGCCGGCAGGTCGTCGACCTCGACCGCGACGACCCACTTGACCCACCAGAAACCGCGCTGGTCGGGTGCCACCAGCCGGACCGGGAAGCCGTGGCCGGGGTCGAGCGTCCTGCCGCCGATGCGCGTCGCGAGAAGAAGGCCGGCCGCGTTCGCGAGCGTGAAGCGCCGGTCGTAGCCGGTGTGGGAAACGACCCGGATCGACATTCCCGCGGCGTCGCCGAGCAGCCTGTCCAGACGCACACCCGCCCATTCCTGCGTCGAATAGAAGCCGCCGGTGCAGTCGAGCGTCGCCGACAAGCGATCGTCGAACGCGTAGAGCTCGTCGTACGTCCAGCTGCGACCTGGTGTGCGCAGAGCCCAGCTCGATGTGTCGATGTTCGGCACCGAATCGAACATCCACGAGCTGATGGGCAAGCCGTCCGGGTCGTGCGAGCCGGCCTCGTAAGAACCGGTGAAGCGTCGCGTGGCGCCGGGCAGGGCCGCCGCGCGCACCGCGACCTCGCTCAGTGTGTACGCCGCGGCGGCGCCCGCGAGCACGGCGCCACCGCGCAGAGCCGCGCGCCGCGACAGGTCGGCCGGCCGCAAGCTGATACGTCGTGCGACCACGTGCCAGACGACGAAGGGCACCGCGGCGATCGCCGCGCCGACGTGGAAGTCCATCGCCGACAGTGGCCCGATGGTGAGCGCGACGCCGGTCGACTGCAGAAGGCCCGCCACGAGCGATACGACGACGAGTACGCCGAGCAGGATCGACGCCCATCTGGCCGGCTGGCCGCGGCGCATGCCGCGGCGCGCGATCATCGACTTCCACGGCAGCAGCGCGACGATGGCGAAGCCGCTCGTGGCGTGGACGATCAGCGACCATCGCGACGGCGCGGTGGCGAACGCGAAGGCGAGCCAGCCGGTGAGGAACGCGGCCGCGAGCAGGACGAGCAGGGCAAGGTTCGTGCGCGCGCCGCGTGCCACGGCTGCCATCCCGTCCTTAATACTCTTGTCTGTCACAAAGCGCTGCCCGCGTAGCTCAGGGGCGCCGGGCGCGCGCAGGGCGCACTTTCTATACCGTCCTTAGACTCATTAGCCGCTGCCCGCGTAGCTCAGGGGATAGAGCAGGACGGTCCTAACGTCAAGGTCGGGGGTTCGAGTCCCTCCGCGGGCACCATTCAGCACAGAAAAAAAGAGAGGGCCGGTCCAGCGCGGACCGGCCCTTGCGATTGAGCTTGATCTATCTCAGCGGTGCTGCCACGTGAAGAAGGACGTCGTGCCGCACGCCGACTTGATCGCCGACCACAACTTTGCCTTGGCCGCGAACTCAGCCTTGTCCTCGGCAACATCGGCCGCGGTGCCTTCGGTGCCGTTGGCCAGCTCGGCCTGGTCCTCGGCCTTGTCGGCGGCAAACGCGGCTTTCAGGTTGTTCCAAGCCGCCGTGCACGCCGGCGTCGCAGGCGTCGGAGGCGCCTGGACCTTGTGCAGCGAGCCGCCGCACGCGTTCGCCGCGGTCGTGAACGCCGCCTTCATCGCGGCCGCCTCGCTGGCGTCCTCGGTTGCGTCGGCACCCGTCTCGGTGTCCGGTGAAGCGTTGGCATTCTCGAGGTTGTCCTCGGCGCGGTCGTTGACGAATGCGGTCCTGACCGCGCTCAACGCCGCTGTGCACTGCGCCGATGGCGCGACGGTCGTCACATGAAGCGGCAGAACGCCGCCCTCGTCGTGGGACTGTGGCTGCACCACGCTCGTCACCGCCGTGCCGTGCGTGCTCTTCGCAGCCTCTCCGGTCTGCACCGACACGGCCAGCGCCACCAGCGCGGCAAGACCGATTGCGATAGTCCCCCTTCCGACGAACTTGCGAATCGAATGCATTCGTAGCCTCCTCGGTTGGCCCCGCTCGGGCCTATTCACGGCAGACAACGCCGCCGCAAGGCATTCTGGTCGCTTACCGGGGGAACAAGGGTTCGGCAATGCCCACGCGCGCAACGCGAGATCATGTTGGCGATGAAAGTTGCAGTGATCGGTGCGGGAAACATCGGCGGCACCATGGGTGGGAAGTGGGAGCACGCGGGCCACGAGGTGACGTATGGGCTTCGCGAACCTGCGAAGAAGAAAGGCGCAAAGACGATCGACGGGGCGCTCGACGAAGCGGACGTGGTTTTGCTCGCGGTCCCTGGCAGCGCAGTCGCCGAGCTCGCGCGCGAGCATGGAAAAAAGCTGGAAGGCAAGGTCGTCATCGACGCCACCAACAATCCGCGGGCCGCATCGTTCAATTCCTGGCACGAGCTGGAGAAGGTGATTCCAGGTGCGCTTCTCTATCGCGCTTTCAACATCTACGGATGGGAGGTCTTCGCCAATCCGTCGCTTGGGGGCGAGCAGGCGGACCTGTTCTACTGCGGCCCCGAGAAGGACGCTCCGGTGGTGGAACGTCTCATCGAGGACGTCGGGGTGAGGCCGGTCCGGGTCGGGGGCATGGATGCCGTCGACACCGTCGACGGACTGCTGCGGCTCTGGTTCACGCTTTCCCGGTCGCGGGGCCGGCGGATCGCCTTCAAGCTGATCTCAGACTGAGCTCGGGCCGCCCCGTTGGGGGTAGGGTTTGGCTGATGAAGAACGCTGAGGGGATGTTCGAGTTCACCCGCTGGGAGGAATCGGCCTTCAGCGAGCGCGACGCCGCGCCCAAGCTCACTCAGGCGCGAGTGAGCAACGACTTTCACGGCGACATCGAAGGCTCGTCGGACCTGGTGTACGTGATGACCTACATCAGCGACGACATGGGCACGTTCGTCGGCTATGAGCAGGTGCGTGGCCGGCTGTCCGACCGCGACGGATCGTTCGTCCTGCGCCATGACGGCACCTTCGCCGACGGCTCGGTGCGAGCGGCGCTCGTGATCGTCCCCGGCTCCGGCACCGGCGCACTCGCGGGCATCAGCGGCGAGGGCGAGTACGTCGCGACTCACGGGCAGAAGCGAAGCCCTTACTCCCTGCGGTGGCGAATCGACGGGATGGGATCCACCGACTCGTAAGACGAAGTGAATCGCAAGCGTCTTCTTCAATACGGAGCCATCGGCGCCGGCGCCGTGATCGTGCTGGCCGTGGCGGTGGCCGCATTCACTTCGCTGAAAGTTCCGTTCGAGGTCCCCACGGCGCAGCCCTCGACCGGACCGTGCGATCCCGCACCGTGCGCCAACGTGCGCGGCTACTTCCTCTGGGTGAGCGACTTCAAGGTCAGCGACGGCCTCGTGATGATGCAGCTGAAGTTTCGTAACTCGAGCTCGTCCACCCACGCGGCGCCCGAGGACTTCAGCCTCCTGGACAGCCAGAAGGCGGACGTGCGGCCGGTGTACTCCCCACCAGGCTGCATGCAGTGGCCGCGGACCGAGTTCAACGACGGCGCGAGCTTCGGTCCTGTGCCGATGTGCTTCCGGCCGACGACAACGTCGCCGCCGCTCGGCCTGCGCTGGACGCCTGACTTCGGCCCCTTCTGTTGCGAGACGGTTATCGCCCTGGAGTAGGGCTTACCAGAAGGCTCCGTTGCCCAGCAGCACGTACAGGATCGGCCCGATGCCCCAGAAGAAGGTGACGACGATCCACAGCACCTTCTGAAGACCGCCCAGGTCCGTGCGCGTGACGATGTTGATGACGCAGAGGACCCAGGCCAGCGGATGCAGGAAGATCGCCAGCACGATCTCGACGATGAGCTTGACCACGCCCTAATTCTCGCACTTGGAGTGGTCACACTAGGCAAGGCCCCGTGCGTTGTGCTATTGACACGACATGCCGACCGCCAAGCGGGCTTCTGACAGCACCCTGGCCGCGCGCGAGCTCGGCTTCCTAGTGCGCCTGGCGCAGGCGGCCGCCTCGACCCAGAAGCCGGACGAGCTGCTGGCGCTGATCATCCGCGAGACGACCACCGCCATGGGCACGGACGTGTGCTCGCTGTACCTGCTGATGGCTTCGGGCAAGGAGCTGCTGCTCACCGCCACCAACGGTCTGAACGAAAACATGGTGGGCAGGGTCAAGATGAAGGTGGGGGAGGGCATCACCGGCTGGGTCGCCTCGACGCGATCGCCCGCCGTGGTGGCGGACGTGAGCCGCGACCCGCACTGGAAATGGGTGCCGGGCCTCGACGAGGACCGGTTTCACTCGATGCTCTCGGTGCCCATCGAATCGGGGCCTCGGCTCGTGGGAGTGCTGAACGCGCAGGCCGCCGAGCGGCGCGAGTTCAGCGCCGGCGACATCGACTTCCTGCGCGCGATCGCCGGCCAGGTCGCGGGCATTCTCGAGCGCAGCGAGCTGCAGCGCCGCATGGAGGCGCAGCTCACGGAGATCCAGCAGTCGCACGACATCCACGAGCGGTTCACCAGGCTCTCGCTCGAAGGCGCCGGCATTCGCTCGATCCTCGAGGCCGTGGGTGCGCTCGCCGGTGGGCCGGCCGCGCTCTACTCCGTGGACGGCCACCGCGTGCGTGGCGTGGGCGAGCCGTCGGACGGGATGCCGGCTCGCCTCCACGTGCCGAGCGCGGTGACGCAGGCGGGGGCGCGTGAGATTCGGGTCAACGCGGGCCGGCCGCCGCGCCCGCTCGACCTCGTCCCGGTGCGGGCCGGCGCCGACGTGCTGGGCGTGCTGGCGGTCGGTATGGACCAGCAGGCAGCCGGCAGCCCGGGCCGGCTGCGCGCGCTCGAGCACGGCTCGACAGTGCTGGCCGTGGAGCTCTCCAAAGAACGAGCCGCGGCGGAGGTCGAGCGCCGGTTGCGTGGCGACCTCGTCGAGGAGATGCTCGCCGGAGGCCTGGAAGGCGACGAGGCGGAGCGGATCGCGCGCCAGGCGGAACGGCTGGGCCACCGCCTGCCGCATCGGGCCTGGGTCGTGGTGCTCGAGCCGGACGACGACGACACAGAGGCCGCGATGGCCGCGAGTGGGGACCGCCTCGACTCGGCCTTGAGCGGGCTGATCCGCTCGCGCATGCCGGACGCCCTCGTGCTGGTGCGCTCCGCGTCGGCGGTGTTCGTGGTGCCCGATGAAGTGGCCCCAGACCTGGCCGCCTGCGAGAAGCTGGCGGGCCAGATACTGGCAGCGGCCGCGCCGGTCATGAAGCCGGGAAGCGCGTCGGTGGGCTTCGGCAACCTGGCGAACTCGGTGGCCGAGCTCGCGCGGTCGCACATCGAGGCCCGGCAGGCGCTTCGCCTCACCCGACGTGCGGGCGGCCGCGGCCGCGTCGCGTCGTACCGCTCGCTGGGCGCGTTCCGGCTGCTGCTCGAAGTGCAGAGCCCGGAAGCGTTGCGCAGGTTCGTCGACGAGCTGCTCGGTCCCCTGCTGCAGTACGCGCAATCGCGCGACACGCCGCTGCTCGAAACGCTGGAAGCGCTGTCGGCGAAGCGGTGGGTCCGCCGCGCCGCGGCGCGACAGCTGGGCATTCACATCAACTCGATGAGCTACCGGGCGGAGCGCATCCAGTCGCTGACCGGCCTGTCCCTCGACGACCCGGAGACGCGCGTCGCGATCAGCATCGCGCTGCGCGCCCGGGCGATGCTGGGCATGTAAAAAGAAGGAGCCCAGCCATTTCGGCCGGGCTCCTCCTAGAGGGTGTGATAGCCGGCTAGACGTCCGAGTAGAGCATGAACTCCCACGGGTGCGGCCGCAGCGCCACCTGGTCGACCTCGCGCTTGCGCTTGTAGTCGATCCACGTTTCGATCACGTCGGCCGTGAACACGCCGCCCTCGGTCAGGAACGCGTGGTCCTTCTCGAGCGCGTCCAGCGACTCCGCGAGGGAGCCCGGCACCGACTTGATCTTCGCCTTCTCCTCGCCGTCGAGCTCGTAGATGTCCTTGTCGACCGGCTCGGGCGGGAGGATCTTGTGCTTGATGCCGTCGAGGCCGGCCATGAGGCAGGCCGCGAACGCCAGGTACGGGTTGGCGGCGGGGTCGGGTGAGCGGAATTCGACTCGCTTCGTCTTCGGGTTCGTCGAGTACATCGGGATGCGCACGCACGCCGAGCGGTTGCGCTTGGAGTACACGAGGTTGATCGGCGCCTCGTAGCCCGGGACGAGCCGGCGGTACGAGTTGGTCGTCGGCGCGCAGATTCCGAGCAGCGCCGGCGCGTGCTTGAGCAGGCCGCCGATGTAGTAGATGGCGGTCTGGCTGAGTCCCGCGTAGCCGGTCTTGTCGGCGAACAGGTTCTCGCCGTCCTTCCACAGGCTCTGGTGCACGTGCATGCCCGACCCGTTGTCCATGAAGAGCGGCTTCGGCATGAACGTCGCGACGTAGCCGTGCTGCGCGGCCACGTTCTTGATCACGTACTTGTAGACCATCATCTTGTCGCCCATCTTGGTGAGCGAGTCGAAGCGCATGTCGATCTCGGCCTGGCCGGCGGTGCCGACCTCGTGGTGCTGCACCTCCACCTGCACGCCCGCGTCGATCAGCTTGAGCATGATCTCGGACCGCAGGTCCTGCAGCTTGTCCGTCGGTGGCACCGGGAAGTAGCCCTCCTTGTGCCGCGGCCGGAACGCCAGGTTGGGCTCGGAGTTGCGCCCGGAGTTCCAGATGCCTTCCTCGCTGTCGATGTAGTAGTAGCCGCTGAAAGCGTTCTGGTCGAAACGCAGCGAGTTGAAGAGGTAGAACTCGGCCTCCGGTCCCCAGTAGCTGACGTCGGCGATGCCCGATCGGCGCAGGTGCTCCTCCGCCTTCTTGGCGATCAGCCGCGCGTCGCGGCTGTACGGCTCGCGCGTGATCGGATCGATCACGTCGCAGATGAGAAAGAGCGTCTTGTGCGAGAGGACCGGGTCGATGGTCGCGGAGTCGGGGTCGGGGATGAGCAGCATGTCGCTCTCGTCGATCGACTGAAACCCGCGGATGCTGGAGCCGTCAAACCCGAGCCCCTCCGAGAAGCTGCCCTCGTCTAGCTCGCCGAGCGGGAGGCTGAAGTGCTGCCACGTGCCGGGCAGGTCGACGAAACGGACGTCGACGACCTCCACACCTTCGGCCTTGGCGCGTTCCAGCACCTCGCGCGGGCTGGTCTTGCTTCCGGATTTGGTCACGATCGCCATGAACACACCCTCCTGGACGTTTGGGATTTGGATTTGACGGGCCCACTGTCATCGTAGGAATCGGGCAGGCCCCGTTCACGGTGTGCAGGTGACGAATCGCCGCCGCCTTTTGTGTGTGGACCACACGTTTTTACCCGCTTCCGCCGCGCCATAGGCTGGGTCTCGAGCCGGCGGACCACCAGCCTGGAGGCGACATTGCCGAGAACCTGGACCACGTTCAAACAAGCGTTGTTGAAGCGGAGGCTGATCTTGCTGCTGGCGGCCGTCGTGACCGCGGCCGGGGCACTCGTTCCGGTCGCGGTGATGGCCGACGACCAGACGGCCACGCAGGCCGCCGGCGTCGCCGCCGACACGGTCTGGGTGATCGTCACCGGCTGCCTCGTGATGTTCATGCAGGCGGGCTTCGCGATGCTGGAGGTCGGCTTCAGCCGCATGAAGAACGTCGGCACAGTGGTGGCCAAGGTCGTGACCAACCTGAGTGTCAGCTCCATCGCCTACTGGGCGGTCGGCTTCGGGTTCGCCTTCGGCGCGGGCGGGTGGTTCGCGTTCATCGGCGGCAGCGGGTTCTTCCCGACCTTCAGCCCGGGCTCGCAGCTGCACCTGCCGGCCATCGACGCCAGCACGGCGACGGCCTCGGCGAAGTGGTTCTTCGAGTTCGTCTTCTGCGCGGTGTCGCTGGCGATCGTGTGGGGCACGATGATCGAGCGCACCAAGTTCATCGTCTACATCCTGTTCGGCATTCCGTTCGCCGCGTTCATCTATCCGCTCATCAGCCACCAGCTGTTCGGGGGCGGATTCCTGGAGTCGACCCTTGGCGCCCAGGACTTCGCCGGCTCGACGGTCGTGCACCTCACCGGCGCCACGGCGGGCTTCGCCGGGCTGCTCCTGCTCGGGCCGCGCATCGGCAAGTACGAGAAGGGCAGGCCGAACGCGATCCCCGGCCACAACATGCCGCTCGCCCAGCTGGGCGTGCTCATCCTCTGGTTCGGTTGGTTCGGGTTCAACCCCGGGTCGACCCTGAACGCGACCAACCTTCACTTCGCCGACATCGTCGTGGTGACCAACCTCGCAGCCGCAGCCGGCGCGGTGGCTGCGCTGGCGACGGTCTACGCGATCACGAGAACGATGGACGTGGGCATGATCGGCAACGGCGCCATCGCGGCGCTGGTCGCGATCACCGCCCCGTCGGGATACGTCGAGCCGTGGGCCGCGATCGTGGTCGGCGCGGTGGCGGGAGTGATCGTCGTCGTCGGCGTGCTCGCCATCGACAAGTACCTCGACGACCCAGTTGGCGCGCTGCCGGCGCACGGCCTGGCCGGCATCTGGGGCACTCTGAGCTGCGGTCTCTTCACGGTCCCGGCTCTCGCCAAGTTCAACGGCGTGGGCCAGGGCGGCCTTTTCTACACCGGCAGCTTTCACCAGCTCGGCGCTCAGGCGATCGCTGTCGCCGCCTCGTTCCTGACCGTGTTCGTGATGAGCTACGGCCTGTTCTGGGTCATCAAAAAGACCGTCGGCCTTCGCGTGTCAGCACGCGAGGAGCTCGAGGGCCTCGACATCAGCGAGCACGGCATGTGGGGTTACCCCGAATCGTTCATGCCGGTGCCCGGCGGTGTCTACCGGCCGCCCGACACCCCGACCGTCAACCCGCACCGCTCGCCTGAACCGGTCGGCGGCGCGGCCCGGGCGGAGGGATCACTGGCATGAAGATGGTTGTCGCGATCATTCGTCACGAGAAGCTGCAGGAGGTCCAGGACGTCCTCGACGAGTGCGGCGTGTCGGGCGTCACCGTGACCGAGGTCAAAGGATGCGGCGCCCAGCGGGGCTATACGGAGAAATACCGGGGCACGGCGGTGCACATCTCGCTCCGGCCGCGCCTGAAGGTCGAGGCCGTGATGCAGTCGGAGATCGTCGAGACTGTGGTCGACAAGCTCGCTCTGGCCGCTCGGAGCAACGGCGGCGAGGTGGGCGACGGCAAGATCTTCGTCATCGGCGTCGAAGACGCCATCAGGATCCGCACCGGCGAGCACGGCCCCGAGACCGTGCGTCACGCCGCCCGCGCCATGTGGGGTCACTAGCCCCGGAAACCAAGGGCGCCCGGCCATGAGCCGGGCGCCTCTCCGGAAACCTGCAATTGCGCACAAAAGCGGGTTATCGGCGCGAAATTTCACGCGTTTGTGCGCAAACGCGTGAAATCCGGTTTAGGCGGCCCCTTCCCTTGCGGGCGCCGAGGCCGGGACGTTCTTCTCGATCCAGGCCTTGATCGGGGCCTTGCCGCCGGGGAAGCCGACCATGCGGTCGACCAGCTTGCCGTCACGGAACAGGCCCAGGGTCGGGATGCCCATGACGCCGTAGCGGATGGCGATCTCCTGGTTGGAGTCGACGTCGAGCTTGCCGATGGAGACCCTGCCGGCGAGCTCGTCCGCGAGCTGCTCCACGGCCGGCGTCATCATGCGGCACGGGCCGCACCAGTCGGCGTAGAAGTCCACCACCACAGGTTCCTTCGCGCTCAGCACGTCGGCCTCGAAAGTCGGGCCGTCGAAGTGCTTCAGGTTGTTCATGTCACATCTAAGCCTGCCCCTCCAGGCCTTATTCCTAAACCCCGGGAAGGGCACAATCACGGCATGGCCACCCTGGCCGTAGCCCGCCCCATGTCGACCTTCGAGGTGGCCCTGCGCACCTTCGGCGCGCGCCTGTTCGAAGCCGCCCCCGGGCTGATCACCTGGGTGCTTCTGCTGGCGCCGGCGTGGGTTTCCATCGTCTTCCCGTTTCCGGGCCCCTTCGCCGTCGCCGGCGCCGTCCTGGTGTTCGACTTCTACTGGCTTGTCCGCTCGGTGACCGTGATGCGTGGCGTTTACGGCACCTACTCGAGGATGCGGCGGGATATGAAGATCGACTGGCTCGCCAGGTGCGAGGAGGATCGGGCCACTGGGGAGCGCGACCCGCTGCGGTTCATACACCTTTCGATCATCCCGACCTACACGGAGCCGTACCACGTGCTCGAGCGCACGGTGCAGGCGATCGTCGACGCCAACTATCCGGCGAAGCTGAAGATGGTCGCGATCATCACCCGGGACACCGACAAGCCTGGCTGGGAGAACGTGGCCAAGCTCAAGTCTCGGTTCGGGGACCGGCTGGGCGGTTTCTATCACGTCAAGGACGCGGTGGAACCGGGCGTCGTGGTGGGCAAGTCGGCGGCCATGAACTGGGGCGGGCGATGGATGGTGCGTGTGCTGACCGATGAAGGCTTCGACCTCAACCGGATCCTCGTCACCGACCTCGACTCCGACTATCGGGTGCACCCGCAGTACTTCGGATGGATCAGCTGGCATCACTCGCGCGAGCCGCTGCGCGACTACACGATCTGGCAGCCGGTGCCGCTGTTCCACAACAACATCTGGCAGGTGCCCATGGCCGTGCGCGTGATGTCGGCGAGCACCTCGCAGTGGCAGATGTTCCTGCACTCGCGGCCGCACCGGCTCGTGGCGTTCAGCAGCTACACGTGCAGCCTCGAGTTCGTGCGTCGCATCGGCTACTGGGACAAGGACGTGATCCCCGAGGACTCGCGCTTCTACTGGAAGGCCTTCTTCACGTTCGGTAAGAGGTTCTCTGTCAAGTCCGTTTACCTGCCGCTCTACGGCGACTCACCGCTCTCGCGCGACTACGCCTCGACCCATCAGTCGCAGTACAACCAGATCAAGAGGTGGGCGTGGGGGGTGACCGACGTGCCGTACGTGCTGGCGCGCCTCTTCAAGCATCCGGAGATTCCGCTCGGCCTGCGCGTGCGGCGGTTCTCCAACCTCTTCCTCAACCACCTCAACTGGATCTTCCTGCCGGTCCTGCTGATGTTCGGAAGCTCGGCGCCGATCTGGTTCAGCAAGGACTTCTCTTTGACCGACGTCGGTCAGTCGATCTGGTCGTTCTCCGGCATCCTGCTCTCGATCACCCTGTCGACCGTTTTCTTCTTCATGGTCCTCGAGTTCCGCATGCTGCCGCCCAAGCCGGCAGCGTGGCCGCAGTGGCGGAAGTCGATCGTGCACCTGCAGTACTTCGCGTACCCGGTGGTCGGGCTCGTGCTGAGCGTGCTGCCGGCGCTCGAGGCGCACACGCGCCTGCTGCTCGGCCGCTACCTCGAATACAAGATCACGGAGAAGACCTAGAGCCGGCGCTCGCTATCTCTCGTCTGTATACAAACGCACGGAAAAAAGCGCGTTTAGCACGCCTTTGTATACAAACGCGCGGTTCCGCGTGATCAGGCTCCGCAGACCGGGCTGTTGACGAACCAGGGCAGGCAGAACTGTGGCCCGGCCAGGGCCCAGAGCTCCAGCAGGGCGATGATGATCAGCGCGCCCACCCACACCGTGCCGGTGATGATGTTGCGGCCCGGCACCGGCCACGTCTTCCAGCCCAACCTCTTGCTGACGCGCGGCCCGAGCGCCGAGTCGAGGAACGGCCAGATGATCAGCAAAACGATCACCACGGTGCCGATGCCGATGGAGAACACGAACTCGTTGCCGAGCTTCAGGAACTGGAAGAGGAACAGGAAGTACCAGTCCGGGCGCGGGATGGTGACCGCGCGCGGGTCCGCCGACGGCTCGAGCTGGAGGTTCTTCTGCACGAACGCGGCGAGCAGGCCGATGGCCACGAGCATCACCACCGCGATGATCGGGTAGGGCCAGAAGTGGTCGGGGAAGAACGGGTGGGTATCCTCGTCGGGCATGTCGTCGGCGAGGTGGTGGCCGGCGTCGCCCATGAGAATGGGGAAGAGGGCCAGGCCGACAACCACCGGATAAAGGATGTGGTCCGGCCCGATCGGTAGTCGCTTGTACTCGGGTTCCAGCGTGTGCCCGGCGTGACTGTCGACCTCGACTATCGGGATCTCCGTCGGCGCGGTCGCCGTGGCGGCGCCAGGTCCGTCTTTCTTCGTCTCGCTCATATCACAAGGGCTCCGCGATTCCGTGGGCGCGAATGAACCGGAAGTGCACGTACATCAGGAGAACGATCAGCGCGGGCAGCACGAACACGTGCAGCGTGAAGAACCTCTGCAGCGTCGGCGGGCCCACGACCGGACCGCCCTGGAGCAGCTCCTTGATGAAGGCCGCGACCGGGGCGATCGGCACACCCGCGGTGATCTTGATCGTGACCTCAGTCGCGAAGTACGCCTTGGTGTCCCAGGGCAGCAGGTAACCGGTCAGCGCGAGCGCCAGGATGATGAAGAGCATCGTCACGCCCACGACCCAGTTCAACTCGCGCGGCGCTCGGTATGACCCGGTCCAGTACACGCGGGACATGTGGAGCAGGACCATGATGATCAGCAGGTTCGCGCCCCAGAAGTGCACGCCGCGGATGAGCCATCCGAGATAGACATCGTTCTGGATGAAGTTGACGCTCGTGTACGCCGGCGCGGGATTGCCGCTCGCGTCGGGGACGTAGTAAAGCGCCAGCAGGATGCCGGTAAGCAGCTGCAGCACGATGAGGATGAACACCATCCCGCCGAAGCAGTAGTAGAAGGCGTTGGCGAAGTTCGGCACGCGCTGATACAGAGCCTCGTCGACGGCCTTCGTGAACGGATATCGCTCGTCGAGCCAGTTGACGACCGCCAGCTGGATGTCGCGCGGATGCGGAATGGCCATGGTCTAAAACCCCAGGACGATGCCGTCGACCTGAATCGAGTTCGGGTCGGAGTCGTCCTTTGCCCACGATAGGTTGGACAGCGGATAGGCGGCGGGACCGTGCCTCACGGTCCCGTCGAGATGAAAGCGCGATCCGTGGCAAGGGCAGTCGAAGCTCTTGTCCGTCGTGTTCAGCGCGACCGAGCAGCCGAGGTGCGAGCAGTTGATGGCCAGGACGTGCACCTTGCCCTGGTCGTCCTTGACCGCGAAACCGCCGAAAGCGAGATCTCCCGGGGCGTTGTCGCCGCCGCCGTCGGCCATGATGAAGGCCGAGTTCGGGGTCTTCGGTGCGTCGAACTTGACCGCGTCGCCGTTGGCAAGCGAGTCGATCGCCTTGTCCAGCGTGACCTTGATCTTGCCCTTCTTCTGACCCTTGGGAGGCGCCGGCCACAGGAAGGGCAGGATGGGGAGGGCGCCCGTGACCACCGTCGCGGTGAGAAGACTGGCCATCCACCAACCCAAGAAGGTTCGTCGCGTGAACCTGGTCGGTTCTGCCATCCGGCTCGAATTTTACTGGGTCGGAGAAGCCGGCAGACCCACCGCGCGGCGCGCCTCGGCCAGCGTCTCGCGCGCCACCACGCGCGCCTTCTCGCTGCCCTCGTCGAGGATGCGATTGACCACTTCAGGCGTGAGCTCTGAGCGACGTTCGCGAAACGGGGCGAAGGTCTCGATCACCCGCTCGGCCAGGATCTTCTTCTTGTCGTGGCATCCGATCTGCGCCTTTCGGCAGAGATCCCAGTAATGCTCCCAGTCGTCGAAAAAGAACTTGTAGAAGGCGCAGACGTTGCACGTGCGGGGATGGCCGGGCTGCGACTTGTAGACGCGCTTGGTGTCCGTGACCATGCTCAGTACCTGCTTGCGCAGCACGTCCGGTTCGTCGGTGACGCCGATGACGTTGCCGACCGTCTTCGACATGCGCTGCTTGCCGTCGGTGCCGCGAATCAGCGGCTCTTCCGTCAGCAGCGCGCGCGGCTCAGGAAAGATCGGCGCGTAGGTCCTGTTGAACTTGCGCACGACCTCGCGGATGAGCTCGAGGTGCGCCAGCTGGTCCTTGCCCACGGGCACGCCGACGCCCTTGACGATGATGATGTCCGCGCCCTGCAGGATCGGGTACGAGAGCAGGCCGACGTTGATGTTCTCCGGGTGCAGCTTGGCCTTCTCCTTGAACGCCGGCGTGCGCTGCACCCAGCTGAGGGGCGTGACCATTGACAGCAGCAGGCTGAGCTCCGCCACCTCCGGCACCTTCGATTGCTGGTAGACGACGCTGCGCCGGGGGTCGATGCCGACCGCGATGAGGTCGGACGCCACGTCGAAAACCTTGTCCTCGACCTTGTGGCCGTCAGGCTCGGTGGTGAGCGCGTGGTAGTCGGCGACGAAGTAGTAGCAGTCGTAGTCCCTCTGCAGGCTCACCCAGTTCTTGGCGGCGCCCAGGTAGTTGCCGAGGTGGAAGCGGCCGGTCGGCCGTATCCCACTGAGGATCCTCATACGTTCAGCCATAAGTGGCAAAACACTTTAGTGTCCCGCGCCACGGAGGTTCTTGCGGCTTCGCGTCCTAGGCGGCCGGGCGCCTTCGGCGCTGAAGCCGGCGTCGAGGGGCCGGGCGCCGCTCGTCGC
>DASSLR010000100.1:0-52767 GCA_035689345.1 Candidatus Dormiibacterota bacterium
CGCTGCGCAGCGCGGTCGCGATGCGCGATGCGGGGCCGGCGATCGCCAGCAGAACCGTGGGCAACGCGTGTCCCGGCACCGATCCCCCGCCCACCGCGGACTCGCCCTCGATCAGCTTCACGTCGACCCCGCGCTCGATGAGCTTGACCGACCACATGGCGGCGCGGCGCCGCACGTCCGCGACCGGCGCCCGCAGCATGCGCTCGACCGGGATCTCGTCCGCGCGACCGGCGAGTCGTTGCTGGACCGTCGCCTCGAGCGCGGCGAGCGTCATCTTGTCGATGCGTACCGCGCGAGCGAGCGGGTGTCGCGCCATCCTGTTCACCGCCTGCGCGCCGCCCAGCACGATGCCCGCTTGCGGCCCTCCGAACAGCTTGTCCCCCGAGAACGTGACCACGTCGCAACGAGCCACGGATTCGGCGACGGTCGGCTCGGCGGCGATCGGTTCCACGGCTCCGCTGCCGAGGTCGTCGATGAGGAGCACGCCGTGGCGGCGCGCGACGTCCTGCATGGCCTGCAGCGTCACCGACTCCGTGAACCCGCTGACCGTGTAGTTGGACGTGTGCACGCGCAGCAGCGCCGCGGTGCGGGGCGTGATCGCGTCCTCGTAGTCGGAGGCGCGCGTGCGGTTGGTGGTGCCCACCTCGACCATGCGCGCGCCCGACAGGCGCATCACGTCGGGCATGCGGAACGAGCCGCCGATCTCGACCTGCTGGCCGCGCGACACGATGACCTCCCGACCCTTGCAGAGCGCGGTCAGGGCCAGCAGGACCGCGGCCGCGTTGTTGTTGACGACGAGCGCCGCTTCGGCGCCGAAGAGGCGGATGAGCGGCGCCGCGAGCAGCCCGGCGCGCTCGCCCCGCTTGCCGGTCGAGAGGTCGAGCTCGAGGTTGCTGTACGACGCGGCCACGCTCAACGCCTCGAGCGCCGCGCGCGACAGCGGAGCGCGGCCGAGGTTGGTGTGCAGGATCACCCCGGTGGCGTTGATCACGCGCCGGAGGCGGGGCGCGACCTCGGCACGCAACCGCGACTCGACGCGGCTCAGGCGTTCGTCGCCGTCCGCGGGCTCGGCCAGTCTTTCGGACTTCACCTGCTCCCGGATGGCCGCGACGACGCGCTCCCGGCCGAACTCGCCCACCAGCGCCGCGTACGGCGGCTCGTTGATGAGCGTGCCTACAGCAGGCAGGGCGACAGCGCGTTGAACCCTGGGACTCCGTAGCCGATGCATTGGCCCAATGAGATTAGGCTCGCGGGCGTGTAGAAGGGCGACATCACGAGGCTGAGCACGGGCACGCGGAACACGCTGCCGATGAAGATGACCACGATGGCGCCGATCCAGATCTGCTGCCGGTGGCTGGCGACGGTGTAGAAGAAGCGCGGGTTGCGGCCGCGGAAGATCGCCTCGATGATGTCCCAGCCGTCGAGGCCGGGAATCGGCAGCAGCTGGAAGGCGAACAGAGACACGTTCAGGAACCAGATCGCGTAGAGCAGGTAGGTGACGATGTCCAGGGGAGAGCTGATCGAGACGTCGGCGCCGGCCCCGCGCAGAACCCGGAGGATGACGCCGAAGACCACCGCCGCGATGAGGTTTGCCGCGGGCCCGCCAAGCTCGTAAAGGATCTTCTGCCCCGTCGAGCTGATCCGGTTCGGCTGCACCGGCACCTTCCTCCCCCAGCCGACGAGCGCGATGAGGACAGCGATCACGCCGAGCGGATCGAGGAAGCGGCGCGGATTCCAGGTGAAGTAGCCGAAATAGCGGACGGAACGGTCGCCGAGTAAGTAAGCCGCGGCGGCGTGGCCCATCTCGTGCACGGGGATGTCGATGAGCAGGGCAGGCACGAGCATCACGGCCGCGACGAGGAAGAAGCCGAGGCCGGTCACTGGTTATTCGATCGGGATCTTGTCGACGGAGCGCGGCCGTCGCCGCACGGTGCTGCGTCTCACGGTGCGCCGGCCGGTGCCGGTGCGCTCGGGCGGGCCGGCGGTGACGCGGTGCTCATAGATCAGGACGAGCGCCGTGATCAGCTCCCGCTGCGCATTCAACAGGTGCACCTGGGCGCGCGGCGGGACCATGTCGGAAAGAATGTTGCCGATGCGCGTCGCGAGCTCGTTGATGAGCTCGATGGCGCGCTCTCCGTCCCGGCTCACTTCTTCACCTGCGGACGCTTGGCGAAGCGGACGCGCAGCGTGCCGTCGTCGATGACGGCGCCGGCGGTCTCCCGCTGGGCCAGCACCCGCGGCAGCGTGATCTCCCGCCGGTAGTTCCCGACGGTCACGTAGAGCTCGCCGTTGTGGCGGCTCAGGTCGACGTCCTCGCGATCCAGGAACGGCACGTCGAGCGACAGCACGTAGTCGGCGCCGTCCTTCTGGATGCGCTGCGGACTTGCCGTGACAAATCGATCGATCGGGTCCCTGTCCCCGTAAACCGCGGCGGCCATGCGCCGCAGCATCTTCTCGCCCACCACCTCGCTGTCGAACAGGGGCACGTTGAAGATGGGGATGCCCGCGAACGATTGCTCCACCTCCGCCTGGTAGCGCTTGTGGATGCGCTGCCATTTCTTGAACAGCTCGTCGTGCAGCTCGCCGGGCAGAAGCCGGTTGACTATGACCGCGTCGGTCACGTAGCCGAAAAGGCTCAGGTAGCTGAACGCCCGCTTGGCTTCCTTGACCACCATCTTCTCGAGGTTGAGCACGATCCGCACCGTCGTGATCGCCGGGTCGGTCAGCACCTTGCGCATGCCGTCGAGGTCGAGCAGCAGGTCTTTCAACGACGCGAAGATCTCGTCGCTCGGCAGCGGAATGTCCAGCAGCGGCTGGAGCACCGGCCGCGCCACCCTCATCGCGCGACGCTCCCATGGGTACACCTTGTCGAGCCACCAGCGCGCGGCATCCGGAAAGGTGAGCAGCTGCAGGGTCTCGCCGGTCGGCGCGCAATCGACGATCAGCACGTCGTGCTCGTCGCGCTGCGCATAGTGCTTGATCCACATGAGCGACGCGATCTCGTCCATGCCCGGCGGGTTGGCGACCTCCTCGGCGACCACCTCATCCAACCCTTGCGTCGCGAAAACCTCGACCGCGTACTCGTGCAGCCGCGCCCAGTGGCGCTGCATCTCGTGCAGGGCGGAGATCTCGTGCGCCCACAGGTTGTCACCGACCTGCGTCATCGACGTGCCGAGCTCGACGTCGAACGAGTCGCCCAGCGAGTGGGCGGGGTCGGTGCTCATCACCACCGTGCGGTAGCCGGACTGCGCGCACAGCTCGGCGGTGGCGGCTGCGACCGACGTCTTGCCCACCCCGCCCTTGCCCGTGAACAGAATGACGCGCACTGCCTGAGTTTAGACGGGAGCCTGTCAGACGCTGGTTCGGGCCTTGCTCTCCGTGATGTTCTCTTCGACCAGCGTTTCCACGTGGCGGAGGATCTGCAGCGCGACCTCGGTGTTCTCGCGGATCGCGTTGAGGATCTGCACGTTCTGCTGGTCGGCCTTGTCCGCCTCGGCCGACGCGTGCTCGAGCGTGAGCCGGTCCTTCTGCGCCTGGCGGTTGCCCGCGAGCAGCAGCACCGGCCCCGTGTAAGCCGCCTGGACGCTGAACAGGAGGTTGAGGAGGATGAAGGGGAACGGGTCCCAACGGTGGATCCAGCCGTAGACGTTGATCAGCACCCACGTCGCGACGGCCGCCGTCTGGACGATGAGGAACGTCCAGGAACCGATGCCCGCCGCGATGCGGTCGGCCAGCTTTTCGCCAAAGGACGCCTGGTCGTGATGGACGACGTTGACCGGATGGAGATGAGGCTCGCCTTTGCCCGGCACGCGCGGCCTGTAACCTGCCGGCGAATCGCCCGGCGTGATGGATGTGTCGACGGCCATGCGGCCGCAACTCTAGCCCAGAGGACCGCGGCTTAAGCCGCCCTAAACCCCTACTTGATGAGCTGAGGGATGGTCACCGCGCCGGCGCCGAGAAGCACCACCATCGCCGCCGCGACGACCGCCAGGCGGACGAGGTCGTTGCGGAAATAGGGCACGCGGTCCAGGGGGATCGAGGGGTCCGCCGACTCGACCACCATGCGGCCGCCGCGGCCCTTCAGGATGCGATTGCTCCCGCCCAGCGACATCTCGACCGCGCGGACCGTCGCCTGGTCGCCGCCCACGCGGGCCTGGGAGACCGAGCGCTGGGAGGTGACGGTGCCGCCTACCGCCGGCGCGGAGGCTTTGATGGGCGGGCGGTAGCGGGCGCGTGCCTTGCGGCGGGACTTGCGACTCATGGGGTTTGAGTCTAGCGGCAGCCGGCCCCACCACCGGTTTGGGGAGGTGCAGGCAGGCGGTGGGGTGGGACGTGGGCCGTGGTGCTCCGCCTGCCTGTTTTGGGCCGTGGGACTCAACCGGCTGGATCGTGGGCTACGACATGTTGTGTCCCAGGTGCAGTTATAACCCCGGATGTTGAGGCTGTCAAGCCTTTACACGTCGCCGACCGGCTCCGGTTGTGTGCGCAGGCGGATGGGCCCGGCCAGGATCCACACGCCCGAGAGCAGGCTGACCGCGATGCCGACCCAGATCGCGGGCAGCACGCCGTACACGGTGCCGATGGTGCCGCCGATGAACGCGCCGATGGGGATGGTGCCCCAGATGATCGTGCGCACGGTGGCGTTCATCCGGCCCTGCACGCGATCCGGGGTGATGGCCTGGCGCAGGCTGACCTGGGTGATGTTGTAGACCGGGTTGACCCAGCTGCCGATGAAGAATGAAACGATCAACAGAGGAATGGCAAAACCGTACTGAGCCAGCGGAACCAGGATTAGTGAAAGTCCGCCCGCGGTGATGCTGACGAACAGCGTCGGCCCGACGCCGATGCGGTCGGAGATCCACGACGCGCTCAGCGCACCGATGAGGCCTCCGACAGCGCCCGCCGCGAAGACGATGCCCACGACGCCGGGCGTGAGGTGCAGGAACCGATACACGAAGATCAGGTAGACCGCAAAGGCAATGTTGCCGCCGAAGTTCGACGTCGCAGTGCTGCCGGCGATGCGGGAGATGGTGGGGTTACCGAGCACGAACCGGATCCCCTCCCACATCTCCGCGAAGAAGCCGCTGCGGCCGCCTTCTGACGCTGGCTTCGGCGCCGGCTCAGGCCTGCGGATCCACCAAAGCGATAGCACCGAGATGAGGAACGAGGTGGCGTCGGCCGTGACCGCGCGTGCGGCGCCGACGAGCTGGATGAGGAATCCCGCGAGCGCCGGACCGACCATCTGCGCCACCGAGCCTGTCACCTGCAGCTTGCTGTTGCCTTCGATCAGGTCGCCACGCGAGATGATCGCGGGCAGATACGACTGATAGGCGACGTCGAAGAAGACCGTGCCGATGCCGACCAGCAGGGCGACGACGTACAGCTGCTCGATGGTCAGCGCGTTGAGCGTGAACGCCACCGGCACGCTGCCGAGCGCCGCGAGGCGCAGCACGTCGCAGGCGATCATGATCGGGCGCCGGCGGATGCGGTCGGCGTACACGCCCGCGATGAGACCGAGCACTGGGAACGCGAGGAACTGCAGCGCCTCCAGCAGCCCTACCTGGAACGGCGTGGCGCTGAGGATGAGGATGGCGACGGTGGGCAAGGCCAGCGTGCTGACCTGGCTGCCGAGCTCGCTGATGGCCTGGCCCCACCAGAGCTTCAGGAACTCGCCGTCGCGCCAAAGCTTGGGCTGAAACACGGCCTCTTATGATGCCGTGGCCCGCGAAGCGACCTCTAGACTTCGGTCGTCAGCTCCGCGTACTCCTCTTCGCTGATGAGGTCTTCGAGCTCGGCGCGGTCGTCGATGCGCACCCTGACGAGCCATCCCGATCCGTAAGGCTCGGCGTTGACGAGGTCGGGAGTCTCGAGTACTTCGGAGTTCACCTCCACGACCTCACCGCTGATGGGCGCCTCGAGCGGCGACGATGCGTCGTCGGACTCCACGTGGCCCATGCGTCGCCGCGCGCGCAGCAGGTCGCCGAGGTCGGGCAGGTCCAGCGAGGTGATCTCCCCCATCTGGTCCTGCAGGTAATCGCTCACCCCGAGAACCGCGACGTCGTCCTCGAGCCGGACCCAGATGTGGGCGGCGCTGAACCGAAGTTGGGTCGCCTGGGACATACCGGAATAATGCGCCCGCGACGTTAAGCCGGGTGTGCGATTCCTTCTCTTGATTGCAGTCGCCGCGATCCTGATCTGGCTCGGGAGCCTTCTGTGGCAGATGCTTCAGTCGACTGGGAATACTTTCTAGCTCAGCGACCGGTCCTGAAGAAGACGACGTCCCCGTCCTGCACCAGGTAGTCGCGTCCCTCGACGCGCAGGCGTCCGGCCGCGCGCAGCGCGTCCATGGAGCCGGCCTGGACGAACTCGTCCACGGAAGTGACCTCGGCCTTTATGAAGTGTTTCTCGAAATCGGTGTGGATCTTGGCCGCCGCCTGCGGTGCGGGCGAATCGCGCTCGCAGGGCCATGCACGCGCCTCGGGTTCGCCGGCGGTGAAATAGGTGATGAGGCCGCCGGCCTCCCACACCGCGCGCGCCACTCGACCGAGACCGGACTCGTCGATGCCGTAGCCCGCGCGCATCTCCTTCTCTTCGGCCGGATCGAGCTGGCCGAGCTCTGACTCGAGTCCCGCGGACAGCACGATCGCGGGAGCGCCCTCCTCGTTGGCCAGTCCGACGACCTTCATCGCGCCGTCGCCACCTGAGGGCAACAGCTCCTCCGCGACGTTGGCCACGTAAACGGAGGGCTTCAGCGTCACCGGGAAGATGCTCTTGAGCAGGTCCCGATCGTCAGCTTCGAGCGCCAGCGTGCGCAGTGGCTTGCCGCTGTCGAGGTGCGCCTTCGCCGCGTTCAGCGCATCGGTCTCGCGCTGCGCGTCCTTTTTGCCGGCGCGCGCCTCCTTGGCGACGACGTCGAGCCGCTTCTCGATGGACGTCAGGTCGGCGAGCACAAGGTCGAGGGTGAACTCGTCCAGCTCGACCACCGGCTGCTGTTCAGGTCCGAAACAACGGACGACTTTGACCAGCACGTCGGCCTGGCGCGCGAACGCGACACGCTGGGCACGGCTGCCGGGGGGCGTGTCCTCGACGCGCACCTGTGCGGGGGTCGTCTTCTTCGGCTTGACCGCGTCTGCCAGCCTTAGCAGGCGCTCGTCGGGCACGTCGACCATGCCCACGCCGTCCGCTCCGCGTCCGGCGGTCAGCGCGTTGAAGAGCGTGGTCTTGCCGGACCCAGGCGGCCCGACGATCGCTACTGAAACTGGCATCTAGTCAAAACGCGCTTTATTCGGTGTCCAGGTCGAAGGCTTTGTGCAGGACGCGCACTCCCCTCTCCACCTGGTCGCGCGACACGAGGCACGTGATGCGGATCTCGGAAGTGCTGATCATCTCGATGTTGATCCCCGCCTCCGCGAGCGCGCGAAACATCCGCCCCGCGATGCCCGGCATGCCCAGCATGCCCGTGCCGACTATGGAGAGCTTGGCGATGCCGCCCGCGGACGAGACCCGCCGCGCCCCGACGTTCTTCGCCGCGGCGCGCACCAGCTTCTCCGCCGCCTTCAGGTCCGATTCGGCCACCGAGAAGGTGAGGTCGGTGCGGCCCGAGTGGCCGACGTTCTGAACGATGACGTCGACCGAGATGCCCGCGGCGCCGAGCGGCTCGAAGATGGTCGCGGCGACACCGGGACGGTCCTTCACGCCAAGCACCGTGATCTTGGCGACGTTCTTTTCCTGTGCGATGCCGCGCACTCGCTGCCTGTCTTCCATCGGAACCTGAGCGACGATCATCGTACCCACGCGATCGTTGAAGCTCGAGCGCACGTGGATGGGAACGCTGTACAGCTCGCCGATCTCGACGGCGCGCGGATGCATGACGCCGGCTCCGGCCGCGGCGAGCTCCAGCATCTCGTCGTAGCGGATGTGCGTGAGCTTGCGCGCCTTGTGCACCACTCGCGGATCCGCGGAGTAGATGCCGTCCACGTCCGTGTAGATCTCACAAGAGCTCGCGCGCAGCGCGGCGGCAAGAGCGACCGCGGTCGTGTCCGAACCGCCGCGACCGAGCGTCGTCACCTCGAAGTCCTCGGTAACGCCCTGGAAACCGGCGACCACCGCGACCTTGCCCTCGGCGAGCGTGCGCAGGATGCGGTCGGGAAGGATGTCGTGGATGCGCGCGCGCGAGTGATGCGCGCTCGTGCGCACACCGGCCTGCAGCCCCGACAACGAGACCGCGGGCACGCCCATCCCCTCCAGGCACATGGCCACCAGCGGCGCGGTGATGGTCTCGCCGTTGGCGACGAGCATGTCCAGCTCGCGGGCCGGCGGCTCGGGGTTGATGCTCTGGGCGAGATTGATCAGGCGGTCGGTCGTGTGGCCCATGGCGGAGACCACGGCCACGACCTGCTCACCGCTCGCGACGGTGGCCGCGATGCGTTTGCTGACGCGCCGGATCCTGGCGGCCGAGCCGACAGAGGTGCCTCCGTACTTCTGGACGATCACAGAGAACGGAACATGCCCTTGTCCGTCACCTTGGTGACAAGAGCACGTCCGTGCTGCGGAGCGGCGGCGGCCATGATGCGCGAGATGCGCACGGCCTGCGAGGCCGCGCAGAACGCGAAGACGCTGGGCCCGGAGCCACAGATCGACGCGGCGTAAGCGCCCGCCCGGTCGGCTGCGTCCATGACGTCCTGGACCCACGGATAGAGGTGCAGCCGGTGAGGCTGCGCGAGCCGGTCGCGCAGCGCCTGCTCCAGCAACGTCGGTCGCTTGGCGGTGATGGCCCGCACCAGGAGGCCGACCCTGGCCGCGTTGTAGATCGCCGATTCCATCGGCACCGAGTCGGGGAGCACCGAGCGCGCCTTGTCCGTGGGCAGGGGTGCGTGCGCCACGAAAAGCGCCAGTCCCCAGCCGGGATTGGGAAGGCGCTCGTCGAAATGCTCGGAGACGATGCGGATGCCACCGGACGCGCAGGCCGCGACGTTGTCGATGTGGCCCTCGTCCGCCGCCGCGTCGATGATGTGGCTCTTGATGTCCCACGGCTCGGTGAGCGCCGACGCCGCGAGGCGCGCGGCGGCGCTGCTGCCGAGACCGACGCCCATGGGAATCTCGCTGTGCACGAGGCCCTTGAACTTCATCTTGGAGAAAGGATTGGGATGCGCGGCGAGGTACTCGGCGCCCTCGCCCTCGTAGTCCCACGCTGGCTTTTCGGCGGGCTCGGCGATGACCTCCATCCACAGGTCGATGGCCATGGCCATGCAGTCGAAACCGGGGCCGATGTTGGCGATCGACGCGGGGACGCGAATTCTCACAGCTTCAAAACCTTGGCCAGTGTACGGGCATCGCCCTCGAGTTCAATCGGCGGCTCGACATTCTTCAAGGCCGCGTCCGGGTCCTTCAATCCCGAGCCTGTCAGCACGACCACCGACGTCGCGTCCTTGTCAATGCGGCCCTCGCGCACGAAACGAAACAGCAGGGCCAGCGGCGCGGCCGAGGCAGGTTCGCAGAACAGGCCTTCGCTGGTGGCGAGCCGCACCTGGGCCGAGATGATCTCGGTGTCCGATACCGCGGCGATCATCCCGCCCGACTCGTCGCGCGCGCTGGTGGCGCCCTCCCACGACGCCGGGTTGCCGATGCGGATCGCGGAAGCGACCGTGCGCGGCCGCTCGACCGGGTGCCCGTTGACGATGGGCGCCGCCCCGTCCGCCTGCGCTCCGACCATGCGCGGCAGCCGTGACGCCATGCCCTTGGCGTGACATTCCCGAAACCCCTTCCAGTAGGCGGTGATGTTGCCGGCGTTGCCGACCGGAACGAAGAGGTAGTCCGGCGCGTCGCCGAGGGACTCGGTCACCTCGAACGCGGCCGTCTTCTGGCCCTCGATGCGGTGCGGGTTGACCGAGTTCATCAGTGCCACCGGGTAGCGACTCGCCAGGTCACGGACCGTCTGCAGGGCATGGTCGAAGTTCCCCTTCAGCGCGATCACCTTGGCGCCGTACATCAGGGCCTGCGACAGCTTGTTCATCGCGATCTCTCCGGCCGGTACAACGACGATCGCGCGAACTCCTGTGCGCGCCGCGTACGCGGCCATCGACGCCGACGTGTTGCCGGTCGACGCGCACATGAGCACCCGGCTGCCTGCCTCGAGAGCCTTGGCGACCGCGACGACCATCCCGCGATCCTTGAACGAGCCGGTTGGATTCAGGCCCTCGTACTTGAAATAGAGATTGCGCAGGCCCAGCGCGCGGCCGATGTTGCGGCTTGCCACGAGCGGGGTCGACCCCTCGTGCAGATCGACCTCGGGCGTGTTCGGCCCGACGGGCAGGTGCTCGCGGTACCGCTCGATGACCCCCACTCTCGCGCAGCCCCTATTTAGTAGACGCGAAGGAACGCCGACACCGAACGCACGGGCTGCAGCCCGGCGATGCGCTCGCGTGCCTTCTGCAGCCGGGTGTCGGCGGTGGGGTGCGTGGTGATCACGAGCTCCGCCGTCTTCTCCTCGACCCACGCGTCCTTCTGTATGAAGCTCGAGATGCTGACCCCTTCCTCGGCGAACACCTGGCCGACCGCGGCCAGCACGCCGGGGCGGTCCTCGGCGCGGATGCGGTAGTAGGCGCGCGTCACCACCTCCCCCATCGGGATGACGCCGATGCGGTCGTCGAAGCTGAAGGAGGGCCGGTTCTGCACGCCGCGCCGGATCGAACGCGCGAGGTCGATGAGATCGCCGACCACGGCCGAGGCCGTCGGCCGCCCGCCCGCGCCCTGGCCCTTGAGCAGCACGCGCCCCACGAGGTCTCCTTCGACGAAGACCGCGTTGTCAGCGCCCTCGACCTGCGCGAGCGGATGGTCGAGCGGCACGAGGGCGGGATGGACGCGAGCCTCGACGCGTCCGGGATGGCGCTGGGTGTGAGCGATGAGCTTGATCGCGTAACCGAGCTCGCGCGCGTACCGAAAGTCGACGGGTTCGATGCCCTTGATGCCCTCGCGATAGATGTCGCCCGGCCGCACGCTGATCTCGTACGCGATGGAGGCGAGGATCGCGAGCTTGTAGGTGGCGTCGAATCCTTCGACGTCATCGGTGGGATCGGCTTCGGCGTAGCCGGCGGCCTGCGCTTCCCTGACTGCGTAGTCGAGCGGCAACCCGTCGGTGCTCATGCGCCCGAGGACGTAGTTGGTGGTGCCGTTGATGACCGCGGACAGCCTCTCGATGCGGTTGGCCTGGAGGTCCGTGCGGAAGGTGCTGATCAACGGAATCCCGCCGCCGACCGCGGCTTCGAAGTAGACGTCGACGTTCTTTTCGGCGGCCAGCGTCAGCAGCTGCATGCCGTGGTTGGCCATCACGACCTTGTTGGCGGTGACGACATGCTTGCCCGCCTTGATCGCCCTCTCGAGGTACGAGTGCATCGGCTCGTCGCCGCCCGCGACTTCGACGATGACCTGGATCGCCGGGTCATCGAGCAGCCGGTCGGCGTTGTTCGTCAGCAGCCCGGGCTCGACATGAACGGCCCTCGGCTTGTCGACGTCCCGGACCAGGATCCGCTCCAGGCACAGCTCCAGCCCCGCGCGGCGCGTCAGCTGAGGCTGGCCGGCCAGCAGGCGCTCGGCCACCTGCGAGCCGACCGTGCCGAGGCCGATCAGGCCGACGTTCAGGGAGGTCGCCGTCATGGTGACGGTATTCTCCCTTGGAGTGTCCCGCCCCCGATGGCCCTAGCATCTTCGCGATCTGGACGGCCGGGCTCCGCTGAAGCCTTCGTCAAGGGGCCCGGCGCTCCTCCTCGTGCATCTCCAATGCACTCGTCGTCACGCCACCCTTTCCTCGGCTCCGGCCGTCAATCTCGCGAATCTGCGTCGGCCCACGAGGGCGTGACACTCTCGTGACGCGCATCCTGCGCGAGGCTGACGTGGCCCGCGTGATCGACATGGACGCCGTGATCGAGGCGGTGGCGACGTCTATGCGCGAGCTCGGCGAGGGCACCGCCCAGAACGAGCCCCGGCGCCGGGCTTTCGCGCCGGGGTCGCTTCTGAACGTGATGTTCGCCACCTACCCGGGCGGCAGGTGCATGGGCGTGAAGTCGTACACGGTGGCTGCCGGGGCCGTCCGGTTCCTCGTCACGGTGTTCGGGCTCGACGGATCCTTGACCGCCCTGATCGAGGCGGACCTGATGGGCGCCTACCGGACCGGCGCGGCGAGCGCGGTGGCGGCGCAGGCCCTTGCCCCTGGCGGTGCGGGAACGCCGGTGACCGTGGCGGTGATCGGCTCCGGCCACCAGGCCCGGACCCAGGCGCTGGCGCTGTCGCGGGTCCTGACCATCAAGGAGATGCGGGTGTTTGGCCGCGATCAGAAGCGCCGGGAGGCGTTCGCTGCCGAACGGGCGTCGGCCCTCGGCGTGCCGGTGGTCGCCGCCTCGAGCGCCGAGGCGGCCGTGCGCGACGCCGACGTCGTGGTGACGATCACGACCTCGTCCGAACCGGTTCTGTCCTCGGATTGGGTGAAGTCCCCGTCGCTCGTGATCGGCGCGGGCTCCAACTTCCCGAACCGGACGGAGCTGCCGGCCGACCTGGTCACGCGTGCCCAGACGGTGGTCGTGGACCAGCTCGCGGTGGCACGCCTCGAGAGCGGTGACCTGATCCAGGCGGTGAGCTCGGGCGCGCTCGCCTGGGAGCGGGTGAACGAGCTGGGGACCGTTCTGGCGGGCGGCTGGAAGGCGCCGGCCGAGCCCGGCATCACCCTGTTCGAGTCGCACGGCCTTGCCCTGTGGGACCTGGCGGCCGCGTCGGTCGTCCTGCCCAGGGCGGTCGAACAGGGACTCGGCGAGGAGCTGTCTCTGCTCGCCTAGCTAGTGGATGTTGGCCGGGACCGGCTGCGGCGCCAGGGCGCCGATCTGGAAATACGACCCGACCAGGAACGCCACCAGCAGGATCACGACCAGGGCGGCGCTGGCGGCCGTGTACAGGACCCACGGCGACGGGCCCGCTCCGATGCGCAGCATGAGGTCGGAGAAGTCGGGTCCGCGTCGCGGCTGCCAGGACTGCACACCGCCCCGGACCAGCCGGCGAACGTCGTCGTCTGAGGGTGAGCTCAACTCTCCCTCATGGGGGTCATTGTCCACGTAGGGCACCTTCATTACTCGAACGCTTCTCGTCCCAGTCTTGATCGCTGGCCATCGCCTTGCGCATGATCGCCACCGCCTTGGCGATGCGGGAGGCGACCGTGCCCGCCGGCACTCCAAGAACGCCGGCGATCTCTTCTCGGGTCAGGCCCTCGTAGTAGTGCAGGACGATGGCCGCACGCAGCTTCGGGCTGAGGGCCTCGAGTGCCTTGCTCACGACGTCCCTCGCCTCGGCCTGGTCGTATTCGCGGCGGTCGGGCGCCACGTACAGCCGGGCCGGCAGGAACCGGGCGAGCTTCTGCCGGCGCAGGTGGGAGATGGCCAGGTTGACCCCGATGCGCCGGAGCCAGGCACCAGGCGGGGCGGTCGGCCTGTACCGATGCCGGGCCCGGTACGCGCGCACGAACGCCTCTTGCGTGAGGTCCTCGGCGGCCGCCGGATCGAGGACGACGGCGCGGATCGCCCGGTAGACCGACGCGTACTCGCGGTCGTAGAGCTCGCGAAACTGTGTGGCGGGATCGAGCTCGGGGCCCTCGGTCACGGCGGATAGTTTGACGTGGCGCGGCAAGCCAGCAGCGACCCTAAGCCGCCGACCAAGCTCGAAAGTCCTGGATGGTGGGCGACCCGGGACTCGAACCCGGATGGGTTGCCCCACACGCCCCTCAAACGTGCGCGTCTACCAGTTCCGCCAGCCGCCCTTTTTGCTAGCCGGTGAATTCTACCGGGCACTGCGCATATGAGGGATGAAACCGAGATCCACGCTGCTTAACTTGGCTCGTCGATGAGCACCTGGGCCACGTGGGACACGCGGAAGAGGGTCTTCGTCAGCGCGGCGGTGGTCGTGGTCGTGGCCTCGATCGCCTACGCGGTGATCCTCAAGACAGGTGTGTTCGGCGACCGCGCCGTGACGGTGATCGACGACCTCGGCGAGGCCCTGGCGGCAGCGATCGCGTCGGCAGCCTGCGCGTGGGCCTCGCGCCGCGCCACCGGCCGGGAACGTCTCGGCTGGACGCTGATGAGCATCTCGACCGGCCTGTGGGCCGCGGGCGAGCTCGCGTGGTCGTACTACGAGGTCTGGCAGCAGGTCACCGTGCCGTCTCCGTCGCTGGCGGACGCGGGATTCCTCGGCGCGGTTCCTTTCGCGATCGGCGGCATCCGCGCGTTCTGGAGCGACGCGGCGCGGGGCACATCGGTCAAATGGCGCGTGTGGTTCGACGGCGCCATCGTCGCCATCGCCCTCACGTGCACCGCCTGGGCCTTCGGGCTGCGCGACGTCTACCAATCGCAGTCCGACACCAAGCTCCTCGACATGGCCTATCCGGTGACCGACATCGTGGTCGGGACGGTGCTCATCCTCGCCATCCGCCGCGCGACGCATCAGCAGGCGGGCAGGATGGCGTTGCTGCTGGCCGGGGTCGCCTGCTACTCGATCGCCGACAGCGCCTTCGCGTACCTGAGTGCACAGGGTTCATACGACTCGGTCGGCGCCGTCCTCAACACGGGCTGGTTTGCGGGTTTTCTGCTGATCGGGCTGGCCGCGATCTATCCGAGCGCGGCCACCAGGGTTGAAGCCAAGCAGGCCCCGCTCGACCTGTGGCAGCTCGCGCTGCCGTGGATGACTCTTCTTCTCGCGTCGGCGGGCGACGTGTACTCGTCGCTGTCAGGGCACGACATCGACCTGTTCATGTCATCGCTCACCGCGCTCCTCGCGGTACTGCTGACCATCAACATGATCATCGAGCGCCGCGAGTTCCTCGAGATGCTGACCGAGATTCAGGATTCGCACACGACGCTCAACCGCGATTTCGCGACCGGCCTGGATGACATCGAGCGCTTCAGCAAGCAGATGGCCGACGCGGAGCGTCTCGACGCCGCTGACGTGCGCAGGCTCGCGGCCGAGATCAATCGCAACGCCGAAAGGCTCGACCGCCTGGTCGAGGAGATGCTCTAGCCGACCTCCCAGAAACCCCATACGGTCATCTCGCGGACGTGGTCGGCAAGGTCTTCCATGGTCTTCAATCTCGTCACGAGTAAGTAGTAGCTGCGGCGAAGGCTTTGCTCATGCTGCGCGTAGGTGCCGGGATTGGCCTCGAGCAGCGCCTCGAGCCGCGCGAGGTCAAATCGCTCCCTGCCCGCCGCGATGGCTTCCTGCTCGGCGCGGTCCACCTCTGGGTCGTAAGTTCCCAATGCCTCTTTCCCAGCTATCAGCATGGTGCCCGCTGAGGGATTCGAACCCCCGACCCTCTGTTCCGAAGACAGATGCTCTGATCCACTGAGCTAAGCGGGCGGCGGCGGCCTTTCAGTCTAGGGAACCACGGTTTGTATACAAACGCGGGAAATTCAGCGCTTGAAGCATGCGTTTGTATACAAACGCAGGGAAATTCAGCGGACGGCGGCGACTGCGTAGCGCTGGTGGTTGAATCCCCACGCCGCGTAGCGGACCAGACCGACCGCCTTGTACCGCGAGCGCCCCGCCGCGGTTTCGCCCGCCTCGATCGCTCGGCGCAGGTCGGCGGCGCTGCGACCGCGAAACTCGGTGAACGCGCGACCGATCGCGTCGAGGATGTGCGCGTCGGAGGAACCGGTCTCGGCCGCGCCGAGCCCCAGGTTCAGGCGCCGCGCCATGCGGTTGAACACGTAGAAGCCCGGCGTCGCGTTCTCGACCTCGACGGCGTCGAAGTCCAGCTCCGCCGCCAGCCATCCGACGCCATGGACCACCCCGCCCTCGCGGACCTGACGCTTGGTCCGCCACATCGGATGCGGCGCCACGGCCAGGCCACCCTGGTCGTGGATCGCGTGCAGCGTGGCCGCCGCGGACATTCCGGGCCGCACGCGGCGCTCCAGGAACAGACCAAGGATGTGGCCGTCGCGGCTCGACACCTCTTCCCCGACGACCACCTCGACCTTGCCGAGCCTGGCGGCGATCTCGGCCGCCCGGAGCGCACCTTCGATCGTGTCGTGGTCGGTCACGGCAATCACGCGCAGGTCGGTGCGCGAAATGACGTGCCCGACGAGGTCCGCAGGCGACGGCCAACCGTCGGAGAAATTCGTGTGCATGTGCAGGTCGGCCCGCGACCAGGACTTCATCGCTCCGTGCATGCTACGGCCTGGCGGCTTACCATCGACCTCCTAAGGGGCTTATAACGCGTGCCCGACCGCTAGCTGGTGGAGGTGACGGCAGTGGATGGCTTGATGCAGGACTACGAGCTGAGCATTCAGCACGTGCTCTGGCGCCTGCAGCGCCTGCACGGCAAGAGCGAGGTCGTCACCAAGCGCGAGCAGGGCGTCCATCGGATGACCAACGCCGAGCTGGTGCCTCGCGTCAACCGGCTCGCGGGGGCGCTCAAACGACTCGGCATCAAACCTGGCGACCGGGTCGCCAGCCTCAGCTTCAACAACCACCGGCACCTCGAGCTGTTCTACGCGGTCCCTTGCATGGGCGCCGTGCTGCACACGCTCCACATCCGCCTGTTCCCGCAGCAGCTGGAGTTCATCGTCAACGACGCGGAGGACAAGGTCGTGTTCGTCGACTTGCCGCTTGTGCCTGTGCTCAAAGCGCTCGCAGGCAAGATCCCGAGCGTCAAGCACATCGTGCTCATGACCGACGGTGCGCCCGCTCCGGAAGGCCATGGCCTGGGCGAGCTGCTCGACTACGAGACCCTGCTCGAGGCCGAGAGCGAGGACTACCCATGGCCCAAGCTCTCGGAGCGCATGGCCGCGGCCATGTGCTACACGTCCGGCACCACAGGCAACCCCAAGGGCGTCGTCTACTCGCACCGCTCGCAGTTCATCCACACCATGGGCGTGCTGCAGAAGGACAACCTCGCCGTCAGCGAGAACGACACCGTCCTGCCAATCGTGCCCATGTTCCACGCCAACAGCTGGGGTCTTCCTTATGCATGCGGGATGGCCGGTGCAAAACTGCTGTTTCCGGACCGTTTCATGGGCGACGCCAAGGTGATCTGCGAGCTGGCCGACCAGGAGGGCGCCACCATCCTGGCGGGCGTGCCGACGATCTGGATCAACACCGTGGCCTACCTGAAGGAGTCAGGCAAGCGGCTGCCCAAGGTGCACACGGTCATATGCGGCGGATCGGCCATTCCGCGGTCGCTCATGGAGAACATGGACGCGCTCGGCCTGAGGATGCTGCACGCGTGGGGCATGACGGAGACCTCGCCGCTCGGCAGCGTCGCGCGACCGCGGGCCGGCACCAGGAAAGAGGACGAGCTGGCGGCGCGCCTCACCCAGGGCGTGATCGTGCCCGGCGTGGAGCTGCGCATCACCGACCCGGCCACGGGGCAGGAGCTGCCGTGGGATGGCGTCGCGTTCGGCGAGATCCAGGTGCGCGGACCGTGGATCGCTCGCGGCTACTACAACGGCTACGACCCGGACAAGCTCACCGAGGACGGCTGGTTCCGCACGGGCGACGTGGCCAAGGTCAGCCCCGAGGGCTACATCCAGATCGTCGACCGGACCAAGGACGTGATCAAGTCCGGGGGCGAGTGGATCTCCTCAGTCGAGCTCGAGAACGCCATCATGGCCCACCCCAAGATCATGGAGGCGGCGGTCATCGGCCTCGCCCATCAGAAGTGGGACGAGCGGCCGGTGGCGTACGCGGTGCCGAAGCCGGAGTTCAAGGACAAGGTCACCCAGGAAGAGGTCATCGACTTCCTGCGCGACAAGGTCGCCAAGTGGTGGCTGCCCGACGAGATCCGGTTCATCGACGAGGTGCCGAAGACCGCGGTCGGCAAGTTCGACAAGAAGGTCCTCCGTGCCAGCGCCGTGCCCATCAAGGAGAGCGCGGCGCCGGCAGCTCGCAAGTAACCGGCACCCGGGGCCGTTAGCGGATCTGATGGCCGGGAGGGCTGCTGCGTCCTGCCTCGGGGGGCCAAATCGGCGGTTGGCTCGGGTCGCTGCGGCATACTGACAATCCTTCAGTGGCTTTAGCTCAGCTCGGCAAGTACCCGATCGAGGCGGAGCTCGGACGGGGAGCGATGGGTGTGGTTTATCGCTCCACGCATCCGCGGCTGGAGATACCCGTCGCCATCAAGGTCCTGGCCGAGCAGTACTCGAGTGACGCGAACTTCCGCCAGCGCTTCCACCGCGAGGCAGCGACGGTCGCCTCGCTGAATCATCCGGGCATCGTCCGCGTTTACGACTTCGACGAGGACGGGCCTGTGCTCTTCATCGTCATGGAGTGGGTCGAGGGCCGATCGATGCGCTCCTGGCTCGACGAGTACGGACGGTTCAGCGTCGACGTGTCGGTGGACCTGCTGCAGCAGCTGCTGTCCGCGGTCGGCGTCGCCCACGACCTCGGTGTGATCCACCGCGACATCAAGCCGGACAACATCCTCATCTCCAATCGCGGCAAGACGAAGATCCTCGACTTCGGCATCTCCAAGCTCGTCGACGACAAGCAGCGGCTCACCGCGACCGGAAGCATGGTCGGCACCCCCGCGTACATGGCGCCGGAGCAGGTGAAGGGCGAGACCATCGACGCGCGCGCCGACATCTACTCGCTGGGCATGATCCTTTACGAGCTACTGCACGGCGAGCCTCCGTTCACCGGGCAATTGCCCGCGGTGCTGCACTCGCAGGTGTTCGACAGGCCGCGGCCGTCGACCGCGATCCCATCGCCGATCATGGAGATCATCTGGCGCGCGACAGCGAAGGATCGCGCCGCGCGCTTCCAGAGCTGCGAGGAGTTCGCGGGCGCATTCCACTACATGCCGAAGGCGGCCGCGGCGCAGCCCCCCGTCGAGGCGATATCCAACGAAGTTCCCGTCGTCGAGCAGGTCGCGCACAGGGTCGCGATCCCGGCCGACGTGCGCGGCTCCAAGCCGCCGGGTGTGTGCCTGCACACGGACTGCCAGGAGCGACGCGGATGGGCCTGCGCCTACAAGGACCTGATGGGGCGCGAGTGCAAGTCATGGTGGTGCAGGCGGCACATCACCTTCATCGAGCGGACGCCGTTCTGCCCGCGACACGCGAGCGTCATCCGCGCGCTGGCTCCGACCGCGGGCACGATCTTCGAGATCAAGAACCGGCCGGCCGTCGACGATCGCGCGCTGCCGCTCGCCGCGCTCGTCGCGGAGGACATCGACAAGGACGTCACCGAGCTCGTGCGCCGCCGCTACCAGAACCGCAAGGACATAGTGCTCGCGACCGACAAGACGGTGCGCCAGACGTGGGCGGGCCGCACCGAGGTGGCGTGGGAGCGCAGCTGGGCCGCGCTGAAGAGCCAGGGCTACCTCGTGCGCATCGCGATTCGCGTGTCGGTGGCCGAGCCGGACCACGTGCAGCTGCTGATCGGCAACACGGTCGTCTTCAAAGAGGTGCCCGACTGGATCCACCGCCGGCGCGAGGGCGAGCCGCCGGACCACGCCGACCGGGCGCGTTTCGCCAAGAAGATCTTCGCGGCCGTGCTCGAGCACGTCGACGAGCCGACGCCGCTCCCGCCCATCACCGCCGGCGGCGGCGGGACGCCGCAGATCGAGCCGCCGCCTCCGCCGGAGATCAACCGCACGCTCGTCGAGGGCATGGTCCTGCGCCTGGCGGCGGCGGCCACGCGCCTGACCGGCTACGAGGTGGCGGAGCAGCTGGCGCTGCCGTTCTCCGTGGTCGAGCCGGTGTTGAAGAGCCTCACCAGCGACAACTTCCTCGATGCGCTCGGCCTCGCGAGCGAGCAAGGGCCCTGGCTGAACCGGCCGCTGCCGGAGCGCATGGCGTACGCGGTGACCAAGCAGGGGCGCACGCGCAGCGAGGAGATCGCGCGGGCGTCGACGCGCTACGCGGGACCGGCGCCGGTGTCGATGGCCGAATACCGGGCTGTGCTCGCCGAAGCGGCGAAGCCCGGCACGCTCGACATGGTCAAGGTGAACATCGCGCTCGCCGGCATCGAGCTCGCGCCCGGCGTCGCCGAGGCGGTGCGCGCCGCGGTCAACTCACGGTCGTCGATCTTCATCTACGGCGCGCCTGGCAACGGCAAGACCACGCTCGCCCGGCGCATCTCGGCGCTGCTGGGCGGGCCGATCATCATCCCGGTCGCCCTGGACATCGGCGGCGGCGAGGTGATGACCGTCTTCGACGGCGCGGTCCACAGGTTGGAGTCGAACCAGCCGATCGATCGGCGCTGGCGGCGCATCACCCGCCCGCTGGTCCAGGTCGGTGGTGAGTTTCAGCTCGAGATGTTCGATCCGGTCTTCGAGGAAGGAAGCCGGACGTACGGCGCGCCCCTGCAGGTCAAGGCGAACGGTGGCGTGCTCTTGATCGACGACCTCGGCCGCCAGCGTGTGTCGCCGAAGCAGATCCTCGACCGGTTGCTCGTGCCCCTGGAGCAGGAGATCGACTACCTGAACCTCGCCTCGAGCGGTCGCAAGATCGAAGTGCCGTTCTGGGCGCAGCTGGCGCTGTCCACGAACCTCAAGCCAGGTGAGCTGCTCGACGAGGCGTACCTGCGGCGCCTCGCGTACAAGGTGCTGATGCCCGACCCGACGTGGGACATGTGGTGCCGCATCTTCGAGCGCGAGCGGGAGCGCCTGACGATTCCGCCCAACCCTGCGGCGCTGGACTGGATCCGGTCGATGTACGGCGGGCGGCCGCTGCGTGGCAATCACCCCCGCGACCTCCTGGAGCGGCTGGTCGACGTCTCGTCGGCCCGGGGTCAGCGGGCGGAGCTGAGCCAGGAGCTCGTGCAGGCGGCCTGGCAGACGCTGTTCATCGCGGGCTAACTTGCGGCGAGTGCCGGCACTCGCACCACCGAAAGCGCGAAAGCCACGCCCAGTGCCGGCACTCGACAGGGGCGTACGTATACTTTTCGCTCGCTCCGTGCGGCGGTGGCGGAATGGCAGACGCGCTAGTTTCAGGAGCTAGTGACCGCAAGGTCGTGGAGGTTCAACTCCTCTCCGCCGCACCAACCTCCTAGCAGCCGGAGCTCGGTTCGTCGGATCCGCCGAACACCAGAGCGCTTCCGTCGGGAGCCTGCGCCAGCGCCGCACCCCATCGCGGCGGCACCGGCGCACTCGCCAGCTGCGACCACGCCGTGCCGTCCCACGCCCACATCGCGTTCGTCGGTTTGCGACACGTTCCGGCCATGCCGAACATGACGAGCAGCCGTCCCGGGTTCGATTGCCATATGGCGTTCGGCTGGCCGGTCGCGGGCGGTCCCGTCGAGGCAAGCCTGGTCCACGCGCCCCCCTTCAATGACCAGGTGTCGCCGAGCGGCGTGCCCGCGGCGCCTGGGCCGGCGTTCGGATCGAGTCCATTGCCTCCGAAAACGAGCAACGAGGAATCGCCCGGATTCCACGCGACCGCCGCACCGTACCGGGCCGGCGGTCGAGGCTCCCGATCGATCCTCGTCCAGGCGCGGCCGTCCCAGGCAAAGGCGTCGCCGTACAGGGTGTCGTTGAACGCGGCCCCGCCGCCGAACAGAATGGGCTTGCCCTCGGTGGCCACCATGGCGGCGCCGAGACGCTGGCCTGCGTCGGACGACGCACCCAGGACCGACCAGTCCGAGCCGTCCCAGCTCCAGGTGTCGGCCGCAGGAGTGCCCTCGCCCTTGTCCTCGACGAGGCCGCCGTAGAGCACGACCACCTTGTGCTGCCTGTCGTACGCCATCGCCGGGTTCCGGCGCGCGGTGGGCTTGTGGGCGGGATGCGCCGCTGTCCACTTCTTGCCGTCCCAAAGCCAGGTCTCGTCCGACGAACCTTGCCTGGTCTGGCCGCCGAACAGGACGTACGTCTTGTGCTGTTCGTCATACGCAAGCGCAGCGGCGAATCGGGCCGAAGGTCCGGGGCCGCTGGTCGCGTGCCACGCGGCGCCATCCCACGTCCACGTGTCGGCGCGAGGACCAGGCGGCCGCGGTGACGGCGACGTCTGGATCGAGCTCGCACCGGTGGTTCCACCGCACGCGGCGACCAATAGGACGGCCGCGACCAACCACCTCGTCACCATCGATTGCGCGCAGTGTAAGGCGGCGTTGCGGCGAGCTGGCTAGCGGCTGAGGCGAGCCTCCAGCTCGCGTTTGTTCATCTTCGAGCGCCCACGAATACCTCGATCGCGCGCCTCGTTGCGCAGCTGGTCGTAGGTGCGGCCGCCCGACCCGCGATGCGAGCGCAGCCCGCCCCGACGGCCGGAAGAGATGTCCTCGATGGACGTGCGGCTGGCCTCCCTGGTCTCGCCGTGTCGCGCGCGCTCCTTGTTCACCGTGCGCGCCGCGATCTCCTCAGCCTTGTCCTCGCGGGTGCCGCGTTCCTCGAGGCCCTCCTTGATGTGCTCGTACTGACGCTCACGCTTCTCGCTCCATGCTTTCTGTGGCATCTGCACCTCCTCTACTTCTCAACGCGGCGGCGGTCGCGAGCACCCCCACAGCCGCGAGGAGTGGGATCCCCAGGGCGAGACGCAGGCCGAATCGATCAGCCGTCGAGCCGATGAGGAACGGACCGACGATCGAGCCGGCGTAGCCCGCGCTCGTGATCGCGGACAGCGCCGCGCCAGTGCGGCCGAGATTCGCGCCTGCGCTGAACGCCAGAGGCACCATCACCGCGCAGCCCGCACCGACCAGGGTGAAACCGGCGATCGCGATGATAGGTGTGGTCAGCGCGACCGCCAGCGCCAGGCCCGCCATCGAAACCACAGCTCCCAGCGCCGCGACGACCGCGGCACCGGTCAGCGCCGTGAGCCGGTCGGCGGTGAAGCGCACGACGGTCATCGCAATCGAAAAGGCGACCCCGACGCCGGCAGCAACACCCAGCGCGGTGTGACCGTAGTCGCGCAGATAGATCGGTCCCCAGTCAGCGCCGGCGCTTTCGACCAGGATGGCGCAGAACGCCATCGCCGCAACCGCGCCTACCGCAGTGCCGACACGCCATCGCGTGGTGCCGCTGGGCAGCAGGGTGGCCGCGCCGCCGCGAGTGTCCGGCACGCCGGCCAGCAGCGGGATCGACGCCGCCGCGATCAGCACCGCCACCGCGGCGAAGTGAGGCAGAGGCGCCACATTCAACGACGCCGCGACCGACGCACCGACACCGCCCGCGACGAAGCCGAGGCTCCAGAACGCGTGGAAGCCGTTGATCATCGGCCGGCGCGTGTCGCGTTCGATGGCCGCGGCCTGCGAGTTCTCGAGCACGTCCAGGAAACCGCCGAAGAATCCGAGCACGAGAAATGTGAACGCGAAGAGCACGAAGTTCGGCGCCAGCGCAGGCGTCACGAGCAGAGCCAGCATCAGAACCGTGCCCCCGCGCACCCAGCGCGTCGCCCCGTACGCCAGCACGGGTCCGCCCACGACCGAGCCAAGCACGGCGCCCACCGCGTAGACCACGAAGGCGAGGCCGACCTGCGTGTCGGTGAGGTGCAGGCTCTCCTTGAACGCCGGCATGCGCGGCACTAGGCTGCCGGCCACCGTGCCAAAGCAGAAGAACGCCGCCGACACCGACCAGCGAGGACTCATCATCAGGCTGCTCACCCTAGCCTCGATACACTGCGCGCGTGTCGGTGGGCGCCAGCGACCCGGTGAGGACGCTCTACCGCACGCTCCTCGCCTACGCCGCGTTCGCGGTGGTCATCTTCATCGCCGGGGCGGTGGAGTACGCGCACTTCGAGCCGTTTCACCTGAACGCAGGTCCGCACGCCAAGGTGGTCGGCGTCTACAGCTACGACCCCGCGAGCAAGACCACGAAAGGCCAGGACCGCGACACCTTCTCTCGCGGCGATCAGTTCGCCGCGGTGGTCGACTGGTCGGGCCTGCCCGACACGATCACGGTCGAAGCCGCCTGGTTCGACAGCTTCGAGAACGTCGTGGGTCGCGTCGGACCTGGCGTGCCGAGCGCGCTGCGCGACCAGACCATCGTGCCCGCCGAGGTGCCGGAAGGCCTCAAGTACCACCTGCCGGGGCAGTACGTCTTCGTCGTCGAAAGGCTCGACAACGGGCGGCCCGTCGAGGTGCTCGGGCGCCGTGTCGTCTACGTGGAGCGAACGTGATCGCGGCCAATCCTCGCCCGCGCGGCAGGCCTGCTCGTTACATGCTCGCCGCGCTGCTCGCGGCAGCTGTGGTCGTGGTGCTCGTCGGGAACTCGCTGCTCGACTACGTCTTTCTGGACACGATTCCCGCGCGCGCGACTCTCTACGGGCTCGTGGCGGTCGCCCTCATCGCGCTCGCCACCTACGTCGCGGTCCGCGCCGCCGATCGCGATCCCGCGACCCGCCGGCGCCACCTGATCCGCGCCGGCGTGCTCCTCGGGCTGGCGGCCATGCTGTGGCTGCTCATCAGCGACCTCTTCGTGTTCGCGCAGTCGGCGGGGCCGGTGGTCGCGGCCGTGTGCGCGCTCGTCTGCGTGCCGACCACCGCGTTCGGCCTGTGGATCGTGCGCCGCATCGACCGCAACGAGAAGGAGCCATGGCGCCTCGTGCTGGTGGCGGCGGCCTGGGGCGCCGTCGTCGCGACGAGCCTGGTCATCTGGGCCGAGACGTTCTGGGGCGCCATCGCGATCAACACGCTGGTGCCAGGGCCTGGTCTGGACGCGTCCAACGCGTTTTCAGCGGGCCTGTTCGAGGAGCTCGGCAAAGGCGCCGCGGTGCTGCTCCTCTTCCTCGTCATGCGCAACGAGTTCGACGACGTCGTGGACGGGATCGTCTATGGAGCAGCGGTGGGGCTCGGCTTCAACTTCATGGAGACGATCACGTACATGACCAACCTGTACGCGATCTTCAGCCCCGAGGGCGCAGGCGGCGTGGCCGCGGGCTTCCAGTGGTACGCACGCCAGGTGCTGGGCCTGTTCATGGGCCATGCGACGTACACGGCGCTCGTCGGCGCGGGCATCGGCATCGCGCGCCAGCTGCCGTCGCCGCGCCACAAGGTGGTCGCCATCATTGCGGGCTTTCTGGTCGCCATCGCCGCGCACTTCTCGTGGGACGCGTGGCTCACGTTCTTCCCCATCGAGACGTCGCTCTTCGGTCTCGTCGAAGTGCACCTCCGCACCATCATCATGACCGGCCCGTTCACGGCGGGCGTCATCGTGCTGCTGGCCCTGGGATTGCGCAACGAGAGCCGCGCGCTTCACGACCAGCTGCGCCAGGAGGCGGCACTCGGCGCGGGCGCGGTCCTGCCGGCGGAGGTGGAGATCCTCGCGGCCCCATGGCGGCGTTTCGGCGAACGGCTGCGCGCGCTCGACAAGGGTGGGCTTCAGGCCTACGTGCGCCTGGCGCGCCTGCAGACCGCGCAGCTCGACCTGGCGATGGAACGCTGGCACCGCGAGAGGCGGGAGATCGACACGCCGCTCGAAGCCGAGCAGCAGCTGCGCAACGAGATCCTCACTTTGCGGCAGCGAGCCGCGTTCTGATCCGAAACACGGTCAAGACCAGCAGCGCGGCGGCCGTGCCCCACGTGATGGCGGAGACCAGCGGGTCGCTGAAGTCGGTGCCGCCCAGCACCGCGTGCAGGAACACGAGCGCGAACGCGACGTAGGCAAGCCGGTGCAGCCAGCGCCACGCCGGCGCATTCATGCGCCGCTTCATCCACGCCGTCACCGTCACCAGCACCAGCAGGTCCAGCGACAGCGTGCCGAGGCCGATGGCAAGGGTGCCGTAGGGCGCAAGAAATGGCACCAGCACGTCGAGCGGCGTGACGCGCGCGGTGTGGTCGAGGAGCAGGGCGGCGACGTGGAGCGCCGCGAGCGGTATCCACAGCACCGTCGTGTACTCGTGCAGGGAGCGCAGCGCGCGATTGCTCCCCACCCAGTCGAGCACGGCGGTGCGGAGCGCGATGCCGGTCAGCAGAGCGATGGCGAGCGACGCGTACGACGCAAGACCGCACACGCGCGCGAGCACCCAGAGAAACTGGTCCGCCGTCATCGCAACATTCCGCCTATGAGCGCGGTCTTGGCGAAGACCTCGGCCTCGAAGGCGGTGTTCGCCACGACAGAGACCTCTTCGACACCCGAGGCCGCCGGCAGGCCCGTGCGCGGATCGATGACGTGATGCAGTTCGCCCCACCTCCGCTTGCGCGTGCTGCTCGTGGCCACGCCCACGTCGCGCAGCAGATACGTCTCGCCCGCGATGCCGACGGGCCATTCGCCGCGCGCGAACAGGTCGCCTCCGAGGTTGACGAGCACGTGCCCGCCGAGGAGCTCGCTGAGGCGATCGGCCATCCAGCCTTTGGCGATGCCGCCGAGGTCGATGCGCGCGCTATGCGCCAAACGCGCGCTTCCCCGCCGGAGTTGCAGCACGTTATGGAGATAAGGAGCGGAATGGGCTTCGGCCAGCGCGGGAGCCGTCGGCCCGGCGACCAGTGGTCGCGTGTAGCCGATCGCGAGCATCGACGGCAGCACCGCGATGTTGACCAGCCCGTGGCTCAGCTCGAAGGCGCGCAGCGATGCGCGCAGCATCTCTTCGAGCTCGCGCGAGATCTCGACCCAGCGGCCTCCTGCCGCGTTGAGCTCGCACAGCTCGCTCGATTCGTCGAATCGGGTGATGCGAGCCGCGATGCGGCGCACCCAGCGTTCACCTTCGAGCAGGTCGCCGTCGCCGAAGAGGCTGCACGTCGTGCCCATGGCGTGGAAGTGCAGCTCAGGACGCATAGGTCGTGGTCACCGGTTGCACGTCCGCGGGCCTGATCGACGACGAGAGCACCGGCGGCTGCAGCGGCGCGTTCGGGTTTTTCACGTGCGCGCTGACGTACGCGGCCGAGACCGCGGTCGCGAGCAGGCTCAAGAACGTGGCGCCGACTTTCAACAGGAAGCCGCGCGGATCCTTCACTCCAGGAACGGGACGGAGTCGAAGGTCGCGCCCAGGATCTCCTTGGCGTCGGCGCCGAGGTGGCCGCCGAGTATCTCCTGGTACACCGAGCGAAAGTCGACGGCGTACTTGAGGTTGCCGGTCGAGTCGAGATCGGTGAGGCTTGGCTCCGCGCCATACAGCCCGCCCTTGGCAGGGTCGCCGATGAGCAGCAGCGGCGCGGCCGCGCCGTGGTCGGTGCCGCCGCTCGCGTTCTCCTTGGGGCGCCGGCCGAACTCCGACCACGTGGCGATGAGCACTTTGTCCGACCTGCCATGCGCGGCCAGGTCCGCGTAGAACGCGGTCACCGCGGAGTCGAGATAGGCCATCAGGTCGTCGTGCCGGCTCAGCTCCGTGTAGTGCGTGTCGAAGCCTCCGAGCGTGACGTGCAACAGCTTGACGCCGGTGCCCGTGACGATGAGCTCCGCGGCCAGTTGCAACGCGGCCGCAAGCTGGTTCTTTGACGAATAGACGAGCTTCACCTTGTCCGAGTAATCGGCCATCGGCTGGTAAGCGGCGGCCGAGGTGCGCAGGGTCGCCACCGTCTCGGTGGCCGTGGCGATGGCGGTGTCGAACAGCGCGCCGTAGATGCCGGGCGTGCCCTTGTACAGGGCGCCCACCGCCGCCTCGACCTCGCTCCCACCCGTGAAGCCGAACGTCTTCTGTTCCTGGATCACGGTCATCGTCGCCTGCAGGTCGCGCAGCGCCCCGGGTACGTCGGTCGCGCCGCACGCGCAGCCGGTCAGGGGGTGGCCGTTCGAGTCATACGAAGTCGCCAGCGTGCGCCCGAGCCAGCCGTCGACCTGACGGCGCGTCGGGTCGCCGGTTTCCCAGATGCGGATCGACTCGAAGTGCGAGAACGTCGGGTTGGGGTAGCCGACGCCCTGCACGATCGCGACCTTGCCCTTGTCCCACAGGCTCTTGATGCCGGCGAGGTTGTGGTTGAGGCCGTACCGCCCGTTGAGAGGCAAAGCTTGAGCGACCATCGGCGCGGCGAGCTTGGGTCGCAGGTCGTGCAGCGTCGGATCGGCTAGAGGCACGAGCGTGCGCAGGCCGTCGTTGCCGCCGGCGAGCTGGATCATCACGAGCACGTTGTCGTTGGTGACGCCTTCCCGCTTGGCGGCGTACACGGCGCGCGCGAATGCGTCGGGCACCGCGGCATAACCGGCGGCGAGACCGGCCGCGCCGGCGCCGAACACGAGGCCCGCGCGCAGGAAGTCACGACGCTTGAGCTGGTTGATGCCGATGTCTGTCTTCATGGCACGTGCACCTACTTGAGCTGGAATTCCGGCGATGCGAGGGTGACGAACCAGCGCGTGCGCTCGTCCGTCGCGCTGTTGAGCATCGACGCGGTCTGCGGACCGACCACGCCGTCGAGCTGGTGCCTGATCGCGTCGGCCGACGGCGGCAGCGAGCTCGTTGCGGCGAGCGCGGCGGTGACGAAGTTGACGCGCTCGATGACGGTGTTGGAGGAGATCCACGCCTCGTTGTTGGGCCAGCCGCCGACGTCGGGTGGATCGAACAGCGACTGCCCCATCCCAGGGCCTGAGGCGACGACGACCTTGCCGAGCTTCGTGTCGCCAAGTGCGCGCGCGGCCTGGACCATGAACTCGGTCGGGGACTTGACGAGCGCGCGGTAGGCGGCCGGCGCGACGAACTCGTCGCTCGTGAACACGGCGCGCATCAGAGTCTTCATGTCGTAGTTGCTGCGCCGGAACGAATCGGCCAGCCTGCTCACGAGACCCGCCGCCGGCTGTCCCGTGAGGAACTGCTGCAGCACCTTGGTGGTGATGAACTGCGCGGTGGCCGGCTGGGCGAGGATGCGCTCGATCACTCCCTCCGTGTCCAGCGAACCGGTCTTACCGAGATATGTGATCGAGCCGCTGTACGCCCGGCGCGCATTGAACACGCCGGCCTTCGGGCTCGTGTAGACGGGAAGGTTGCGGCCGGTGCCAGGCGCGGGTGCAGTCGAGTCTGGACGCGGCAGCTGCCATCCGGTCAGCGCCAGCGCCGATTGGCGCACGTCCTCCTCCGAGTAGTTGCCGGCGCCCATCGTGAACAGCTCCATGAGCTCGCGCGAGTAGTTCTCGTTGGGGCTCGAGGCGACGGAGGTCGCGAGGTCGAGGTAGCGCAGCATCGCGGGGTCGGTGGTGACCTGCATCAGCATCGAGCCCAGGTTGGTCATCGCCATGCGGCGCCATGTCAGGTTCTGCCAGTACATGAAGGTGTTGTCAGCGGTCTTGCGGTAGTCGCTGGTGAAGTGCCCGTGCCAGAACAGCGTCATGCGCTCCGCGAAAGGAGTTGGCGTCGTGAGCATGTGGTCGACCCACCACTGCTGCAGCTGCGTCACGGCGAACCGGCCGCCAGGCGTCGACGCCGCGTCGAGCGCCGGCGGCTCTGCCGGCTTCGTCTCGACCAGGCGGTCGAGGGTTCTGGCGAAACCGTCGGAGAGGGCCGCCTCAAGCTGGGCGGCCGTGTAGCCGAGCGTCGTCCGGCGCAGCAGCTGCATGACGCGCGCCGACTCGGCGCCCAGCGGCGACGCCCAGTCGGTGCCCGATCGGCCCGGCACGGCGGTGTGAGAGAGGTTCGACAGCGTCGGGCTGAGCAGGCGCACGGCGCCGACGCCGAGCCCGGCAGCCACGGCCGCCACGAGGGCCTGCCTCCGGGTCAGCTGTCTGGCGAGGGCCATGCGGCCAGTTAGCGCCGCAACGGTCTGGCGAGAGTCAGCCGAATGTGAAGAATTCGTAAGCGTGCCGAGGCGAACTCCCATGTCCAGCGTCGACGCCGCCTGGCTCGGGATGGAGGACCCGACCAACCTGATGATGGTCACGGGCGTGATGGCGCTCGACGGCCAGGTCGACGTCAAGCGCCTGCGCACCACGCTCGATCGCCGGCTGGCGCCGTTCTCGCGGTTCCACCAGCGCGTCGTCCGCCCTCGCACCCGGGCCGGCATCGCGCACTGGGAGGACGACCCGGAGTTCGACGTCGACAACCACCTCACTCACGTGGCGCTGCCGGCGCCCGCGACCGAAGCCGCGCTCCGCAAGTTCGTTTCCGACGTCATGAGCACGCCGCTCGACTTCGCCAAGCCGCTCTGGCATATGCACCTGATCGACGGCTATCACGGCGGTTCGGTGGTGCTGACGCGCATCCATCATTCGATCGCCGACGGCATCGCCCTCGTCCGCGTGCTCCTCTCGCTCACCGACGAGTCCGCCGCCGCGAAGCCGCCCGCACGCGCCAGGCGCGAATCAGCCGGCGCCTCGGCGTTCTCGCTCGAGTGGCTTCCCGCGGCCGTGCGGCGCGGGTTGAAGGCGGGACAGGACCTGGCCGCGAGGCCGGATCGCGTGCTCGAGGTGGCGCGTGTCGGCGCGCACGGCGCGTACCGGCTGGGCCGCCTGGTGGTCCTGCCGCCGGATCCGGCGACGGTCTTCAAAGGCAAGCTGGGCCGGCGCAAGCGGGCAGCGTGGTCGGAGTCGCTGCCGCTGGAAGACTTCAAGGCCATCGGCAAGGCACACGGCGCGACCGTCAACGACGTGCTGGTCGCCGCGGCGACGGGCGCACTGCGGCGCTACATGGAGAAGCGCGGTGATCCAACGACGGGCGTGGCCATCCGCGCGTCGGTGCCGGTCAACCTGCGGCCGCTCGACCGCGCGCACGAGCTGGGCAACGCGTTCGGCCTCGTGTTCCTGACGCTTCCGGTGGGAATCGCCGATCCTGCGCGCCGGCTGCGCGCCATCAAGAAGGAGATGGACGGCCTCAAGCAGTCGCCCGAGGCGCTCGTGGCCTTCGGCGTGCTGAGCCTGATGGGCCTGGCGCCCGTGGAGGTCGAGCAGGTCGGGCTGCGCTTCTTCGGCAGCAAGGCGACAGCGGTGCTGACCAACGTGCCGGGACCGCGGCAGCCGCTCTACCTGGCCGGCCGAAAGATCGACCGGGTGATGTTCTGGGTGCCGCAGTCCGGCCACCTCGGGCTGGGGGTCAGCATCATCAGCTACGCCGGGGGCGTGATGCTCGGCGTCGCCACCGACGCCGGGCTGGTGCCCGACCCGGAGAAGATCGTCGAGGCGTTCAAGGTGGAGTTCGAGGCGATGCGGAAGGCAGCTCTCGCCCCCACCCTGACCCTCGCCCGCAAGCGGGGGAGAGGAAGGCATGTTTAGGGCTTTCGTTACGGGGTAATCTTGTAAGCGCCATGGCGGGAACCACGCCGGCCACCGAGCGCGAGGCCCTGGACGCCTACTCGACCACGATCGTGGCGGTCGCCGAACGGGTCCTCCCGACCGTCGCCAGCCTCCGCGTCCACCGCGCGGGCGTCCGCGATGGCGGCGCGGGCTCCGGCGTGGTGATCACGCCCGACGGCTTCATCGTCACCTCGGCCCACGTCGTCGCCCAGTCGCGGACCGCCACGGCCGCCTTCATCGACGGCTCGGAGTACGAGCTGGACGTGATCGGCGCCGACCCGCTTTCCGACCTCGCGATTGGCCGGGCGCGCGCCGCCACCCTCAAGCCCATCGAGGTCGGCAACGCCGACAGCCTGCGCGTGGGTCAGCTCGTGGTCGCCATCGGCAACCCGATGGGCTTCAGCGGGTCCGTCACGTCGGGGGTCGTCAGCGGGTTAGGCCGCTCGCTGGCGACCGCCGACGGCAACGGGCATCGCCGGTTCGTCGAAGACGTCATCCAGACCGACGCGGCACTCAACCCCGGAAACTCCGGCGGTGCCCTTGCCGACTGGCAGTCGCGCCTGGTCGGGGTCAACACGGCGGTGGCCGGCATGGGACTCGGGCTCGCCGTGCCCATCAATCCCACCACGCAGGCGATCCTCTCGGCGCTCATGCGCAACGGCCGCGTGCGCCGTGCGTTCCTCGGGATCGCAGGTGGAACGCGCTCGCTGCCTCCGTCAGTCGCGCAGCGCACCGGCTTCCAGGCGGGCGTCGAGGTCCAGGAGGTCGTGGCCGACAGTCCGGCCGCGGCGGCACGGCTGCGCAGCGGCGACCTCATAGTCGAGGTCGACGGATCGGCCGTGTCGAAGGCCGGTGACCTGCAGAGGCTGATGGTCGAGGCACGCATCGGCTCGAAGCTGGGCGTGCGGATCGTGCGCGAGGACAGGCTCGTGGCGCTCGAGGTCGTACCGGCCGAACTCAAATAGACTCAGGAACGTGGCGGCCCAGAAGATCCGAGATCTCCTGGTCGCCAGGCTGATTGACGGGCGCTTCCGCGTCGCCGACGTCGACCCCGATTCCACGCCCGGGCTGAAGAAGCGCCACCAGGCCAAGACGGACCTGGCCAAGCACAAGGCCAGGCTGTTCGAGCTGCAGGAGCGCCTGTACGCCGAGCACAAGCGCTCGCTCCTCATCGTCCTGCAAGCCATGGACACGGGCGGCAAGGACGGCACCGTGACCCACGTGATCGGGAACATGAACCCCGAGGCGGTCGTGATCACCGGCTTCAAGGCCCCGACGCCCGAGGAGAAGCGGCACAACTTCCTCTGGCGCATCCGCAAACACCTCCCGCAGCCGGGCGACGTCGGCATCTTCAACCGCTCCCATTACGAGGACGTGCTCGTGGCGCGCGTCCACAACCTGGCGCCGACCGGCGTCATCGAGCGCCGCTATGGCCAGATCAAACAGTTCGAACAGGATCTCGTGAGGTCGAAGACGCGGGTGGTCAAGTTCATGCTGCACATCTCGTACGAGGAGCAGCGCCGGCGCCTGCTCGACCGCCTCAAGAATCCCGACAAGCGCTGGAAGTTCAACGAGCACGACATCGACGAGCGCGCCTACTGGGATGACTACATGAGCGCCTACAGCATCGCCATCACCCGCTGTTCCCCCGAGTCGGCGCCGTGGTACGTGATCCCGGCGGACGACAAGGACTACCGGAACTGGGCCGTGGCCTCGATCCTGATCGAGACCCTGGAGGACATGAATCCGCAGTACCCGCAGCCGAAGCTGAACATCCCCCGGCTGGTCAAACGACTTAACGCGTAAGCGGCGTTCCTGAAGCTTTGGTACGTTAACAACGGCTAAAACGCCGGCGCCGGAAGTGCCGAGCGTGCATAGGGGGATGTAGATCGATGAAGCGGGAACGCGTCGTACTTGGTTTCTTGCTTGCCGCCGTTGTGCTGTCGGCCTGCGGGACCACGGCCACTTCGGGCGGGAGCTCCTACCAGGGCAAGACCATCAAGCTCGGCGCCATCCTGTCCATCACCGGAGCGGGTGGCGTCTACGGTCCGCAGAGCCGCGACGGCATGTTGCTGGCCGTCGACGAGATCAACAAGTCGGGCGGCGTCAACGGTGCTCAGATCTCGCTCGAGGTGCAGGACGACGCGTCCGACAAGGCGCAGTCCGCCCAGCTCGCGCAGACGATGATCCAGCAGGACCAGCTCATGGCCCTGCTCGGGCCGACCCTTTCGAACTCGGCGGTCGGTGTGCATCCGCTGGCCGAGAACCTGAAGACGCCGATCCTCGCGGTGAGCACGACCGGCATCCACATCGTGCCGGACTGCAACTACCCGAACGAGACTCCGTGCAAGTACGTCTTCCGCGACAGTCTCGGCGAGCAGACCGCGATCCCCGACAACATCAAGGCTTACGCCGAAGACAAGCACCCCGCGACGGGCGTGCTGCTAGTCGCGCAGGATGACAAGTTCTCGAGCGACGGCGGCACGATCGTTCAACAGACGGTCGGCACGTACAACATCAACCTGGTCAAGACGATCAAGTTCAGCAAGACCGAGGCCGACCTGTCTCCGTACGTGACGCAGGCGGTGCAGCTGCACCCGGACGTGATCTTCATCACGTCGCTCGGTGGCATCCCGGCCAAGATCATGATCGAGGCCCGCAAGCAGGGCTGGACGGGTCAGTTCCTCGGCGGCAACGGCTTCAACACGGCCACGGTCTCGAAGCAGGCCGGGTCCGCGGGCCAGGGCGCACGCAGCGCGAGCGCCTGGTACATCGGCAACAACTTCGCCTCGAACGCCGATTTTGTCAGCGCGTACAAGGCGAAGTACAGCAAGGACCCCGACCAGTTCGCGGCCCAGGGCTACACCGGCATCAAGATCATCGCCGACGCGGCCAAGCGCGCCGGGCTCACGTTCTCAGACCTGCCCGGCGATCGCGACAAGCTTCGCGGGGCGATGGAGACAGTGAACATCCAGACGCCGCTGGGTCAGTTTCAGTTCACCTCCAACCACGACGTGAAGCAGACCGTGTGGGTCATCGCGATGGACGGCAACGGCGGCTTCACGCTCGTCAAGCAGATCTCGCCGACCCAGTGACGCCGGCTCGGACAATCTGATCGCGCGATGGGCCAGCAGGTCCTGAACGCGATCTTCATAGGGTCCATCTACGCCCTGTTCGCGGTCGGGTACACGCTCGTGTTCGGCGTGCTCGACATACTGAATCTCGCGCACAGCGCGGTCTTCATGCTCGGCGCAGCGGTCACGTACTCGCTGGTCGTCAACTACAACCAGTCGTTCGCGGTCGCCGCCGCAGGCGGAATCCTCGCGTGCGTGGTCATGGGGCTTGTGATCGAGCACGTGTGCCTGCGTCCGCTGCGCCGGCGGCGAGCTCCGCCGATCGCCGCGCTCATATCGACGATCGGGCTCGCTCTGATCATCGTGGCCGCCGTGGAGCAGGGCCGCCCGGGCAGCCTGTTCGCGTGGCTGTGGGTCGACGGCGCCAACTCGGTTCGCTTTCCCGCCGACTCCGTGCCGAACCCGACATTCCACGTCGCCGGGCTGACGCTGGAGGCGGTCAAGGTCGCGATCGTCCCCGTGTCGATCCTGTTGATGCTCCTCCTCGGCTACCTGATCCGTTATACGCAGTTCGGCCGCGGGCTGCGCGCAGTGGCCGAGAATCCGCGCGCCGCGAGCCTCATGGGGCTCGACGTCGACCGCATGATCTCGATGACCGTCGTGCTGTCCTCAGCGCTGGGCGGCGTGGCCGGAATCCTCTTCGGACTCGCGCTGTCCGACATCAGCCCCTACATCGGACGGGACAACGTCGAGATCCGCGGCCTCGCGGTGATCGTGCTCGGCGGCATGGGCAGCGTGCCCGGCGCGGTCGCCGGCGGCTACCTGCTCGGCGTGATCGAGGTGGCGGCGCTGGTCCTGTTCGGCAGCAACGTGCGCACCGGGGTCGCGTTCGCGGCACTTTTTCTGATGCTCGTTCTGCGCCCACAGGGCATCTTCGGCGCACAGCTCCACGAGCGCCTATAGATGGACTTCATCATCAATCTCGTCACCGACCCGGTCGCCTTCTACCAGACGCACACCGTGCTCATCGCCCAGATCGGCATCAACAGCATCCTGGCTGTGTCGATGTTCGTCGTCCTCTATTCCGGGCAGCTTTCCCTGGCCGCGCCGGGCTTCATGGCGATCGGCGCCTACACGGCGGTGCTGATGAGCCTTTACTGGAACACGCCCCTGGCCCTCAACCTGCTCTGCGGCACGTTGCTCGCGGGCCTCGTCGGTTTCGTGGTCGGGCTGCCGGTCCTGCGCCTGCGCGGCGTGTTCCTCGCCATCGCGACCATCGGTTTCATCGAGGCGCTGAGCCTCGGCGTGATCCTCAACCTGCCCATCACCGGTGAGGGTCTCGGTCTCAAGAATCCGAGCGCCGACCCGCTCAACGGCATCAACCTGATTCTCATCTCGCTGGCCGTGGTCGTCTTCGTCGTCTGGCGTCTCACGCGAGGACGGCTCGGTCGCGCGTGGGCGGCGATTCGTCAGGACGAGCTGGCGGCCCTGAGCCAGGGCATCCACGTCGCGCGCTACAAGATGATCGCGTTCGTGTTCAGCGCGCTGCTCGCGGGATTCGCGGGCGGGCTCGAGTCGCACCTGAATTTCTTCGTCGATCCCAACGAGTACGGCGTCGCGCGCACGGTGCAGGTGCTGACATTCGCCGTGCTCGGCGGCGCGGGCAACGTGTTCGGCCCGGTGGTGGGCGCGCTGTTCCTGACCTCGCTGCCCGAGATCGTGCGCGTGCCCAACTTCGATCCTCGCGACGTCATCAGCGGCGCCATCCTCATCGCTGTCATCGTCTTCCGGCCGCAGGGCATCGTCGGCCGCGGCGGTCTTGCCGTCATCCGGCCGCGGTGGTGGCCGCGGTCGAATCGAGCGTCCAGTGCTGCTCAAGCTGGATAACCTCCAGCGCCACTTCGGCGGCGTCAAGGCCGTCGACGGTGTGTCGCTGGAGATCGAGAAGGGCTCGATCTCGGGCCTCATCGGTCCGAACGGGGCGGGCAAGACGACGCTGGTGAACGTCGTGACGGGCTACGTGCGCACGCAGGCGGGCCAGGCGTTCATCGAGAACGACCGGCTGACGGGACTGCCGCCGCATCGCATCGCCGGCCTCGGCGTCGCGCGCACGTTTCAGAACATCCGCCTGTTCCCGGACCTGTCCGCGCTCGAGAACGTGATGATCGGCATGCACACGCGGCTGCGCGACGACACGCTGGCGCAGCTGGCCACGCTGCCATTCCTGCGGCGCGACCAGCGGGCGCGCGTCAACGACGCGCACCGGTTGATGGAGACCGTCGGCCTCGATGCGTCCGAGGTCGGGAAGCGCGCCGCCGGTGAGCTTCCGTACGGCGACCAGCGCCGGCTCGAGATAGCGCGCGCCCTCGCGCTGAGCCCCCGGCTGCTCATCCTCGACGAGCCGGCGGCCGGCATGAACCCGACCGAGAAGCAGGGCATGCGCGAGCTGATCGAGCGGCTGAACCGTGACGGCCTGACGATCCTCCTGATCGACCACGACATGCGCCTCGTGATGGGCGTGTGCCGGCGCGTGGCGGTGCTGAACTTCGGCCGCAAGATCGCGGACGGCGACCCGGAGAAGGTCTCCGCCGACGCGACGGTCATCAAGGCCTATCTCGGCACCGGGGGCGAGAAGGAGGTCGCGCACGCTCCGGGCACGATCAGCGTGGACCGGCTGCAGGCCGGACCCTCCATCCCATCCCGTTCCGCCCGCGCGGTCGAGCCTGAAAAGGTGCTGCTGGACATCCAGGACCTGTGGGTCAGCTACGGCGCGATCAACGCGGTGCGCGGCGTGTCGCTGAGCGTCGGTGAGGGCGAGGTGGTCGCCCTGATCGGAGCCAACGGCGCGGGCAAGTCGACGATCCTCAACGCACTGTCGGGCCTCGTGCCCATCGCGTCCGGAACCGCGGCATTCGGCCGGCTGGACCTGACGAACGCCAAGCCTTCGACGATCGTGGCCCACGGGCTCGTGCAGGTGCCCGAGGGTCGCGAGATTCTCAGCCGGCAGACGGTGCTCGAGAACCTGGAGCTCGCGACCTGGTCGCGGCGAGATCGAGCGGCGGCCAGGCGCGACGTCGAGACGATGATGGGCCGGTTCCCGATCCTCGGCGAGCGCCGGGCCCTGCGCGCCAGCACGCTGTCCGGAGGCGAGCGCCAGCTGCTGGCGATCGCGCGTGGCCTACTGGCCCGCCCGAAGCTGCTGCTCCTGGACGAGCCCTCGCTCGGCCTGGCGCCGCAGATGGTGGACGAGGTCTTCGCCGCCATCGCGGAGATCCACCGGGACGGCACGACGATCCTCCTGGTCGAGCAGAACGCGCTGCGCGCGCTGGGGATCGCGGATCGGGCCTACGTGCTGGAGACGGGGCAGATCCAGCTCACCGGTCGGGGCCAGGATCTGCTGCACAACCCGGCGGTGAGGCAGGCGTACCTGGGCGGCTAGGCCACCACTCACCGTTTTGCGCACAAAAGCAGGGAATTCCGGCCTGATAACCCGCGTTTGTGCACAAAAGCAGGGAATCCCTAGCCAATAAAAAAAGCCCCGGGCCGAAGCCCGGGGCCAGTCTGGTTCGTCGTTAGACGATGCGGACGGTCTTCGCGCGAGGCCCCTTGGGGCTCGTCTCGACCTCGAAGTTCACCTTCTCGCCGCCCTGCAGCCGATCGAAGTTGCCTTCGGTGGCGCTGCGGTGGAAGAAGTACTCCTTCCCGTCCTCGGCTGCGATGAAGCCGAAGCCACGGTCCGCGACCAATTTCTTGATGGTGCCTGCTGGCATTTCCATCTCCTAACTTCTCGAACAGGGGTTCCACTCAACCTGACGGGCCTGTTCGAGAAACTGGAGACCGCCGTGAGCGCCGGCACTGTGCCGGCCGAAATGAGTATACCCAGTTCGCTAACGACCTATTCCTGAAGCCTCCGCGGCGCGACGCGCGCGAGATTGGTCGACCTCGGTCAGGTGGCGCTTGCGCAGGCGCAGGTGCTTCGGCGTGACCTCCAGCAGCTCGTCGTCGGCGAGGAAGTCGAGCGACTGCTCCAGGCTCTGCCTCGACGCCGGCGTGAGCCGGACCGCGATGTCCGCCGTCTCCGAGCGCACGTTTGTCTTCTTCTTCTCGCGGCAGACGTTGACGCGGATGTCGCCCGGACGCTTCTGGATGCCGACGATCATTCCCTCGTAGACCTCCTCGCCGGCCTCGATGAACGTCACGCCCCGCTCCTGGGCGCCCGCGAGCCCAAATGTCATCGCGGTGCCGGGTGACGAGGCCGTGAGCGCGCCGTTGCGCTGCTCGCGGAACTCGCCCGCCCACGGCCGGTACCCCATCCCGATCGAGCCCATCAGGCCGGTGCCGGCGGTGAGCGTGAGGAAGCTGTTGCGGAAGCCGATGAGCCCGCGAGTGGGGATGGTGTACTCCAGGCGCACGCCGCCCTTGTGGTCGTAGACGATCTCGATCATCTCGCCCCGGCGCTTGCCCAGCGCCTCGGCGACGGCGCCGAGGTGCTCCTCGCGCAGGTCGACGGTCAGGTGCTCGACCGGCTCCATCCGCCGGCCGTCGATGACCTTGACGATCGCCTCCGGCCGTGAGACCTCGAACTCGTAGCCCTCGCGCCGCATCGTCTCGATGAGCACCGCCAGGTGCAGCTCGCCGCGGCCGCTGACCTGGAACCGTTCCGCCTGGTCGGTGTCGGCGAGGCGCAGGCCGAGGTTGGTGTCGAGCTCGCGGTAGAGGCGCGCGCGCAGCTGGCGCGTCGTCGAGAACTGGCCCTCGCGCCCCGCAAGGGGCGACGTATTCACCCCGAAGGTCATGCGCACCGTCGGCTCGTCGATCTCGATGCGCGGAAGCGAGTCCGGCGACTCGGGGTCGGCGATCGTATCGCCGATGGCGATCTCCTCGAGCCCGGTCAGCAGAACGATGTCGCCCGCGCTGGCGCGATCGACCGAAACGCGTTCGAGGCCGCGGTAGACGAGCACGTCGGCGACTTTGGCTCGCCGCACCTCGCCGCCGGCGCCGAGCACAGCAACGCTGTCACCGGGCGCGATCGAGCCGCGGGTGATGCGGCCGATCGCCAGGGTGCCGGTGTAGTCGTCGTACGCGCGATTGGCGACGAGCATCTGGAAGCCGCCCGGCTCGACCACCGGCGCGGGAACGGTCTCGATGATCGCCTGGAACAGAGGCTCGAGGTCCGGCTCGAGCGCGTCCGCGTCCAACCCGGCACGGCCCTGCTTGGCGATGGCGTACAGGACCGGGGCCTCGAGCTGGTCGGCGTCCTCGGCGAGCTCGAGAAAGAGGTCGTGCACCCTCTCCAGCGCCCATCCCGCCCGCGCGTTCGCGCGGTCCACCTTGTTGATCACGACGACGATGCGCAGGCCGACCTCGAACGCCTTGCGCAGCACGAAGCGCGTCTGCGGCATCGGGCCTTCGACGGCGTCGACCAGGAGCAGGCAGCCGTCCGCCATGTTGAGCACGCGCTCGACCTCGCCGCCGAAGTCGGCGTGACCGGGCGTGTCGATGATGTTGATGGTCACGTCGCCGTGGCGGATCGACGTGTTCTTGGCGAGGATCGTGATCCCCTTCTCACGTTCGAGCTCGTTCGAGTCCATGATCAGCGAGCCCACCTGCTGGTTCTCACGGAAGGTATGGCTCTGCTTCAAGAGCGCGTCCACGAGCGTGGTCTTGCCGTGGTCGACGTGGGCGATGATCGCCACGTTGCGGATGTCGTGGCGCAAATTTGTCGTGGTCATGTGAGCACGACGCAATATACGGGCTGCAGATGAAGACCCTGGCGGCCCGCGCGGCTCTCGCCCTCGCCCTCGGATCGCTCTTGCTCGTGGCCTCGCCGGCGCCGGCGGCGGCGGACGAAGGCTGGATCATCACCAGCTTTGCGAGCGACATCACGATCGCGCCCGACTCGTCGCTGACCGTGGTCGAGGACATCAAGGTCAACTTCGTGCAGGAGCACCACGGCATCTTCCGCACCATCCCCCTGCGCTATCGCTACGACGACAGTCACGACCGCTACTACAACCTCGAGGTCAGGTCGGTCACCGACGGAAGCAAGCCGGTGCCGTACGACGCCTATATCGACTCGGACAACGAGGTCATCAAGATCGGCGACCCCAGCACGCTGGTGGCGGGCGACCGGCGCTACGTCATCACCTACACGGTCGAAGGCGTGATGAACTCGTTCAGCGACCACGACGAGCTTTTCTGGAACGTCGACGGCGCGCTCTGGCCGGTGCCGAAGCAGCACGTCTCGGCCACCGTCAACGTGCCGGCCGGCTCGTTCCAGAAGGCGGCGTGCTACCAGGGCGATCCCGGCTCGACCGAAACGTGTCCCAACGAGCAGAGCGGCAGCTCGGTCTCCTTCAACGCGACCCGCCAGCTGGACTCGGGCCAGGAGATGTCGGTCGTGGTGGCGTTGAACAAAGGCGCCGTCACCGTGCCGCCGCCGATGCTCGAGGACCGGCTGCGCTTCTTCCCGATGGACGCCTTCGACCTCAACCCGTCGACCATCGGCGCGTCATTGCTGGTGCTGCTGGTGGGTCTCGGCCTCATCGTTTGGAACTGGCTCGCTCACGGCCGCGATCGCGAGTACCTGACGCAGTACTACCTGACGAACGATCCGCGCGAGCACGCGCGACCGCTGGGGGAGCACGTACCTGTCGCGGTCGAGTTCGGTCCTCCACAGAACATGCGGCCCGCCGAGCTCGGGCTGATCCTGGACGAGAGCGCGGATCCCAAGGACGTGACGGCGAGCATCGTCGACCTGGCGGTGCGAGGACATCTGACGATCACTGAGATGCCCGATTGGAGCGACTGGAAGTTCACGTGGAAGGGCGCGCCGGCCGCGGAGCTCATGCCCTACGAGAAGACGATCCTTGACGGAATGTTCACCGGCCGCACCGAGGTGAAGCTCTCCGACCTGAAGGGCACGTTCCGTCCCACGTTGAGCAAGGCCGAGTCGCAGATCTACGACGATGCGATGACTCGCAGGCTCTTCACGATGAATCCCCACTTCGCCCGCGTCGGCTGGGGCTGCGCGGGCGTCGCCATTCTGTTCATCGGCCTCGTGCTGACGGTGATGCTCGGCGCGGCCGGATGGGGATTGGTCGGCGTCGCCGTCGCGATCTGCGGTCTGGTCTTGACGTTCACCTTTCCCGCGATGCCGCAGCGCACCGCGGCCGGTCGCGATCTGCTGCAGCACACGCTCGGGTTTCGCCTCTACATGACGACCGCCGAGAAATATCGCGAGCAGTTCGCGGCCAAGGCGGGCATCTTCAATGAGCTGTTGCCGTACGCGATCGTGTTCGGATGCGTGGCGCTGTGGGCGAAAGCGTTCGAGGGCATCGACACCAGCGCCACGAACAACTGGTATTCAGGCGCCGCTCCGTTTCAAGCAGCGCTGCTGGCAAACAGCTTGCAGTTGATGAACGCGAACATCTCGACCGCGATCTCCTACGTGCCGCCGAGCTCGGGAAGCAGTTCTGGATTCGGCGGGGGCGGCGGATTCTCAGGCGGCGGGGGTGGCGGAGGCGGCGGCGGAGCCTGGTAGCCGCAGAAAGAGGTTGGACGCTGAGCGGGGCAGCGTCCAACCCTGCACTAGAAAACGCACTAGCGCGCGGGAACTACCCACAGCGGGGCTGCGGGGCCACGAAATGCGCGATTGCATACAAACGCGGTGAATTCCGGCCGCGAAGCCCGCGATTGCATACAAACGCGCGATTGGAACTGGTGCCGAGAGCGGCAGTCGAACCCGCAGGTCCTTGCGGACATCGGTTTTAGAGATGCACCCGTGGGCGAATACGAGTTGCTCCTTTCCTGGTCGGGGCGGGGTGTGCAGGGTTGTGGGGATGGCCATGCGCATGGCTAAGTTGCCGCTTCCCCCGGTTCATCCGGCCCGCTACGATCTCACGTCTTCGTCATCCGGGCCGCTGCCTTCGTCACGAAGTTACTGGCGTCATCGGTGCCTTGTGCTCAGTGCGGTGGAGAACTGTGGTCCAGAAGACCACCACGTAGTAGGCGATAACCGGAACGCTGATGGCCGATAGTCCGACCTCTTCCCAGTTGCCAGCCGCTGCGCCCACCACGACGCCGACAGCGAGTTGCAAGAACCAGTAGCCAGCCCCGAGCAGCGCGAGTACCCCAGCGACGATCAGCCACACAGAGTTGGACGACCGCAGCACCAACGCGACTGCCACCAACGGGACAACGTAGAGCGGGGCGCCGAGGAGGAATACCTCCAGGTCGTTCGCGAACAACGCCCACGCGCCCATGCCCACCAGGTACGCCGCGCCAAGCGCCAACCCGATCCAAGACAGAAGCTTCGCAAGCCTCAACTCAATTCACCTCTGGTGCAAGTGTCTGCGGTTGGCTGCGGGTTCTCCAGAGCCGAATGTCACGCGTCGCACGGGAACTAGAGCCTGCCCCGGTAAACGGTTAGACGGTTCCCGCGATCGGCGTAGTCGGGGCCGCCTCCTCGATCCCAGGACGCTACCCCCCACACCCCGGATTTCGTATTGGTGCCGAGAGCGGGAGTCGAACCCGCACGTCCTTGCGGACATCGGTTTTTGAGACCGACGCGTCTGCCATTCCGCCACCTCGGCACTGACCTGTGGAAACCCTCAGAGCCGAACGATGATTATCATTCGCCGGTGCGCGCCGCCGTCCTGGCCGCGCTGGTAGTCGTGCTTGCCGCCTGCAGCACGTCGCCCGCGCCGGCAGCAGCGATCTCGCAGAGTCCCGCTTCGGCCGCCAGAACGGGGCCGGTGATCTCACCGCCCCCGGTCACGCCGCCGACGCCGCCGGGCGACAACACCCAGGCGTTCAGCTGCACCGACGTGAGCGGAGGCACGGCAGGCACCGTGCGCGTGACCGACGTGCGGGTGACGGAGGAGCCCGGTTACGACCGATTCGTCATCCAGTTCGACGGCACGGTGCCGAGCTTTACGGTGAAACGCCAGTCCAAGCCGGTGTTCGTGCAGGGAGGGTCGGGCCAGACCATCACACTCAGCGGCACGACCGGAGTCCTCGTCACGCTGCACACGAGCAGCGAGGCGGCCACGTACAGCGGCCCCACCGACTTCACGCAGACCGACTTCGCCGTCCTCAAAGAGGCGCGCCTCACCGAAGACTTCGAGGGCACCGTGGCGTGGGGATTGGGTCTCGGCTCGGCGGCGTGCATGAGGGTGTTCGTCGTCAAGACGAGCCCCGCCCGACTAATCGTCGACTTCGCCACTACATCCGGTTAGAGTTCGGCCGCGATGGCCGTACAGCCGCCCGCCCCAACTCCCGGGCCGTCTCAACCTGGCGCGCCGCAAGCGACGACGGCGGCGGTTCCACCGGCACCGGCCAAGTCGCGAGGCTGCCTCGGCTGCGGCATGGGATGCGGCGGCTGTCTGGTCGTGATCGTCATAGTGACCGCGCTGCTCCTGGGCAGCGGCTACTTCTTCCTCGTCGCCCAGGCGCAGGCGGGCGTCGCCTCGCCGGCCGCGCTGCTCGTCTTCAGCACTCCCGTGGACGTCGGTCACAACGACAGCGGCTACAAGCCCGCCGCGTCCGGCCAGTCGCTGGACGCGGGCAGCTCGGTGCGTACCGGCGGCACCGGTCGCGCCACCATTCAGTTTCCGGACGGAACGCTGACGCGTCTGTCGCCCAACACCACGGTCACTGTGCAGGCGGCGCAGCTCTCGAATGGAGGCCAGCTCAAATCGGCCACGCTCCTGCAGAAGATCGGACGCACCCTGAGCGTCGTTCAGCATCTGGCCGGCGGCGCCGACTTCAACGTGGGCGGGCACGCGGTGAGCGCCGAGGTCCGCGGCACTGAGTTCGAGGTGCTCGTGCGCGGCGACGGCAGCAACCTGATCAAGGTGTTCGACGGCACCGTCAAGGTGAGCGGCAAGACCTCCGTGAACGTAACGGCCGGCCAGGAGATCGACGCCGACAACAACGGCAACCTTTCTCGGGCGCGCCCGATCCGGCCCGACCCCCAGGACCCGTATCCGCTCATCGCTCAGTGCGAGCGGGCCGTGTCGGGCGGCGGCAACTCGGCCGGCACCCTGCAGGTCTCGACCGGCGATGCCCTCACCACCGGCCAGACCGCGGAGTCCGACTACCAGTCCGGCGGCGGAGTCGTCAGCGTGGCGCTGTGCTATCCGGGCAGCTTCATGACGCTCTCGGTCACTGACCCCAACGGCGTCGTCCACGCCTCCCGCCAGAGCGGGTCGCCGGTGACCGGCCACATCGACGGACCACCCGGTTTGTGGAGAGCGCTGGTGCGGGCAGTCGACGTGCCCGGCGGCGAGCCCTGGGCCGTCGCCTGGGAAACCAACGCCGTGTGCGGCGGCGAGAAGGTCGACACCGGAGCGGCCGTGCGCGAGGTCCTGAGCAACGCCCAGCTGTCGTCCGGGCTGGCCGACTCGGGCACCAGCGGCGTCACGATCCAGGTCCAGGGCGTCTCGAGCAACTCGGCGCGCATCTACTACTACTCGAACATCGGCGGCATCGAGATCTCGTGGACGATCGACTTCTACGCCGCCACCCCGAACCTGGGCTGGGTCCTGACCCAGATCACCGTGCGCGGCGTCAACATCACCACCCAGGTGATGGACCGGCTGACGGCCGCCGGGGCCTCCATCAGCTCCATCCCGACCGACTACATCGTCGACCGGGTGTACTCGTGCGTCGGGCCGGAGGGCAACACCATGGTCATCGAGGGCCACCGCTAGCTCAACCTGGCTTAGCCGGTTTAGGGCGCCGTCCTGACTGCTAAGGTTTCCCGCGCATGGCAGCACGCACGGCGGCGGTGGCTCCGAAGCGGAGGGGTAGGGGCGGCCTCCGCATCCTGATCGCGCTGGTCGTGATCGTGCTGCTGGTCGTCGCCGGGATCGTCACGCTGGGGGTAGTCGCGTCGGCCGATACGACAGTGGGCGCGGTGCTCACGACCTTCGTGCCCAACGCGAGCGTGGCCCATTCCGGCGGCGGCTTCGCGGCAGCCGCGTCCGGCACCCTGGTCCAGCCCGGCGATTCGGTCCAGACCGACGCCACCGGCCGCGCGCAGATCCAGTTCCCCGACGGAACGATCACCCGGCTGGCCAACAACACTGAGATCAAGATCAACTCGTCCCACTTCGCCAAGAGCGGGCACGTGCACGACATCTCGGTGACCGACAAGCTCGGCCGAACCCTCAACTCGGTGCAGAAGCTGGTCGGGGGCGCCACCTTCCAGGTCATCGGCAACACCACGACCGCGTCCGTGCGAGGCACCTTGTTCGAGGTGCTCGTCAACGCCGACGGTTCGGTGGTGATCAAGCTTTTCATCGGCGGCCTCGACGTGGACGGCAAGAGCGGGCACGTGCACCTCACCGAGGGCCAGCAGGTGACGGTCGATCCGAGCGGCAACATCGGCCAGCCGGGACCGATCCAGCCCGACCCGAACGACCCGTTCAGCCAGGAAGTGCAGGCGATGCAGCAGGTCGAGACGCAGACCACGCCCGGCACCGAGGAGGACTTCACCGGCGGGCTGCTGCACAACGGCCAGATCCAGACGTTCTCGTACGCGTTCGCCGCGCCACCCTCCGGTGGCAGCGACCTGAAGGCCGCGCTCGCGTACCCGGGCTCGCTGATGGAGCTGCGCATCACCGACCCCGCGAACCACGTCTACACGCGCACCGGGCCGTCGCCGATCGTCATCACGATCCCCGATCCGCCGGGCGGGATCTTCAAGTTCGAGATCATCGGCATCAGCGGTCTCGACCCCGACGGTGAGGTGCCGTTCCTCAGCGTGGCGACGCTGGAGCCGTGCGAGACCGCGAACATCGAGCAGAACGGCGCGGTGCGCCACTCCTACACGGCGGCCGACCTCGTAAGCGCGGTCAACATCTCGGGACTCAGCGATCTCAAGGTGAACATCCTCGGCGACACGACGGGCGGCGCGATTCTCACCGGCAGCGCGTCGTACAACGGGATCGGCCTCGCCGGCACGCTGCTGCTGTACACGCACGGCGGCAACATCGGAGTGATCCCGCTGGCCGCGTCGGCGTTCGGCGTGAGCATTCCTCCGCAGCAAGCCGCGCAGCAGATCGCGTCAGCGCTGGGTCAGGATCCGAACAACGTGAGCGTCGGCTTTCACGTCGAGCGGCTGTTCACGTGTCAGAACGTGTTGATGATCGAGGGCCGGTCCGCCTGACCTCTTAGTTTTTAGTGGCCGCCGACCAGGTGGCTGAGCCGCACCATCAGCGACAGGCCTTCGCCGTCGAGCAGCCACGTGACCCCGGCCACGCCGACGACCACCACCAGCACCGCGCTCACCACCAGGCTGCCCCGGTGCATGTGGGGGTGCAGCCAGTGCACACCTTCTTCCTTGTGCGGCACCGGCGCCAGCGAATCGCTCAGGCGCTGCAGCAGCTCGCCCGCGGTTGCCGGCCGGCGCGACGGATCGCGATCCATCGCCTCCTGCAGGACCTGCGCGAATCCTTCGGGCAGCTCGGGCATCAGGTCGCGGGCGCTCGGCGGCGGCTCGTACAGCCGGCGGCTGAGCGTTTCGATCCAGCTTCTTGACGTGAAGGGGCGATGCCCCGTCACCGCGTGAAAGATGACCGCGGCCAGCGAGTAGACGTCCGCGCGCGAATCCACCTCGCGGCCGACTAGCCGTTCCGGCGCGACGTAATCCGGCGCCATCGGGCCCGCAGCACCAGGTCCGTTGCTGAAGGAAGCTATGGTGCCAAGGCCGAAGCCCGTGAGCATCGTCCGTCCGTCGTCGGCGAGCAGGATGTTCGCCGGCTTCACATCGCGATGCACGGTCGCGCGTGAGTGCGCGTAGTCGAGCGCGGACGCGATCGGCTCGAGCAGCTCGATGACTCCACGCGGTTCGCGCTGGGTCTCGTCGGTGAGCATGTCGTCGAGCGTCTTGCCCGGGATGATCTCGGTCACGAGGTACGGGCAGTCGCCGTTGTAGGCGAGCTCGTAGAGACGGGGGATCGCGGGGTGGTCGAGCGACACGTAAGAGCGCAGCTCGAGCAGGAAGCGGCGGGAGTGCGTCACATCACGCGCCGCGCCGGCGCCGATCGCGCGCAGAGCAACCTTCTGCTGCAGCCGCGGATGCTCGGCTTCGTAGAGCACGCCGAGGCTGTCCTGATCGACCTCGCGCAGGATGCGGAAACCGCCGTATTTGACCGCGCCGTTCTTGGAAGTCGCCATCACCCCAGCCGAAAACCCCAGAACACCTGTGCGACCACGGCAGCCATCGGAACCGTGAGTTTAGGCTACCTTCGCTTAGCTGGTGTCGCGCGGCCGGTTTCCGAGGCAGATTCCGGCAGCGGCCGGGCCCCATTGGACCCGCATGGCGCCAAACCCGCGTCTGACCACGAATTCAAAGACCCGTTTGGCGCCAAACAGTGGAATGTGTCGGCGAGAGGAATCGAACCTCCAAGCCCTTTCGGGCACCAGATCCTAAATCTGGCGCGTCTGCCGTTCCGCCACGCCGACATCCGGTCGGCCTAATGGTGTCAAAAGTTCTCGATCGCGACCGGCTCGATCGGGTCGGCCGGTTCGAAGCCGAAGAGGCGCGAGTAGAAATACAGCTCGGCCTCGATCGACCGCCGGATGTTCGGCGCGCGCCGGAAGCCGTGCTGCTCGCCCTCGAAGGGCAGGTACGCGTACGGCAGCTTCTTCGCCTTGCACGCGGCGACGAATTCCTCGGCCTGGTCGGGCGGGACCACCCGGTCTTCCAGGCCCTGGAACAGGATGATCGGGCAGCTCAACCGGTCGGCGTAGCGGACCGCTGACCGCTCGCGATACAGGTCGTCGCGCTCGGGGTACGGACCGACGAGCGTTTCGAGGTAGCGCGATTCGAACTTGTGCGTCTCCTTGCGAAACGACTCGAGGTCGCCGACTCCGAAATGCGATGCCCCGGCGCGGAAGAATTGCTTTTTGGTCAGCGCCAGCAGCGTCGTGAATCCTCCCGCCGAGCCTCCGGTGATGGCGACGCGCTCGGGATCGACGAGTCCTTTCTCCACGAGATGTCGAGCGGCGTTGATGCAGTCGTCGACGTCCACCACTCCCCACTCGCCGCGCAGCCTGTCGCGATACGGGCGGCCGTATCCGGTCGAACCGCGGTAGTTGACGTCGACCAGGGCGAAGCCCCTGCTCGTCCAGTACTGGTATTCGAGGTTGTACACCGGCAGCGCCGCGCTGGTCGGTCCGCCGTGACAGTGCACCACCAGCGGCGGCTTCGCGTCCGGCGGCCCTTCGAAGTCCTTGTTGCGCGGCGGGTAGTACAGCGCGTGCGCCGTCTCGCCCCCCTCCGTCGTGAACTCGATCGGCTGAGGGATGCTGAAGTGCGCGGGGTCGATGTGCTTGGTGGACGAAGCCTTCACCACCACCTGCGCGCCGGTGTCGAGGTCGACCACCAGCACGCGCAGCGAAAGAGTCGGCGACGCGGCGATCATGGCCGCCTTGCGCCGGTGGACCGAGATGTGCGCGAGATACGAGTAGAACAGCTCGACCGGCATGAGCTCGCCCTTCGCCAGATCGAGCCGCGACAGCTTGTAGACGTTCGAGTGCGAGTGAATACACGCGATCTCGCCGGCGTCCACGACCCGAAAGTGCGAGGAGCCGAACACCCACTGGGGTCCGGCGAACTCCGCGTCGAGCGGGCACAGCGGCCTGTCCGCGTACAGGTTCCACCAGCCCGTGCGGTCGGACGCGAAGTACAGCTCGCCCTTCGGTCCCCACTCCGGCTGGCAGATGGACTCGGTCTCGCCGCCGGCGACCCTGCGCGACGAGGTCACCGCGCCGGTGGCGTCGAGCTCGCCCACCCACAGCTCGGTGCCGTCCCACGGCATGTTGGGGTGGTTCCAGGTCAGCCACGCGATGCGGCGGCCGTCCGGGCTGAGCTTCGGCGACGAGTAGAAGTCGTTGCCGCTCGCGAGCACGACGGCGTCGCGCCTGCCCTCGGAGTCCAGGGAGACGAGCGAGTTGACGGCCTCAGCGCCGCCGCGCGAGTGATCCTCGCGGACAGCGATGACACGCGCGCGCTGCGTGTCGACCGTCAGGTCCGCGTGGCGGATGTCGCCTTCGGGACTGATAGGGTGCGGCGCCTTGCCGGGATCCTGCCGGTACACGCGCTGATCGTCGAAGTTCGTGAACCACACGCTGCCGTGACTGACCGCGTAGTCACCGCCTCCGTACTCGTGCACGCGCGTCCGTGCATTGAAGCCACGCGGCGTGACATCGGTGATGGCACCGTCGACGGCTCGCCTGACCACGACCTGACGGCCGTCCTCTTCCGGCCTGCCCTCGACCCAGTACAGGTCGTCGCCGTCCCAACGCGGCTGGCTCAGGCGGAGCTCGCCCGCGAGCACCAGCTCGATCGAGATCGGGGACGGCCAGGATCCGAAGGGCTGGGCCTTCTTCAATCCGGGCGCTTGATGATCAGCGCGTCGCCCTGGCCGCCGCCGCCACACAGGGCGGCCGCTCCGAGCTTCGCGCGCCGGCGCTTCAGCTCGTGCGCCAGGGTCAACACGAGGCGCGCGCCGCTGGCACCGATCGGATGGCCGAGCGCGACCGCGCCGCCGTTGACGTTCACCCTGTCCTCATCGAGCCGCAGCATGCGGGTCGAGTTGATCGCCACCGAGGCGAACGCCTCGTTGATCTCGACGATGTCGAGGTCGCCCGCTTCGAGACCGGCCTTCTTGAGCGCATTGGCCAGCGCCAGCGCGGGCACCGTGTGCAGCCAGGCGTAGCGCTCGGCGCTCATGCCGTGGGCGACGACCTCGGCCAGAGGCTCGCGCCCGAGCTTGCGCGCCTTGTCCTTCGACATCACGACCACCGCCGCGGCGCCGTCGGAGATCTGGGACGCATTGCCCGCGGTGATGGTGCCGTCGCGCTTGAACGCGGGCGCGAGCTTGCCCAGCGATTCCGCGGTCGCGTCCGGGCGTATGCCCTCGTCGCGGGCGACCTTCACAGGGTCACCTCGCTTCGCCGGCAGCGTCACCGTCACGACCTCCTCACCCAGCGCGCCGCTCTCCCATCCGCGATGAGCGCGCTGGTGGGACCGCGCCGCCCACTCGTCCTGGTCCTCGCGCGCGATCTCGAGCTCGCGGTTGACCTCGTCCGAGCTCTCGCCCATGTGCTGCTTAGTGAACGTCGACCAGAGGCCGTCGTGCACCATCGAATCGATCATCTCGGTGTTGCCCATGCGCGCGCCGAACCGCGCCCTGGGCACTACGTAAGGCGCCTCCGACATCGACTCCATGCCGCCGGCCACCACGACCTCGACCTCGCCCGCGCGGATCAGCTGATCGGCGAGCGCGATGGCGTTGAGGCCGGAGAGGCAGACCTTGTTGATCGTGATGGCCGGCACCTCCTGCGGGATGCCGCCCTCGATGGCCGCCTGCCGCGCGGTGATCTGTCCGGCGCCGGCCTGCAGGACCTGGCCCATGATCACGTAGTCGACGTCTTTCCCCTCGACGCCCGAGCGCTCGAGCGCGGCCCGGATCGCATGCCCGCCAAGCGTGACGGCAGGCACGTCTTTGAACGCGCCTCCGAACTTGCCAATGGGTGTGCGCGCACCCGCTAGGATCACGCTGGACACAGGGTCAGTCTAAGCGGAGGTGAAAGCCGGGCATGAGGAACGCGCTCATAGTCGTTGACATCCAGAACGACTTCGTAGAAGGGGGCAGCCTGGCGGTCAAGGGCGGGCGTGACGTCGCGGCCATGGTTTCGCGACACATCCGCCATTTCAAGGGCGAGTACCAGTTCGTCTGCGCGACGCGCGACTGGCACGAGGACCCCGGCGACCATTTCTCCGATCACCCCGACTTTCACAACTCCTGGCCGCCGCACTGCGTGGCGGGCACCCCGGGTGCGGGCTTCTGCCCGCCCATCCAGAACCTCGTGCGCGAGAAGCTCATCTCGACCGTGCTGACCAAGGGCCAGCACGCGGCAGCCTACTCAGGCTTCGAGGCCATCGACCCGCGCGGGCACCCGATGCTGGACGTGCTCAAGGAGGCGCGCGTCGACCACATGGACATCTGCGGGCTCGCCACCGATTACTGCGTGCGCGCGACGGCGCTCGACGCGCGCAAGCACGACTTCCAGGTGCGGATCCTGCTCAACCTGTGCGCGGCGGTCAGCCCCGACACGGGCCAGCAGGCCCTGGAGGAGATGAAGGCCGCGGGGTGCCAGGTGCAGGCAGCCACGGCCCCCTAGACAAAAAAGAACCCTCTCCCGCAGAGCGGGAGAGGGTTTCGGTGAGAGCTTCTTACTTCCGGCGCTTAGTCGTCGTCGCGCCTTCGTACTTGAACGACACGTTCAGCCGCACGCGGTAGGTGCTGACCTTCCCGTTCTCGATGGTTACGTCCTGCCGCACCACCTCGGCCACGCGGAGGTCGCGCAGGCTCTTGGCAGCGGTCTCGATGGCCGACTTGGCGGCCGCCTCCCACGACGTGCTGCTGGTACCCACCAGCTCGGTCACCCGGTACACGCTGTCAGCCATGGTTACCTCCTGTGTGTGCTTGATCCGCTTGCTTTGAGATTGTCGCGCACGTCCGGCAGCGCGTCCGCGACCTTTTCCGCGAGCGCGACGGGCTGCGCCGTGCCGCGCACGTAGACGACCTGCTCGGTCATGCCGCGCTCGAGGTACGCACCCGACCGTTCGATGAGCTCCTGCTTGCTCTTGCCGTCCCAGTCGAACTGCACGGAACGGCGGATGTCAGCGGGGTTGCGGCCGACCTCGGCGCAGGCCTGCTCGAGCTTTTCGGTCAGCTCCTTCGTCTGGGCGGGGTCGCCACCCGATGCGTTCCACACGTCGGCGTAGCGCGCGACCAGGCGCAGGGTCGTCTCGCCTGAGGCGCCGATCCAGATGGGCGGATGAGGCTTCTGCACGGGCTTGGGGTTCGCGATCGCGTCCTTCATGCGGTAGTAGCGGCCGTCGAAGTTGGTGCGGTCCTCGGTCCAGAGGGACTTGATGATGCGCAGCGACTCGCTTAACCGGCCGACGCGGTGGTCGAGGCCTTCGAATCCATACATCTGGTGCTCGATCTCCGCCCACGCGGCGCCGATGCCGAACTCGAGCCGCCCGCCGGACAGGTGATCGACGGTCACCGCTTCCTTGGCGAGCAGCGCCGGGTTGCGATAGGTGTTGCCCGTGACCATGCAGCCGATGCGTACGCGCTTGGTGGCCTCGGCCATGGCCGCCTGCAGCGTCCAGCCCTCGAAGATCGGCCGGTCGGGCCCGCCCTCGCCGATGGACGCCAGGTGGTCGAAGTCCCAAACGTGGTCGAAACCGCCGTCTTCGGCGATCCGCCACACCGCCCGCAGGTCCTCGATCGTGCAGTCCTGGCCCGACAGCTTCAGTCCGAAGCGGAGTGGATGCGTCATCACGATCTGATGTTAGCCACCACTGTGACCGCGCCGAGTCCGGCGATGGCGCGCGCGACCCGTGGCGTGATGCGCTTGCGCAAGGCCGCGGTGATCGCGGCGAGGATGAGCCACCAGCTCGCGGATCCCAGGCCCACCCCCGCGACCACCAGCGCCGGCCGCGTCCACGATCCGCTCAGGCCCGCTCCGAGGGCGGCCGCCAGCGCCGCGAACGAGACGATGGTCGCCGGGTTGGTGATCGTCAGGCCCAGGATCGAGGCGTACGCCCAGGCGAGACCCGCG